>NZ_JAGGQP010000030.1 GCF_018613235.1 Bacillus sp. ISL-41
CAGGTAGGCGGAATGATGGAAAATAATCAAATGCCGCAGGTCGGCGGAATGATGGATGATCAGATGCCATATCAAATGCCGCCACAAGTAGGCGGAATGATGCAAGGCCAAATGCCGCATCAAATGCCGCAGGTCGGAGGAATGATGCAGGGGCAGATGCCAATGATGCCGCAGGCAGGCGGAATGATGGATAATCAGATGCCATATCAAATGCCGCCACAGGTCGGAGGGATGATGCAGGGCCAGATGCCGCATCAAATGCCGCAGGTTGGAGGAATGATGCAGGGCCAGATGCCAATGATGCCGCAGGTAGGCGGAATGATGGAAAATCAAATGCCACAGGTGGGCGGAATGATGGATAACCAATTTCCGCAGGTTGGTGGAATGATGGATAACCAAATGCCTCAAGTAGGCGGCATGATGCAGCCTCCGATGATGCCTAAGCAGGCAGTCCAGGGTGCCGGCAATGATTGTGGCTGCGGAGGTCAAATGGGTAATCCTTACGGTATGATGGGAGCAGGCATGCACCATCCTCAGCATATGATGCACCACGGCTTCGCCGGTGCTCCGGGTATGCATCCTCACCCGCACCATGGATATCAAATGGGCATGGGTCCGCAGGGGTTCATGAATCCTTATGGAGCTGGTCCAATGGGTGGAGGATACGGAATGCCAATGCCTCGCTTCAATGATGAAGAGAGCAATGAATATTAACATCAAGAGGGGTGGAGACGATTTCTTTTTCAATCGTCTCTTCTCTTATTTATCCAGAGAACTAGATGTGGAAATCAAAGGTATGACCCATCTGAGAGGGAATGTCTATCTTATTGAAACGGTCAGCAAAAAAATTATTATAAAAGGATATAAGGATCTGCGAAAATTAAAAATTCAAGAAACATTTGCTTCATCTTTACGAAAATCGGGTTTTGACCAATCCTACCGATTTTATAATCAAAATAAAGATCCGCTTCATTTCCATGGGTCATACTATGGTTGTATTGAGTTTATTGACCACCATGAACAGCGTTTTGATTATGGAGTCCAAAAGGACAGAGAGGAAGGCGTTGAACTGCTGAATAGGTTCCATGATCATACTTCCGTTCTTGTTCCTTCGTATGCTGCTATGCTGCCGAAAACGGATTTAGCGAGAAAGTGGCGGCATCGAACGAATGAATTCACGAAAAACCTCCCTGCAGTTAATCGCTATGTAAATAAAAGCTTGACCAATGAGCTGCTCGAATGGGCGGATTTTTCCCTGACGAATTTTGTGAAGTTGAAAAATGAGCTTGAAACAGAGCCGCCAGTCATCCTACATGGGGATGTAGCCCATCACAATTTTCTGCGTTCGAAGGCTGGGAAGCTGATCATAATTGATTTCGATTTGATCAGCACTGGATCGAGAGCATATGATATGCTGCAGTACGCAAATCGGATTCTGCCATTCCTGGATTGGCAGTTTGAGTCACTGGAAAAAATAAATCATTTAAATAAATGGTTGCACTTTGATGCTTTCTTATGCGGGCTATTGTACCCTGCTGATATTCTAAGGGAGTGGAACCGCTTGTTGAGAGACAGAAATCAGTCCAATCCATATAGTCTGGCACCAATCGTTGAAATGACTGTCAGCCAGTATCAGCAAAGGAAACGATTTCAGGAAGAGGTTAAATCCAGACTGGATGATTAGGTTTTTGGACGTATCTGTCAGAATGAAAATCCAGCCCCATCCGCACTCTAATAATGAGCATATAACATTGCTCATTTTAGCTAGGATGGGGGTTTTTCGATTGAACAAAAGGATGTTGTTCTTACCTATAGCTTCCTTGCTCACAATCGGGCTGACGGCTTGTAATGGAAATGAGGAAGCCGCTGTACAGGACAGGAATGCCAACGGTGGGCAGCCACTTGGCTATTACTCGAACGAAAAAGGGAATGAAATTGACGTGATGGATGACAGAGAGGGTGCGATCACGGAAATTTTTGACCATAATTTTGGAAAAGAGGGAATAGCTGCAGAAAACGAGCAACGGAGGATGCTTCAATCCAGAGATGAAAATGGCAATCCTCCGAATCCAACCGTCCCGCGTTCTGACCATGACCATAACTTTTTCCAAAGAGATAATAAATACAGCCGTGGTGATTTAAATTACCATGGACACCTGAGTGAGAACAGGGGAAGCGGTCAGGCAAGAATCTACAATAATTCTGAACAAGATAACAGATTGGCCCGCAAAGTAGGAATTGCTGCTGAGTCTGTCGATAATGTTGATAAGGTAAGATCGGTTTTATTTGGCAGGAAAGTAGAAATTGCCGTGACCTATAAGGACAAGTCACAGAAAAAACAGACAGACAAGAAAATCAAACAGGCTGTCCTTCCATATACCGAAGACAGAGAACTTCGAATCATCGAGGATGAAGGAACTTTCAGCAGATCAAGGAATATTGATTATGACCGGAAGAATGGAAATCCAAGGGAAAGCATCAACTTCAATCCGTAAGCAAGATAGAAGGCAGAGAGTAACCTCTAGCCTTCTATTTTTATGTTTATTTAAAGCTCTTTTCGTAACTTTGTCGCTTCTTTACCCAAAAGTAAAATATGGCTGCTGGATTTTTACGAGTTTCTTGTCTTCGTCGGTAAGGAGCAATAAGAAAAGAACCCTGAAGCCTAGTGATATGCGGCTAAGTACTATTATTCGAATAGCAACAGTCCATTCGAAAACATCCTTTTTTAGAAAGGATAAATAAGAACATTTTGGCTACACTATTAGTGAAAAAGAAACAAATTTTAGCAAATAAGAGAGGTGGACAGCAATGGCTTCAAACAAATTATTAAAAGTATTAAGCTCAGCTGTTATGCTCCTAATCAGTCTATCGGGATACAGTTTAGTACTTCAGACAGAGCCAGTTTTTGCTGAGAAGCCTGAAGAAGCAGTTTATGAAATCAACGAACCTCTTAAGGTCACCATCATTTTGCAAAGAGTCTATCTTGATGGTGAAATGAGTGAGGAACGGATTCAGGAAACGATTTGGTCTATGGAGGACTTTTGGGCAAAATATGACGAATGGCAGCTAGTAGATATGGAAGCGAATAAGGCAGTATTCAGGCAGGAATATGATGATATTTCGCCGCTATTGAAGGCAAATGGATATTTTGGGCTGTCAGATGAAGGAGTTCTTACTATTTTTAATGGAAGGCCGGATGGTTCGAATATTATCCAATCCTTCTTTCAGATTGACCTTGGCAGACTTGAAAGTATTAAGCGTGATCAATTGAAAAAAGGCATACCAATCCGGAATAAACAATGTTATGAAGAGGTATTGGAGACTTTTAAACCATATACAGTAAGAGAAAACAGTGAAGAGCCGGGCTGACTGGCTCTTATTTGTGTTTTCCGAGGTTTCGGAGAGATTTTATTACTGGATAAGAAATTATTAATTTATCCACTTAGATTAGTGTCTAGCTCTAGCGCCTACCAGTTTTCATCCCTGAATTCGCTCCCCGAGTATCTTGCGAGAAGCGTTAGCTTTAAGCAGCTCTAGTCGCTTGTCTAGCTGAGGCTCCTAACTCCTCGAGACGTTTGTCTAGTGTCGCCTCCTAGAAACTTCGAAACTTTAACTCCGCCGGCAGAAGCAAAAAGCGCTTCTTTGTCGGAGTCTCCAGTTTCTGCGTTTCTGGACAGGCGGCTATACTTTTCGATTTCGGTCCGCCCAATGAAGTTAAAGAGCGACTTCACCGATCGGCCCTCTGAGACACACGATGTGCTAGACCCGCCAGCCACAGGACGTGGCGTGGCGTTATAGGGGGGCAACGCTTGTCGGGGCTGACCAAGGCGCTTGCGCTTTTCTTATAAAAATGATCATACGTTCGCCTTTTTGCATATTTTTATTCATACCTTTAAAAGGAGTATGTTAAAATGAGTTACAGCAAAGCAGAGGAGCGAGAGAATTGTATGAATTCATAAAGGGTACCGTCGATTTCGTCGGTCCTGAATATATAGTGATTGAAAATGGCGGGATTGGGTATCAAATCATGACACCAAACCCATTCGTATTTACAAAAGAAGCAGGTAAAGAGATTTGTATTTTTACATATCATTATGTCAGAGAAGACCTCATTGCTCTATACGGATTCAAGAATAGAGAAGAAAAGGGGCTTTTCACAAGGCTCTTGAATGTTTCGGGAATTGGTCCGAAAGGGGCTCTGGCCATCCTGGCATCGGGTGAGCCTGGTCAGGTGGTTCAGGCAATTGAAAATGAAGATGAGTCGTTCCTGGTCAAATTCCCTGGGGTAGGGAAGAAGACCGCCAGACAAATGATCCTCGATCTGAAGGGAAAGCTGCATGACCTTGTGCCAGATTACTTTCCAAATCTTTTCAATTCGGACGAGGTTACTGCCACAATAAGCCAGTCAGCCGAATTTGATGAGGCGGTTTTGGCACTTAAGGCGCTGGGTTATTCTGAAAAGGAAATCCGCAAAATTACTCCAGATTTGAAGAAGGAAACATTGACGACAGATCAATATATAAAGAAAGCCTTACAGAAGCTATTAAAGTAATGCTGAGTTAAAATAGACCGATACCATTGAGGAGATCGGTCAACCAGCTTATTAGAAGGGTGAGAAACTGATGGAAGAGCGAATCATCTCCAGTGAAGCGGGCGACCAGGATGTTTCATTTGAGCAGAGCCTGCGTCCGCAGACACTCAGGCAATATATCGGCCAGGATAAAGTGAAAGCAAATCTTGAGGTATTTATTGAAGCGGCCAAAATGAGGCGTGAAACGCTGGACCATGTGCTGCTCTACGGACCGCCTGGTTTGGGCAAGACGACACTGGCAGCAATCATCGCCAATGAAATGGGAGTCAACCTCAGGACGACATCCGGACCGGCGATCGAAAGGCCTGGGGACCTGGCAGCCATCCTGACGGCGTTGGAACCTGGAGATGTCCTGTTCATTGATGAAATTCACAGACTCCCAAGGACGATTGAGGAAGTACTCTATCCTGCTATGGAAGACTTTTGCCTTGATATCGTCATAGGGAAAGGGCCAAGTGCCCGATCTGTCAGGCTTGATCTCCCGCCGTTCACGCTTGTTGGTGCGACAACCCGCGCTGGTTCGTTGTCAGCTCCATTAAGAGACAGGTTTGGAGTTTTGAGTCGTTTGGAATACTATAATGAGAACCAGCTTACTGATATTGTCGTCAGGACAGCTGAGCTTCTGGAAACTGACATCGACTGGCCTGCCGCTCAGGAGCTTGCGAGGAGATCGAGAGGGACGCCGAGAATCGCCAACCGCCTATTGAAGCGAGTACGCGACTTTGCGCAGGTGCGTGGCAATGGCGCTGTTGAGGAAACTCTTGCCCAGGAGGCATTGGAACTGATGCAAGTAGACCGCCTGGGACTTGACCATATAGACCATAAATTGCTCAAAGGCATCATTGAAAAATACCGCGGCGGACCGGTTGGACTAGAGACGATTTCCGCAACCATCGGAGAGGAATCGCAGACAATTGAAGATGTGTATGAGCCATATTTATTGCAGATCGGTTTTTTACAGAGGACACCAAGGGGAAGAATTGTAACGGAGGCAGTATACCGGCATTTTGAAATGGAGGCGCCTGAACGATGACAGGTGCAGCTAAATTCGTGATGATCGCCGGGGCAGTCATTTTCATCATTGGCTTTATCATGCAGTTTGTCAATTTGGGAAGGCTGCCAGGAGACATCGTCATTAAAAAAGGCAACACGACCTTTTACTTCCCAATTGTGACATCCATATTGGCAAGTATTATCTTATCTGCGATCTTTTACTTTATCGGCCGATTCAGATGACCGGCCCATGAACAAAATAAATAGAAACTTAGTAAGGGTGACAACATGAAAGTAGATTTGTTTGATTTCCATTTACCTGAGGAACTGATTGCCCAGACTCCGCTTGAACAAAGAGCGGAAAGCAGGGTGATGGTCCTGAATAAAGAATCGGGCAATATAGAACATGATGTTTTCAAGAACATCAAAAGCCATCTGGAGCCGGGTGACTGCCTCGTCCTGAATGACACGAAAGTTCTTCCGGCAAGGCTTTTTGGCATGAAAGAGGACACGGGAGCTAAAGTTGAAGTCCTTCTCCTGAAGCAGCTTGAGGGGGATGAGTGGGAAACACTTGTGAAACCGGCAAAAAGAGTGAAGGAAGGCACGAAAATTATCTTTGGAGACGGCCTTTTGACAGCAGAATGCACCGGGGAAGCGGAACACGGCGGGAGGAATCTCAAGTTTACATATGAAGGCATCTTCTATGAAGTGCTGGAACAGCTGGGTGAAATGCCGCTTCCACCTTATATAAAGGAGCAGCTGGAGGATAAGGACAGATACCAGACTGTGTTCGCAAGGGAAAGAGGTTCGGCGGCGGCACCGACTGCCGGGTTGCATTTTACCGAGGAACTGCTGGAAGAAATCAAGGAGATGGGCGTCCATATCGCCTTCATTACCCTTCATGTCGGGCTGGGAACTTTCAGGCCTGTCAGCGTGGATTCGATTGAAGAACACGATATGCACTCTGAATTTTACCAGGTGACTGAAGGAACGGCCTTGCTGCTGAACACCGTTCGTGAGCAGGGCGGCAGGGTCATCACTGTTGGAACGACTTCGACACGTACCCTCGAGACGATTGCGACAGCCAATGATGGTAAGTTTGTCGCTGAAAATGGCTGGACAAACATCTTCATTTATCCTGGATATGAGTTTAAGGCGATCGATGGGATGATTACGAATTTCCACTTGCCAAAGTCGACATTGATTATGCTTGTAAGTGCCCTGGCTGGACGAGAAAATGTCCTTAATGCCTATAATAAAGCTGTAGAGGAAAGGTATCGCTTTTTCAGTTTCGGCGATGCGATGCTGATCTTATAGTTCTATCATTGTAAAATATACACTTAATTGAAATTGGACTTCTGGAAGGAGCTTATACATTGTCAGCAATCCGTTACGAATTAATCAAAACCTGTAAGCAGACAGGAGCAAGACTTGGGCGTGTGCATACACCGCACGGCTCTTTTGAAACTCCAGTCTTCATGCCCGTTGGTACACTGGCAACCGTCAAAACGATGTCACCCGAGGAATTGGTCCAAATGGGTGCAGGGATCATCCTGAGCAACACCTATCATCTTTGGCTGAGGCCAGGCCATGAGATTGTCAAGGAGGCAGGCGGCCTGCATAAATTCATGAACTGGGACCGTGCCATTCTCACCGATTCAGGCGGTTTTCAGGTATTTTCCTTGAGCGAGTTCAGGAAAATCGAAGAAGAAGGCGTGCATTTCCGCAATCACTTAAATGGAGACAAGCTTTTCCTATCACCAGAAAAGGCAATGGAAATCCAGAACGCGCTTGGTTCAGATATCATGATGGCATTCGATGAATGTCCGCCATACCCTGCTGAATATGATTACATGAAAAAATCGGTCGAGCGGACCTCCCGCTGGGCAGAGCGCTGCCTTACAGCCCATCAGCGTCCACAGGACCAGGGATTATTCGGGATCGTCCAGGGCGGAGAATATGAGGAATTAAGAAAGCAAAGCGCAAAAGACCTGGTTTCTATGGACTTCCCTGGCTATGCTGTCGGCGGCCTTTCAGTCGGCGAACCGAAGGATGTCATGGACAGAGTGCTGGAATTCACCACACCATGGCTGCCATCCGATAAGCCTCGTTACTTGATGGGGGTTGGTTCTCCGGATTCCTTGATCGATGGTGCCATCCGCGGTATTGATATGTTTGACTGTGTATTGCCTACTCGTATCGCCCGAAATGGCACATTGATGACAAGTGAGGGAAGACTGGTGGTCAAGAATGCGAAATTTGCGCGAGACTTCGGACCATTGGATCCTAACTGCGATTGCTATACATGCAAAAATTACAGCAGAGCCTATATTCGTCACCTGATTAAAACGGATGAATCGTTTGGAATTCGACTTACTTCTTACCATAATCTCTATTTTCTGCTAAAATTAATGGAGCAGGTCAGACAGGCGATCCGTGAAGACCGTCTGGGGGATTTTAGAGAAGAGTTCTTTGAGCAATATGGCTACAATAAGCCGAATGCCAAAAACTTCTAAATAAACTGCTTTTTAATAAGGCTGCTCTCGCATAGCGTCATTAGCCTTAAACATGAAAGGAGGGGAAATGAATGGAAGGATTAGTAGGTACAGTATTCCCGCTATTGCTGATGTTTGTACTATTCTACTTCTTGTTGATCCGCCCTCAGCAAAAGAGGCAGAAAGCGGTTCAGCAAATGCAAGGCGACCTGCAAAAAGGTGATAAAGTAGTAACAATCGGCGGTTTGCATGGAATTGTCGATGCACTTGATGAAGGTACTGTTGTCATCAAATGTGGAGACGGAAGCCGTCTTACATATGATCGCGCGGCAATCCGCGACGTGAAAGAATCAGCAGCAGGAGTATAATCCAAACGAAAAAGAAGCGAACTCTCGGTTCGCTTCTTTTTTATGCCTTTGAAGGACCGCCAACGATGTTCACACCGAGTATGCCGCCCATCATAGCTGTGAGAATATAGCAAATGTGGTAGATGATTTGTTCGAGTGAAAATAAGCTGTCATAACCCAGGTATTGGAACAGGAATATAATTAAAGAATAAACCAGGCCTGTTGCTCCTCCGATCATCCATCCTTTTTCTTTTCCGTTCCCGCCAGTAATAAAGCCGCCGATGAAAATGGATAAAAAAGAAATAGATGTCATGACGTACTGAAGTGAAGATTCTTGGACGGAAGTGAATTTTAAAAGAAGAGAAAATATCAAACTGCTCACGATTGCCAGTAGAAATATTGCGATTACCCCGTACAGGACGGCCCTTCCTAAACTTTTGGATTCCATTAACCCCTCTCCTCTCTGATCTAATCCCTTTAAACGGGAATTGCCTAGTACAAGCATATTCACGAAAAAGGACAAATAGAATCAGTTTTTATTCGGGAATTTCCTTTAAAAAATGCTGAAACAATAAGTATTAATTTAGTTGTAAGTAAAAGACTAAAGAAGAATGCTGTGTGAAGGGCGGGGGAAAAGTGGAACAATATTTCATCATCCTTTTTAGGACAGTTTTTCTTTACTTATTGATCCTGTTGATTTTTCGTTTAATGGGAAAAAGGGAAATTGGTGAATTGAGTATACTGGACTTGGTTGTCTATATCATGATCGCTGAAATGGCATCGTTGGCGATTGAAAATACGAAAGATCCTTTGATTAACACTCTTCTCCCAATCGGTATTTTTGTCATCATTCAAATCACCTTGGCGATGCTCTCACTTAAAAGCAAAAAGTTCAGGGATCTCGTCGATGGGAAGCCGACAATCATTATTAATGATGGGAAAATCGATGAAAAAGCCATGCGATCGCAAAGATATAATTTTGACGATTTGCTGCTTCAATTGCGTGAAAAGGATGTAGGGGATATTGCAGATGTGGAGTATGCCATCTTGGAGCCATCAGGGACCTTGTCCATTTTTCAAAAGAAACAGGGTGAGCAGGAAGGACAGCAGGACAGCAGCAGCCTTGCACTACCGTTAATCATTGATGGGGAAATCCAGGAAGATAATTTAGGTATGATAGACAAATCGCGTTCCTGGCTGTTAATGCAGCTGAGGGAACAAGGGTACGAAGATCCAGGAGAGATTTCTTTTTGCAGCTTTCAAAATGGAAAATTCTATATCGATTTAAAGGATAAATAAAAACGTGGAACCAACGCCCACGTTTTTTTACTTGCCTTTTTTTAAGAAGGAAGTTAGTAAGGATCGTATTTTTGAAAGCTCATTTTGCCTGATCAATCCAAGGGCAACAGATAGCGATACGTATAGTATGCTTACAGTCCCTGCATTTAAAAGAATCCTGAGTGCCAATGAGAGATTTTCATCAAGCCTATCCCATAGTAGGAAACCCAGAGATCCCGTGAGTATGATTACAGCCAAAACCTTCACATAATCTTTTACATAAAAGGTGAACGAAACAGCCTTCAGCATGGTCGCGAAATGGAGGAGAGTGATCAGGACGATCCCCATGACCATTCCGAGGGCTACGCCGTTTATGCCGAAAGCAGGCTGGCTTGCCAACAGGAAGATCACAGCGGTCTTAGCAAGATTTCCGATCAGGCTGTTGATCATCGCAGCCCTGGCCAAATCAAGAGCCTGCAGTGCTGCCTGCAGGGGCCCCTGCAAATAGTAGAAAAGGAAGAATGGAGCCATCAGCTTGATGAATTGTGCACCATTGGAAGTCCCGTACATCAACGTCATTAATGGTTCAGCCAGTACATATAAAACGACGATCGCCAGGCCCCCGGTCAACAGGGAAAATCGCAAAGATTGCTGCAGAAGATGTTCTATCACCTTCATGTTTTTACGGGAGTTCGCTTCACTAATAGCAGGTACAAGTGAAGTGGACAAAGAATAGGTGATGAAGGAAGGCAATAACAGCAAGGGCATGGCAAAGCCAGTCAATGCCCCATATTGTTTGGTGGCAGCGACGGCAGCTACACCGGCAAGCGCTAGACTATGAGCAACGACGATCGGTTCAAAAAACCAGGAAACAGATCCAATCAGTCTTGAACCCGTTGTTGGCAGTGCAATCCCCATTAAATCATTGAAAGTCGATTTTCCAGAATGGACGAACTGAAAGAAGTTTTTTCGCAGCCTGAATTTTTTTCTAAGCTTAAAGGTCGTCATTAAATAAATCAATGAGATAAGTTCCCCTATCACTGACGCAATCATGGCACCTGCTGCCGCATACTCAATTCCATACGGCATGAAGGCCTTTGTCAAAACAGCAATCAACGTGATTCTGACAAGCTGTTCGATCACTTGTGAAATCGCGGATGGCCGCATATTCTGTCTTCCCTGGAAGTAGCCGCGGAGAACCGATGATACTGCAACGATTGGAACAATTGGTGCAATGGCAAGCAGCGGCCATTGTGTTCTTGGATCCGTGAACAATGTCTCGGACAGGTATGGAGCAAGGAGAATGAGTGCCGGTGTAAAGACAATCGATAGAGATATTGTGGTGGCAAGGGAAACGACAAGGATTTTCTTGATTTTTCGGAAGTCGCCTCTTGCCTCAGCTTCAGCCACATTTTTTGAAATCGCAACTGGGAGACCTAGCTGAGTAATCGTAACGACAAGCACCATGGTGGGGAAGGCCATCATGTAAAGGCCAACACCTTCCTCGCCAATGAAACGGGCAATGAAAATCCGATTTATGAAACCAAGCACCCTCGTGACGAGCCCGGCCATTAACAAAATAAATGTTCCTTTTAAAAACTTCGACATTCCGCTCCCTGCCTTCTCAAAAATGCATATTTCATATACAATTAACTATATGCAAGAAAGTGGACAAAGCATGACAAGGTTAAGACATTAAAAGACTGGAAAATTGGACGAGGAGGCCAGGTAATGAATCAAAGCCATCAATATGGACGGTTTTACAAGCAAGTAAAGCCCGCTCTGGAAAGTAAAATCGAAGAATTCAAAATATTCGGGTATGAACAAGTTAGAGAAAAAGAATTATGGGATTATCTCACGAAGAAAAAGTGGAAGAAACCGAAAGAAGAAATACAAATGTATGAAATCGTCGCTGATATTTTATCCGCGAAAATCGGAGACGTAATGAATTTCACCACCGTTGAAGCCTTCAAATTAGGCGATTTTACGATGGATGACGAAGAGGAACGAAAAGCACTGTTTAAATAATGAAGCTTTTTACCTTAAAAGTTCATAGGTATTGCTGATATCTCCTTTATATGGTTTATTGGACATTTTGAGCGAGGTACCCCTGAGAAATGTCTAAAAAGAGGTCTTTAATAGACATTTTGAACAGATAACACCCTTGAAATGTCTATATCGGATAATGATACCCGAAAAAATCCAGAACCGCTTTTTTCTAGAGTGAAAGACTTTCTATATGCAGATAACGGAAATGCTTAATTGACAGTTTTTTTAAACTGTTACATAATTAGAATGCTATAAATTGGCTACTGTTTAATTTCTTAGTCTTATGTTTTATTTGTCTGGCAGCATGTTTGCGCGAAGAATAAGGAGGATTTATACATAATGGTAAAACGCAGCCGCATCGTGGCCTTCTTTTTGCTGGTTATTTTAATCGGAAGTGCCATGGGTGCAACAACCCAGAATATATTGAAAGATATCAAGCTCGGCCTAGACCTGCAGGGTGGTTTTGAGGTTCTTTATGAAGTCACGCCTCTAAATGGAAAAAAGGGCGAGAAAGTTGACCGTGAAACACTGAAGAGTACTGCTGAGGCTCTTGAGCGCAGGGTCAACGTCCTCGGTGTCAGTGAACCGAACATCCAGATTGAAGGAGATGACCGGATTCGCGTACAGCTGGCTGGCGTAAAAGACCAGAACAAAGCGCGTGAAATTCTTTCTACAGAAGCGAATCTTACTTTCCGTGACGTGAACGACCGCGTCATGATGGACGGCAGTGACCTCGAAGAAAATGGCGCTAAACAAAGCTTCGACCAGCAAAACAAGCCGAGCATTTCAATCACACTTAAAGATGGGGATCAATTCGGGGAAATCACAAAGGAAATCCGTGATATGTACCCGGAGAATCAGCTAATCATCTGGCTTGATTTCGAAGAAGGGGTAGATTCCTATAAGGAAGAAAGGATGAAGCCTGAACCTAAATTCCTTTCCAATCCTAATGTTGATAAGATCCTGAACCAAAAGAATGTTGAGATTACTGGTAATTTTACAATTGAAGAAGCCCAGCAGCTTGCTTCACTTCTTAATGCGGGATCATTGCCTGTTAATCTTGAAGAAACCTACTCTACTTCAGTAGGGGCTAAGTTCGGTGAACAGGCATTAAATGAAACGATCTTTGCCGGAATCCTCGGTATTCTTGCTGTTTTCGTATTCATGCTTGCTTTATATCGTATCCCTGGAATTGTTGCCGTTATTACGTTATCTATTTACGTTTACCTCATCCTTCTTGTATTTGATTGGATGAACGGTGTACTCACACTTCCTGGAATCGCTGCCTTGATCCTCGGTGTCGGTATGGCGGTCGATGCGAATATTATCACGTATGAGCGGATTAAAGAAGAACTGAAGGTTGGCCGTAATATCAAAGCAGCATTTGACGCGGGCAGCAAAGGCTCCCTGTCTACGATCTTTGATGCCAACATCACGACATTGCTTGCGGCAATCGTATTATTCGCGTATGGGACAAGCTCAGTAAAAGGCTTCGCGACCATGCTGATCATCAGTATCCTTGCGAGCTTTATCACAGCAGTCTTTGGTGCACGCTTGTTCCTTGGATTGCTCGTGAACAGCGGATTGTTCAAAAACAAACCAGGCTTGTTTGGCGTAAAACCTAGTGAAGTCCATGATATCTCTGAAGGTTTAGATTCGCTGGATTTAAAAACTAAATTCGATCGATTCGATTTCATCAAAAGCCGTAAAAAGTTCTTTATTGCATCAGCCGTTCTTGTCGGTGTTGGACTGATTACAATCCTCGTGTTCCGCCTGAATCTGGGAATCGATTTTGCGGCTGGGACAAGGGTAGAAGTCATGTCTAACAACAAGCTTACAGCCGAACAGTTAAAAGCTGAGCTTAAGCAAGTTGATTTGGAAACGAACGATATTGTCATTTCTGGCGATAATGGTGAAATTGGCGTTGCTAGATTTAAAACAGTTCTATCCAAAGATGAGATCTCTGAGCTTAAATCACACTTCAAGGAAGAATTCGGTGCCGAGCCGAATGTTGGAACAGTTTCACCAACAATCGGTAAAGAACTGGCGAAGAATGCCATGATTGCTGTTGCGATTGCTTCAGTCGGGATCATTATTTACGTAACGGTTCGATTTGAGATTTACATGGCGCTTGCTGCCATTATCGCATTGCTTCACGATGCATTCTTCATCATTGTCTTATTCAGTATCACAAGGCTTGAAGTAGATATTACCTTCATCGCAGCCGTCCTGACAATTGTTGGTTATTCAATCAATGATACGATTGTTACTTTTGACAGGATGCGTGAGAATATGGTGAAGAAGAAACGCTTGAAAACGCCACAAGACATTGCAGATGTAGTAAATACTGCTCTTCGCCAGACGCTCGGTCGTTCAGTCAACACCATTCTGACTGTTGTCATAACAGTCGTGGCTCTGTTGATCTTCGGCAGTGCATCAATCTGGAATTTCTCTTTTGCTCTCCTGATCGGCCTGATTGCCGGTACGTATTCCTCCATTTTCATCGCAGCACAGCTGTGGTATGTATGGAAAAATAAAGAGCTTAAGAAAAAAGGCACCATCAAGACTTACAAGGAAAAGAAAGTCTACTCAGATGAGCCGCAAGTTTAATAATAAGTGCATTCAAAATACCACGGAATTTTTCGTGGTATTTTTTATTTCTGGTTAGAACAACCATTTTTCAGGATAAAATAAAAGGAATGCCGACAGACTAATTATGGTTGAAAAATAAAAACACGGAATAAAAGCTCTTTACAGAGAGGTGTTTTGCTATTGGAAAAAGATGTTCGTTTTAAGAAAGCTGAATTTGCCGCAATGGTAGGCGTTGTTGGCAATATTATACTTGCTGGCTTGAAGTGGGGGGTCGGCATCTATGCTAACAGTAAAGCGCTTGTAGCCGATGCTGTCCATTCTGCTTCTGATGTAGTGGGTTCATTAGCTGTATACATAGGTCTCAAGGCGGCGAAAGCTCCGCCGGATGAAGATCACCCTTATGGTCATGGTAAGGCTGAATCAATTGCTGCCATCATCGTGGCAGTATTATTAATGCTTGTGGGAGTCGAAATCGGCAGATCATCGTTCGAAGCATTTTTTCATCCTATTGAACCTCCCAAATCAGTGGCGATTGTGGCTGTTGTCGTTTCAATCATAGTAAAAGAGGGAATGTTCAGGTACAAATACAAATTGGGAAAGCAATTGAATAGTGATGCGCTGATCGTCAATGCATATGAGCATAGATCGGATGTCTATTCCTCCATAGCAGCACTAATAGGAATCAGCGCGGCTGTGCTTGGCGGTATATTTGGAATTGGATGGCTGGAATACGCCGACCCGGTGACGGGACTGCTAGTAGCCTTACTGGTCATCAGGATGGCATGGAAGCTTGGCAAGGAGTCAATCCATAACACACTTGACCATGTGCTTCATGATGAGGATACAGAAGAATTCAAGACTGTTGTGCAGTCAATTGCAGAAGTGAAAAAACTGGATGAATTACATGCCAGAGAGCATGGTCACTATGTTATCATTGATTTGAAAATATCTGTCGATCCACATATCACCGTGGAACAGGGCCACCGGATTGGAAAAAGTGTGAAAAAGAAACTGATGGAAAATAAAAATGTCCAAAATGTTCTGGTCCATATAAATCCGTTCAATGAGAGTGGAAATTCCGAGGATGGTGTAGATATTCAATAAGTCTCAGGGGAGGAGATAGAATGAAGTTTCAATGGACATTGCTGCTGGGACTTGCTTTTGCATTGATTGTGGCTGTTTTCGCCGTCATCAATGTTGATCCAGTAACAGTGAACTATTTATTTGGGGAGTCAGAATGGCCGTTAATCTTGGTCATATTAGGTTCTGTATTGATGGGCGGGATTATCGTTGGCTCTGTCGGTCTGTTCAGGATGTTTGTGCTTCAAAGAGAAGTAAAATCTTTGAGGAAGAAAAACAATTCATTAGAAGAGCAGCTGGCCCAAAAAGATACAGCCCAGGAAGAAACAGCGAACGAACAACAAATCGAAGATATCCATTAATCCAGCACTCATGGCAGCATACAATTATGCTGCCATTTTAATTCATCACATTTCCTTACTCGAAAGTCCCTTATTAACATTCATTGTCATTGAAACACACTCTCCGCTTTTGTATAATGAATAAGCTGAGAGGTGAACGTATGTTAAAGCCAAAATCAAGGTGGATTGTAAAAAAATCCGACCAGACAGTAATAGATTCACTCGCCAAGGAATTGAACATCAATCATCTGACTGCTTCACTGCTAGTCAATCGCGGACTGGATACCGTGGAAGATGCCCGGTATTTTTTGTTTGGGCAAAAAAGCGAATTTCACGACCCCTACTTGCTGAAGGACATGGATAAGGCAGTTGAGCGGATCAATAAAGCAATAGAAACGCAAGAGCCCATTCTGGTGTTTGGTGACTATGATGCAGACGGTGTGAGCAGTACGACGGTCATGATGAAAGCCCTGGCTGAACTTGGGGCGAACGCCGACTATTACATACCGAACCGTTTTACAGAAGGATATGGTCCTAATGAAAAAGCATTCCGGAGTGTCGCAGACAGCGGAGTAGGCTTGATCATCACTGTCGATACGGGTATTTCTGCTCTCCATGAGGCAGATGTTGCCAAAGAGGTGGGTATTGACCTGATCATTACAGACCACCATGAACCTGGACCGGTCCTGCCAGATGCATTTGCGATCATCCATCCAAAGCTGGACGACAGTGTATACCCTTTCAAGGATTTAGCTGGTGTGGGTGTCGCTTTTAAGGTTGCCCATGCCCTGCTGGGGAGAGTCCCAGAGCATTTGCTAGAGTTCGCGGCTATCGGAACCATTGCCGACCTTGTCCCCCTGATGGGAGAGAACAGGCTGATTGCCCTGAGGGGAATCGAGAAGTTGAAGTCGAGCCAGACGCCTGGCTTGAATGCGCTGCTTAAACTCGCGAAAACGGACAGATCGTCCATTGATGAAGAAACAATAGGTTTTATGATTGGACCGAGGGTCAATGCAGCAGGGAGACTTGGCAGTGCAGATCCAGCTGTGCAATTAATGATGACAGATGATCCGGAAGAAGCGATGATGCTTGCGGAAGAAATAGATTCTATCAATAAAGAGCGGCAAAACATCGTTTCACAAATTGCCGAAGAAGCTGTTTCTGAAGTGGAAATGAATTATCCAATCCATGAAAATTCAGTCCTTGTTGTTGGTAAGGAAGGCTGGAACGCAGGGGTCATCGGCATCGTAGCATCCAAGCTTGTAGAAAAATATTACCGGCCAACAATCGTTCTTAGTTTTGACAAAGAAAAGGGGCTTGCGAAAGGGTCGGCACGTAGTATCGCTGGTTTCGATCTTTTCAAAAATCTATCAACCTGCAGAGAAATTCTTCCGCATTTTGGCGGGCATCCGATGGCTGCGGGCATGACGTTGAATCTTAATAATATGGATGAATTAAGGTCAAGATTGAATGCACTGGCAAAAGAGCAGCTGAAAGAAGAAGACTTAATTCCTGTCTCCCACATCGATGCGAGAATAGATGTTAAAGAGATTACGATTGAGACCATAAACGAACTAGGGCTCCTATCTCCATATGGAGTCAGCAACCCAAAACCCAAGGTCCTGATTGATGGAGCTAATATATCAACCCTCAGAAAGATTGGGGCAGATCAGTCCCATCTTAAGCTGGCACTGGAAGAGGAAGGTAAGGTTATTGATGGAATTGGATTCGGGTTTGGCCATCTCCATGACCATATCTCGCCGAGCTCGAAGCTGTCAGTCATCGGTGAACTGTCCATTAACGAATGGAACAATATCAGGAAGCCGCAAATTTTTCTCAGGGATGTCGCGGTCAAGTCCTGGCAGCTATTCGATTTCCGCGGTCTTAAAAGACTGGAAAAGCTTCCTGAAATGATTCCAGGGGATCATATTAAATGGGTTCTCTTTAACGCTGATTTGAAAAATAAGTTTTCTCCTATTATCGGAGACTCATTGGAACTGGTAACCACCGATGAACAAGCTGAACAGCTGAATCTCGATCATTCGTATGTTGTTCTATTGGACCTGCCGCCATCCAAAGAAATCCTGGAGAAGTTATTTTCCGAAAAAAATCCGGGAAGGGTCTATGTCCATTTTTATAAAGAAAGCAGCGATTTCTTCACGACGATGCCAACGAGGGAGCATTTCAAATGGTTTTACGCATTCCTCGCCAAGAAAGGGCCATTTGATCTTAAACGGTATGGCGACGATTTGGCCAAGCATCGAGGGTGGACAAAAGAAACAATAGATTTCATGTCGAAGGTGTTTTTTGAACTGGATTTTGTTAAAATAAACAATGGGTTTATTTCACTAGAAGAAAATGTCCCCAAAAGGGATCTGACTGAATCCAAAACATATCAGCACAAGGTGCAAGCATTCACTCTTGAAAATGAATTGCTCTACTCATCGTATGAGCAATTGAAGAACTGGTTTGACCAATTCATTCAAGAGTCGGTGAAAAATGAGGAGGCAATTATTCAATGGATTTGAAACAATTTGTAACAATCGTTCCCGATTGGCCAAAGCCCGGCATTAAATTTAAGGACATCACAACCTTAATGGACAATGGCGATGCTTATAGATATGCAACAGACCAAATCGTGGCCTATGCCCGTGAAAAACAAATAGATCTTGTTGTCGGACCTGAAGCTCGCGGCTTCATTATCGGCTGCCCGGTTGCTTACGCACATGGAGTAGGTTTTGCTCCTGTAAGAAAAGAAGGGAAGCTTCCGCGCGAGACAATCAAGGTCAATTACGGTCTTGAATATGGCAGTGACGTCTTGACGATCCATAAAGATGCGATCAAGCCAGGACAAAGAGTCCTGATCACCGATGACCTGCTGGCAACTGGCGGAACGATTGAAGCAACGATCAAGCTAGTTGAAGAACTAGGTGGAGTTGTGGCAGGAATCGCCTTCCTGATTGAACTTACTTATCTCGATGGCCGTCAAAAGCTGGATGGCTATGATGTTTTAACCTTGATGCAATATTAAACGGACAGGGTGCTTCATTGCGAAGTGCCCTTTTTTTATAAGGCTCTTTTCTCGAGCCTTGTTGCTATTGACTAAAAAATAGGTTGAATGACTTTCTTTCGAAAGGTTAACTCTTTTACAAACTTTATACCGACCTGCAAAATGGCCATCTATTACGTTAAAATCGGTTTTAGGATTTTAACAACAAGCTTTACAAAAACAGCTCTTTATAAGAAGAAACACATCCAATCGCAGGCAGGTTTGCTAAAATAAACCTATAATTGAATGAAATTAAATATCTTTCGACAATTTTTTTAATTTCTGCTGTAAAATCTCTTCCTTTCTCTTTACATCTTCGATTTTTTCTTTGATAATAGTAACAATCCTTTATAAGAATAATTATTGTATATAAAGGTTTAATTTTTTTGATGTCCACTTTTCCTTGGTTCCCGCTGGAGAGAAAATGCGGGTTAATATAAAGAAATTAAATTAGGTGATCCTATGGCGAATGACCAGGTAATGACCGCAGAACAAGTCATTGACTGTACAAAATCATATTTGAATGATGAACATGTTGAAATGGTAAAAGAGGCATATGAGTTCGCCAGACAGGCTCATCATGATCAATTCAGGAAATCCGGGGAACCGTACATCATCCACCCAATCCAAGTAGCGGGGATTCTCGCTGACCTGGAGATGGATCCGGCGACGGTCGCAGCTGGTTTTCTTCATGATGTCGTCGAGGATACGGACGTGACTCTTGATGATATAAGAAAGGCGTTCAATGACGAAGTGGCCATGCTTGTTGATGGAGTCACGAAGCTTGGTAAAATCAAGTATAAGTCGCATGAAGAGCAACAGGCAGAGAACCACCGGAAGATGTTTGTTGCAATGGCACAGGATATTCGTGTCATCTTGATCAAGCTTGCTGACCGCCTTCATAACATGAGGACTTTGAAGCATTTGCCGAGTGAAAAACAGCGGAGGATTTCGAATGAAACGCTGGAGATTTTTGCGCCGTTGGCTCACAGGCTCGGTATTTCAAAAATCAAATGGGAACTTGAAGATACTGCTTTACGCTATCTTAATCCCCAGCAATATTACCGTATCGTCAACCTGATGAAAAAGAAACGGGCAGAACGCGAGCAATATCTTGATGAAGTCATCGATGAAGTAAAGGAAAGGCTGAATGAGGTTTCAATCAAGGCTGAAATTTCAGGAAGGCCAAAGCACATATATAGCATCTATCGGAAAATGGTACTGCAAAACAAGCAGTTCAATGAAATCTACGATTTGCTGGCTGTCCGTATTGTCGTCAACAGCATCAAGGACTGCTATGCAATCCTGGGAATCATCCATACATGCTGGAAACCGATGCCAGGCAGATTCAAAGACTACATCGCGATGCCAAAGCCTAATATGTATCAGTCCCTGCACACTACAGTGATCGGCCCTAAAGGTGATCCGCTGGAAGTCCAGATCAGGACAGATGAAATGCACAGGATCGCGGAATTCGGGGTTGCGGCCCACTGGGCATATAAAGAGGGCAAACCAACTGACGGATCCAATTTTGAAACAAAGCTATCATGGTTCCGTGAAATTCTTGAATTCCAGAATGATACTGCAAATGCAGAAGAGTTCATGGAGTCTCTAAAAATTGATCTTTTCTCGGATATGGTGTTTATTTTCACACCGAAAGGCGATGTCATCGAGTTGCCAGCTGGTTCAGTGCCAATCGATTTTGCCTATCGAATTCACTCTGAAATCGGCAATAAGACAATCGGTGCCAAGGTCAATGGCAAGATGGTGACTCTGGATTATCAATTGAAAACTGGGGATATCATCGAAATCCTTACTTCAAAACATTCTTATGGACCGAGCAAAGATTGGTTAAAGCTTGCACAGACCTCCCAGGCTAAAAACAAGATTCGCCAATTCTTCAAGAAGCAGCAGAAGGATGAAAATGTTGAAAAGGGCCGTGAGCTTCTGGAAAAAGAAATCCGCAATATGGATTTTGATGTTAAAGAGATTTTGACAACCGAAAACCTGAAAAAGGTTTCTGAGAAATATAATTTTACCAATGATGAAGATTTGTTTGCTTCAATCGGGTACAACGGAATAACAGCTCTCCAGGTAGCGAACAGGCTGACAGAAAAGCTCCGCAAGCAGCGTGACCTGGAACAGGAAAAGGATATTTCGAATGCTGTTTCCGAGCTTAAATCATTTTCACCTGCTAAAAAGCGAGAGTCTGGAGTCCGAGTGTCGGGTATCGATAATTTGCTGATCAGGCTATCCCGCTGCTGTAACCCTGTACCTGGGGATGATATTGTAGGTTTTATCACAAAAGGCAGGGGTGTATCTGTTCACCGTTCTGACTGCACAAACATCCACACTGAGGATGCGCAGGCAAGATTGATTCCGGTAGAATGGGAGACCGGCTTGAATGACCGCAAAGAATATAATGTGGATATCGAGATCAGCGGCTATGACCGAAGGGGCTTGCTGAACGAAGTCCTGCAGGCGGTAAATGAAACAAAGACGAACATTACAGCCGTTTCCGGAAAATCTGACAAAAATAAAATGGCAACCATCAATATGTCCATCGCCATCCATAATGTCAGCCATCTGCAGAGAGTCGTCGACAGGATTAAGCAAATCCCTGATATCTATGCGGTTAGAAGGGTAATGAGTTAAGCATACTTAGTAGTCATGCAGCAACAAATGGTGAAACCGATGTGTAAGGAGATTACCGATGCGTTTAGTGATACAGAGAAGCAAAGAAGCAAAAGTGACGGTTGATGGGGAAGTAACAGGCTCCATTAATAAGGGATTTGTGATTCTTGTCGGAGTTACACATGAGGATACAGAAAAAGATGCAGCCTTTCTTGCCGAGAAATCTGCGAATTTACGGGTATTCGAAGATGATGCAGGAAAGATGAACTTGTCCCTCCTCGATGTAGGAGGAGAGATTCTTTCCGTTTCACAGTTTACCCTGTATGGTGATTGCCGCAAGGGACGCCGTCCAAACTTCATGGACGCAGCAAAGCCAGACCACGCAGAAGCTGTCTATGAAGCATTCAACCGTTTCCTTTCCGAAAAGGGAATCAAGGTTGAAACTGGTGTGTTCGGCGCCATGATGGACGTTCAATTGACAAATGACGGTCCGGTTACATTAATCATTGACAGCAAATAATTCAAAGAAGGAATCCCAATAGCGGGATTCCTTTTTTTAGTATATAGGGGACTTGTCATGCCTATAGATTCTCTTATGGAAAAGGATTCGAAGTCATAAAGGCACTTTTACAACACAAAAAAACTGAAGACAGTTTGGATGTCTTCAGTCGGTCTGCTTAATTATTCTTAAAATAGCGTGCAAGTCCTTCAAATATCCCGTTTGCTACTGCTTCCTGATATTGAGGTGTATTGACTAGCATCTCTTCGGCAGGGTTGCTCAAATAGCCTAATTCCAGGAGGACGGCTGTTTGCTTGTTTTCCCTGATGACGTGATAGTCGCCAAACCGAGTGCCCCGATCCTTCAACATCGTTTTGCTTATGGCCGAAGAGTGGATTTGTTCACCCAAAGGCTTTTGCTTTGAATTGTAATAGTAAGTCGTCATGCCTCTGACGGTCCGATCGTTAATGCTGTCGTAATGGATACTGATAAACGCGTCGGCATTATGGTAATGGGAGCTGCTGACTCTTGAACCTAGTGAAATATATTGATCATTGTTCCTGGTCAGGATGACGTTTGTGCCGGCAGCTCTTAGTTTGTCATATAAAAGCTGGGCTGTTTTCAGGGTAAGCGTCTTCTCCAGGGTTCCTCTTACACCTGTTGTCCCATTATCCCTGCCTCCGTGCCCAGGATCAATGACGATTGTTTTGTTTTTGGTGTGCTTTTCCGCTCCCGGTCTTTCTATTTGCGGCGCAGTACCCTTTACCGAAACAATCCAGCCGGCAACAAACCCGCTAGTCCCATTGGGCAGCGCAATCTTATACCAATCTTTCTCGACGCTTATAACTTCAAAGCTGTCACCCTGATTGGCACGGTAAATGACTGGTGTGCCTGTGCTTGGTCCTTTACGTATATTTGTCCCGTTGTGAAGCATAGAGACGCTGCTGTTTTGAACTGACTGGCTGGGTGCTGCTGCTGGTCCATTTTTCTTTTTTTCGAAAAACCAGCCGGCTGCCCAGCCTGTTTTGCCAGGCTGGTATTCAATCTGGACCCAATTGTTTTGTTCATCGAGAATCCTGAAGCTTTGTCCCTTTGATACAGAACCTATGACGCTGCCATCCAGTGAATTCTTATCCCGGATATTGAGCTGTGAGGCAGTTACTGTGCCTGTGAACTGATCAGCAGGGGTTGAGGGCTTGCTGCTGTCAGCCGTTGGTTTTCCTCCGATTTTCACATACTCAGCGCTTATCCAGGCATTTTTCCCTTCGTATGTAATTTCGGCCCAGCCATTGGACTGTGAATGAACAGTCACTGCAGCTCCATAACTTAATTGCCCCACTTTGCTAGAGTTCAATGAAGGCTTTTCTCTAACATTCAAGGAAGTAGCTGTGACCGTCCCGCTTGTTTTAGTGCTTGCTGTCGGTGCTTCTGAAGCCTTGCTTTCTTTTACCGATATGTATTCCTTTGAGACCCAGCCGCTTATGTTACTAGTGCGCACTTCCGCCCAATTTCCATTGTATCCAAGAATTTCGACAGCTTGTCCACTGTTAAAAGATCCAATGACCTGGTGGTTGGTGCCTGGTCCTTTTCTTACTCTTAACCCATTGACGGTGATGCTGCCTGTGCCACTGGAATTTGCCGATACAGCTGGTGAAACTGCTGTCTTGGGAGATTCCTTAGCAGTAAACCATTCAGCGACCCATACGTTTTTACTGCCGTCAATGCTGATTTGTATCCAATCGCCTTCTTCCTTTACGATTGAAAACTTTTCTCCCTTTTTGACTGTTCCTGTTACCGGGTAACTTAGTCCCGGTCCCGACCTTACATTCAAGCTTGTGGCAGTAATCGAGACACTTCCATTATCCGCCCGAGCCGAATCTAAAGCTGGAAGGCTCCCGAAAATGAGCATCAAGCAAAGGATGATCGGAACCACTTTATTTCTGGGCAATGCTCTCCCTCCCTCTCTTACTCTCTCTAAAAAATATATTACCGGATTTTTCCGGTAAAATCACGAGGACTTTTCTCTTATATCGGTAAAGAACGAAAAAAATTCAAGTGTTGAAGAATATCTTAAAATCATGAAAAGTTTTCTCAGAGGTGGGCAGAATAGTTAGCAATAAACATTGGAAGGTGATACCATGCGGTTCAGTGACAAAGGAAATTCTGCATCATTCGGGGAGAATCAATTATTTGGAGTGGATTTTCACGATTTTATCCAAAAGGAACAAAGCTCCAACACGGTAGAATTAGCTTCGGAATTTGGGCTTTCTCTCCGTGATGTCCGAAAACTGAAAAAACAGATTGAACGTTCTTGAATTGTGCTTGACAAGGCCATTTGGACTCCGTATTATAATATAAATAAAATGTTATATAGAAAACATACCGTTGATGGAGCATAGTAGCCAAGAAACAAGTGAAAAGAGAGGGAATGCCCTGGCTGAAAGCATTTCTGCACGATGACCTGGTGAATGAACACTCCGTAGGATTTTCTCTGAACATGGGCTGCCCCATCATTAGGAGGAGACGTAATCAGGCGTTAACTGTTAAAGAGGAAGTGCATTCAAGCGCTTCAATTAGGGTGGCACCACGGGAATTCAAAGCTCTCGTCCCTTGTTATTATAGCAAGGGATTGGGGGCTTTTTTGTATTCTTTTTTTTACATAAGGCCGGTTTTGCATTGGAATGTTGCTTTCAGTAAGGGTTTTTTATTCGAAAAATTCCCGAACCCGTTAAAAGTAACGAAAAGGTGAAAACGCCTATAAAGTAATGATTTGAAATGAATGGAGGAGGATGCACTGTGGCTAATCAAATCAATATCCCACGCGGTACACAGGACATTTTGCCAGGCCAGACAGAGAAATGGCAGCTTATAGAAGCGAAGGCGAGAGAACTTTGTGAAAGATATCAATATCGGGAATTAAGGACTCCGATTTTTGAGCATACAGACCTTTTCAAGCGAAGCGTTGGTGATACAACAGATATCGTCCAAAAAGAAATGTACACGTTCACTGACAGAGGTGACCGCAGCCTGACGCTCCGTCCTGAAGGTACGGCAGCGGCTGTTCGCTCTTTTGTCGAGAATAAAATGTTCGGAAGTCCTAATCAGCCAGTGAAGCTTTACTACATGGGACCGATGTTCCGCTACGAACGCCCGCAGGCTGGACGTTTCCGCCAGTTTGTCCAGTTCGGTGTCGAGGCAATGGGCAGTGCAGACCCGGCGATTGACGCTGAGGTGATCTCCCTTGCCATGTCCCTTTATCAGGAACTTGGATTGAAAAAGCTCAAGCTTGTCGTGAACAGTCTCGGTGATAAGGAAAGCAGAAAAGCTCACAGGGATGCTTTAGTGAGCCATTTCCAGCCTAGAATCGGGGAATTCTGCAGCGATTGTCAGAACCGCCTTGAAAAGAATCCAATGCGCATTCTGGACTGCAAAGCCGACCGGGACCATGAACTGATGAAGTCGGCACCATCGATCATTGATTACCTGACTGATGACTCTGCTCAATATTTTAGTAAAGTGACGAAGTATTTGACTGATCTCGGGATTGAATTCGAGGTTGACGCCAATCTAGTACGCGGACTGGACTACTATAACCACACAGCATTTGAAATCATGAGTGATGCTGAAGGGTTTGGGGCAATTACGACTCTTTGCGGCGGCGGCAGATACAATGGCCTTGTCGAAGAAATCGGCGGACCGGAAACACCGGGTATTGGTTTTGCGTTAAGCGTTGAAAGATTGCTTGCAGCACTGGAGGCGGAAGGGATTGAGCTTCCTGTAAAAGAAGAAATTGATTGCTACCTCGTTTCATTGGGGGACGAAGCAAAGGATTATACTGTCGGCTTGCTCCACAACTTGAGAATGGCAGGTTTCTCTGCGGAAAGAGATTATCAAGACCGCAAAATCAAAGCCCAGTTCAAGGCTGCTGACAGGATGAATGCTAGATATGTAGCAGTGCTGGGAGAAGACGAATTAAAAGAGAAGAAGATTAACCTGAAATCAATGGCGGATGGGGAGCAAATTCAACTGCCGCTTGAGAGCTTTGTTGAAAAATTCAAGGATATTTGTAAGTAGAGGGGGAGTTTCGATGTTTGGGAGATCATATTTTTGCGGTGAAGTAACAGAAGAAGCAATCGGTGAAAAGGTAACGCTGAAAGGCTGGGTGCAGAAGCGCCGGGATCTAGGCGGGCTGATTTTCATCGACTTGCGTGACAGGACAGGACTTGTACAGATTGTCTTCAATCCTGATGTGTCCCCAGAGGCGCTGGCGCTTGCTGAAAAAGTTCGTACGGAATACGTTCTTGATGTGAAAGGGACGGTTATCGCCCGCAGTGAAGGAAGCATCAATGAAAATTTAAAGACTGGCAGAATTGAAGTCCAGGCTGAAGAGCTTACAATCATAAATGAAGCGAAAACAACTCCTTTCGTGATTGCTGATAAAACGGATGTATCAGAAGATGTGCGCTTGAAATACCGTTATCTTGATCTCCGTCGTCCGGTCATGTTCGAAACATTCAAGATGAGGCACCAGGTTACAAAAGCGATTCGTGACTTCCTTGATGGAGAAGGCTTCCTTGATGTAGAGACGCCGATTTTAACGAAAAGTACACCTGAGGGAGCGCGTGACTATCTAGTACCAAGCCGTGTCCATCCAGGTGAGTTCTATGCTCTTCCTCAATCACCACAAATTTTTAAGCAGTTGATGATGGTTGGCGGCTTTGAGCGTTATTACCAGATTGCCCGCTGCTTCCGTGATGAGGATTTGCGAGCTGACCGCCAGCCCGAATTCACGCAAATCGATATTGAAACAAGCTTCATGAGCCAGGAAGAAATCATGGGCCTTACTGAACAAATGATGCAAAAGGTCATGAAGGATGTAAAAGGCATAGATGTTCCTGCGCAATTCCCGCGTATGAGCTATGAAGAAGCAATGAGCCGCTTTGGATCTGACAAGCCGGATACTCGTTTTGGGATGGAGCTTGTCGATCTATCGGAAACGGTTAAGGACTCTGGCTTCAAGGTATTTGCTTCTGCAGTCGCAAACGACGGGCAGGTAAAGGCCATCAATGTAAAAGGTGCTGCAGCTAACTACTCCCGCAAAGATATTGATGCTTTGACAGAGTTTGTTTCTGTGTACGGTGCCAAAGGCCTTGCCTGGCTGAAAGCAGAAGAAGATGGACTTAAAGGGCCAATCTCCAAGTTCTTTGGGGAAGAAGAACAAGCGGCACTTAAGGACAAGCTGGAAGTTTCAGCTGGAGACCTCCTTTTGTTCGTTGCCGATAAGAAGTCTGTTGTAGCAGATGCGCTTGGTGCTTTACGCTTAAAGCTTGGAAAAGAGCTTGGGTTGATTGACCAGAGCAAATTCAATTTCCTTTGGATTACAGACTGGCCGCTATTGGAGTTCGACGAGGAAGCAGATCGCTATTTCGCCGCTCACCATCCATTCACGATGCCAGCGCGCGAAGACCTGGCTTTACTCGAGAGCGATCCGGCAAGTGTCAAGGCACAAGCGTATGACCTTGTCCTGAACGGCTATGAACTTGGGGGCGGATCACTAAGGATTTTTGAAAGAGATGTCCAGGAAAAAATGTTCTCCGTTCTGGGCTTCACAAAGGAACAGGCAGTCGAGCAGTTTGGATTCCTTCTTGAGGCATTCGAATATGGAACGCCTCCACATGGCGGAATAGCGCTTGGCTTGGACAGAATGGTAATGCTCCTTGCTGGCAGATCAAACCTGCGCGATACGATTGCTTTCCCGAAAACAGCAAGCGCAAGCGACCTGCTGACAGACGCTCCTGGCGAGGTAAGCGGATCTCAGCTGGACGAACTTCACTTGTCATTAAATGTTAAAAAAGACCAGTAATATCCATTAGTCATATCCTTGAAGTTCATTCAGGCCTGTGGTAATATAATAACAACAGATGAAGAGTCCTGATGTGTTCGTTGTTTAACCTGAAGTTTTGACCTAACATCTATCCTTCGGGAGTTCGCGTTTCCGGGCCGCGTAAATGCCTCTGGCTAGAGGACTTACAGAAATCCGGAACAGGGCACCCACCTGCTGAGAGCGGGTTCAAGACGAAGGCAACCAACACGACGGCACGATTGGGACTCTTCCTACATACGTAACCAAAAACCATGCGGAAATGCATGGTTTTTTTGATGCCTTAAAGATCATTCTTATAAAGGGATATTCGGGCATATACGAGACTAAATGTTAAAGGACAGCTTTTGTAATCTTGGTCTTCTTATTGTCCGATAGAGCTCTTCTAACGGACACTTTTGGTGATTTTCTCCTTCAGTTTTTCCGATAGAGCCTTCTAACGGACACTTTTGGTGATTTTCTCCTTCAGTTTGTCCGATAGAGCTCTTCTAACGGACACTTTTGGTGATTTTCTCCTTCAGTTTGTCCGATAGAGCTCTTCTAACGGACACTTTTAAGGATTTACTCCTTCAGTTTTTCCGATAGAGCCTTCTAACGGCCACATTTCAGAATTTCCCGCTTCTGTTATCCGAAAAAACTCTTATACTAGGCGTTCATTCAGTATATCGGCACAGTCAGCGCTAATATATACTTTAATTCCTATAAAAATACTTGAAATTAATGAAGGGTATGTTATATTCAAAAGCGGGTATAGATAGTAACATTAATCTTAAATTTGGAGTGAGTATGGATGCTTCATCAATTTTCTCGTAATGAATTGGCCATTGGCAAGGAAGGCCTTGATATAATGAAGAACAGTACCGTCGCTGTTTTGGGAATAGGCGGAGTTGGTTCGTTTGCGGCAGAAGCCCTGGCGAGGTCGGGAGTTGGCAAGTTGATCTTGATTGACAAGGATGATGTGGATATCACGAATGTCAACCGACAGCTTATTGCTCTTCTTTCCACTGTCGGCAAGCAGAAGGTAGAAGTGATGCGTGACAGAATCATGGATATAAATCCTGAATGCGAAGTCATTGCGTTGAAAATGTTCTATACAGAAGAAACATATGAAGAAATTTTTGGCTATGATCTGGATTTTATTGTTGATGCATCGGATACAATCTCTTACAAAATCCATTTGATCAAAGAAGCAATCAAGCGTGACATCCCAATGATCTCGAGCATGGGAGCAGCTAACAAAATGGATCCGACACGTTTCCAGATTGCTGATATTTTCAAAACACACACTGACCCGCTTGCTAAAGTCATTCGTACCCGTTTGCGCAAAGAAGGAGTCAAAAAGGGGATACCGGTCGTATTTTCAGATGAAAGCCCGATCGTGATCCGGGAAGATGTCCGAAAAGAGGTCGGCAATGATAATGCGGAAATCCGGAAAGCGAAGATGCCGCCATCTTCCAATGCCTTTGTTCCGTCAGTAGCAGGGCTCATCATGGCAAGTCATGTTGTCAGGGAGCTGTTAAAGGATATTGAAATTGAACGTGTGAATAGCTAAAAAAGCGGAAGAGCCGAAGTCGGCCCTTCCGTTATTTTTTTTGCCCTGTAATCTTTTCATAGATTGCAGCAATGGCCTGTTCGAATTTACCGGTTTTCTTGGGCTTGTAATAGACCTTGTTCTTGATCCTGTCCGGGAGATACTGCTGTTTGACCCACCCGCCTTCATAATCATGCGGATATAGATAATCAACGCCTCTTCCCAGGTCTTTTGCCCCTTTATAATGGGCATCCTTTAAGTGGTCGGGAACTTCCCCGCTGATTCCGGAACGGATGTCAGCCAGTGCCAAATCAAGAGCAACATAAGCAGAATTGGACTTCGGTGACAGACATAATTCTATAACTGCATTGGCCAGTGGGATCCTTGCTTCCGGAAAGCCAACCCTTTCCGCTGCTTCGATGGCTGCCAGAGTCCTTTGTCCTGCCTGCGGGCTAGCCAGTCCAATATCTTCATAGGCAATGACAAGGAGCCTGCGGTTAATGCTGACAAGGTCGCCTGCTTCTATCAATCTGCCAAGATAGTGGAGGGCGGCATTCACGTCGCTGCCCCGGATGGATTTTTGGAAACCTGACAGTACATCGTAATGAGCATCACCGTCTTTATCATGCGAGAGACTTTTTTTCTGCATGCATTCTTCTGCAGCGGCTTCATCTATATGGATGACCCCGGCTCCATCTGGTTCAGTGGACAGTACTGCGAGTTCAAGAGCATTCAATGAGCTTCTGACATCACCGCCTGAAGCTGTCGCAAAATGGGTAAGCGCCTCATCGGTAATCTCGATCTTCAAGTCTCCAAGGCCTCTTTCTTCATCGGCAATAGCCCGGCGCAATGCGGTTTTAATATCATCTGGTTCAAGCGGCTTCAGTTCGAAAATCTGGCATCTTGACCGGATTGCAGGATTGATTGCGTGGTAAGGATTGCTTGTCGTCGCTCCAATTAAGACAATCATTCCGTTTTCAAGATAAGGGAGCAGGAAGTCTTGTTTCGCCTTGTCGAGACGGTGAACCTCATCTAGAAGCAGAATCACCTTTCCGGACATTTTTGCCTCAGCGGCGACTACTTCCATATCCTTTTTATTATTCGTAACAGCATTCAGTGTCCTGAACGCGAAATTCGTGCTTCCCGCAATGGCGCTGGCAATCGATGTTTTTCCAATGCCAGGCGGGCCGTAAAGGATCATCGATGATAATTGCCGAGCCTTGACCATCCGGTTTATGATTTTTCCTTCAGCTACTAGATGTGACTGGCCGATCACTTCCTCGATCGTCCTCGGCCGCATCCTGAAAGCAAGAGGTTTAAGATTCATGCTCATCGCTCCAATAACGCATATTTCGTATATATACAATAACACGAACGGGGGACTTGCGCATGGGACACGCAATTTGTGCTATAATTGCAAAAGCCTACCTATTGACTGAGGATTTTGGTACTATTTATAGTGAGAGAATGCCATATGGGGCATTATGAATATATCTGAAAATAATAGCTAACTTTTTAAGAAAATTGGAATAGAGGTGCAATATGAAAATATCGACGAAAGGACGCTACGGATTGACGATCATGATCGAGCTGGCCAAAAAATATGGTGAAGGTCCGATATCACTAAAGTCCATTGCGCAAACGAATGATTTATCAGAGCATTACCTGGAGCAATTGGTTGCTCCGCTCAGAAATGCCGGCCTGGTGAAAAGCATCAGAGGAGCATATGGAGGGTATATTCTCAGTTCAGAACCATCAACCATCTCGGCTGGAGACATTATCCGTGTACTCGAGGGCCCGATCAGCATCGTCGAGGGTATCGAGGATGAGGAACCTGCCAAGCGCGAGCTCTGGACAAGAATCAGGGATGCCGTGAAGGACGTACTTGACAATACAACAATCGAAGATCTCGCCAATCATTCCGACAACTTTGGCGAGTCCGACGCTTATATGTTTTATATATAAAGCCTGTAGTATAGAATGCTGCTTGTTCTGGTTCAGAAATTTTCGGATGATTAAGCAGCATAGTTTATGAAAGTTAGTGGCTCTGTTATATCCCATCGAGGTTTTTATAACCTGTTGATTGTAGTGTAAGGCGCGAAGACTCCTCCGAAAATGCTAACGCATTTTCATCGTGCGTGGGCAGGTTCGAGGATGCACAATCAATGTCCTGCGGGATGAGAAAGTCATGGGGAGACCCCGCAGGCGCTTAAAGCGCCGAGGAGGCTCCCCGACTTCCCGCGGAAAGCGAAGCGCCTGGAACGGAAATCAACAGCCGAATTTTACAGAGTCAATTCAAAAAAAACTTCTGAAGAGAGGGTAAGACTTTGGAAAGAATCTATTTGGACCATGCAGCCACTACACCAATGCATCCGGACGTACTGACCGAAATGGTCAAGGTAATGGAAGCAGAATTCGGCAACCCTTCTAGCATCCATCATTTCGGTCGTGAGGCAAGGAAGATCCTCGACGATACCCGCGATGAACTAGCGAAAAGCATCGGGACGAAGGGAAATAATATTATTTTTACGAGCGGCGGCACTGAAGCAGATAACCTGGCCATCATCGGTTATGCGGAAAGCAATCGCTCTATAGGTCAACATATCATCACGACACAGATTGAACATCATGCTGTCCTGCACAGCTGTGAGGAATTGGAGAAGCGTGGATTTGAGGTCACTTATCTCCCGGTCGATGAAAATGGCCTGGTTTCTTTGGGAAAATTGGATGAGGCATTACGTGATGATACGATCCTTGTGACAATCATGTACGGAAACAATGAGATTGGCACCATCCAGCCGATCAAAGAGATTGGTGAAATGCTAGCTGAGCATCAAGCTGTTTTCCATACAGATGCTGTCCAGGCTTATGGCATTGAAAAATTGGATGTCGAAGAACTGAAGGTTGATATGCTTTCTGTTTCAGCCCATAAAATCAATGGTCCTAAGGGGATTGGTTTTCTTTATATCCGGGATGGAATCAAGCTGTCCAGGCAGATATTCGGTGGTGAACAAGAACGGAAACGCCGTGCCGGAACCGAGAATGTCGCGGCGATTGCCGGGTTCCGCAAAGCTGTTCAGCTATCCCAAACGGAGCTTGAAACAAAGCGAAGCTTCTATAATGATTTAAGGAATTTGTTTATCGAACAACTTAAAAGCAGCGGAATCTCTTTCCAGCTGAACGGATTGCTTGATAAATCACTTCCTCATATTTTAAACTTAAGCTTTCCGGGCACGAATGTCGAAGCGATGCTGGTCAACCTTGACCTATCTGGCATTGCTGCTTCAAGCGGTTCAGCATGCACGGCTGGATCAATCGATCCTTCGCATGTGCTGGTGGCGATGTTCGGAAAAGAAGATGATAAGCTGACCAATTCCATCCGTTTTAGCTTTGGGCTGCACAATACGAAGGAACAGATTGAAAAAGCAGCTGAGGATACTGCGAAAATTGTCAGCCGGCTTGCGAAAAATAGCTTGTTTTAGAAAAATAGCCAGGTTTAAGGGAAGAATAAGTTTTAAAGGAAGAGAAAAGAGGTGAAGCATAATGGAAAAATCACCTAAGGATACAAGAGTGGTGGTAGGGATGTCCGGTGGTGTTGACTCATCAGTTGCTGCGCTCATATTAAAAGAGCAGGGATATGATGTGATCGGCATCTTCATGAAGAACTGGGATGACACCGACGAAAACGGAGTCTGTACGGCGACCGAGGATTACGAGGATGTGATCCGAGTCTGCAACCAGATTGGCATTCCATATTATGCGGTCAATTTTGAAAAACAATATTGGGATAAGGTTTTCACTTATTTCCTAGATGAATATAAAGCAGGCAGGACGCCAAATCCAGATGTCATGTGCAATAAGGAAATCAAATTCAAAGCATTCCTTGAGCATGCGATGAACCTTGGAGCTGACTATTTGGCGACAGGCCATTATGCACGAGTGGAGGACCGGGATGGGGAGCGAAAAATGCTTCGCGGACTGGACGAGAATAAAGATCAGACCTATTTCTTGAACCAATTGAGTCAAAGCCAGATTGAAAAAGTATTGTTTCCGATCGGGAATCTGGAAAAATCCCGGGTCAGGGAGCTTGCCAGGGAGGCAGACCTTGCCACGGCAACCAAAAAAGACAGTACAGGCATCTGCTTCATAGGTGAAAGGAATTTCAAGGAGTTCCTTGGGAATTACCTGCCGGCCCAGCCAGGCAATATGGAGACAATGGACGGTGTGGTAAAAGGAAAACATGACGGTCTGATGTATTACACAATCGGCCAGCGCCAGGGTCTTGGCATTGGCGGTTCAGGTGAACCCTGGTTTGTTGTCGGCAAAGATCTTGAACGCAATGTCTTGCTTGTTGAACAAGGTTTCCACAACGAACTGCTGTATTCAGACAGCATCACGGCGGTTAATGTCGGCTTTGTATCTGACAGGGAAAAGCCTAAGACTTTCGAATGTACAGCAAAATTCCGTTACCGCCAGCCAGATAATGCTGTTACGGTCGAACTCCAGGACGATGGAACCGCAAAAGTCCTGTTCAAAGAACCAATCCGTGCCGTGACACCAGGACAAGCCGTCGTTTTCTATGATGGTGATGAATGTCTTGGCGGTGGAACGATTGACGAGATTTTCAAGAACGGAAGCAAACTGACATATGTCGGCTAATCCTGATCAAATCCCCGGCGGGCCAGCTTCGCCGGGGATTGTTTTGGATTTGGCTCTTTTTGAAAACTTTCGCTTTTACAAACCAAGAGTAAAGTTCAGCAGTACTAGAAGAGAGCCTAAAATACCCCTTAATATGGTATACTTTCATGGAGAATGGAGTGTTAATTATGGATAAAAACCAGATTGGTATTGATTTTATGAGAGAAGGCAAATGGGAAGAGGCTGCCAAGGCATTTGCTGAAGCGATCGACGACCATCCTGAGGATCCCGTTGCATACATAAACTTTGGAAATGTTCTTACCGCGGTAGGCGATACGGAAAGAGCGATGAATTTTTACGATAAGGCGATCGGCCTTGATGAATATGCTACAGCAGCATACTACAGCAAGGGCAGTGTTTATTACGATAACCAGGATTTCGATGAAGCCAGAAAGATGTTTGAGCTGGCTATGAAAAAAGGGCTGGACAATGGAGACAATTTTTTTATGCTGGGTATGAGTCTCGCGCAGTTGGGCAGCAGCAAGCTGGCTCTGCCATATTTACAGCGCAGCACGGAGCTACTCGAATATGATGCTGAAGCCCATTTCCAATATGGCCTATGCCTGGCCAGGGAAGCTTTTATCGATGAAGCGATTATTGCGCTTGAACAGGCAATCCAACTAGACCCGGAGCATGCGGACGCACTTTATAATCTTGGGGTAGCTTATGGGTACAAAGAAGATGGCGACAAGGCACTCGCAATGTTCAATCGTGCATTGGAAGTCCAGCCAGATCACTTGCTTGCAGGACACGGCAAAAAATTGATTGAGGGTCAGGATCTCCATTAATTAGCCTGTTTTCGTAAATTTTATTGCTTTGAGAAACATTTGCTGTTGATCCTTTATGATTTTTATGTCTTACAGCATCCGGCTGAAGCAAGATTCAATGCGAAAACAGTCATCAATTAAAAGTCATTGGACGGAAGGGGGAAGTGCTTTGGACAAACAGGACTCGCTTGATTTGTTTTCAGAACAGGGTAAGTTCATGAAAGGAAAGCATCTTGTCACTATTTTTCATAATGAACAAAATCTTTACACAGTCCTGAGGATCAGGGTTGAGGAAACGAATGAGCAGTACGAGGATAAGGAAGCAGTCATAACAGGCTATTTCCCCCGGATTCATGAGCAGGAGACTTATATTTTCTTTGGTGAGGTAAAAGAGCATCCTAAATTCGGCGCCCAATTCCATGCCACACATTTCCGCAAGGATTTGCCACAGTCGAAGCAGGGGATCATCAGTTACCTATCAAGTGATCTCTTTAAAGGAATCGGAAAAAAAACGGCTGAGAAAATCGTTGATACACTTGGTGAAAAGGCGATAACGCGAATCATTGAGACCCCTTCAGTACTTGACCAGATTCCAAAGCTTGCTCCTGAAAAAGCGAAGGAACTATATGACACATTGATGGAGCATCAAGGCCTTGAACAAGTCATGGTCGCATTGAACGAATATGGCTTTGGCCCTCAGTTGTCGATGAAAATATATCAGGTCTACAAAGAATCAGCGATCGACATCATCCAGAAAAACCCTTATAAGCTGGTGGAGGATATCGAAGGCATTGGATTCGGAAGGGCGGATGAACTGGGAAGCCAGCTTGGTCTGACAGGTAATCATCCTGACCGGATCAAGGCGGCCTGTCTCTTTACTCTCGAGAGTTCAAGCATCCAGGGCGGGCATGTTTTCATGGATGCGGAGAATTTGCTTGTCGAGGTAAAAAAGCTCCTTGAAGACAATCAGAATATCGAGATTGAATTCACTGATATCTCCAACGAAATCATCAAGCTCGGTGAAGAAGGAAAACTGGTTCCCGAAGAACAGAGGATCTATCTGCCGTCCCTTTATTACTCCGAAAAAGGCCTGGTTATGAACATAAAAAGGATTCTCGACCAGGATGAATATGAAAATCAATTTCCTGAGTCAGAGTTTTTGCTGGCTCTCGGTAATCTAGAGGAGCGCCTGGGTGTCCAGTACGGGCCAAGTCAGAAGGAAGCGATCCAGACTGCGCTCATGTCACCAATGATGATCCTGACAGGCGGACCCGGCACCGGGAAAACAACAGTCATCAAGGGAATTGTTGAGCTATATGCAGAGCTGCATGGCTGTTCCCTGGACCCGAAGGATTATAAAAAAGAAGAGCCATATCCGTTCTTGCTTGCGGCTCCGACCGGTCGTGCGGCTAAGAGGATGACGGAATCAACCGGCCTGCCTGCCGTGACCATCCACAGGCTGCTGCGCTGGAATGGGGCAGAAGGCTTTGACCATAACGAAGACCAGCCACTTGAAGGGAAGATTTTGATCATCGATGAAACCTCGATGGTTGATATATGGCTGGCTCATCAATTGTTCAAGTCGCTCCCTGACAATATACAGGTCATCGTAGTGGGAGATGAAGACCAGCTCCCATCAGTAGGTCCCGGCCAGGTACTGAAGGATTTGTTGGATTCAGGAAGGGTCCCGACCGTCAGGCTGACGGATATCTACAGGCAGGCTGAAGGTTCTTCGATCATTGAACTAGCCCACCAGATTAAGAATGGCTATATGCCAGACGATATTTCCGCACAACAGCCAGACCGATCGTTTATAAAATGTACGACCAGCCAGATACCACAGGTAGTTGAAAAGGTAGTCGCAAATGCCAAAAAGAAAGGGTATTCGCCTAGGAACATCCAGGTGCTGGCACCGATGTACAGAGGTCCTGCCGGTATCGACCGTTTGAACGAGCTGCTGCAGGAGTTATTCAATGCGAATGCGGATGGCACCAGGAAAGAGCTGGCGTTTGGCGATGTGAAATACCGTATCGGCGATAAAGTCCTCCAGCTAGTTAATCAGCCGGAAGCCAATGTATTCAATGGGGATATGGGTGAGGTAGTCGCGATTTTTTACGCAAAGGAAAACACGGAAAAACAAGATCAGCTGATTGTTTCCTTTGACGGCATCGAAGTCACTTACAACAGGCCGGACCTGTCGCAAATCACACATGCTTATTGCTGTTCAGTGCATAAGTCCCAGGGAAGTGAATTTCCGATTGTTGTCCTTCCAGTGGTAAAAAGCTACTACAGGATGCTGCGCCGGAATTTGATTTATACAGCGATCACCAGAAGTAAGCAATTCCTTATTCTTGTTGGTGAAGAAGAAGCATTGAAAATGGGGATTGAACGCGGTAGTGATACAGCAAGGAATACTACACTCGTTGAGAAGCTTGTACAAATGCTGCCTGAATTGAATGGTGAAGCGGCAAAGGAACAAAGCAAGCAGCGGTCGGTAATTCAAAGTGAACAACTTACCGGTAAAGATGATGAAGTGGATTATATCGACATCATCAAAAAAGCTGATCCGATGATTGGAATGGGAAACCTGACTCCTTATGATTTCATGGAGGAAAATGAGGCTTAAGAATCTGCAATTATTTGCGGATTCTTTTTTAATTTTCCATGGAAAACCTTACACCTCATGAATTGCCTGCAGTCAGTGGAAACTAAGAGTGTTCGGAAAGGCGGGACACTCTTTTGCGGACATTTTCACTTTTAAAGGGACTGCCTGTATATGAATTGGCGAGTGGTCAAAAACTGGGCGAAGTTTGTGATGTGAGCATTTCAGGCAATGGAAGCGTAGTAGGCTTACTTGTAAAAAAGGGTGCGTTCATCAAGAAAACGTTTCAGGTCAAAGTGAACCAGGTTTCATCATTTGGTGAAGATGGGGTCATGGTGAAAGACAAGTCAGCCTTGGAGCGATTGGAGACAGAGCCTGAATATACATTCGAGCATAATGAAAGCCTCGCTGGGAAAAAGCTTCTTTCGAAGGAAGGGGAGCAGCTCGGCTTGCTGGAGGATGTATATTTTATGGAAGAAGTGGGCACGATTGTAGGGTACGAATTAACGGATGGCTTTTTTTCGGATATCGCGAATGGGAAGCGTGTCATTAAGACCACTGGTCCGCCTGCAATCGGAAAGGATGCCATCGTCGTCACTGTCAAATCGAGATGAGGTGTCCTTATGTTAAGTTGTCCCAATTGCAGGAGCAAGGATATCGGTAAAATTGGCATCAACCAATATTACTGCTGGAATTGCTTCATCGAACTGTCTCTGAACAAAGGCTTGATTCATACCCATCAAGTCGAAGAAGATGGAACATTGAGCTCACTTGATGATTTATTTGAAGAAGATCAACGTCAATACGGCATATAAAATAAATAGAAGAGGTGAAGCACATTGAATAAAATGTTAACCTCCATAATCGCTTTTGGTGCTGGCATGGCAGCTTACAACTATACGTCCAACAATAATATGATGTCAGGCAGAAAAATGAAGAAGCTTGGCAGGAAAATGACGAAAGCTTTATTTTAATATGCTGCAACAGTCTTATCGATAAACCCCTGTAATTTTTTGCAGGGGTTTCTTTACTGCTTAGCAGGAAAAAAGCTTTGTTTTTTCTAAATTTATGCAGACGGCATGATTATCAGCTTTTATTGCTCAAATAGGGATTATATTTGGGAGATTATCTGTTTTTTTTTGCTTAATTATGTTCGATTATTAAGAGAATGATTTTTCCAATTGCACTTTTCTGGATTCATTTTACAAAAAAACAAAACGAAAACCATTACGCAGGAAAAAATAACCTAACAGATAAGATAAATACCTACATAATCTCCAAAAAAATCTCAATAAGCTTGTAAAATATCCTCAAAAGGCCAAAAAATGCATAATCCTCCACCTTTCTTTCAAGAATAAACAGGAAGGTGGGTGAAGATATTGAATATCCAGATGAAATGGTATTACCGGCTCGGATTTCTTCTCCTTTTATTAATTGTGCTATTTGTTTTTATTAAATTGCAGTCCATTTGGGTCCCTTTTTTGGAAGTATTGATATCATTGCTTGTACCTTTTTCCGTTGCAGCGTTTATTACATATTTGCTCAATCCTATTGTTGAGGCCCTTCATCAAAAGGGGCTTCACCGAGGGGTTTCGATCCTGATCATCTATATTTTGTTCTTTGGCGGAGCTGGATTTGCTTTTTACAAAGGCGTACCAGCGCTGATCCGCCAGCTGGGCGACCTGGCGGAGAATGCTCCGTATTTTGCTGAGCAATATAGGCAAATGGTCAATAATATTGTTGACCAGACCTCGACTTGGCCGGCAGGTATCCACGAAAGAATCGAGGATGGGATTACCCGGATGGAGCAATGGCTTGATGGTGTGCTCGCAGGTACGATGACATTCCTGATGGATATCATAAATTCAATTTTGACGATAGCGGTTATTCCGTTTATCGCTTTTTACATGCTGAAGGATTTCGATGTCATGAAAAAAGCAGCATGGTATCTGACACCGCGGCAGTGGAGACAGCCAGGCACAAAGTTCCTGCACGAAGTCGACAAGTCGCTCGGGAGTTATATCCGGGGCCAGCTGCTCATATGTCTTATCATTGGTGTCCTGTCTTCATTGTTTTTTTGGATGGCGGGCATCAAGTATTCGCTGCTGTTAGGAGCAATCGTTGGGATAACCAATGTAATCCCTTATTTTGGCCCAATCATTGGAGCTATTCCAGCCGTGATCATTGCAGCGACCATGTCGGTGAAGATGGTGATTCTTTCACTTGTAATTGTTTTTTCTCTGCAATTCCTTGAGGGAAATATCCTGTCCCCGCTGATTGTCGGCAAAAGCCTGCATATGCATCCGCTGATGATCATGTTTGCGCTCCTGGCGGGGGAAGAGGTTGGCGGCATCCTTGGATTGATTCTTGCGGTTCCCGTCCTGGTTGTATTGAGGGCTGCATTGATTCATGCAAAAGACCATATCATCCTTGAGAGAAAGAAAGAACACCATTCATAATTTTTGCCAAGTCGTTTGACAAACCGCAACAGGCTATATATAATTCGGCTATAGATTAATAATTCGAAAAATGTAGAAGGAACGAGTATGTTATAGACCATCGTCAAGAGAGGGATTCCCAGGCTGAAAGAATTCCCGGTGAAGGATAACAGAAGGCTATTCCGGAGTGCAGGCAAAACCTGCCGTAGCAGCTGCGTTAAAGCGTTTTTGAGAGATGGGCGTGCGTTTTTGCGTCCATAATCAGGGTGGTACCGCGAGCAAGCTCTCGTCCCTGTCCAGGGATGAGGGCTTTTTTTGTTGCCTAAAATCCCTGAAAGCTTAAATTTCACTTGGGTTTAGGAGGTTAGTTTTATGAAAAAACTGACAGGTGCTGAAATTAGAAAAATGTATCTTGATTTTTTCAAGGAAAAGGGCCACGCAATCGAGCCGAGCGCATCGCTTGTACCTCACGATGATCCTTCCCTTCTTTGGATCAACAGTGGTGTAGCCACATTGAAAAAGTATTTCGACGGCCGTGTGATCCCGGCAAATCCGCGTATCACAAATGCGCAGAAATCGATCCGTACGAACGATATCGAAAATGTCGGCAAAACAGCGCGCCACCACACTTTCTTTGAGATGCTTGGAAACTTCTCGATCGGTGATTATTTCAAGGTGGAAGCAATTGAATTCGCTTGGGAATTCCTTACTGATGAAAAATGGATTGGTTTTGATCCTGAAAAGCTTTCGGTGACAATTCATCCGGAAGATGACGAAGCCTTCAATATCTGGAGAGAGAAAATCGGTGTTCCTGAAGAGCGTATCATCCGCCTTGAAGGAAACTTCTGGGATATCGGTGAAGGTCCAAGTGGTCCGAACACAGAAATCTTCTACGACAGAGGACCTGAGTACGGCAATGATCCTGAAGATCCGGAATTGTATCCTGGAGGAGAAAATGACCGTTATTTAGAAGTCTGGAACCTTGTGTTTTCTGAATTCAACCATAATCCTGACGGAACATATACTCCGCTGCCGAAGAAAAATATTGATACAGGTATGGGGCTTGAGCGTATGGCTTCTGTTGTTCAGGACGTTCCGACTAACTTTGAAACAGATTTGTTCATGCCAATCATCAATGCGACTGAAGAAATCTCCGGTGAAAAATACGGAAAGTCCAAGGAGAAGGATGAGGCGTTTAAAGTTATTGCTGACCACATCCGTACGGTAGCTTTTGCTGTCGGCGATGGTGCACTTCCTTCAAACGAAGGCCGCGGTTATGTACTTCGCAGACTATTGCGCCGCGCTGTACGTTATGCGAAAAAGCTGAACATAAATCGTCCATTCATGTACGAGCTTGTACCAGTGGTTGGTGAAATCATGCACGACTTCTATCCGGAAGTAAAAGAAAAGACAGACTTCATCCAGAAGGTCATCAAGAATGAAGAAGACCGTTTCCATGAAACACTTCATGAAGGACTTGCGATTCTTTCTGAGCTGATCAAGAAGGAGAAGGAAAAAGGCAGCGGCATGGTTCAGGGAGAGGATGTATTCCGCCTTTATGACACTTATGGTTTCCCTGTCGAATTGACAGAAGAGTATGCTGAGGAAGAAGGCTTGAAAGTCGACCATGAAGGCTTTGAAAAAGAGATGGAGCTGCAGCGTGAAAGAGCACGTGCTGCACGTCAGGACGTAGGTTCCATGCAGGTTCAAGGCGGTATTCTTGGCGAAATTAAAGAGAGCAGTGAATTCGTCGGCTATGATAATTTTGAAACAAACAGCAAGATTGTTGCATTGGTCAAGGAAGGCGAGCTAGTTGAAGAAGCGAATGCCGGCGATGAGATCCATTTCATCCTTGATGTTACACCTTTCTACGCAGAAAGCGGCGGCCAGATTGCCGATAAAGGAACCCTTACAGCGAATGGAATTAAGGTATCTGTAAAGGATGTAAAGAAAGCTCCGAACGGGCAAAATCTTCACCATGCAGTTGTAGAAGAAGGCAAGGTAACCAAAGGCCTTGAAGTGACAGCTAAGGTTGACCAGGAAAATCGTGCTCGAATCATCAAGAACCATACAGCGACACACTTGCTCCACCAGGCATTGAAGGATGTGCTCGGAGGTCACGTAAACCAGGCAGGATCTCTTGTCGAGCCTGACAGACTGCGATTCGACTTCTCTCATTTTGGTCAGGTGACTGCAGAAGAGCTTGAGCAAGTAGAAACAATCGTCAACGAAAAAATCTGGAGAAGCATTCAGGTTGAGACCAGCTTCAAGCCGATTGCTGAAGCAAAAGCTATGGGCGCGATGGCATTATTCGGTGAAAAATACGGCGATATTGTCCGTGTCGTAAAAGTCGGCGATTACAGCCTGGAGCTTTGCGGCGGCTGCCATGTTCCAAACACATCCGTCATCGGACTGTTCAAGATTGTTTCTGAAGGCGGCATCGGAGCAGGAACAAGAAGGATTGAAGCAGTAACAGGCGAAGCAGCTTACAAAGTGCTGAATGATCAAATCGGCATACTGAAAGATGCTGCAGCCAAATTGAAGACATCTCCTAAAGAAGTTGCGAACAGAATTGACTCCATGCTTGCTGAAATGAAGCAGATTCAGCGCGAAAATGAATCCCTTTCGGCAAAATTGGGTAATATTGAAGCAGGAAGCCTGACTTCCAAGGTCAAAGAAGTGAATGGTGTCCAACTGCTGGCAGCGCGTGTCGAAGCAGCTGATATGAACAGCCTGCGAAATATGGCTGATGACTTGAAGCAGAAGCTTGGTTCAGCAGTCATCCTCCTTGGCATGACCGACGGCAGTAAAGTGAATCTGATTGCAGCAGTGACGGATGACCTGATCAAGAAAGGCTATCAGGCTGGGAAACTGATCAAGGAAGCAGCGGCAATTTGCGGCGGAGGCGGCGGAGGCCGTCCGGATATGGCCCAGGCTGGCGGAAAAGACCCTTCAAAACTCGACAATGCGCTTCAATTTGCCGAAGAATGGGTAAAATCAATTTGATATAAAAGTAAAGTAGTGTAGAATGAAGGTATCTTGAAGAAAATTTTACCGGCCATTTTTTAAAAGTGAGGTGCATTCGATGAGCTCGTTTGACAAGACGATGAGATTTAATTTTCCCGAAGAGCCTTTTGAGCATGATGCCAACGAAGTCCTGCTGCAGGTGTATGAAGCATTGCAGGAAAAGGGATATAACCCGATCAATCAGATTGTCGGTTATTTGCTCTCCGGCGACCCGGCCTATATTCCACGCCATCGGGATGCCCGCAACATCATCCGCAAGCTGGAGCGGGATGAAATTATCGAGGAACTGGTTAAATCCTATTTAAGGAACCATCGAGAGGGGAAATAAATTGCGGATCATGGGACTCGATGTCGGCTCGAAAACAGTCGGCATTGCACTGAGCGATGAACTCGGATGGACAGCTCAGGGGCTTGAAACATTGAAAATCAACGAAGAAGAAAATGTGTTTGGTTTTGATGAAATTGGTAAAATAATAAAAGAGTATGAAGTCGGCAAAGTTGTCGTCGGGCTGCCTAAAAACATGAATGGCACAATCGGCCCTCGCGCAGAGGCGAGCCAATTCTATGCCCGTGAATTGGAAGAAAGGTTCGGCATCCCCGCCATCCTTTGGGACGAGCGTCTGACGACAGTGGCTGCAGAGCGTGTTTTGCTCGAAGCGGACATGAGCCGAAAAAAAAGGAAAAAGGTCATTGATAAGATGGCTGCAGTAATGATTTTACAAGGCTATTTAAACAGCCAAAATTAAATTGAGGTGACTATAATGGACCACGGCGAAAACAACATCACAGTAGTAGACGAAAACGGCAATGAACAATTATGCGAAGTACTTTTCACATTTGACTCAGAAGAATTCGGCAAGTCATATGTGCTGTATTATCCAGTAGGTGCAGAGGAAAACGATGACGAAGAAATCGAAATCCACGCTTCCGCATTCAACCCTTCAGAAGACAATGAAGATGGCGAACTAATGCCAATCGAAACTGACGCAGAATGGGACATGATCGAAGAAATGCTAGAAACATTCCTTGCTGAGCAAGACGAAGAATAAAATAGACGAACTGGGACCAGGCGAATGACGCCTGGTCTTTTTATTTTTCAATGGATCACCTATTGGCCGTGAAAATAGAATATTCCTTGGAAATTGCCGATAGAAGGGCTCTATCGACCAAACAGGGGGAAGAAGTACGTGGAAATGTCCGATAGAAGGGCTCTATCGGACAAACAGGGGGAAGAAGTACGTGGAAGTGTCTGATAGAAGGGCTCTATCGACCCAAATTGAGTGAAGAATCCCCGCGATGTGCCCGATAGATCAACTCCAATAATACAGGGATGGCTCTCTCCCACGAAAAAAGCAATAACTAGTATTTTATCCTACAAGTTCAGTTGTCGAATTTTTAGTATATTTGTCGTCTGCGGTATTTTTTCGTAATTATTTGCAAATAGAAATAGAAAATATAGTATAATGGTTCGAGATGTGATATTAGAGAGTATCCAGGAAGGAAGTTTTTTGTTAACTGGAGGGGGAACTATGTCAGACGAGAAGAATATAAAAGATTCGAAAACAGATAAAAAGCAACTGATTTCTGAAAAGCTGGTTGAACAGCAGAAGGAAGCGAGAATCGTTAGGAAGATTGTTTTCATCACCTCAATCGTGGCGATTCTGCTCATTGGGGCAATTGGCGGGGGCGGCTATTATTATGTCAAGGAAGCCCTGAAACCAGTGGATGAGAACAGCAAAAAAACTGTGAATGTCAATATACCGATAGGCTCGTCAACGACTGGAATCGGACAGATTCTCGAGGATCAGGGGATCATCAGGGATGCGAGAGTCTTTAAATATTACGTGAAGTTTAAAAACGAAGCGGGCTTTATGGCGGGCGATTATAAAATGAAGCCATCCATGACACTTCCTGAAATCATCACTAGCTTGAAGACAGGAAAAGTCATGCAGGAAGTTGTCATGAAAATAACGATTCCTGAGGGTAAGCAATTAAAGCAAATCGCTGGAATTATTGCCGAAAAGACACAGCAGGACGAGGAAGAGATTTTCAAACAGCTGAACGATAAAGAGTTCATCAATAAATTGATGGGCAAATATCCGGATGTACTTACAGAGGATATCCTGAAAGAAAATGTGAAGTATCCACTTGAAGGCTATCTGTTCCCGGCAACTTATCCGTTTTATTCTGAAAAGCCGACAGTCGAGGAGATCGTTACTGTCATGCTGACTAAAACTAAAGAAGTTCTAGGTGAATTCAGGGGCCAGATGGAAGAAAAGGAAATGACGACACATGAATTGATGACTATGGCATCGCTCATCGAAGAGGAAGCCACTGAGAAAGTAGACCGCGATAAAATCGCCAGCGTGTTCTACAATCGACTTGAAGACGGAATGATGCTGCAGACAGACCCAACTGTTCTGTATGCGCATGGTGAACATAAAGATCGGGTATTTTACAAGGATCTTGAAATCGATGATCCATATAATACCTATAAGATACAGGGATTGCCTCCGGGCCCGATCGCCAATCCCGGGGTAATGTCAATCGAAGCGGCTCTCGCTCCGGCTGATACAGATGATATGTATTTCCTTGCTACTTCGACAGGGGATGTGCTATTCTCCAAGACACTGGCAGAGCACAATCGCAAAGTAAATGAACATATCACAAATAAAAAATAGCAGTAAATTAAAGGGAAATGCATAAAGGTTAGCATTTCCCTTCTTATTGTGATAAAATAATACAAGTGTTTTTTTGTAGTAATATTACTGTCCAGTGTGGGCTCTCGATGGGGGCTCAGATTCATTTGATAGCGTGTATTGCAGATGTAGGAGTTGTGGCTTTTAGCTTATGAACCTGTAAGGCAGCATTGCCTGAAGGTGTTCCTCTTAACCTGTGAACGCTATTTTTTTCATGCTCGGACAGTCATCCATATACCTACTCTGGCTGAGAGAAAGTCTTTGAATAGAGGTGAAGCAGCTTGCTGAGTCAAGAGCTGCAAAGTTATATAGATTCTTTAATACAACCCAGGAATGGCCTCCTTTTAGAGATGGAGGAATATGCAGATCGAAATGGTGTCCCGATCATGGAGCCGGCAGGTATTGAAACCATGCTCCAGCTCTTGAGGATACAGCAGCCGGAAGCGATCCTTGAGGTAGGAACGGCAATTGGCTATTCCGCACTAAGGATGGCATTCGCTCTGCCGAAAACAAAGATCGTCACTTTGGAACGTGATGAGGAACGGTTTAAGCTTGCTGTTGATTACATTAAAAGGGCAGACAGGCAGCAGCAGATCATCCAAATCAGTGGTGATGCGCTTGAGCTGGAAGAGGAAGTTGCCGGCCATGCTCCGTTTGATGCCATTTTTATTGATGCTGCCAAGGGGCAGTATAAGCGCTTTTTCGAAATGTACTCCAGGTACTTGAAACCGGGAGGAATGATCATTACGGATAACGTCCTTTTTAAAGGGCTTGTATATAATCAGGAAGCTGATAGCAGAAGACTTCGTAGCCTGGTAAAAAAAATTGACGAATTCAATCGCTGGCTTGCAGCCAATCAGGAGTATGATACGGTCATCCTGCCGATTGGCGATGGAATAGCGATTAGTAAGAAGAGGTGAACGGAATGAATAAACCTGAATTATTGGTAACTCCAAAGAGTGTTGAGGATATTATTCCACTGGCGGAGGCAGGAGCAGATGCTTTCTTGATTGGTGAACAGAAATTCGGGCTGCGCTTAGCTGGCGAATTTAACCGTGAGGACGTAAAGCAGGCGATCGAACTGGCCCATTCAAAAGGCAAAAAAGTGTATGTCGCTATGAATGCGTTATTCCACAATGAAAAAGTGGACTTGCTTGGTGATTACCTGACTTTCCTTAAGGATGCCAATGCGGACGGAGTCACATTCGGCGACCCTGCTGTATTGATGGCCGCAAAGGAATATGCTCCGGAAATGAAGCTTCACTGGAGCACGGAAACAACAGGCACGAACTGGTATACTTGCAACTACTGGGGCAGAAAAGGTGCAAAACGAGCCGTTCTTGCAAGGGAAATCAATATGGACGCTATTGTTGAAATCAAGGAAAATGCCGAGGTGGAAATCGAGGTGCAGGTTCACGGAATGATGAACATGTTCCAGTCTAAACGTCCATTGCTCGGACATTACTTTGAATATCAAGGCAAAGCGCTTGAAGTGGAGAACCGCAAACAAGAACGCAATATGTTCCTTCACGATAAAGAACGCGAGAATAAATATCCTATCTTCGAGGATGAAAATGGAACTCATATCATGAGTCCTAATGATATTTGCATCATTGATGAACTTACGGAGCTAGTGGAAGCAGGGATCGATTCTTTTAAAATTGACGGCATCCTGAAGAGCCCTGAATATATTCTTGAAGTCACGAAACTTTACCGAAAAGCCATTGACCTGGCTGTTGAAGATCCAGACCAATACGACGAAGAAAAAGACGGCTTGCTGGAAGCAGCAGAAGAACTGCAGCCGCCAAACCGCCCGCTTGATACAGGATTCTTTTTCAAAGAGACGGTTTATTAACAGTAAGAACTATAAGGAGGTTGCGTAATGACAGCAGTAGCAGATAATATCTCGCAGATTGTTGACGGTAAGCGTGTTATCGTGAAAAAGCCAGAACTGCTTGCGCCAGCCGGAAATCTTGAGAAGTTGAAGATTGCCGTCCAATATGGTGCAGATGCCGTTTTTATTGGCGGGCAGGAGTATGGCCTGCGCTCGAACGCAGATAATTTCACGTTTGAAGAAATGAAGGAAGGCGTTGAGTTCGCCAAGAAATACGGAGCAAAAATATATGTTACAACAAACATTTTTGCCCACAACGAAAATATCGATGGTCTTGAAGACTATCTATTAGGCTTGAAGGGAGCAGGCGTGCACGGTATCATCGTCGCTGATCCTCTGATTATCGAAACATGCCGCAGGGTCGCTCCAGAGATCGAAGTTCACCTAAGCACACAGCAGTCCCTTTCAAACTGGAAGGCTGTCCAGTTCTGGAAGGAAGAAGGACTTGAGCGTGTTGTTCTTGCTCGTGAAACTAGTGCAGATGAAATCAAGGAAATGAAGGAAAAAGTCGACATCGAAATCGAAACCTTCATCCACGGCGCAATGTGTATTGCCTACTCAGGACGTTGTACATTGAGCAATCACATGACAGCACGTGATTCTAACCGTGGCGGCTGCTGCCAGTCCTGCCGCTGGGATTATGATTTGTATACACTTGAAGGAAATGACGAGAACGCATTGTTTACAGAAGGCGACTCACCTTTCGCGATGAGCCCTAAGGACCTTAAGCTGATCGAGTCTATCCCTCGCATGATCGAGCTTGGCATCGACAGCCTTAAGATCGAAGGCCGCATGAAGTCGATCCACTATATCGCAACGGTAGTAAGTGTATACCGCAAAGTAATTGATGCTTATTGCGCGGACCCTGAAAACTTCGTCATCAAGCAGGAATGGCTTGAGGAATTGGACAAATGTGCGAACCGTGAGACAGCAACTGCCTTCTTTGAAGGAGTTCCTGGGTATAAAGAGCAAATGTTTGGAAACCATAGCAAAAAGACAACTTTCGATTTTGCCGGCCTTGTGCTTGATTACAATGCTGAGACACAAATGGTGACACTTCAGCAAAGGAACTACTTCAAGCCTGGCGACGAGGTTGAATTCTTTGGACCGGAAATCGAGAACTTCACTCATGTTGTCGATAAGATTTGGGATGAAGATGGCAATGAACTGGATGTTGCCCGCCACCCGCTGCAAATCGTCAAGTTCAAGATGGACAAGCCTGTCTACCCAAATAACATGATGCGGAAGGAGAAGTAAATCAATGGACCGCAAACCTGTTGTAATTGGTGTAGCCGGCGGCTCCGGCTCAGGAAAGACAAGCGTTACAAAAGCAATATATGATAGCTTTAAGAGTCAATCAATCCTGATGATTGAGCAAGACTACTATTACAAGGACCAAAGCCATCTGCCAATGGAAGAACGTCTAAAGACAAATTATGACCATCCGTTGGCATTTGACAATGATCTGTTGATCCAGCATATCCAAAAGCTGCTCCGCCATGAGGCGATTGAGAAGCCAGTTTATGATTATGCCATCCATACTCGTTCTAACGAAGTGGTCCATGTTGAACCGAAGGATGTTATCATCCTTGAAGGGATCCTGATCCTTGAGGACGAAAGATTGCGCGATTTGATGGATATCAAGCTCTATGTCGATACAGATGCCGATCTGCGCATCATCCGCAGGCTGCTGCGTGACATCAAGGAGCGCGGCCGTTCAATGGACTCGGTCATCGAACAGTATGTTAATGTAGTCAGGCCGATGCACAACCAGTTCATCGAGCCGACCAAGCGATACGCAGATGTGATCATTCCGGAAGGCGGCCACAACCATGTTGCGATCGACCTGATGGTAACAAAAATTCAAACAATTCTTGAACAAAAATCATTTTTGTGACACAATAGCATAGATAATGTGGACATGGAAGTACTTGAATAAAGTGCTTCCTTTTGTCCAATGAGAAATAAATGGCCTGAAATGGCTCTATTTAATTCGCGCGCCCTGCCCAAGGACGCGCTCCTGTATATTTTTCAGGATACATAATATAATATTACACAATCTATTTTATTGGGGATTTGTGAAGACTAGAAGGAGTGAAGTATTTTGGCTACAGAAAAAGTGTTTCCTATGACACAGGCAGGAAAAGAAAAGCTGGAACAAGAATTGGAACAATTAAAGACTGTCAAACGAAAAGAAGTTGTTGAGAGAATCAAGATCGCTCGCAGCTTTGGCGACCTTTCAGAGAACTCTGAGTACGATTCCGCAAAAGAGGAACAAGCCTTTGTAGAAGGACGTATCACGACTCTTGAAAATATGATCCGCAATGCAAAAATCATTCAGGAAGATGAAGTGAGCACAGATGCAGTCAGCCTTGGCCGAACAGTGACTTTCGTCGAGCTTCCTGATGGCGATGAAGAATCTTATACAATAGTAGGAAGCGCTGAAGCTGACCCGTTTGAGGGCAAAATCTCGAACGATTCTCCGATTGCGAAAAGCCTGATGGGCAAAAAAGTAGGCGACGAAGTGACTGTCCAGACTCCTGGCGGTGAAATGAACGTTCGCATCACGACAATAAAGTAAATACCATATGTTTGAAACATGAGCACCTCGTCAACACTTTTGACGAGGTGTTTTTTATGCGTAAAAAAAGAATGGTGGCGTGGATCTCCATTTGTATAGCTGCCTTTGGTCTGCTGCTGTTAAGGCTGGCCCAGCTGCAGTTATTTGAAACGGAATCCTTTTCCAGGCATGAAATAAATCTTATAGAGGCAAGCGTCAAGCAAAGGTCGCAGGAAATGGTGGTAGATAATGGGAGAGGTAACTTCCTAGACCGCTCAGGAGACCCTCTTTCCTATGAAACTTCATCCGTTCTCGTCCTGTTCCCTTTTTTAAAGAAGATGGACTGGAAAGCAAATAAGGTCGCGAGTACTTTAGGCATATCTGAATACTCTTTGCAAAAAGCAGTGGAAAAGTCGAAGGAACCATTTGCTTTTGGCGACCCGGATCCGGTGATTTTGACAAAGAGTCAGATGGAAATCATTAATGAGCTGGAAATACCGGGAGTATTTGCTGTTGAGCGGAAGTATCCAATGGAAAAAGTGCCGGCTGCCCAGCTTCTGGGTATCATAGGCGAGAATGAAGCACTTCTGAAATCAAGGTATGGTGAGAAAGATTTCTTCCCAAGAACCTTGATTGGTCTCTCCGGATTGGAAAAGAGCTTTGACGAGTTCCTTGTTGCCGAAGGGAAATCAAAGCTGGTTTATCATGTTGACGGAGAAGGAGCACCATTATTTGGGATTAATGTGAAATACATAGATCCCGCAAATCCATTTTATCCAATCAACCTCCAGACATCGATAGACAAAGACCTGCAATTGCTCTTAGAGGATCAAGTTGATCAGCACAACATCAACAGGGGCGGTGTGGTGCTTCTCGATATTGAAACGAATAGTATACTGGCAATGGTGTCTAGGCCTGCCATAAATCAGGCAAAACCCTTCGATGATGAAGGAATAGAAAATATGATGGTCAAGCAGCATATCCCCGGATCCGTCTTTAAAACGGTTGTCGCGGCGGCAGCGATTGAGCAGGGGCTGGATGATCCTGCCAGGAAATTTGATTGCAGCAAGACGATCAGCGGTGCTCCAGATTTGAAATATGACTATGGAATGCTCAATTTCACTGATAGCTTTGCAGTAAGCTGCAACAGGGCTTTTGGAGAACTGGCCAGGGAGCTTCAGGAGCAAGACCCCAATAAGCTCGAAAAATACGCAGAGAAGCTGTCAATTACCGGGGGTGTGGGTTGGCAGGGGGATATTTTTCATCTTGAAGATTTCAAACAGCTACAGGACGAGGAAAAGGGAAGGGTCTTTTTATCGGATGAAGCACGGAAGGATAAAAATTTTGCAGGTTTATCGGGGATAGGCCAGCATGAAGTAAGGGTGTCTCCCCTTGCTGTTGCGAACATGATGGCTGCGATTGCCAGGGGCGGAGAAAAAGACATGGTCAGGGCTGTTCTGTCCATTCAGTATCAAAATGGTGCTGAAATGACTGAATTCCCTAGTCAGAAGCTTGAAGGAGACAAAATATCTCCATTCACCGCGATGAAACTGCAAAAGCTTTTACGGGAGGTTGTCGTGAATGAGAAGGGTACGGGGAGGTGGTTCAGGGACTTGCCATATGCTGTGGCTGGAAAGTCAGGTACGGCCGAAACCGGGATATACAAAGGTGACAAACAGCTGCACAATAAATGGTTCTCCGGATATTTTCCCTACGAAAACCCAAAGTATGCGCTTGTAACTGTCAACTTAGGTGTTTTTGAAGATGAGGGCGGGGTGAATCCCCTTTTTGCAGATATAGTAAAAGAGGTTTATGCATTTAACCATGCTGATGGTCCTGAAAACAATTGAGCCATCATTAGATGAATATAAAATCCTTCAAGTTTGCCCCCAGTCATGGTAGAATGTTGACAACCTTATAAGGGAGGGAAAGATCTTGAAGCACGATGATTATGATAACCTAAATGAGGGGACACGTTCACGAATAAGGGCTAAGCGCAGAAAAACGAACCTTATTTTAAATAGCTTGATTGTTGTCGTCGTTTTGTTGATTGGAATTGTCTCATTTAACATTTTCTTCAGCAATGATGAAGGGGCAGCCGACCAAAACGGTGTAGCGGCTGAGAAGAATCAGGACGCAGCCTCTCCGGATAAAAAAGAGGACAGCAAGGGTGCTGGCAAAAAAGACGATAGCCAGGAATCCGATAAAAAGGAAGCAGATGAATCAGAGTCAGAAGAGGCTGCTGATGAGTCTGAAGAACAGGAAGAATTGTCCGATCCAATCGTGACAGAAGGCGGCAGTGATGCCAACGTGAAACAAACGATCGAGAATCCTGAATGGAAACCGGTTGGTACGACCCAATCCGGCGAACATAATACTGTATTCGACCAAAATGCAGTGGATTGGCAGGAAATGATTCTGGCCTATTCTTATGCTACAGGAATCGATAAAGATAACATGACAGTATGGTTTAATGGAAATGGCGGTGCGCCTAATACAGCGGTTGGAACAATCTCTGAGAAGGGCAGTGACCAGACATTCAGGGTTTGGATTCAGTGGGTGGACGGCGAAGGCTGGAAACCGGTAAAAGTGGAAGAACTGATTCAAAATGATCAAAAACCATCGTAAAGTTGGAAGGGGGATGAAGCAGCGTCCCCCTTTTATTTTTTTGCCTTGAAGTGAACAACCGCCGAATAGAACAGCCTGCCTTTATCGTCTAGATGCATCTGATGGGACACATGATGGACGGACAGCATGATCGCTTTATTGATTTCGATTTGCTTATTGATTTTTTGTTCAAGAGTTTTCAAATCGACCGCTTCAAAAAATTCAACTTTGTCTTCTATTAGTTCAAATTGGAAATCCATAGAATCGTTCTCCTTTTGCATTCAACTGTATCTACACAAAATAAAATAGCAAATTCTCTATAAAAATGAAACTAATTTTGATAAATTAAAACGGCAGGCATATTTTAAGGACAAGCACCAGATTCTAGTAAGTAAGTGTTCTTACATAGGAGAGATCAATATGACAAGAAAGATATTTTATAATGGAACGATTGTTACGAGTAACACAGATCATGAAGTGATCGAGAATGGGGCTATTGGCATTGAAGGGGAGAAAATTATCTATGTGGGCATCACGCCTGATGATTTAACCTCTTATGTGGAAAAAGTAGATTTAAAAGGGAACATCCTGCTCCCCGGCCTGGTCAATACCCATGGACACACCCCGATGTCACTGCTGAGAGGCTATGGTGATGATTTGCCTTTGCAGACATGGCTGGAAGACAAAATTTGGCCGCTTGAAGCTAAATATACACAAGAGCATGCAAGATGGGGTGCAAAGCTTTCTATCCTTGAAATGATCCGAACGGGTACAACTACTTTTGTTGATATGTATGACAATATGGATGAAATCGCAATGGCTGTTGACGAAGCTGGCATCCGTGGAGTACTGACCCGGGGTGTGATAGGCTTTGGTTCGGAGGAAGTTCGACAGAGCAAGCTTAAGGAAGCGGCAGATTTTGCGAGGAGCTGGAATAACGGCGCTAATGGAAGGATTACGACAATGCTGTCGCCTCATTCTCCGTATACCTGCTCACCAGAGTATATCTCCCAGATCATTGATAAATCAGCTGAGCTGAATGTTCCGCTGCATACTCATATGTCCGAAACGAAATTTGAAGTTGAGAAGAATATTGAGGAATACGGCGCTACACCGGTACGCCACCTGGAAAAGCTAGGATTCTTTGACCGGCCTTCACTTGTCGCCCATGCGGTGCATGTGAATGACGAAGATATTCAAATCCTCGCGGAAAAAGATGTGAAAGTATCTCATAATGTCATTAGTAACCTCAAATTGGGGAGCGGCATTGCCCCGGTTGGCAAAATGCTGGCAAAGGGAGTGACCGTCAGCCTTGGGACAGACAGTGCAGCTTCCAACAATAATCTCGACTTATTTGAAGAGCTGAAAGCTGCGGCGACGATCCATAAAGGATTCGCCCAGGATGCGACAATCATTACCGCTCAGGAAGCTTTGAGGATGGCTACGATCCATGGAGCAGAATCCCTCTGGCTGGATGATCGGATTGGATCTCTTGAAGCAGGCAAAGACGCAGATTTTATTGTCGTAAATTCCAATCAGTCTTTCTTTTATCCTAAGCATAATCCAGTTTCCCACCTTGTTTATTCTGGGTCTGGACGTGATGTGAAGGATGTCTATGTACAGGGAAAACAAATTCTTGCCAGCGGACAGTTTACAACGATAGATGAAGAAAGAGTGCTTTATGAGGGAAATCGAATGTCGAAACTCCTGTCGTAAAATTTTTCATTCTAGTAAATGGGCATAGGGGATCGGAAGAAAATCAGTCGCCTGAAGCCAGGAGAGAATAAACCGGAAGTTAGATTAGAACTTATTATAAATTGGAGGACACAATGATGAGCAGAATCGGTATTATTGGTGCAATGGATGAAGAAATACAGCATATCCTCGACGCTATGAAGGATTATGATGAAAAAAAGAAAGCAGGCATTACTTTCTATGTCGGCACCTTCCATGGGTATGACGTTGTGCTATGTAAATCTGGGGTAGGAAAAGTGAATGCGAGTGTATGTACTCAAATCCTGATTGATGAATTCTCTGCATCACAGATTGTTTTTACAGGCGTAGCGGGTGCTGTGAACCCTGACCTGAGAATTGGAGATATCGTCATCTCCACTGATTGTTTGCAGCATGATATGGATGTTCGTGCACTGGGTTTCAAACTAGGGGAAATCCCTTATACGGATGTCTCTGTATTTAAAGCCGACGAGCGATTGGTGGATTTGGCGATTTCAGCAAGCAAAGAAATTGTTGAGGATAAGAAAATTATCAGCGGCAGGATTCTATCAGGTGATCAGTTCATCGCCGACCGAGATAAAGTAAAGTTTCTATATGAGGAACTTAATGGGTATTGTACAGAAATGGAAGGGGCAGCAGTAGGACAAGTATGCAGCATGAACAGCATCCCATTCGTGATCATCCGGTCGATGTCTGACCAGGCAGATGGCTCAGCAGACGTTAACTTCCTGGAATTTACGAAACTCGCTTCAAAAAATTCTTTCGAGATCGTCAATGAGATGGTCAAGAACTGGAAGATATAATTCATGTGAAAAGCGAAGCTTTTTTAGCGTGGAATTTATTCCACGCTATTTATTTTTGTTGGGATATAAGGTTAAGAGTAGTAACTGGTCTGGAGGAAGAAACAGTAGATTAGGCGCAGGTTCGGACAAAAACACAGCTGGAGCAGCCAGACTTGTCCGAAGTAGTCCCAGGTTCAGACAAAATCACATACCTACCCGCTAGTTTTGTCCTAAGTAGCCACAAGCTCGAACAAAATCACAGGGAATCAGCTAGTTTTGTCTGAAGCAGCAGCTCTGGTACATCTGAAAAGACCTTAATCACCTCACATAATATCTCAACTCCCACCCTTTTTCCAAATATTACATGAATAAAACATGTTTAAAAGATGTTACAGTAGGGTTGTGGTTAAGTCTATTAAAATGCAGGTGATATTAATGAAGGCTAAGCAACTCTATGAGAAAATGGTTGATTTTAAACAGTTTGCGACAGTCCTGCTTGCTGTAGGAGTTTTCTTTTATCTTGGTACGATCCTTCCGTCTGAAACGAAAGTGATGACAGATATATATATTGCTACTGGTGCGTCCATCGTGTTTCTTGCTGGTTCAATCGTATTCTTTTCTTTTGCGAAAAAATACCGCAACGAGCTGATTGAGTCAGAAGAAGGCCAGGAATTATTGATGAAGAAATAAAAACGTCCTTAGGGGCGTTTTTTTTGTTGGATTTTGACGAATACTTTTTTGGAAAAATCGGCCATAAAAAGGTTTACAAATTAAAGTAAAGTGGATATACTTACCAATGTGGTTAAATAATTCAAAAGGAGGTCGAGTGAAATGATCATGAATGGATACTGGAATAACGCACAAACTTCATATTGCAATACGCATTCGACCGGATCGGACTGGATTATTTAAGCTGTTTTTTTGACACTTATACATCCATGGCCGCAGGGAGAATCGTGCCCTGTGGCTTTTTTGTGCCCATTTTGCCGCAGGGGAGGAATCCTTGCGGCTTTTTGGGGTGGAAATAAAAAGGAGGTGAACCGATCATGACCTTAAATATCTTGTTCTTTACAATTACAATTAACAAACGCCAGATGTCTTTAGAAGAAATTCGCCATAACGAAATGGTAGAAAAAATGGTGGAAGACAATAAAACTCGTCAAACAATGCTGCGCCCGTTTTAATTCATTTGAATAATCAACTAAAGAAAGGTGGAATGAATAAAAATGATTTATCTAATTCAAAGAAGACTGGCTAGCTTATGGGTGGAGAAGGACACCACCTAACGACGGAGTCGGGAGGTAATCTGTATGTCACTGCACGTATTGCTGTTAACATTAATATTCAGGAAAAAGAAATCCCATCGTTAACAAAATGTTCACAACCTCTTCCTTTTAGCACCGTCATTATATGGTAAATTTGGTGTAAACACGGGTGAATGCTGAAGGGGTGATAGGCATGTTCTTGATTGTCATGGGATTGGTAATCTGCGGCGCTGTCGGTCTCGTTGTTGCTGCAGAAGTAAGCGTGGAATAGAGTGTTAAAAAGGTATCAACCAATATTGGTTGATGCCTTTTTTTTTGTTAAAGGCTGTTTTCGTAAAGATTGTTGTTAAAATCCTAAAGCCGATTTTAACGTGATAAAAAGCCATTTTGCAGTTCGGTATTAAGTGTGCAAGCTCTTTTCTCATTAATAAGCTTTAATTTTGTGAAGAAACATAGGTCATTCAATCATACTTTGTAGTCAATAGCTACAAAGTATGAGAAAAGAGCCTTGTAAAAAAGCGAAAACCCGGAGCGTAGGCCCGGGTTTCTGCGTTACTTCCCTTTATTCTTCTTCTTTTCTTTTTCGGCCCGATAAAATTCATGAAACATCTTCATCAATGCCCTCTTCTCGATCCTGGAAACATAGCTTCTTGAGATGCCGAGTTCTTTCGCAATTTCACGCTGTGTTTTTTCCTTCTTTAAATCAAGGCCAAATCGGCCAACAATGACCTCTTTTTCACGCTCATCGAGGACATCGATATATTCTTTTACTTTTTCAAGCTCCATATTGAGCTGGATGGTATCAATGACATCTTCGGATTCTGACTTCAGGACATCGATGAGCGAAATTTCATTTCCTTCTTTGTCCTGGCCGATGGGATCGTGCAATGATACATCCTTCTTGGTTTTTTTCAATGCTCTTAAATGCATGAGGATTTCATTTTCTATGCATCTGGCAGCATATGTTGCCAGTTTGGTGCCTTTGCCTTCCGAATAGCTTTCAATAGCCTTGATCAGGCCGATTGTTCCGATAGAAATCAAATCCTCCGAATCCTCGCCGGTGTTTTCGAATTTTTTCACGATATGTGCGACAAGCCTCAAATTGTGCTCAATCAGCATGTTTCTTGCGTGTGGATCTCCATTAGCCATCAACCTTAAGTACTTTCGCTCATCAGCTGCAGATAACGGTTGAGGAAATGCATTGTTTTTAACATACGAAACAAGAAGGATCACTTCTTTAACTAAGTACCCGAGTGCTGTTAGTATGCCCGACATGTTTCCACCCCCGCTTTTTTAGGCTTTCGCCTATAATAAATTCCTATGTCTGAAGGGGGACGATTGTGTCTGTCCGCTTAAATATTTTATTTGGAAATTTAATCCAGAATAATATTCTGAAGAAGCAAGAGATATTTCTATGAACACCTTGTTTTGTCACTTTTTAGACTAAGAACGTTCACATAAAAGAAACAGACATAGACATAGGGGTATAGGTATAATTCAGGTGTAAGGTAAATCATTCGAATTTATTAGGAGGAAATAAATTATGGAACAACAAGCTCCATCTTTAGCCGTTATTTTATTATCAGAAGATCTTGAGAAACTGCATGCTGGTGCATTGGTCGGATCAGTTGCATCAATGTCAGGCATGACTGTGAATGTTTTCGTCACAATGAACGCTTTGAAATCTTTCCGCAAAGACAGCTTTGAAACTACTGATTTCATTACTGGTACAATCGGAAAGGAAATGCTGGCTAAAAAGATCCCATTATTTGATTCACTTTTACAAGAAGGAAAGGACATGGGAGAACTTAATATTTACGGCTGCGCATTGGCGATGGACATCATGGATTGGCAAGAAGAAGACATGATTGATGTATTCGATGGAGTAATTGGGGTTACAAAATTCCTTGGAATGACTCAAGGAGCAACAGTAATTACAATGTAAGCTGCAGAAGCAGGAAAAAGTGGTACGGCGTGCAGGCCTTTCAACCTTTTCCCCTTCATGCAAAAATAAAAAATCTTTTCTAATTTTAACATAGAACTTAACTATACAGGAGGAAAAAATCATGAGTGAAGTACAAGTAACTAAATCAATCGATGCAAGAGGAGCATATTGCCCAGGTCCTTTAATGGAATTGGTAAAAGGAATCAAGACAGCTCAAGTTGGCGATGTTGTAGAAGTTCTTTCAACTGATAAAGGTTCAGCAGTCGATATTCCTGAATGGGTAAACAAAATGGGCCACGAAATTGCCTACCTTGAAAATGAAGGCGATGAATTCAAAATCGCAGTTAAAAAGGTTAAGTAATCGATCGCTGTTTGTTCAGATAACAGCCTTCATCAAAGAATCCAGTAAAGAGGTGTGGACCAAATGACAAAGAAAATTGTTATTCTTGGTGCCGGCAGCGCGGGTACAATGGTCGCAAACAGACTAGCCCGCCAGCTTGGGGAAGAAATCAAGAAGCGTGAAGTCGAAATCACTTTGATTTCCAATACAGAAAAGCATATCTACCAGCCAGGATACTTATTCATCGCTTTCAATGAAAAGCCATCTGAGCACTTCATTAGAAAACAGGAAGCACTCGTTCATCGTCATGTGGACCTCGTATACGATGATGTAGAAAAAATCGATGTCGAGAAGAAGACGGTCAAAGGCAAGAAGCAGTACCAGTATGACTACCTTGTCATCGCAACTGGATCACATCCTGACCTCGACAGCGTGCCTGGTTTAAGAGAAGGAGCGCACAATTTCTATACGCTTGATGGCGCTGAACGCCTGCGTGATGATCTGGCAGCGATGGAAAAAGGAAAAATCCTGATCACCATCGATGTGCCGCATAAATGTCCTGCTGCACCACTTGAGCTGGCATTGATGCTGGATGATTATTACCGCAAGAATGGCCGCCGCAAGGACATCGAAATCAAATACGCTTATCCTATCGGCCGTATCCATTCATTGGTTCCAGTTGCAGAATGGGGACTTCCTCAATTCGAAAAGCGCGATATCAAATACGAGACATTCTTCAATCTTGAAGAAGTGGATCCAAAGCGCAAAGTCGCGATTACAATGGACGGCTCGGAACACGAGTATGATATGCTCATCACGATTCCTGCACATACAGGAGCAAAAGCAGTGATTGATTCTGGCATCGGCGATGAATCAGGCTTCATTCCGACAAACCGTTCAACATTGAAAATGATTGGCCAGGATGATGTATATGTAATTGGTGATGCTACGAATCTTCCAATCAGCAAAGCTGGATCAACAGCGCACTACCAGTCTGAATCACTTGTTGCCAACATCATCAGCAGACTGACAGGACGTCCGGAAACTGCTGTATACAATGGCAAGGTCGCTTGCTTCCTTGAAAACAGTCTTGAAGATGCGAGCATGATTACATTTGATTACAACAACCCGCCGCAGCCTGCAGAAACTTCTGACCTGCTGCACTGGTTCAAAGCTGTATACAATGAGCTTTACTGGTTAAATGCCAAAGGGATTTTATAGAAGGGGTGGTTGAGATGGCTACAGAAACACCTCAAGCTCAACAAAAAGAACAACATAAACTCGTCAGTTTCACCGATGCAGCCATGAATGCGGTAACCGGTGAAATGGTCTCGACGATTGCCGAAACAGGCGTAAAGATGGTCGAGATGGCTGATGATCTGCTTCAGCCTGAAACACTTTCCCTATTAAAGGCCCTTCCTGAGGTGGCAGAAAACCTGGAGCGTACTTTAATGGAAGTAAAACGCATGGAAGAAACAGGCGTCTTGAAATCCTTGATGCAGCTTGCAGATATGGCAGCTGCCATGAAGGGTGCGATGACTGGTCCGATGGTGACGGAGATGGCCGAGAAGGCAATCAAAGGTGTAGAACTTGCAGACTCCTTCGTCCAGCTTGGTGCTATTGACTTGGTAGACGGTATGCTCACTGCGTTCCATGATGCTCAAGAGCAAACAAAGGATAAAGAACCGTTGTCGTCCATGCAGCTGATGAAGGCAGTTACACAGAAAGAAACCAGGGAAGGCATGACCTTGATGATTTCTTTCCTGCAAAATCTGCCTCGACAATTGAATAAATAGAAAAGGAGAGGGGATTTCCCTTCTCCTTTCTTCTTCTTATTTATAGAGAATATCATTTTTCATTTCTGTCAGCTTTGCCAGAACTTGATTGATGTCTTCTTCCGATACATTGAATTCCCTCAGGCTTGCTGCAAGATGATTGGCGATGGCTCCAAAATGCTCATCATTAAGATTCATGCCTTTATGCGCAAGTTCCATGCTTCTTCCGGAATATTGGTTAGGACCGCCTAATGCCCAGCTTATGAACAATGATTGGTGCCGGCGCTGTTTTTCCATGTCCGTTTCCTCGAAAAACTTGTTGACTGTTTCATCAGCCAGTACCTTTTCGTAAAATACATCCACTACTTTTGAAATGGCAGCCTGTCCGCCCAGACGATCGTATAATGTTTCCATTCTATATTCCTCCTGACTAAAAGTTAACGTCACTATTATCTCTCTTTATCCAAAGGGTTATGAATGAAACCATTTATAGCAAAAATTCAATCAATCAGTCCACTTATACCCTACACCCCAAACGGTAGACAAATGATTGTCCGCGGCAAAACCGGATTTCCGAAGTTTATCTCTAAGGTTCCTTACATGTGAATCGATCGTACGGTCTTCTGTATCAACACCATATCCCCATATTGTGGTAATTAGGTGTTCCCTTGTAAAGACCTTGTTGACGTTTTGCAGGAAAAGGCTGAGCAGGGCAAATTCCTTTGGGGTTAGCGGAATTAAAGTTCCGTTAAACTGTACATCATAGGAATCTATATTAAGTTTTAAACCATTGAAAGAGAGAAGGGGACTTTGGGCAGTTTGTCTCCGCAGCACTGCCTCAATCCTAGCAACTAATTCACCTTCATCGAACGGTTTGGTGATATAATCATCAGCTCCAATTTTCAAGCCTCGGACAATGTCAGGCTTTTCACTCCTGGCAGTAAGCATGATGACGGGAATATCCCAATGTTTGCGAATTTCATTGCATGTCTCCCAGCCATCCATCTCAGGCATCATGACATCAAGCAACACGAGATCAGCGTTGTCGTCCTCGAGAAAGCTGATGGCTTCACTGCCTGAAGTTTTTTTTATGCAGTTATATCCTAATGGTGTTAAATACAGTGCAAGCAAATCAAGCATTCGTGTTTCATCGTCTACTAACAAAATCGTAGCCATATAAAAAACTCCTTGAAAATATAATTGTTAGGTTAATCCTACCCTAAAAGTTTGGAAAAACTGTGCACGTATAACGAGTTTTACATAACATTTTTGAAAAGGTTAGCCAAAAGCCCAAACCAAAATGGACAGAATCCCATAAAGTAATAATAGGATATAGAAAAGGAGTGTGAAAGTATGCCTTACGGTTACTATCCACCATACGGTGCACCTTATGGGGGTTATCCGGGATATTACGGCGGAAGTGGTGTATGGTTTGCACTGTTCATCATCCTGCTAGTCATAGTCCTGATCTTTGGCGGCTGGTGGTACTTCTACGGATAGAAGGCAGAAAGGTTTATCCTGCAATCAAGGGTAAGCCTTTATTATTTTGATTCTTGCTTTCATTATCTCCCTACGAATAATTTAATTTTTAATCAGGTTCATAAGCATAAACACATTTTCTGCAGCATCCTTTAGAATCATATCTTGAAAAACATTTGAAAAAATAGAAATTTTAGAAAAATAACATTATAATAATATAATAGAAAAAAAAGGGGGTACTATTCAATGTCCAATACATACTCTGAAGTTTGGGACTTAGACGTGTTTTTTGAAGGGGGAAGTGATTCACCCGCATTTGCTGAGCACCTTAAGTCTGCAGGTAAAGATATCGCAAGTTTTAAGAAGGAAGTTGAGAACTGGCAGCCAGCCGACAAGAAAAGCGAGGGAGAAAGGCTTGCGAGTCTTGTTGAAATGTTTGATGGAGCAGCCAGGAAGGTAAGGCAGGCTGGGGCTTTTGTAAGCTGTTTGCATGCTCAGAATACTGCTGATAAAAAAGCCGGACAATTAAAATCGGCAGTCACAGAACTGAGTGCTTCATTGCAAACAGCGCTGACGATCTTTGACCAGAAGCTATCCAGCTTTTCTGAAAGTATTTGGGAGGAGCTTGTCCAGGAAGGATTGCTGCAGGAGCTGCGTTTTGTACTGACAGAGCGACGCGAGCGTGCTGCGGAAAAACTTTCCGAAAAAGAAGAATCCGCAATCAATGCCTTGAGTGTAGACGGATACCATAGCTGGGGCCAGATGTATGACCTACTTGTTGGAAATACGAAAATCAATTATAAAGAGGAAAGTTTATCTGTCGGCCAGGCAGCCAATAAGCTTTCCGATGCTGACCGCTCTGTCCGTAAGGGAATTTTTGCTCAATGGGAAAAAGCCTGGGGAGAGAATGAGGACGCCTTTGCAAAAACTCTTAACCATCTTGCAGGCTTTCGTTTGAATGTCTATAAACTTCGCGGCTGGGAAGATGTATTGAAAGAGCCGCTTGATATTAACCGGATGAAAAAAGAAACACTTGATGCCATGTGGGAGGTCATTTCCGACAATAAGGAGCCATTTGTTCAATTCCTGAATCGGAAAGCAAAGCTTCTTGGACTTGAAAAGCTGAGCTGGTATGATTTAGATGCCCCGATTGGCGGTACCGAGTCTAAAATGTCCTATCAGGAAGGCGCAGAGTTTATCATCGAGAATTTTGAGCAATTTGGCAAGGAGAAGGCAGACTTTGCTAAGATGGCATTTGAAAACAACTGGATTGAGGCGGAGGATCGCCCTGGAAAGGCTCCAGGCGGATTCCATACCTTCTTCCCTGAGAGCAGCCAATCCCGTATTTTCATGACTTACTCAGGAACTCCATCAAATGTTTCTACACTTGCACATGAGCTTGGACATGGATTCCACACATATGCGATGAGGGATTTACACTTGCTGAATCGTAATTATGCGATGAACGTTGCCGAAACTGCCTCTACTTTTGCAGAAATGATTGTTTCTGATGCATCTGTCAAAAACGCAAAAACAAAAGAAGAGAAACTCAGTCTGTTGGAGGATAAAATCCAGCGTTCTGTTGCACTTTTAATGAATATTCATTCGAGGTTCCTGTTTGAGACAAAATTCTACGAAGAACGCAAGCAAGGAGTTGTCACTGCAGAAAGACTGGGTGAATTGATGGAAAATGCACAGACAGAAGCATACGGCGGCGCGCTGGATCAGTATCACCCATTATTCTGGGCTTCAAAGCTGCACTTCTTTATCACTGGAGTACCGTTTTATAACTTCCCGTATACATTCGGTTACTTATTCTCTCTTGGCATTTATGCGATGGCCCAGGAAGAAGGCAAGGGATATGAAGAAAAATATATCGCTCTGTTGAAGGACTCTGCTTCCATGACGGTCGAGGACCTGGCACAAAAACACCTGAACGTCGATCTCACGAAAAAGGATTTCTGGGAAAAAGCTGTCCGTATGTGTGTGGAGGATGTCGAGGAGTTTATGGCTCTGATTGAGGAGTAATTTTGCTGCCTGAGCAGATTTCCAAACTGGCAATTGATATAGCCTTTTTGAGAGGAATCGCGTCTAAAGCTATAAAACATACAAAAACCCAGCCTTTGTCAGGCTGGGTTTTTATACTTTTTTCAGGTTGAAGGGACTGACCATCAGCAGGCTGAGGGTCATCATAATGAACAGGAATGTCTGCGGTGGAAGAAGGGGGATGGCCAGGAAGCTCAGTGTTGCCAGCACTCCTGCTGCTGTAATCGGCAATCCTGTGAAATACCCGGTATTCTCGGTGATATTGAATCGTGCCAGGCGGAAGGCACCGCAGCCTATATAGAAAACGATGAAGAAAGCTCCGGGAGCACCAAAATCGGATAAAATTCCCTGATAGATTAATAGTGCAGGCGCGACCCCGAATGATATAATATCACTCATGGAATCCAACTGTTTTCCAAGATCGGATTCGATATTGAGCTTTCTTGCGACCATGCCATCAAAACGGTCAGCCAGGGCAGCTATGAAAATCAGTAAAAGGCTTAAATTCAGGTTGCCATTGATGGCAAAGATAATCGCGAATCCGCCTAAAGAAAGATTGGTCAGTGTCAGTAGATTGGCTGTCTGGGATTTTACTTTCTTAACAGTAGTGTCAAGTACATCATGCAAAAACATATTTTCACTCCTCATAATCAGAAAAGGGAACTGGCACATTGGGTTATTATATAATAATATATAATTCTAAGCTCATTATGCTTTTTCGTAAAGATTTCTTTATAATACTTTTCGGAAATTTTAATCAATTTAAGCAAAACAAACAATCTATTCGGTGCAAGCGCATAGATAATTATCGGAGGTAATAGCATTGTTACAATCTATATATCGTCTGCTCATCGAATTGACAAATGGGAAGTGGACTTCAGCCATTCTTCATAAATTCGCAAAATCCAAAAGCAGCAAAAGGATTATTTCTTCCTTTGCTAAAACGTATAATATCAACCAGGAGGAAATGGAAAAGCCGATTGGGGAGTATGAAAGTCTCCATCAATTTTTCATCCGGAACCTGAAAGAGGGCTCAAGGAAGATAGATCAGGATTCTCTTTCAGTAGTTAGTCCAGTAGATTCGGTAATCGAAGAAGTGGGCCAAATTGATGCTGATCATACGATCACGGTAAAAGGGAAGGTCTATTCTATATCCGAAATGCTCGGTAATGACGAAGCGATGGCCAGGTATGAGCAGGGAACTTATATGATTTTTTACCTTAGCCCGAGCCATTACCATCAAATTCATAGCCCAGTGACTGGTGAGGTCGTTAATCAGTGGACATTGGGAAAGAAGTCTCACCCTGTTAATAAAATGGGATTGAAATATGGAAACTATCCATTGTCTAAAAACTATCGGAAGATAACTGAAATCAAACATGAAGCGGGTATGGCAGCTGTAATCAAAGTAGGCGCCATGTTCGTCAATTCGATTGAAACAACCCACGACGGGCAGAAGCTGGAGAAAGGTCAACAAATGGCATACTTCACCTTTGGTTCAACTGTAGTCTTATTGTTCGAGAAAAATTCCATTGATCTGCTGCCGGAAATCACGCCTCCCTATCATATTAAGTATGGAGAGAAAATAGGCACATTAAAAAAAGGACAAGACTAAAAGGCGAGGGCACAGAATGAATCTGTGCCTTTAGCCATTTAAAATATTAATGTATACGGCTGCTAAAATTGCAAAAAAAAAGCCCTTTTAGGGGCTGTCAGGATGAGGCTTTAATTCGGTTAGATAATGAACGCCGGTGTATTTCGGTTTCAATCAAACGAATAAACTCGTAGCTTAAATTCAACTCTCTTGCTTTAAAATATGACTCGATCAACAGCTCGTCCGACAGTTTACGCATTCCAGTCATTCACCCCCAAAAGGATCTTCTAAAACAGATGCGAATTGCATATAATTGTAAGTTGTTTTGTTCTACCCTTACTTTATCAGAATGAAACTTAGAGAACAACTGTTCTAATTATCCACAAACGGCAGTGGATAACCTGTGATTAATTTGTTTATAAATGGGAAATTATTAATAAAATCAATGTGTATTTTGTGTATAAGGTTATCCACAGGACTGGAAATGGTTGGATTTTGTCGAAAAGTTTTTTGAGATTTTTTTAAAAGATTTTGAATACTGGCGAATAGATAGTGTTTTTGTCGACCTTTAGCGGGTTAAATTCTTTATTTCTAATCTATTTATATGTTTGTTTTGAATACGAGGATAAAATTGGGTATGATGTTAACGGTATGATAGGAATTTATTTAATGAGGTGTAATGAAATTGCTAAAGCATTTTTTGCCGGACCAGCATGTGAAAAGTATATTTGAAATCCAGCCTGAGAGCTTAAAGGAAAAGGGCGTAAAGGGCATCATAACAGATCTCGACAATACACTCGTTGAATGGGACCGACCGAGTGCGACCCCAAAGCTTATCGAGTGGTTTGATAATATGAGGAAACATGAAATTCTCGTAACGATTGTCTCGAACAATAATGAAAAAAGAGTCAGGGCATTTTCGGATCCCTTGCAAATACCGTTTATCTTTCAGGCTAGAAAACCAATGACCCGTGCATTTAATAAAGCATTAAAACAAATGGGGTTACGCAAAGAAGAAACTGTCGTGATTGGTGACCAGCTTTTAACCGATGTACTTGGCGGAAACAGAAGCGGTTTTCATACGATTCTCGTTGTTCCGGTTGCACAGACGGATGGGTTTGTGACCAGGTTCAACAGGAAAGTAGAAAGAAGAATTTTAAATTGGTTCAGGAAACAAGGAAAGCTTAATTGGGAGGACTAAGATTTGAGTGAGCAATTTAACTGTACAGGTTGTGGAGTAAAAATACAGACGGAGAAACCAGAGGAATTGGGATATGCCCCGGCATCTTCATTGGAAAAAGAGGTTGTCGTCTGCCAGAGATGCTTCCGTTTGAAAAATTATAATGAAATTCAGGATGTTAGCCTGACGGATGACGACTTTTTAAAAATATTGAATGAACTGGGCAGCAAGGATGCCCTGATTGTCAAGATTGTTGATATTTTCGACTTCAATGGGAGCTGGCTGCCAGGAATCCAGCGTTTTGCCGGAAAAAACCCAGTATTACTGATTGGCAATAAGGCCGATCTTGTTCCTAAATCGGTCAAGCAGCGGAAATTGATTGACTGGATGAAGAAGGAATCCAGGGAACTGGGGCTCAATCCGATTGATGTATCCCTCGTCAGTGCTGCAAAAGGATATAATATCAGGGAAGCTGCTGCGGCAATAGATGAATATCGCAATGGCAAGGATGTTTATATTGTAGGCTGTACAAATGTAGGGAAATCTACGTTTATTAACAGGATCATCAAGGAAGTGACAGGGGAAGGAGATATCATCACGACTTCTCACTTTCCGGGAACTACCCTTGATATGATAGAAATTCCGCTAGAGGATGGTAAAGCGATTGTTGATACACCAGGTATCATAAACCATCATCAGATGGCGCACTACGTGGATAAGCGTGATTTAAAGTTCATTACACCTAAAAAAGAGATCAAGCCGAAGGTATACCAGTTAAATGAACAGCAAACCCTGTTTTTTGGCGGTCTGGCCCGTTTTGATTATATATCCGGCGGCAGGAGATCCTTCTCCTGTTATGTGCCGAATGAAATCGACATACACCGGACTAAGCTTGAAAAGGCGGATGAGCTGTATAAGAATCATGCTGGTGAGCTGCTGACACCGCCGCGCCGTGAGCAGATGGATGAATTCCCTGAACTTGTCCGTCATGAGTTCACCATCAAGGAAGCAAAAACGGATGTTGTTTTTTCGGGGCTTGGCTGGGTAACGGTCAATGACGCAGGCGCCAAAATCGCCGCGCACGTCCCTAAAGGCGTTCATGTTATGCTGAGAAGGTCACTTATTTAGAGCCATGTAATGGCCGTCATTAAAATGTTACGCGATCCAACTTAAATAGAAAGGGCGGGAGAGGAATTGAAAAAATTGTTCGGTGTCATCGGTGATCCTATTGCGCATTCGATGTCTCCTGCCATGCACAATGATTTATTCGGGCTTTATGGAATCGATGCTGTTTACCTGCCTTTCCATGTAAGCAAAGGGAATCTGGCAGATGCTGTAAAAGGTTTGAAAGCGCTGGGTGTGAACGGATTCAATGTAACCATTCCGCATAAAACAGAGATCATGGCGCACCTTGATAAAGTTGATCCACTGGCAAAAGCAATAGGAGCGGTCAACACTGTCAAAAACGAAAATGGCCTTCTGGTAGGCTATAATACGGATGGTCCTGGCTTTGTTAAAGGGCTTGAATATATGGCTGCTGATCTTGGTTCAAGATCAGCTTTGATTATTGGTGCAGGTGGAGCTTCGAGGGCGATTTACTTTTCGATGGCCCAGGCAGGAGTTGAGCGAATAGACCTTTATAATCGCACACCTGAAAAAGCTGAGGAACTTGCAGCATCCTGCCCTTTCAAGGTGAATACAAATGTTCTTGGCCGCAAAGAAGCTGAAAAATCACTGGCTGAATACCAGCTGATCATACAGACAACTTCTATAGGTATGGTGCCAGATACAAAAAGTTTGCCGCTGTCTCCTGAAAACATAGCCCAAAATACGATAGTTAGTGATATAATTTATAATCCATTGCAAACAGAGTTTTTAAAAGAAGCTTCCAAAAAGGGAGCTGAAATCCAGAATGGTGTAGGAATGTTTGTTTTCCAGGGAGCGCTGGCTTTTGAAAAATGGACAGGGATTTTTCCTGACGTTTATAGAATGGAAATGAATGTTTTAAGAAATTTAGGAGGTTAACATATGTTAACAGGTAAGCAAAAACGTTTTTTAAGATCGAAAGCCCATCATCTCACTCCGATTTTTCAAGTTGGAAAAGGTGGGGTAAATGAAAATATGGTCAAGCAAATCGCAGATGTGCTTGAAGCGAGAGAATTGATCAAGGTTAGCATCCTGCAGAACTGTGATGAGGACAGGGACACTGTGGCTGAACAGCTTTCCCGCGGTGCCAAAGCAGAGCTTGTCCAGGTAATCGGCAATACAATTGTTTTATATAAAGAGTCCCGAGAAAATAAGCAAATCGTTCTTCCAAGATAATTACTGGGAGGTGCCTGTTTGAAAAAGGTTGGCATTTTAGGCGGAACCTTCAACCCGCCGCATACCGGACATTTAGTGATTGCAAATGAAGTGCTGCATGCCTATGGGCTGGATGAGGTTTGGTTCATGCCGAATCAGGTGCCGCCTCATAAAACAGTGGATGAGCCAATCAGCCAATCAGACAGGCTGGCTATGCTCGATCTTGCCGTAGCTGATAACCAGCAATTCAGGGTTGAAAAAGCAGAGCTCGACAGAAGTGGTCCATCTTACACGTATGAAACGATGAAAATATTAAAAGATATGTATAAAGAAATTGACTTTCATTTTATCATTGGCGGAGACATGGTTGAATATCTGCCAAAATGGCATAAAATTGATGAATTAGTGAAAATGGTCAAGTTTGTCGGTGTCAGCAGACCTTCTTACAGTACAGAAACCTCTTACGATATTCTTTATGCAGAAACACCGCAAATGGACATTTCATCAAGTATGATTAGAGAAAGAGTAAAGGGTGGAAAGAGCATTCGCTATCTGCTGCCCGATTCTGTCAGGGTTTATATAGAGGAGCATGGCTTATATGGAACGTGAACAAGCACTTCAGATTGTGAAGCCGCAACTAACTGAACACCGTTACCAGCATACTCTTGGCGTGATGGAGACAGCCATCAAGCTTGCCGGGAAATATGGAGCAGATACAAAGAAAGCGGAACTGGCTGCTATTTTTCATGATTACGCTAAATTTCGCCCAAAGGATGAAATGAGGCAGATCATCGAGGAACAAAAAATGCCGGCAATCCTGCTCGAGTTTAACAGTGAACTCTGGCATGCGCCAGTAGGAGCGTATCTTGCAGAAAAAGAAGCGGGCATCAATGACAAGGAAATCCTTGATGCAATCCGGTATCATACATCAGGAAGGATTGGTATGACGCTTCTTGATAAGGTCATCTATCTGGCTGATTATATTGAACCAGGCCGTCATTTTCCTGGAGTGGACGAAGTCAGGAAGATGGCAGAAGATGATTTGGACATTGCATTGGTCCAATCGATGAAAAATACCATTCAATTTTTAATGAAGAAAAACCAGCCGGTCTTTCCGGATACTTTCAATGCATACAACAACATCGTACAAAATTCAGGAGGTTGATTTAATGAGTGATCGCGAATTATTAATGACAGCGGTAAAAGCAGCGGATGATAAAAGAGCAGAAGATATTATGGTACTGAACATGAAAGGCATATCATTGATAGCCGATTATTTCATCATTTGCCACGGGAATTCTGATAAGCAGGTACAGGCGATTGCCCGAGAAATCAGGGAGAAGGCTGAAGAACAGGGACATAGCCTGAAGAGGATGGAAGGTTTTGATGAAGCAAGATGGGTGCTGATTGATATCGGTGATGTGGTTGTCCATGTCTTCCACAGAGAAGAGCGAAGCTACTATAATCTCGAGCGCCTATGGGGAGATGCTCCGATCGAAAACGTACAGAGTGAGTTGAATTAATGTCTTACGAACGTTTCGCTTATTTGTATGATGAGCTTATGCAGGACGTTCCCTATGATGAATGGGTTTCAATAGTAGAGGCATACAAAGAGAAATTTCAAGTGAACGGAATGAAGCTCCTCGATCTCGCATGCGGCACCGGGGAGCTATCTGTAAGATTTGCGCAAAAAGGCTTTGATGTCACCGGCGCGGATTTATCAACGGATATGCTCTCAGTAGCCCAGGCAAAAGCTCAGGAGATGTCATTGCCAATTCAATTTTTCCAGCAGGACATGACGGAACTTGATGAATTAGGTGAATTTGATATCATTGGCATCTTTTGTGATTCCCTGAATTATTTGGAGGATGAACAGGCAGTCCGGCAGACCCTTGAAGGGGTGCACCGCCTCTTGAAAAAAGGGGGCTTATTTCTGTTTGATGTCCATTCTGTCTATAAAATGGAACAAATTTTTGCCGACGCGACATTTACCTGGGATGATGAAGACATCACTTATATTTGGAATAGCTTCAAAGGAGAAGGTGCGCACAGTGTTGAACATGAGCTCACTTTCTTCGTCCGTGATGAATCATCAGGTAAATATGACCGAGTCGATGAAGCTCATTACCAGCGTACATATCCAGAGAATTCTTATGTGAAATGGCTGGAACAGGCAGGCTTTGCGAGTATCGAGGTCACCGGGGACTACTCTATGAAAGCCCCCGAGCCAACAGCTGAGCGATTGTTTATTGCTATGATCAAGAAGTGAATTTAAAAGGCTCCCGATTCTTCGGGAGCCTTTCTGTACTAAATTTGTCACATTTATATAGGAGGATTATTAAGACCGACAGAGAAATCTTTTAAGGACCGAATTGTTCCTTCGTTTTCTCCAGTTCTTTTGCGAATTTTTTATGTGTGGCTTGAAACAGTTGTTCAAACATATCTCCCGTTTCACTTTCCAATACCTTGATTCCTTCTCCTGTTATACCGCCTTTAACGCAAACCTTTTCCTGCAATGTTTGTAAAGTATAATGATTTTGGCTCAGAAGTTCTCCTAAACCGATTAGCATCTCACTTGAAAGCTTGGTGGCAGTTTCCTGGTCAATTTCCGTTTCCTTGACAGCTGCATTGATAAAACTCTGCACGAGATGACTGAAGAATGCTGGACCGCAGCTGACAATATCGGACGCCACTCTTGTAATATTCTCCTCGATCTCCAGAGGAACAGAAACCTTTTTAAATAGGGTAAACAGTGCTTCCCTCCATTCTGTCTTGCATCGGGTTCCAAATGAGAATAGTGAAACACCGGCCAGCGCCCTGTTCGTGATGCTTGGTATTATTCTCATGACAGAACAATCCACAATGCTTTCAATTTGTTCCACACTGATTGGGCTTGTTATCGAGATTACGCATTTATCCCTTGTAAGCACAGGATTAATGGTCTCGAGGACTCCCAAAACATGATGAGGCTTCACGCAGACGAAAATGACGTCAGCGTATTCAGCAACTTCTGCAGCATTCTTTCCAACTGATAAGCCTGGATATATTTTTTGAATCTCTATCGCTTTTGATAAGGTCCTGTTTGTAATCATCATTGAAGAAGGGGAAACGGCATTCCCATCAATGAGAGCTTCGGCGAGAATTCTCCCCATATTCCCTGTGCCTATAATCCCTATTTTCATAACCCTTCCCTCCTTCACACATTTATTCTCCTATATCCATATGATTTCAAATTTCAGTTTATGACATATAGAAAGGTGTTGACATTTAATGGACTGGATCAAGGAAAACAAAATCTATATTATAGCAGGAATGAGCGCTTTATTATTTTTTCTCTATTCCTCCTTCGATAAAGAAGCAGAGATGACCGAAATGAATGAAAAAGCTTTGGCTGTGGCTGTCAACGAAGAAACTGACACAATTGAAAACAACAAAACCATAGTCGATGAAGAAGCAAAACCGATGATGGCTGATATCAAAGGAGCTGTCGTCAATCCGGGCGTCTATCAGATCAATGAAGGGGGAAGGGTAATTGACCTGATCGAACTGGCTGGAGGCCTTGAACAGGATGCTGATACGGCTGCCATCAATTTTGCGCTGTATGTCCATGATGAAATGGCGATATACATACCGAGGATCGGCGAGGAGGTTAAGGCAGTTTTGCCAGCCCAGTTGGAGGAGAGTGCAGGGAAAGGGACAGTAAACCTTAATTCTGCCGAATCCAGCGATCTGCAGACTTTACCCGGGATAGGACCTGCAAAAGCAGACGCAATTATTAAGCACCGGGAAACCAACGGTCCGTTCAAATCAATCGAAGACTTAAAGGAAATCAGCGGGATAGGGGATAAAACATTCGAAAAACTGAAGGACCTGATTTCAGTTAAGTAACTGCATGGAAATTGACTCTTTGATGATAAGTATTAAAATTAGAGACAGGGAAAGGGCTTATTAATAATGCCTTTACATATTTTGAGTCTTTGAAGGGGGAAAACAGCATGGAACGAAAGAGTTGGGATCAATACTTTTTGGATATCGCAGAAGAAGTAGGCACGCGCTCTACCTGCCCGAGGCTGCATGTTGGGTGTGTCATTGTAAAGGACAAGCACATTGTGTCAACTGGCTACAACGGTTCTATACATGGGCATGACCACTGTGAGGACGTCGGCTGCCTGATCAACGAGCAAGGAAGATGCATCAGGACCCTGCACGCGGAAGAGAACGCAGTCATCCATGCAGACAGAGGTCTTCTAAAGGGTGCAACAGCCTTTGTGACTCATGAGCCTTGCGAAAAATGCTCCAAGACACTTGCGCAATCAGGGGTTTCAAGGATCGTGTACCGCAGCGCCTATCCTAACAAGTATAATGAACTGTTCTTAAGGGATGTAGAGGTTGTCCACTTATCTAAATAATGAGATTAAGGACTAAAAAAATATGAAGCCAATTCGATTTGGGCCAATGAAAGGGCAGCTGTTTTTCTTGGCGGCTGTCTCCTTATTGGGTCTGCTGACAATCACTGAAAAACAGCTCGCATACATGGCATTGTTTCTGTTCGGCATCATCCTGTTAAGAAAGTTGGAAAAACTTCCTGCTACCCATCTGATGTTGATGACCGTCTGCTATTTCTTATTTTTAGCTGCAGGATACTTTGATTCCGTTCAATTTGAAACACAATTTACCGGCAGGGAAAAAGGCTTCCTCATTTTTTTTGATGATGAAATCCAAGTGGATGGCGACCTCCTTTTTGCTTACGCTCTAGCAATGCCCACCCATGAAAGGCTTTCCGTAAGATATAAAATCAAGTCATTAACGGAACAACAATCAATTCAAGAACTCCTCATCCCCGGGATATACTGTCAAGCTTCAGGGACCCTTAATCGTCCATCACCTGCGCGAAATCCCAATGCGTTTGATTACAATCAGTATCTTCAACGAAACAAAATTTCCTGGATTTTAAATGTCGATACACTTTCACTGGAAACCTGCTCTCAACAAACAGGTATTATAACAGCACTAAAAGCTTTCAGGCATAGAGAAATTGCCAGGATCAAATATTCCATGCCTGAGGAAACCTCTGCTCTAACAGCAGCGTTGATATTTGGTGAAAGGATTCTCTTCAATCCCGAAACAGAACGTTCATATCAGAAAATCGGAATCGTGCATTTACTGGCGATCTCCGGCCTTCATGTTGGGTTGCTTACAGGTATGATTTATTTCATTTTAATCAGGGTGGGAGTGACGAAGGAAAAAACGGAAATACTGCTAATGATATTCCTGCCAATTTATTCTATTATGACCGGCCTTGCTCCGCCTGTTGTCAGGGCGGCAGCCATGTTAATGATGCTGATCGGCTCAAGGCGTTTAGCGCTGCGAATGACTCCGCTCGACGCAGTATCGGCAGCCTTCATGATCATGGTGCTCTTCCAGCCCCTCATTGTATTTGATGCCGGATTTCAGCTTTCTTTCGCTGTCAGCTTCTCCCTTATCATTTCAGCACCGGTTATACTCAAATCCTCATCATCATTTCTAAAACAAACAGCCGGGGCTTCTTTTATAGCCCAGCTCTCAAGTCTTCCGGTCATCCTTGCCGCCTTTTATGAAGTTTCTGCGATTTCGATTTTCGCCAATCTCCTTTTTGTGCCGCTATTCTCATTTGTTCTGCTGCCGATTTTGTTATTATCCTATATTATTTTGTCAATTTTGGGAGAGCTGCCTGTATTCTTCTTAAACCTTCTGGAGAATCTTATCCACCTGGTGAATTTTGTGGCCATTCAATTATCAAAGCTTCCGGTGTCGACAATCATAATCGGTAAGCTGGAACCAATTTTGCAGATTTTGCTAATCATTTTGATTCCATTCTTTTTTTTCATTTGGGAAGGATTTGTGATGAAAAAATTAAAGCCACCTCTCTGGATTTTTGCAATTCCGGTTATACCGCTTTTAATCCAAGGCGTCTTGCCCTATTTGAACCCTTATGGGCAGATTGTATTCCTGGATGTCGGTCAGGGTGACAGCATTTTCATTAAGATGCCATATAATCAGGGAAATTACCTTATCGATACAGGCGGTGTCATGCCTTTTGAAAAGGAAAACTGGCAGCAGAGGGGAAGTTCTTTTGACCCCGGTAAAAAAATTGTCGTTCCATTTTTAAAAAGTGAAGGGATCAGGACTTTGGACAAAATGATTTTAACCCACGGAGACGCGGACCATATAGGGGGAGCTAATGCTATATTGGAGGAAATAGGGGTAAAGCAGCTGATCATACCGCGTATATCGGACCGATCTGATTTAGAGCAAAGTATAATTAATATTGCCAGGGAGAAAGGTATAGATGTGTATTTAGCAGGGATGGGCACTGGATGGAAAACTGCCCAAGGAGATTTCTTGATTCTTAACCCCAGTGAAAGCATGGGAGATCGAAACGACCAGTCAATTGTTCTTCAAGCAGCAATTGGAGGAAAGAAATGGCTTTTTACAGGCGATCTGGGCATTGAAGGAGAAAACGCAATGGCCCGGAAAATCACTGATTTTGACATCGACGTTTTGAAGGTAGGGCATCATGGCAGCAAATATTCCAGTTCGGATCTTTTCCTGGAGAGGACAAACCCGGACTTTGCAGTCATTTCCGTTGGAGAGAAAAATAGGTATGGGCATCCTGGTGAGGAAGTCATCAAAAGGTTAGAAGAGCGTGGCATCCTGATTTTCAGGACCGATAAAGATGGCGCCATCATTTATAAGTTTACAGGCAATTCAGGAACGTTTACGACTCAATTTCCATAGTATATAGCAGGAACAAAAAGTTTTCTCCCCTGATAATCACGAAACATGAAAAGAGACTGCATTTAAGTAAATGCAGTCTCCAAAAGTTTATCCTATGTAGCCGTGATTAACTCCCGATTAACTGCACGACTGTCGCAATAATGAACATTGTTGCAAAGAATCCAAAAGAAACGATGAATCCAACACCTGAGTCAACAGCGTCATTACGATTGCTTTGGACATTTTCTTCGAATTGATTCACAGTCAATCCCCCCTATTAATTCTATAATAGTATAAGCGATTCAAATTAAAAAATCCAGTGTTTGTCTGCTTAGCATTCGAAATGAAGAGATAAGAACAATTCTGCAGGCTTTCCTCTATTTTGTGCCATGTACCAAGAGTTGTCACAAATACTTTTCCCGCCTGCGGCTAAAATAATCTTAACTTCGATGCACCGCTGAGATTTAAGTATCCTAGGCCTTATATCTCAGCGTTCAATATAAATAGGGGAATTGGCCCGGACCTGGGGTCAATTCCCTTAGAATGCTTGTCAAAATGTCCAAGCTTCTTTACGATAGATATATGGCAAAACTGGATTGAACGGAGCGAAAAAAGTGGTATTGGACATTTGGAAAAAAATCAGCAAAAAACAGGTTGACCCTGTTTACTTAATGTTTGGAACAGAAAGCTTCCTGATAAATGAAACAAAGCAGATGCTTGTGGACCATGTATTGAATGAAGAAGAAAAAGATTTTAATTTCTCAGTTTACGACTTAGAAGAAACGCCAATTGAGGCAGCGCTGGAAGATGCTGAAACTTTCCCGTTTATGGGAGAAAAAAGATTGGTCATCCTGCAAAATCCAGTGTTTTTGACTTCGGAAAAGTCGAAAAGTAAGGTCGAACATAACTTAGCGAAGCTGGAGGAATATCTTTCCCAGCCTGCGCCCTATTCAATCGTTGTTTTCTCTGCCCCATACGAAAAACTGGATGAACGAAAGAAGGTAACGAAGGAGTTAAAGCGGAAAGCAACGGTCATAGAAGCCAAGAAGCTGAGTGAACAAGAAACAAAAGCCTGGGTAAAAGAACGCGCTGAGGCAAATGGAGCTGTGATCAATAGCGATGCAATCGAGCTTCTATTGACGCTTGCAGGGACGAATTTGTTCATGCTGACTTCTGAAATTGATAAATTGGCACTTTATGCCGGAGAAAACCAGCCAATCAGCAGGGAGATTGTCGATCGTCTGACTGCAAGATCGTTGGAACAGAATATATTCTCACTCGTCGACAAGGTTGTCCACCGAAATGTTGAGTCTGCCTTGAGGATTTATTATGATCTGTTAAAACAAAACGAGGAACCGATTAAGATTCTGGCCGTGATTACGGGCCAATTCAGGCTGATTTATCAGGTGAAGGAGCTGGCTCGAAAGGGTTATGGGCAGCAGCAGATCGCAGGGGCTTTGAAGATCCATCCGTTTAGGGTAAAACTGGCAGCCGGACAGGCAGGTGCATTTTCTGATGAGGAATTGACCAGGATTATGAAGCTTCTGGCAGGCGCTGATTACCAGATGAAAACCGGCGGCATGAAAAAAGAAATGCTGATTGAAATGATTTTGTTCCAGATCAATGGCAGGAAATGATTATTTACATAGGCTCTTTTCTCAGATTTGGTTGTTATTGAATACAAGATTGGATTGGTTTACCTGTATATCTTCGTAAAGTTGACGCTTCTAATGAGAAAAGAGCATGCAAACCAGCAAAATGCCTTATATTACGTTAAAATCGGCTTTAGGATTTTAACAACATCTATACAAAAACAGCCTTTACATAGGAGGCAAAATAAAAAAACGACCCGAAAAGGTCGTTTTTTTATTAGCAGTATGAAAAAAAATTAGCCATTAGCTTGTAATTTTTTCATTAAACGGGCTTTTTTGCGGGCAGCTGCGTTTTTGTGGATAAGACCTTTAGCTGCTGCTTTATCAAGCTTGCTAGCTGCTTGAGCATATGAAGCCTTTGCATCAGTATCGTTGTTTACGATTGCTGATTCAGCTTTTTTAACTGCTGTACGCATAGAAGATTTTACAGTAATGTTTTGAGCTTTGCTCGCTTCACTAGTTTTCACACGTTTGATTGCAGATTTAATGTTTGGCATTCCGTTCACCTCCTAAAAAGCATCGAGATTTTATGGAACTCGACATTTCCAGTACATTTCTTATTTATTAAGAACAAATGATATTTTATCAAACAGGGGGTAATAATGCAATACTCTGCATTAATTTAAGTCTAGTGTATCGTGAATGTTTTTTTATGTAAAAGGAAAAGATAGGCAATAGTATGCTGTTTAGCAGCCAAACTGTGTTGGGAGGAATGCGACAATGAAGGAACCGGTAGACTTGAGCATGTATTCAATCAGGACTGACCTGGCTGTGGAAGCGAGGGAGATGGTGCTGGCAGACCAGGCGGCAACTGTCCATACCCAAGAAAATCTCTCCCATATTGAAGGCGTCATCATAAAGGAAAAAGAAGAAAATGATATAAAAATTTCCCTGGTTGAGGTGACCGCTGAAGGAGAAAAGAGCCTTGGCAAAAAGCAGGGGCAGTATTTGACAATCGAAGTAGTCGGCATACGCCAGCAGGACACCGAGCTGCAAGGAAAAGTGGAGAAAGTATTCGCTAACGAATTTGCCCATTTTATCAAACAATCCGGGATTAAGGAAGATGCATCCTGTCTTGTAGTTGGTTTGGGGAACTGGAATGTTACTCCTGATGCTTTAGGGCCGCTTGTATGTGAAAATTTATTGGTGACTAAGCACCTGTTCGATCTTCAGCCTGAAAGCGTAGAAGAAGGCTATCGCTCGGTCAGTGCACTTTCTCCAGGGGTAATGGGTTTAACGGGTATTGAAACCTCTGATATTATTTTTGGGGTCGTCGAGAAAACGAAGCCTGACTTTGTCATTGCAATCGATGCGCTCGCTTCCCGTTCAATCGAAAGAGTCAATTCGACAATCCAGATTTCAGATACTGGTATTCACCCTGGGTCGGGCGTAGGTAATAAAAGGAAGGAAATAAGCAAAGAGACGCTGGGTATTCCAGTAATTGCTATCGGAGTTCCGACAGTAGTAGATGCTGTTTCGATTACAAGTGATACGATTGACTTCATTTTGAAACATTTTGGAAAGGAAATGAGAGAAGGTGATAAGCCTTCGAGATCACTTGTGCCGGCCGGGATGAGTTTCGGCAAAAGAAAGAAACTGACAGAAGAGGACCTGCCGGAAGCAGAGCAACGTCAAACCTTCCTCGGAATGATAGGAACGCTGGATGACGAAGAAAAGCGGAAGCTGATTTATGAGGTTCTGTCTCCATTGGGCCACAACCTGATGGTGACTCCTAAAGAAGTGGATGTGTTCATAGATGACATGGCAAATTTGATTGCCAGCGGGCTCAATTCTGCGCTTCATTCGAATATTGACCAGGATAATACGGGGATGTACACGCACTAGGGCTATTTCATTTGATAGGTTTGTTTCAAATATATTACGAATGGATTCGATGTTCTATCTTCTCTAGTAAAGTCATAACATTTACTAGACTTGCACTAGAGAGGTGGAACAATGAGACTTAGTAAACGACCCGGAATAATTGTAGCTGTCCAAGGGACTCAAGTTGTAAAAGCGGCTTTAGCATTTGTGTTTTTTCTCATTGGGATTTTTTCAATAAGCGGAGCGATGACTTCACTGCGGCCTGAATATCGAATCACCTCAGATTCTGTTAATCAGGCCGCGACCAACCTGAATGGCCAGCTGCTATTCAGCCTGATGGGCTGGGAAAACCATCAATTCCTTCAGGCGCTGCCAGAGGACTATGAGACACCGAAGCTGTCGAACGTCATGTTCAAGCTTTCAACCAATATTAATCTGGATGATCCACGGAGCCTGCTTGGCAGGGAGCTCCCCGGTTTTTCACTTTTTGACGGAAAGATTCTAGTAGCCGGTGAAGGAACGAATTATACCAATATGCCAATGGAATCGGCGCCTCCAGTAGATGTATTGATGGCAGAGCAGGAAGCAGCCTTGCAAAATACTGAAGACCTTACATCAGGGTCCCCGGGAATTACAGCGGCACCTCCGCTATCAACTGGAGACCGCAAATCAGTCTATATTTACTTTACACATACTAGAGAATCATACCTTCCATATTTAAAGGGAGTGACCGATCCGAATAAGGCGTACCACTCGCAGGTGAATGTCACGAAGATCGGCGACCAGCTGAAGTCGAGCCTGGAGCAGCGCGGTATTGGAACAACGGTAGATAAAACCGATGTAATGGCTAATCTCAGCAAAAAAGGTCTTGGGTTTGGAAAAGCCTATCAGGAATCACGACCGGTTGTGCAAGCCGCGATGGCTGGGGACCGGAACCTTCAGTACTTTATTGATATCCATCGAGACGGTTACCGCAAAGACAAAACGACGATTCAGATCAACGGCAAGCCATACGCAAAACTGGCATTTGTCATTGGCGGGGAAAATGCCAATTATGAAAAAAACCTTGCTCTCGCAAGGGAACTGCACAGTCTCCTTGATAAAAAATACGGCAAGGGCTTAAGCAGGGGGATTATCGAGAAAAAGGGTGCCTCGACAAATGGAAAGTTCAATCAGGACTTGTCCGGGAATGCATTGTTAATAGAGTTTGGCGGAGTTGACAACACCTTCGAAGAGCTGAACCGGTCCGCCGACGCACTTGCAGATGTTTTCAGCGAATTCTACTGGCAGGCGGAAAAAGTAGATGCCCCAAAACAGGAACCTCCTGACAAACAATAAAAAATCGGTAAGGTGATCGAGATGAAAATGTTCATGCTTAAAAGCTTCATGCTTGCTTCTTTAATGTTCATATCCGTATTGTTTGGCATGCAGCAGGCAAATGAAGGCATCCATAAAATGAAAGGCTACGAAGACCCTGAATTCAAAAGTGCATTCAGCATCAACGAAAACGAAAACGGGAGCTTTGAAACCGCCATTCTAGGAAATGACATTTCCAGCCATGACCTCGAACAAAAACGGAAAAAACTAGAAGAAATGAAAGCATTCAACCTCTTTTCATCACTAGGAAAACAACTCGCTGATGGAGTATCCACTATCGTCGAGAAAACAGTTGAATTGATTGCAGGGAAGTGAGTAGAGCAGCGGGCTTTGGCCCGCTGTTTTTTGTTTAGAGGTTATTGGGATATTCCAATAAAGATGGCCCTAATAAGGCGTATTGGTAGAAGTAAAATCCAGATTAAGGAAATTACCATCACCATTAAGGCGTATTGGTAGCAGTAAAAACCAGAATAAGGGAAATCTCATCACCAATAAGTCGTATTGGTAGCAATAAAATCCAGAATAAGGGAAATCTCATTACCAATAAGGCGTATTGGTAACAGTAAAAACCAGAATAAGGGAAATCTCATCACCAATAAGTCGTATTGGTAGCAATAAAATCCAGAATAAGGGAAATCTCATTACCAATAAGGCGTATTGGTAACAGTAAAATCCAGATTAAGGAAATTACCATCACCAATAAGGCGTATTGGTAACAGCGAAATCCAGATTAAGGGAAATATCGTCACCAATAAGGTGTATTGGTAGCAGTAAAATCCAGATTAAGGAAATTACCATCACCAATAAGGCGTATTGGTAACAGTAAAATCCAGATTAAGGAAATTACCATCACCAATAAGGCGTATTGGTAGCAGTAAAATCCAGATTAAGGGAAATCTCATCACCAATAAGGTGTATTGGTAGCAGTAAAATCCAGATTAAGAAAATTACCATCACCAATAAGGTGTATTGGTAACAGCAAAATCCAGAATAAGGGAAATATTGGCACCAATAAGGTGTATTGGTAACAGTAAAAACCAGAATAAGGAAATCCCCATCACCAATAAGGCGTATTGGTAATAGTAAAATCCAGATTAAGGGAAATATCGTCACCAATAAGGTGTATTGGTAGCAGTAAAATCCAGATTAAGGGAAATCTCATCACCAATAAGGTGTATTGGTAGCAATAAAATCCAGAATAAGGGAAACCTGGGCACCAATAAGGAGTATTGGTAACAGTAGGATCCATATTAAGGAACTTTTGCCAAAGTATAGTTGATTGACATTAATTTTCTTCAATTGGTGGTAAAGAGATTAAAGCTTCCTAAAAAAACAAAAAAGAAAATCACTAACGACTAAGGCATTAGTGATTTATAAGATACTTATTCATAATACGACCATTGACCATACCCTGAAACGCTGTAATTCTCCTTTAAAACCTGCCTTATTACTGGTTTAGGTAATATTTCACCACACCATTCATAGATGGTATTCGTAGAAATCTTTTTAGTCGGACTTAAGATTCGATGATCTTCAATACTTCGTGATAAAGCTTCTTTGGTATTTTCATGTCTCCCGCATTTCTTGCAAGTTAGTATAACCCCACTATACTCCTCCATAACCGCCCCACAAGAATGGCAAAACACTCCCTTCCGCAGCTGTGCATATTCATATCGTGGTATTTTCGAGAATGGAGATTTCGTCAAATGAGAGGATAGTAATGTTTCGGACAGTCTGGAATGTTGATAATTTAAATCAGACTTCTGGTTATTGATATGGTGGATAAACCGATTAAGGTTGGTCGGAAGGATGATTCGCCTGTTGAGGGGAGCCTGGTACAATGTGAAATCTGGGTTTACAAAAATTAGATAGGGTTCAATGAGGATTTTAAATCCGATACTATTGAAAAATTGTCTTAACAGAGATACGTTCCTTTCGAGTTGAAGCAGTGGATTCTTAACTTCGGTCCCGTTAATTTTCCTGAATGTATCACCGTCAAAATAATACTCACCTTCAAAATTTTTCACTTCAAATAAATAGGTGAGACTTTGTGAAATCATCAGTGAGTCTATTTGGAAATGTGACTGATTCTGTTCAAACAGCAAATCATTCAGAATTAATGATTGAATGACGATACGTTTCAGATACCCATCAAATATCACCTCTCCTTCAAATCCTTTTTTTAGATTGAAATAATATTGTTTCTCCTTCGCTGCTAACTCCATTCTTGGATTCAGCGCCTTCAGCATTCTCAACTCTTCGGATTCAGAGCGATTCTTAATAAACATAATCCACATCCTTTCTACAGTTCATTTTACCTAATAAGTTCCCAATATTCTGTGAACGTTCTGTGGACTCCAAGTCCAGCCCAGTTCAGGCTGCTGTCCGCGAGACTTCCTCTATTATTTATTGAATCTTGATATTCCTGCTGATATAATCAACAATAGTGTACATGCGCGAGTAAAGTAGGAGTGAACGCAATGAACAGAGAAGATAGACTTAATAGACAAAGTAAAATACGAAATTTTTCGATCATCGCCCATATTGACCATGGTAAGTCAACGCTGGCTGACCGTATCCTTGAAAAGACGAATGCATTGACTGCCCGTGAAATGAAGGATCAGCTTTTGGACTCCATGGACCTCGAGCGTGAGCGAGGAATCACGATAAAGCTGAATTCAGTACAATTGAAGTATCAGGCAAAGGATGGAGAAGTTTATACATTCCATTTAATTGATACTCCTGGTCACGTAGACTTCACGTACGAGGTTTCCCGAAGCCTTGCAGCATGTGAGGGAGCGGTCCTTGTTGTCGATGCTGCCCAGGGAATCGAGGCGCAGACATTGGCGAACGTTTACCTTGCAATCGACAATGATCTTGAAATTGTGCCGGTCATCAATAAAATTGATTTGCCGAGTGCGGATCCTGAGCGTGTAAGAAATGAAATTGAAGAAGTAATTGGTCTGGATGCTTCTGAAGCTGTTCTTGCGTCTGCAAAAGCAGGAATCGGAATTGAGGAAATCCTAGAACAAATCGTTGAAAAGGTTCCGGCGCCGCAAGGGAACCCGGACGCACCTTTGAAGGCTTTGATTTTTGACTCATTATACGACGCATACCGCGGCGTAGTTGCTTATATCCGAGTCGTCGATGGAACGGTAAAAGTTGGCGACAAAGTCAGGATGATGGCAACAGGCAAAGAGTTTGAAGTAACAGAGGTTGGAGTGTTTACTCCGAAAGCCACTCCTTCAGAAGAACTGACTGTCGGAGATGTAGGTTTCTTGACTGCTGCGATCAAAAACGTTGGCGACACACGTGTTGGTGATACGATTACAAACGCGAAGAATGGAGCTGCTGAGCCGCTTCCTGGTTACCGCCGTTTGAACCCAATGGTATATTGCGGTCTGTACCCAATTGACTCAGCGAAATTCAATGATCTAAGGGAAGCTCTTGAAAAGCTGGAGCTAAACGATTCAGCGCTTCAGTTCGAACCGGAAACTTCACAGGCGTTAGGCTTCGGTTTCCGCTGCGGATTCCTCGGACTTCTGCACATGGAAATCATTCAGGAGCGTATCGAGCGTGAATTCAAGATTGATCTGATTACGACTGCGCCAAGTGTTATCTATGATGTCATCATGACAGATGGAACTGAATTGAAGGTAGACAACCCGTCTAACATGCCGGATCCTCAGAAGATCGACCGTGTTGAAGAGCCTTATGTAAAAGCAACAATGATGGCCCCGAATGATTATGTCGGCGCGATCATGGAGCTTTGCCAGGAAAAGCGCGGCATCTTCATCGATATGCAATATATGGATGAAACGCGTGTCAGCATTGTCTATGAAATTCCGTTATCAGAAATCGTTTATGACTTCTTCGACCAGCTGAAATCAAGCACGAAAGGCTATGCTTCCTTCGATTATGAGCTGATTGGCTACAAACCTTCCAAGCTTGTGAAGATGGATATCTTGCTGAATGCTGAAAAAGTTGATGCTTTGAGTTTCATCGTTCATAATGATTTTGCCTATGAAAGAGGTAAGGTCATTGTTGAAAAATTGAAGGACCTAATCCCTCGCCAGCAATTCGAGGTGCCAATCCAGGCGGCCATCGGCCAGAAAATCGTTGCCCGTTCGACAATCAAGGCAATGCGCAAAAACGTATTGGCAAAATGTTATGGTGGGGATATCTCACGTAAACGTAAGCTTCTTGAGAAACAAAAAGAAGGTAAAAAGCGCATGAAGCAGGTTGGTTCTGTCGAAGTGCCGCAGGAAGCCTTCATGGCAGTCCTCAAGATGGACGATAACAATACGAAGAAATAAAATAATAAAATAGCAGGGGAGGCTGGATGTGCTTGTTAAACCAAGCGATTCTGGCCTCTTTTTTCAATAATCAAGGCAAAGTTGCCTCATAGGAAGTGAATCAATGATGAAATCAGCATATATCCATATACCCTTCTGCCATCATATCTGCCATTATTGCGATTTTAATAAAGTTTTTATGAAAGGCCAGCCTGTCGATGATTACCTTGATGCTCTCGCAAAAGAAATGGAACTGACTGTGCAAGGCGATCAGGATCTCCTCGATACGATTTTTGTAGGCGGCGGGACTCCGACTGCGCTGGATGAAAGACAATTAGGAAAATTGGTTCAGTCAATCCAGGATAAGCTGAACTTCAACCGTGAAACGGAGTATACATTTGAAGCGAATCCAGGAGACCTGTCAAAAGACAAGCTGGCCATCCTGAAAGATGCTGGTGTCAATCGCCTGAGTTTCGGAGTCCAGACTTTTAATGATGAGCTTTTGAAAAAAATAGGACGCAGCCACCGGGCTAAAGATGTGTTTGAATCAATTGAAAATGCGAAAACAGCGGGCTTTGAAAATATCAGCATTGATCTGATCTACAGCCTTCCCGGCCAGACAAAGCATGATTTCATCGAATCGATCAATACTGCTCTTTCCCTCGGGTTAGTTCATTATTCTGGATATTCATTGATCATTGAACCAAAGACAGTGTTTTATAATTTAATGCAAAAAGGCAAGCTGCCACTTCCAGGTGAGGATGCCGAAGCAGAAATGTATGAAACACTCATGGAGCATATGGAAAAAAGCGGTCTCCATCAATATGAAATCAGCAATTTTGCAGTTGCTGGATACGAAAGCAGACATAATTTAACCTATTGGAATAATGATGAATACTATGGCTTTGGTGCAGGAGCCCATAGTTACGTAAAAGGGATGAGGCAGTCGAACTATGGACCGCTTAAAAAGTATATGGAACCTATTTCGGTGGGTGAACTGCCGATCATGGACTCCCATAAGGTAACGCTTGAAGAGTCGATGGAAGAAGAAATGTTCCTGGGTCTCAGAAAGACAAAAGGTGTCAGTGTTCGACGATTCGAAGAAAAATTCGGCACAAATCCAATGCAAATATTCTCCAGTCAAATTGACGATTGGACGAAGAAAGGCCTGCTGAAAACCGATAATGACACCATCTGTCTAACAAGACAGGGGCGCCTTCTCGGTAATGAAGTTTTTCAATCCTTCATCGGGGTATCAAATCATTGACATCCTCAGCATTTATTGATAAATTATTTTTAGAATTAGCACTCGTTCTTATAGAGTGCTAACAGAGGTGATGATGTTGTTAACAGATCGTCAGGTGCTCATTTTGCAGGTGATTGTTGATGACTTTATTCGTTCAGCTCAACCGATAGGTTCAAGGAGCTTGTCGAAAAAGGAAGAAATAAATTTCAGTTCGGCGACAATCCGGAATGAAATGGCGGATTTGGAGGATATGGGATTCATTGAAAAAACCCATACATCCTCTGGAAGGATTCCATCCGAGAAGGGGTATCGATTTTATGTGGATAACCTTCTGCTGCCACAAAAAGTGAATCATTCAGATATGGCTGCTATAAAATCGATTTTTGCTGAACGGATCTACGAATTGGAAAAAATCGTCCAAAAATCAGCGAGAATTTTATCTGAAATGACGAATTATACGTCAATTGTTTTAGGACCTGCTGTGAAGGATAACAGACTGAAAAAATTGCAGATCGTTCCCTTGAACAAGGATACGGCAATCGCCATCATCATAACGGATACAGGTCATGTAGAAAACAGAATGTTCCATTTCCCAACCAGCATTGATCCATCAGATGTTGAAAAAATGGTCAATATACTGAATGAACGGTTGGCAGGCGTTCCGCTTACCAATCTGAATTCCAAGATCTACAAGGAGATCGCCATGCTGCTCCGACAGCATATCAGCAGTTATGACACACTCCTGAATACCATCATGGATACATTGAACATGCCGGCCAGTGAGAAGGTGTTCTTTGGCGGGAAGACGAATATCCTCAGCCAGCCAGAGTTCAATGATGTCGAGAAGATCCGTAACCTGATGAATATGATTGAACACGAAGATGGTTTATACCATCTGATCAGGCAAAACCCGGCTGGAATCAATGTCAAGATTGGAACAGAAAATGATAACTCTGCAATGGAAAATTGCAGCCTGATTACTGCGACTTATTCCATGGGTGAAGAAAAGTTAGGGTCCATCGCGGTTTTGGGACCGACACGAATGGAGTATTCGAGAGTCATCAGCTTGCTCCAATTGATCAGTACCGATTTGTCCAAGGTACTGACACAGTTGTATCAAAATAAATAAGCATGGAAATATTGATTAAGGGTGGAGCAGCCTGTTCCATCCTGAATTCATGTGTTTTCTACTGAAGCATGTTTGCTTCGTTGAAATATAAACCAATCCAGACCACCTGGAACAGCGGCACTACATGGCCGCGATACTTTGAGGGAGGTGAGTTAACGTGACAGAAGAGAGAAATACTGAGCAAGAATTGAACAGCCAGATGGATGAAGAAACGGTTGAGGAAGTTTTTGCTGAAAATGAAGCTTCTGAAAAAACTGAAGAGATGCCAGCTCAAGAGGAAGAACAAGATCCGATGGTGAAGAAAGTGGCTGAACTGCAAGGGAAGCTTGATGAAGCCGAAAACCGTTACTTGCGCCTTCAGGCTGATTTTGATAACTTCCGCCGCCGTTCAAGGATTGAACTTGAAGCGAGCGCTAAATATAGAGCCCAGAGCATTATTACGGATCTTCTGCCCGCTATTGACAATTTCGAGCGTGCTTTAAAGATGGACGTGGATAATGAACAGGCGAAATCCCTTAAGCAGGGAGTGGAAATGGTGTACCGCAGCTTGCTTGATGCGCTTAAAAATGAAGGCGTTGAGGTAATAGAAGCTGTTGGCAAGGAATTTGATCCGCATCTTCACCAGGCTGTTATGCAGGCTGAAGATGAAAATTTCGGTCCTAACATTGTTGTTGAAGAGTTCCAAAAAGGCTATATGCTCAAGGACCGCATCATTCGTCCAGCAATGGTGAAAGTGAACCAATAACATTGGTATCAGGGCTCTTTTCGAAGAGACTTCTGAATAAAGATTGAATTCATACTCGTAAAAAACCAGGTGCCGTTTTTTACTTTTGCTTCAGAAAGCAATAAAGTTTACGAAAAGAGCCTACATAAAAGAACCAGGAGGTATTTGAAAATGAGTAAAATCATTGGTATTGACTTAGGAACAACTAACTCTTGTGTTGCCGTACTAGAAGGCGGCGAACCAAAGGTAATCCCAAATCCAGAAGGCAACAGAACGACTCCTTCTGTCATCGCGTTCAAAAATGGCGAGCGCCAGGTTGGTGAAGTGGCAAAGCGCCAGGCAATCACTAACCCTAATACAATTATTTCAATCAAGCGTCACATGGGAACAGACCATAAAGTTGAAGCTGAAGGCAAAGAGTACTCCCCACAGGAGCTATCGGCTGTTATACTTCAATATTTGAAGTCTTATGCTGAAGATTATCTTGGTGAGCCTGTAACAAAAGCAGTTATTACAGTTCCTGCATACTTCAACGATGCAGAACGCCAGGCAACTAAGGATGCTGGAAGAATTGCAGGCCTTGAAGTTGAGCGTATCATCAACGAGCCAACGGCTGCTGCACTTGCTTACGGTCTTGATAAAATGGATGAAGACCAGACGATCCTTGTTTATGACCTTGGCGGAGGTACATTCGACGTTTCCATCCTGGAACTTGGCGATGGCGTGTTCGAAGTAAAATCTACTGCAGGTGACAACCGTCTAGGCGGTGACGACTTTGACCAGGTAATCATTGACTACTTGGTAGAACAATTCAAGAAAGAAAATGGCATTGACCTTTCAAAAGATAAAATGGCTCTTCAGCGCTTGAAGGATGCTGCAGAAAAAGCGAAGAAGGACCTTTCCGGGGTAACTTCTACACAGATTTCACTTCCGTTCATCACGGCTGGGGAAGCTGGACCGCTTCACCTTGAAGTGAACATGACTCGCGCTAAATTCGAAGAGCTATCTGCAGATTTGGTAGAGCGTACAATGGGACCAACTCGCCAGGCGCTTAAAGATGCTGGCTTAAGCCCATCTGAACTGGATAAAGTTATCCTTGTCGGCGGATCTACACGTATCCCGGCTGTACAAGAAGCAATCAAAAAAGAAACTGGAAAAGATCCACACAGAGGCGTAAACCCTGATGAAGTTGTAGCAATGGGTGCAGCGATCCAGGGCGGCGTTATCTCTGGTGATGTAAAGGATGTCGTTCTTCTTGACGTTACTCCGCTTTCACTTGGTATTGAAACAATGGGCGGCGTATTCACAAAGCTGATCGATCGCAATACAACAATTCCTACTTCAAAATCACAGGTATTCTCAACAGCCGCTGACAACCAGACTGCCGTTGATATCCACGTGCTTCAAGGTGAGCGTTCAATGGCTTCTGCCAACAAGACACTTGGCCGTTTCCAGTTGGCTGATATCCCGCCAGCACCACGCGGAGTACCTCAAATCGAAGTAACATTCGATATCGACAAGAATGGTATCGTAAACGTACGCGCGAAGGATCTTGGTACAAACAAAGAACAGCAAATCACAATCAAGTCTTCTACAGGACTATCTGATGAAGAAATCGACCGCATGGTAAGAGAGGCGGAAGAAAACGCTGAAGCTGACAAGAAGCTTAAAGAAGAAGTGGAACTTCGCAACGAAGCGGATCAGTTAGTATTCACTGCTGAAAAGACTTTGAAGGACCTTGAAGGCAAGGTAGATGAAGAAGAAGTCAAGAAGGCAAACGAAGCTAAAGATGAGCTGAAGGCTGCAATCGAAAAAGGCGAAATTGAAGAAATCCGTACTAAGAAGGATGCTCTTCAAGAAATCGTTACAAACCTAAGCGTCAAGCTTTACGAAGAAGCTGCCAAGCAACAGCAGGCACAACAAGGCGCAGAAGGTCAAGAAGGAAAGAACGACGACAATGTCGTAGACGCAGAATTCGAAGAAGTAAATGACGATAAATAAAATGCAATAAATAATCAAAGGCTGTTATATTTCGATATTGATTCTTACACCTCTGTTGATTGTAGTGGAAGGCGCGAAGACTCCTCCGAAAATGCTAACGCATTTCCATCGTGCGTGGGCGAACTCGAAGAAGCTTTTCAAAGTCCTGCGGGATTAGTAAGTCACGGGAGACCCCGCAGGTGCTGAAAGCGCCGAGCAGGCTCGCGGACTGCCCGCGGAAAGCGAAGCGCCTGGAACGAAAATCAACAGCCTTGTATAACAAGCCACCCAAAAAGTCAAAGTCAGGTCATACTTGGCTTTGGCTTTTTTAATGCCAACTGGCTAATTAAACACAGCCAATGAATTAATAAAAAGACACAAAATACCGCATAACCAGATATTTTAAATATTGCGTATGAATGTACGGGAATGTTAGAATTATCTTTATGTGAAAAGATTCGGGAGTGGTAATCATGAGTAAACGGGATTACTATGAAGTCCTCGGAGTCAGTAATTCGGCTTCGAAGGATGAAATAAAGAAGGCTTACCGCAAGCTTTCTAAACAATTCCATCCGGACATCAATAAAGAGCCGGGAGCAGATGAAAAGTTTAAAGAAGTAAAAGAAGCGTATGAGGTATTGAGCGACGATCAAAAGCGAGCTCATTATGACCAGTTTGGCCATGTCGACCCTAACCAGGGATTTGGCGGCGGCGGTGATTTCGGCGGCGGTTTTGGAGGTTTCGAAGATATTTTCAATTCCTTCTTCGGCGGCGGAGGCGGCAGACGCCGTGATCCAAACGCGCCAAGACAGGGTGCCGATCTTCAGTACACAATGACCTTGAAGTTCGAGGAAGCTGTATTTGGCAAGGAAACAGATATCGAGATCCCTCGTGAAGAAGAGTGCGATACGTGTGACGGAACTGGTGCAAAGCCTGGGACGAAAGTTGATACATGTAAACACTGTCATGGCAGCGGACAAATCAGCGTGGAACAAAACACGCCATTTGGACGTATCGTTAACCGCCGTGTGTGTCATTACTGTAATGGAACAGGTAAGGAAATCAAAGAAAAATGTTCAACTTGCTCTGGCACCGGGAAGGTTACCAGAAGGAATAAAATTCATGTTAAAATCCCGGCTGGTGTCGATGATGGCCAGCAGCTGAGAGTAGCAGGAAAAGGCGAAGCCGGTATCAATGGCGGCCCTGCAGGCGACCTTTACATTGTATTCCACATCAGGTCGCATGAATTCTTTGAGCGTGACGGCGATGATATTTATTGCGAAATGCCGATTACATTTGTCCAGGCAGCACTGGGTGATGAAGTCGAAGTCCCTACACTGCACGGCAAAGTTAAATTGAAAGTTCCTGCTGGAACACAGACGGGCACAAAGTTCCGCCTGAAGGGCAAAGGTGTCCCAAATGTCCGCGGATATGGTACGGGAGACCAGCATGTCCTTGTTCGAATCGTGACCCCGACAAAACTGTCTGAAAAGCAAAAGCAGCTTCTCCGTGAGTTTGCTGAAGTAAGCGGACAGTCTCCACTTGGGGAGCAGGAGGAAAGCTTTTTTTCAAAAGTAAAACGTGCCTTTAAAGGTGATTAATCGAATGGAGTTGGTATAAATGAAATGGTCTGAAATCAGCATTTTAACTACAAATGAAGCGGTTGAGCCGATTTCCAATATCCTGCACGAAGCAGGCGCGAGCGGAGTGGTTATTGAAGATCCGCTGGAGCTTGAGAAGGAGAGAGAGGACCAGTTCGGAGAAATATACCAGCTTAATCCAGACGATTATCCGGAAGAAGGAGTCATTGTAAAAGCTTATCTGCCGGTAAACAGTTTCCTTGGAGAAACGGTTGATGAGATAAAAGAAGCGATCAATAACCTGATAATCTACAATATTGATATCGGGTTGAATAAAGTATCAATCAGTGAAGTGAATGAGGAAGAGTGGGCAACTGCCTGGAAGAAGTACTACAATCCTGTTAAAATTTCCGAGAAATTCACAATTGTCCCGACCTGGGAGGATTACACTCCCGTCAACACGGACGAATTGATCATCGAGCTTGATCCAGGCATGGCATTCGGCACTGGAACACACCCGACAACGGTCATGTGTATCCAGGCGCTGGAAAGAACTGTCCAGCCTGGCGACCGAGTCGTGGATGTTGGAACAGGTTCAGGTGTTCTCAGTATTGCAGCAGCTAAACTCGGTGCAGGAAAAGTAGAAGCGATGGACCTTGATGATGTAGCCGTGCAGGTTGCAAAACTCAATCTCAAGCTCAACAAAGTCCACGATGTCGCAACCATCTCACAAAACAACCTTCTTGACGGTGTTGAAGAAGGAGCGGATATTGTAGTGGCGAATATCCTCGCAGAAGTCATTCTGCGCTTTGCTGATGATGCAGGCAAGGTCGTAAAAAATGGCGGATACTTCATTACTTCTGGCATCATCCAGCAGAAGAAAGAAGTCGTCAAGGATGCAATGATCAACGCAGGGTTTGAAATAGAAGAGATAATTTCTATGGAAGACTGGGCTGCGATCATCAGCAAAAAGAAATAATGTGGAAAAGGGGGAAAGTAAATCCCCTTTTTTCTGTCTATTTTACTCTGAGAAATGTCTAGCTCCAGCGCCTAGTTCCCCGTAAGCTTGTCGAGGCTGATCCAGGCGCTCACGCTTTTCAGAAAGCAGGTGTTGTGATGCAGCGATATTTTATTGATGGACAAGGTAATATGGAACAGTTCCATATTAGCGGCGATGATTATCATCACATTGTACGTGTTATGAGGATGAAGGCAGGTGACGAAATCATCTGTGTCACGCCCGCGGGAAAAAGCGCGGTTTGCCAGATTGCAGAAATTACCGATGAAATCGTTGTGGCAAACGTTGTAAAATGGGAGGAAGGGACTACTGAGCTCCCGGTCCATGTCGTGATTGCGAGCGGTCTGCCCAAAGGGGATAAGCTCGAATTAATTATTCAGAAGGGTACCGAACTCGGTGCCTATGAATTTGTCCCTTTTACCGCATCCCGCTCAATCGTTAAATGGGACGGCAAGAAGGCTGCCAAAAAGGTTGAACGCTGGCAGAAGATTGCCAAGGAAGCTGCTGAGCAGTCGCACCGCAGTTATGTTCCAGAAGTGAAAGAACCGGTCAGTCTTAAAGAACTGATCAAAGCAAGCGGTGAGTATACTTATAAGCTAGTTGCTTATGAGGAAGAAGCGAGGGAAGGTGAAGCTTCGGTCCTTTCTTCTACTCTGGCGAAATTGGGGGAAGGCGACAGCCTCCTGATTGTATTTGGGCCAGAGGGAGGACTTACCTCTGCTGAAGTTGACCTTTTAAATAGGAATGGATTTTTAGCTTGTGGTCTCGGGCCGCGCATCTTGCGTACAGAAACAGCGCCGCTATATGCCTTGTCTGCTGTTTCTTATCATTTTGAATTATTGGGGTGAAGATAATGCCTACAGTTGCTTTTCATACATTAGGTTGTAAGGTTAACCATTACGAAACAGAAGCCATTTGGCAATTATTTAAGGAACAAGGGTACGATAGAGTAGAATTTGAGTCTACTTCAGATGTTTATGTCATCAACACCTGTACGGTAACGAATACAGGGGACAAGAAAAGCCGTCAGGTCATCCGCCGGGCTGTGCGAAAGAATCCGGATGCTGTTATTTGTGTTACCGGCTGCTACGCGCAAACATCGCCGGCAGAAATCATGGCGATTCCTGGAGTTGATATCGTTGTCGGAACCCAGGACCGCGTAAAAATGCTAGAGTATATTGAACAGTACAAGCAAGAGCGCCAGCCGATTAATGCTGTTGGCAATATCATGAAGAACCGAGTTTATGAGGAACTTGATGTACCGGCATTTACTGACCGCACAAGAGCCTCTTTGAAAATCCAGGAAGGATGCAATAACTTCTGCACCTTCTGTATCATTCCATGGGCACGCGGTTTGATGAGATCCCGTGATCCACAGGAGGTCATTCGCCAGGCTCAGCAGCTTGTTGATGCTGGATACAAGGAAATCGTCCTTACTGGTATCCATACAGGCGGCTACGGTGAAGACATGAAGGACTACAACCTTGCTGCACTGCTTAGAGACCTTGAGGCACAAGTTAAAGGCATTAAGCGCCTGCGTATTTCTTCTATTGAAGCGAGTCAGATCACAGACGAAGTGATTGAGGTAATCGATCAATCGAATATTATTGTCCGTCACTTGCACATCCCGCTCCAATCAGGATCTGACACAGTATTGAAGCGTATGCGCCGTAAATACACAATGGAATTTTTTGGAGAGCGTCTAGACCGGCTTAAGGAAGTATTGCCAGGTCTTGCAGTTACCTCTGATATCATTGTCGGTTTCCCAGGTGAAACAGAAGAAGAGTTCATGGAAACCTATAGTTTCATCAAAAAGCATCAATTCTCAGAGCTGCATGTTTTCCCTTATTCAAAACGGACAGGCACTCCTGCTGCAAGAATGGAAGACCAGGTGGATGAAGACGTGAAAAACGAACGCGTTCACAGATTGATTGAGCTTTCCAATCAGCTTGCTAAGGAATATGCCTCACATTTTGAGAATGAAGTGCTTGAAGTGATTCCTGAAGAAATCTATAAGGAAGAGCCAGACAGCGGACTATATGTAGGTTATACAGACAACTATTTGAAAGTTGTTTTCCCTGCTACTGAAGAGATGATCGGTAAAATTGTGAAGGTCAAGATTGCGAAAGCAGGCTATCCTTACAATGAAGGGCAATTTGTCCGAGTACTTGAAGATGAAATTTTAGCTGAACAAGCTGTTATATAGTCAATGTGAAAGAGCTGGCAAAATGCCAGCTCTTTCTTTGAATGTAAGGACCGATTTAGTAAGTTATCGACCATGTTTTTAGCGTATATCGACCATATTTAAGAATATATAAGCGGAAAATAAAGCATATCGTAGCATTTCCGATTTTTTCGTCCAAATGAAGTTTACTAACTAGATTCTTCTTTCCCATGAATGAATTCAATCATCCTGCCGAATTTCTCGGCAACAGGAAGAACGAGCAATGAAGCGATGATGTTGTAAACGACACTGACATGCGCCAGCTGAACTTCGGGTCTTGCGGCTGTCATTGGAGCAAGTGAAGCAACTTGATCGATGAAGGGATAGAAGACTGCTGCTCCAGCAATATTCAGCCATACGTGTGCAAACGCTGTAAGCCTGGCCTCTTTGCCGGCACCAATCGACGCCAGCATGGCAGTAATGCAAGTGCCTATATTCGCACCGAGCATCGCCGCAATTGCTGAATTCATGCTTAATGTGCCTTCAGACAAAAATCCCATGATGATCCCTGTCATCGCTGTGCTTGATTGGATCATGGCAGTTACAACCGTGCCTGTCAGAATGCTGATCAAATGGCTGTTGTTCAAATTTACGAGCGCAGCCTCAACAATTGGCAAGCTGGTCACAGGATCAGCAAGGAAAGTGAAGCCGCGCATTGCAGCGAAAACTGCAGCAATCCCAAAAGAAATAGCACCGATGTTTTGCCATGTTTTATTTCGCGCTACCATTAAAATCGCACCAATAACAGCGAAAGGCACGATAAATGCATCGATGTTGAAAGTGATGATTTCAAGGGTGAAGGTTGTTCCTATATTTGATCCAAGGATAATCCCGATTGATTGTGAGAATTTCAGCAGTCCGGCAGAAATCAATCCAATCGTAATCACCATGACAGCTGAACTGCTATGCAAAAGGGCCGTAACTATGGTACCGGCCAACAATCCTTTAAGTGGTGTATCAGTCATGATGGTCAGCCAGTTCTTCATTCTGCTTGCGGAAAGTTCGAACAAGCCTTTCCGAAGCAATGTCATTCCGCCGATGAAAACAGCGAGAAACAATAGGAAAAATAATAGATAGACCATAGGACACCCCCTCCCATTTAAATGTATGAAAAGGAGTGCAGGACATGCTAATAAATTTTTTAGTCTGAATGATATCCTGCAAAAGTACATAATGTAAAAACAAGGGCTAATTACAGTTGACCTCCTGCCAGTGATATATTATAATTGCAAGGTACATGGTTTCCATGTGTTTTGGTGTTAGTGTGTTGTGCTCGGAGGGAGGGAAAGAGAATGTCTAAAACTGTCGTTCGTAAAAACGAATCGCTTGAAGATGCTCTTCGACGCTTCAAACGTACTGTATCTAAATCAGGTACTATCCAAGAAGCTAGAAAGCGCGAATTCTACGAAAAACCTAGTGTAAAGCGTAAGAAAAAGTCTGAAGCTGCTAGAAAACGCAAGTTCTAAGAGAGGGTGGAATCAACTTGAGCCTGCTCGAGCGTTTAAATAATGATATGAAACAAGCGATGAAGAACAAAGAAAAGGACAGACTCACGACGATTCGGATGGTCAAAGCATCCCTGCAAAACGAAGCAATCAAGTTCGGCAAGCAGGAATTATCCGAAGAAGAAGAGTTAACTGTACTTTCTCGTGAAGTGAAACAACGCAAAGATTCCCTCCAGGAATTTGAAAAAGCTGGTCGTCAAGACCTCGTTGAAAAGATACAAACAGAATTAAAGCATGTCGAAATTTACATGCCACAGCAGCTTAGCGAAGAAGAAGTGACGGCAATCGTCAAAGAAGCTATCGCAGAGACCGGTGCGGCATCTAAAGCCGATATGGGTAGAGTAATGGCTGTCCTTATGCCTAAAGTAAAAGGTAAAGCAGACGGATCTCTCGTTAATAAACTTGTACAACAACACCTTTCATAAAAAGCTCGAAGGCCGCAGGATATTCTTGCGGCCTTTTTAGCTCATACTAAAATGTGTCCTGGGATGATGCTTTGTGTTATGTTGATTAATATACATATTGGTGATAACCCAATCGGTTTACCTCGTTCTATAAGCCAGAAAGAGGCCGTTGGTCCACAAACGGTTGCATAAAAGATATTCTATAAGCCCAAAAAGAGGGCCCGCCGCTGCAAAAGGTCACATAGAAAGATTCTATAAGCACAAAGAGGGCACACCCCTGCAAAAGGTCCCATAGAAAAAATTTATGAGCCACAAAACGAGACTCCGCCCGAATGGTAGATTCCCTAGATTTTAATAAAGCAAAACTAAAAATTCACTACATGAATTTTTTCGGAAATCTGTAAAAAATCTATGAAACCTTTTGGTGCGCGAATGCGTATTACCACTATGGCCTTATTTTAATGAATGGAGGTGCCGAATTGAAAATAAAATCAGTGGTTGCGAGCATCATCATCCTCTTGTCACTGGCCAGCTGGATCTACCCGTTCACTGCAGATGCTGATCAAAAAGTGGTCTATGTGGTGCCGATTGAAGAAACTGTGGAGAAGGGCCTGCTTGCCTTCCTGGAGAGGGCGGTTGAGGAGGCAGAAGAGGCTGGTGCGGAAGCAATCATCTTTGATGTGAATACACCTGGCGGGGCGGTTGACGCGGCTGGCGGTATTGGCAAGCTGCTGACAGGCACTGACCTAAAAACTGTAGCATTCGTCAATAAGCAGGCATTATCCGCAGGTGCATATATTTCCCTGAATACTGATGAAATTTATATGGTTCCCGGTTCTACAATGGGATCAGCTGCAATCATTGACCAGCAAGGCAATACCGCTGGAAAAAAAGCGGAGTCCTATTGGTTTGCTGCCATGAAAGCAGCAGCGGTTGAAAGCGGGCGGGATCCGATATATGCCCAGGCAATGGCAGATGACAGCATCGACCTTCCGGAGCTTGGTGCAGGCAAAGGGGAGCTGCTTACCCTGACGGCGGAGCAGGCTCTCGAGGTTGGGTATTCCGAGGGGACTGTCAAAAATCTCGATGAGTTATTGAAAAAACTAGGCTATGAGGATGCGGAAATCCGAAATGTGAACGAGACTTTCGCTGAAAAACTGGCGAGATTCATCACGCATCCAGTCGTTATCCCGATTTTGATGACAATCGGCAGTTTAGGGCTGGTTCTTGAGCTGTATTCTCCAGGGTTTGGTCTGCCGGGAATTGCCGGCTTGTCTGCTTTGCTTTTATTCTTCTATGGGCATATGGTTGCCGGCCTGGCAGGTTTCGAGACATTGATTCTGTTCGCGCTTGGTGTTGGGCTAATATTGCTCGAGTTATTCATCCCTGGAGGAATAGCCGGCATAATCGGGTTATTAGCAATTATTGCAAGCTTTTTTATGGCATCAGATAATGTGGTCCATATGGGAATATCGTTATTGATAGCCTTGACTGCGTCCATCGTTTTATCTATTTTAATGATAAGGGTGTTTGGAAAAAAGATGAAATTTTTCAGAAGAATCATACTGACAGATTCAACAAGCACTGAAAAGGGTTATGTATCCAATAAAAACCGCCTGGAACTTATTGGGGTAGAAGGAATTACGCTCACTCCCCTCAGACCTTCTGGAACGATCATTGTTGATGATGAGCGCATTGATGCAGTCAGTGAGGGTGGATTTATTGCAAAGGACAAGAGAGTTAGGATTGTAAAAACGGAAGGTTCTAGAATTGTGGTCAGGGAGATTAAAGATATCTAATTTGTTCTTTCATTGTATTGTTCATTGAGGTATTCTTGCCACGACGAATCGGTGAAGCAACAAGTAGAGATAAACACCAGGTCTTTGAATTGAATTTGTAAAATGAAGAAGATTCAAGGACCTTGGAAAAATATTTTTAGGAGGCAGTTCATATGGATGCAAGTACAGCATTTGTTTTAGTAGCTATTGCACTCGGGATCATTTTCCTTGGTGTGTTGCTGACATTCGTACCGGTAATGCTCTGGATTTCAGCATTAGCAGCAGGTGTCAGGGTCAGCATTTTCACGCTGATTGGTATGAGATTAAGAAGGGTTATCCCAAGCAGGGTCATCAATCCGATGATCAAGGCGCACAAAGCAGGCCTAAGTGTAACAACGAACCAGCTTGAAAGCCACTATCTTGCCGGCGGTAATGTTGACAGGGTAGTAAATGCCCTGATTGCTGCGCACCGTGCGAATATTGAGCTTTCATTCGAAAGAGCGGCAGCGATTGACCTTGCAGGCCGTGATGTACTGGAAGCGGTACAAATGAGTGTTAATCCGAAGGTAATTGAAACGCCATTCATCGCTGGTGTGGCTATGGATGGTATCGAGGTAAAAGCTAAAGCAAGAATCACAGTAAGAGCGAACATCGACCGACTTGTCGGGGGTGCTGGTGAAGAGACAATCGTTGCCCGTGTTGGTGAGGGGATTGTATCGACAATCGGTTCTTCTGACAACCATAAAAAAGTGCTGGAAAATCCGGATATGATTTCGCAAACAGTCCTTTCAAAAGGTCTGGATGCAGGTACAGCGTTCGAAATCTTATCGATTGATATTGCGGACGTTGATATCGGCAAAAACATCGGTGCCGAGCTCCAGACAGAGCAGGCGGAAGCTGATAAGAAGATTGCCCAGGCGAAGGCTGAAGAGCGCCGCGCTATGGCTGTAGCACAAGAGCAGGAAATGAAGGCCCGAGTCGAGGAAATGAGAGCGAAAGTTGTCGAGGCGGAAGCAACTGTACCGTTGGCAATGGCAGAAGCACTGCGTGAAGGCAACATCGGCGTGATGGATTATATGAATATCCAGAATATCGAGGCAGACACAGATATGAGAGGTTCCATTGGCAAGCTTTCAAACAATAATAAAAAAGATGACAAAAATAATAATTGATGCGAGAACCCGTTAAAAGAAAGGGGGGCTCATCATGGAAATTTTATTTGAATTGTTCAGTAATCCTATAGCCCTGTTTATTCTGATCGGGGTCATCTCCAGTCTTTTCAACAAAAAGAAGTCGGACGGCCAGCCGCCACAGCGCCGTCCGGTCAGGCCGCCCGGTCCGATGCAACAGCCTGGACCAGCAAGGCAGCCTCGTCCTGCCCCTGCCAGGAGACAGCCGGCAGAGGCCAGGGTTGAGTCTCGATCTGAAATTGAAAAGGATAATCGCAGAGAATCAACTAGAAGCAGGGATTCAGAAAAACAGGTCTCTGGTGAAACTGGTGCGGAAATCATTAATGATCTCCAGAAGGTTTATCTGGAAAGAAAGCTTCAGTCTGAGGAGCAGATGAACAAAGAGAGAGCAAGTAAAGGCAGGATGTCTGCTGGTGAATCATCAGGCCGTTTGAAGCAAAAGAGAGAGCAAGAAGAACCTGAAGTTGTCTTCGAGCCAGACAGGGACACTCTGGTAGAAGGAATTATTTGGGCCGAAGTCCTTGGCAAACCAAGGGCGAAAAGGCCATACAACCCTGTCAGGAGAAATTAGGCAAAGAATTTGCCTTCCTGCAATGGTTTTGAAAGAATGCATATCCATAAAGTTAAAAATGGTGCTAGAACCTCCCTTTTTCTCATACATATGAGATGAAAGGGGGTTCTTTTTTTTATGGCAAAAAAATGGGGCCAGTATGTACGCAAATGGATGACACAAAAAATGGATCTTCCTCAAGATGTCATGATGGATCTCCCTAGAATCACGATGATTGGGCATGTCCATATTTATATAGAGAATCACCGGGGTTTGCTGGCATTTTCTGATGGCGAAGTGCGCCTGATGATTAAAGGGGGCCAGCTTCTCGTCAAGGGAAAAGCGTTTGTGATCAAGACAATATTACCTGAGGAAATCTTGCTCGAAGGAAAAATAGATCAGGTTATTTATATAAACGATTGATTGAGGGGGAGCACAATGAAAAACCAATGGATACACACCTTTTCTGGTACAGTAAAAGTAAAGTTGACTGGAAAGGGAATAGAAAGATTTTTAAATCAGCTGACACGTAATGGTGTTTCGATATGGAACGTCAAAAAACATGGATCAGAGGCCGTCACCTTTTATGTCGATCTTAAGGATGTAAAAAAACTAAGGATTCCAGCAAGAGACAGCAACTGTAAAATCAGGTTTTTAGAGAGGGCTGGGGGCCCTTTCTTTTTAAAGAAATTATGGACAAACAGTGGGTTTTTGGCCGGGGCATTCTTATTCTTAGGTTTGATGATGCTTCTTTCGAACATGGTATGGGGTATAGAGATTAAAGGAGCAAGCCCGGCAACTGAACACCAGATTCGCAAGGAATTGGACAGAATGGGGATTGGAATCGGTAAATTGCAGTTATCTATAGATAGTGTGGAAAGTATCCAAAAGGAACTGACAGATAAAGTTGGGGCCCTGACCTGGATTGGTGTGGAGCTAAAAGGGACGACCTATCATTTTCAGGCTGTAGAAAAGAGTGAGCCGGAAAAAGCCGAAGTAATAGGGCCGAGGCACCTTGTAGCTAAAAGAAAGGCTGCCATTGTCAAAATATTTGTGGAAAAAGGCGAACCGGTGGTTGAAGTGAATGACTACGTTATGCCAGGCCAGCTTCTTGTTTCCGGTCTTTATGGCAAGGAAGATGATATGAAAGTTGTGGCAGCCACAGGAGAAATTCTCGGTGAAACTTGGTATTCAACGAAGGTGGAATTACCGTTGAAGAGTACATTTCAGGTTTATAACGGGAATGAAAAAAAGAAATATTCACTAGTAGTCGCCGGCAGGAGTTTGCCTGTATGGGGATTCGGAAAAGCTGACTTCAGTGAATATGAAACCGAAGTGACTGAACAGCCGGTGAGATTCTTCAAGTGGGAACTCCCTTTAAAGGTCGAAAAAAAGACCATTCGGGAGCGGGAACAGGTAACACGTATTTATTCGAGGCAGGAAGCGGTCGAAAGTGCAAAAGATTTGGCGAGAAAGGATATAAAAAACTACCTTCCTGAAAATGCTATCATTAAAGGGGAAAAAATTTTACATCAGTCAATCGAGAATGATAAAGTAAAGCTAACCACACATTTTACGATTATTGAAGATATAGCAGAAGGACAACCAATTATCAAGGAGACTGAGAATGACAGAAGACTTAAAAACGATGGAAATACAACTAGCGAACCCAACTGAAGCAATTTCATTATTCGGCAATGCAGATATGAACCTAAAGCTGATTGAACATGAGCTTGGTGTCTCGATTGTAACCAGGGGAGAGTCAGTAGGAATCTCCGGACCTGAGGACAAGGTGGAGTTGGCCCAGGCTGTTCTGGTGAATCTGCTGGCCGTGATCCGCAAAGGAATCAGCATTAGCCAGAGAGAAGCTGTTTACGCTATACAAATGGCTGAAAAAGGTACCTTGGAATACTTCAAGGATCTATATGATGAAGAAATCAGCAAAAATGTAAAGGGTAAATCGATCAGAGTCAAGACTCTTGGCCAAAGACACTATGTTAATGCCATCAAAAGCCGCGACCTGGTTTTCGGTATTGGACCAGCTGGTACTGGTAAGACGTATCTTGCAGTCGTAATGGCAGTCACGGCACTTAAAAATGGTACTGTGTCAAAAATCATTCTTACAAGACCGGCTGTAGAGGCAGGAGAAAGCCTTGGCTTCCTTCCGGGAGACTTGAAGGAGAAGGTGGATCCTTATCTTCGCCCATTATATGATGCCCTTCACGATATCCTTGGCACGGAACATACTTCGCGTTTGATTGAAAGAGGCACAATTGAAATTGCGCCTCTTGCCTATATGAGAGGAAGAACTCTAGATGATGCATTTGTAATCCTGGACGAGGCGCAGAATACGACTCAAGCCCAGATGAAGATGTTCCTGACTCGATTGGGATTTGGATCTAAAATGATCATAACTGGGGATACTTCACAGATTGATTTGCCAAAAGGTGCTAAATCAGGGTTGGTTGAAGCAGAAAAAGTCCTGAAGGATGTCTCCGGACTATCTTTTGTGCACCTTGAACAGGCCGATGTAGTGCGACATCCACTTGTCGGCCGGATCATCGAGGCCTATGGTAAAACTGAATAACATCTCAGTCCGCTCTTGGTAAAACAAGGGCGGGCTTTTGCCTTTACTGAGGATGAAACTGCTTCAGAACTGATATTGAAAGCAGTAATTTCAAATAGAGGTGAAACTTACGGTGAAAACTGATATGATGGTACATAAAGTTAGTATATTTCCCAGTTATTCTCAAACTGGTTCTTTTTAATAATCAAGTCTATATTTCGGCTTTTAAGAAGTGTCTGGTCAAGGCGCTTACGCTTTTCTAGTAGGAGGGGCTGTATATGGATAAGCTGCAGGTCCAATTAACTGCCATATTGAATTTGTTGAATATAAAGATTTTCCGGGTTTTGTTATTTTTGCTGATAGGTGTTGTGATGTATTCAGCGATGTACAGCAATGTAAAACCTGAAAAGCTTAATTTGGAGTTACACTCTTTGGCGGAGAAAACCATCCGGTCTCCTATTACAATTGAGGATAAAGAGAGCACGGAAGCGAACCGCAGGGAAGCGGTCGAGCGTGTCAACGATGTATACAGGGTCAAAAGGGAATATGCCCAGAACAGGGTTGATTTAGTCACTTCCATTTTCGGTTCGGTTTCAGAAGTCAATGAGGAAGTGCAGGCAGAAATAGACCAGAAGAAAAAAGCAGCTGAAGAGGCAGATGTGGAAGATAAGCCTGTTCCTGAAGGTCCTTCGAAGGAAGAAAAACTGGCCATGTTAAAAACGAAGTTGACCGAGAGTGAAACAAAAAGCTTATCTGATGAAGTATTCATTGCTCTGCTCCAAGCACCGAAGGAAGAGCTGCTGGTTGCCAAGGACCTCACGGTTACGGCTATAAATAATACGATGAAGCACAGTGTCCCCGCGGATGAAGTGGAGAATGCAAAATTAAATGTAGAGGAAGAATTGAAGTATACAAGTTTGAGCAGCGGTTTAAAGAGATCTGCTATCGAACTCGGCCGCTATGCAGTAGTCCAGAATGAGTTCTACGATCCTGAAGCAACTGAGGATCAGCGCCAGCAAGCCATGGACAGTGTTGAACCCGTAAGAATCCTCGAGGGGCAAATTCTTGTGGATGAAGGTCAGCTTATCAGCAGGGATGTCTATAAAAAGCTCCAGCTTGTAGGGCTTTTAGAGAGTGAAAATTCCTATAAGCCTTTTATCGGGCTGGCTATGCTTGTAGCATTGATCCTTTTTTCCTTGTATGTCATCTTCAACGAAATGGAAAACGCCGATAAAAAGCAGAAGAATCTGTTGATTTTCAGCATCATATTCATTACATCTATCTTATTGATGAAGCTGGTCAGTCTGTTCGATGAATTCGAATACTCGGAGATTGGTTACCTTTTCCCGGCGGCAATGGGAGCAATGCTAATCAAGATGCTGATTAATGAAAGACTGGCACTGTTTCAAATGGCTATCCTGGCTGTTACAGGTTCCATCATCTTTAATGAAGGCATTACTGGAACACTGAATGTGACAATCGGGATCTATATTTTAATCAGCGGTCTGGCAGCCATTTTGTTCCTGCAGAAACAGAATCGACGTTCAAAAATCCTCCAGGCGGGGATGTTTGTATCGGTGGTTAACCTGGTTGTGATCCTTTCGATTCTGTTTTTAAGGAACAGCCAATATTCAGGTCTGGAATACGGTTTTTATTTTATTGCTGCATTTGTTTCCGGTATCGTTTCAGCTGTATTGACGATCGGATTATTGCCGTTTTTTGAAGCAGGGTTTGGCATCCTGTCTACATTAAGGCTTATCGAGCTTTCCAATCCAAACCACCCGCTCTTAAGAAAAATTCTCACAGAAGCTCCTGGTACTTACCATCACAGTGTCATGGTGGCCAATTTATCAGAAGCGGCATGTGAAGCGATTGGAGCTAACGGGCTTTTGGCCAGGGTCGGCTGTTATTATCATGACATCGGGAAGACGAAACGGCCTCAATTCTTTATTGAAAATCAGATTAATATGGATAACCCACACGATAAATTGCCGGCGTTGACCAGTAAGAACATTATAATCGCCCATGCTACCGATGGAGCAGAGATGCTCCGTAAGCACAGGATGCCAAAAGAAATCATTGATATCGCAGAACAGCACCATGGTACAACATTATTGAAATTCTTTTATCATAAGGCGATGCAAAGCGGGCATGAGGTTAAAGAAGAGGATTTCCGTTATCCTGGGCCTAAGCCGCAAACAAAAGAGTCTGCTGTCATTGGCATCGCGGATAGTGTGGAAGCCGCTGTGAGATCGATGGCGCACCCTACACATGAACAAATTGAAAATCTGGTACACAATATTATTGGAGACCGGCTGCAGGATGGCCAGCTGGGTGAGTGTGATATCACGTTGAAGGAGCTGGATACCGTCGCTGATACACTTTGTGAAACGCTAAAGGGAATATTCCACTCGAGAATTGAATATCCAGAAATGAATAAGCAGAAGGTGAAGCAGGCATGAGTTTAGAAATTGATTTTTTGGATGAAACAAATGAATTGTCAGAGCATGAAATAAATGAAATTGAAAAATTGCTAAACTATACGGCCGAGAAGGAGAATGTCCAGGAAGGCAGTGAACTTTCCGTTACATTCGTGTCGAATGAAAGAATCCAGGAAATAAACCGAGAATATCGTGACAAGGATCGCCCGACAGATGTCATTTCTTTTGCCCTCGAGGAAATGGGAGAAGGAGAACTGGAGATTGTCGGGGAAGGTATTCCGAGGATCCTTGGTGACATCATCATTTCCATTCCGAAAGCAAGGGAACAGGCAGAAGAATATAACCATTCATTCATGCGGGAACTTGGTTTCCTTGCGGTCCATGGCCTCCTGCATTTATTAGGTTATGACCATATGAATGAGCAGGATGAAAAACAGATGTTTGACAGACAAAAAGAAATCCTTGATGGGTATGGGCTTGGACGCTGATAAACAGAGGAAGCATCCACTTGCTTCCTCCTTCAAATTTGGTTTCGAGGGAATCGCAGCAGCGGCAGCAAAAGAGCGAAATGTCCAAATCCATATAGGGATTTCAATTTTTGTAATTTTAGCTGGGTTTATTTTTTCGATAAGCAAGTACGAATGGATCGCCATCATTTTATCCATAGGCGGGATGATTTCGATGGAACTGATGAATACGGCAATTGAAAGAACAGTTGATTTGTATACGAAAGAATACCACCCGCTTGCCAAACAGGCAAAAGATATCGCGGCCGGTGCTGTCCTGGTTTTTGCGATTGCCAGTGTCATGATCGGATTAATTATTTTTCTGCCAAGATTATTAACATGGTTTAGTTAGTTGTCCGTTCAGGGCAACTTTTTTTTGGCATGATTCTTCTGTGAAAAACAGCATTAGCACGCGCATCACCTCTAAAAAAACCTTGCAGGTCTGACCAATATGTTTGAACCAATTTGAAAACAGGGAAAAACTTAAGTAAAATATCATCACAGTGTAAAAACAGTGCTTGTATGTTTTTAGAAAATTTAAAATTTTATATTTCATTTTTGCTACAAACGATGAAATCACACTGAAAATAAGTTAAAATAAAGTGGAGAAGGGAAATACAGTATGAACTTTAATAATCAAGGCAGTAACAGCAAATCTCACAAATCCGGCTTCATTTCCATCATTGGAAGGCCAAATGTAGGCAAGTCGACCTTTCTTAACAGGGTAATCGGGCAAAAGATTGCGATCATGAGCGATAAACCGCAAACGACCCGGAATAAGGTGCAGGGTGTCCTTACGCTTGAAGATTCACAACTGATATTCATAGACACACCAGGAATCCATAAACCGAAACATCGTCTGGGCGATTTCATGATGAAGGTAGCACAGAATACTCTAAAAGAAGTCGATCTGGTATTGTTTATGGTCAATGCCCAGGAAGGATATGGCCGCGGCGAGGAATTTATCATTGAGAAACTTCAGAATGTAAAAACACCAGTTTTCCTAGTCATCAATAAAATCGACCTAATCCATCCGGATGAGTTGTTCAAACTAATCGAGTCCTACAATGAAAAGTTCAATTTCGCTGAAATTGTCCCGATATCTGCATTAGAAGGCAACAATGTTGAAAAGCTCCTTGAGCAAATCAAGGAGAAAATGCCGGAAGGGCCACAGTTTTATCCTGCAGACCAGGTCACGGACCATCCCGAACGTTTTATTGTTTCCGAACTGATCAGGGAAAAAGCGCTGCATTTGACAAGGGAAGAAATTCCTCATTCACTTGCTGTAGTAATTGAAAAAATGGAACGCCAGCCTGAAAAGGAAATGGTGCATGTCATGGCTACAATCATTGTGGAAAGGGACTCTCAGAAGGGCATCATCATCGGCAAGCAGGGCGGTATGCTGAAGGAAATCGGCAAAAGGGCACGTCTTGATATCGAGAATCTGCTCGGTACTAAAGTGTTTCTGGAATTGTGGGTAAAGGTACAGAAGGATTGGAGAAACAAAGCCACTCAGCTTCGTGATTTTGGGTTCAGGGAAGATGAGTATTAAGCCTGTTTGGCAAATGCTCCCTCATTAACATATTAACGGGAAGCAAATATTATTCATAAATAGGATTTACAATTTTTACGTGACATGAAAATCTGATTGACAGGCTATGATATTCATAAGGATTTGGGATAGATAAAGTTGCTAGTGAAAAAACGAAAGGTGGGGTTTTCGATGTTGGATTTTACCTGGAAGGTGTTTTCTCAGACAGGTAACATTGACACATATCTTCTCTTTAAGGAATTAGAGAAAGACAATCAAGAAATACCCGGTTATCAGGAGGATGAACTAGCAGAAATTGATTTTCCAATCTCATAGGTTTGTCTGTAGTAATGGATGGTGACAACAAATGCTGCAGAAATGTGAAGGCATTGTCATTAGAACGACAAATTATGGCGAGAACAATAAAATAGTTACCCTATATACAAGGGAATTTGGTAAAGTTGGTGTGATGGCAAGAGGTGCTAAAAAGCCTAATAGCAGGCTTGCTGCTGTCACCCAGCTTTTTACTTACGGACAGTTTCTTTTTCAGGCCAGTTCAGGGCTGGGCAGTCTGCAGCAGGGGGAAATGATTTCTTCAATGCGGTCAATCCGGGAGGATATTTTCCTTACTGCGCATGCCAGCTATATTGTTGATTTGACTGATAAAGTGACAGAGGAAAAGAAATCCAATCCTTTTTTGTTTGAATTGCTTCTTCAGTCGCTCAACTATATGAATGAAGGCTACGATATGGAGATTCTGACTTTCATATATGAAATGAAAATGCTGAATGTCCAGGGGCTATATCCGATATTGGACAAGTGTGCAAACTGCGGCAATACAGAGGGGGATTTTCATTTTTCAATCAGGGAAGGCGGTCTGCTTTGCCATCGCTGTTTTGAAATCGATCCATACAGGATCAGAACCTTGCCAGGTACTGTGAGGCTGCTTCGCTTATTCTACTTGTTAGATCTAAGCCGTCTTGGCAATATTTCAGTTAAGCCAGAGACAAAAGCCGAGCTGAAAAAAGTCATTTCCGCTTATTATGATGAATATTCCGGACTTTATTTGAAAACAAGGAAATTCCTCGACCAAATGGATTCATTCAGGGACCAACTATAACTATTGACATTGTTTCTTGATTTCGCTATTATTCAAATCAAAAGCTTTTCCTGTTTTCCGATGGTAAGCGTAATCCATCATCAAGGAGAAGATCTCATGATAATTACATATGTTGCAGTGAAGGAAAAGAGTACTTAAATCCCTCTGTATTAGCGAGTCCGGGTACGGTGTGAGCCGGATTGCAGAAATTAAGGAAGGCGTTCCGGAGCGACATCACTTTTAAAGAGGCTGCTTTTTGCAGCAAATAGGGTGGAACCGCGGGTAAACTCTCGTCCCTATGCATGAATGGATGCATAGGGGGCGAGAGTTTTTTTTATTTCAATTCAGTCTATTATTCGATAATTTTATGCTAAGAAGCCCTTGTGCAGCAAAGCAAGAACTTTTGAAAGGTAAAAAACAAGATTAAAAAAACTCGGAGGTGTAAAGATGAATATCCAGAATATGATTTTAACATTGCAAAAACACTGGTCTGAACAAGGATGCGTCCTTATGCAGGCATATGACACCGAAAAGGGTGCAGGTACGATGAGTCCTTACACGTTTTTAAGGGCAATTGGCCCTGAACCATGGAATGTCGCGTACGTAGAGCCATCCCGACGTCCGGCTGACGGCCGCTACGGAGAAAATCCAAACAGGCTTTATCAGCATCATCAATTCCAGGTAATCATGAAGCCTTCACCGGACAATATTCAGGAACTTTACCTTGATTCGCTAAAAGCATTGGGTATTGATCCTCTTGAACATGATATCCGTTTTGTGGAAGATAACTGGGAAAATCCATCCCTGGGCTGTGCAGGCCTGGGTTGGGAAGTATGGCTTGATGGCATGGAAATCACGCAATTCACTTATTTCCAGCAAGTAGGCGGACTAGACTGCAAACCAGTTTCCGTGGAAATTACATACGGAATCGAACGACTGGCGTCCTATATTCAGGATAAAGAAAATGTCTTTGATCTTGAGTGGACAAACGGTTTTACAGTAAGGGACATATTTGGACAGCCGGAATACGAGCATTCTAAGTATACATTTGAAACATCTGACAAAGACATGCTATTTAACCTTTTCAATATTTATGAAAAAGAAGCAAATCGCCAGATGGATGAAGGCCTTGTCCATCCCGCATATGACTATGTTCTCAAGTGTTCCCATACATTTAATATCCTTGATGCACGCGGAGCGATTTCTGTGACTGAAAGGACCGGCTATATTGCCCGAATTCGAAACCTTGCTAAGAAAGTAGCGAAAACGTTCTATGAAGAAAGAGAAAAGTTGGGCTTCCCAATCATTAAAAGGAAGGAGCAGGTGGAAAATGACTAAACGGAATTTATTGCTTGAAATCGGTTTGGAAGAAATGCCTGCTAGGTTTATTACCGACTCCATTAACCAGCTGGCTTCCAAGGTGGAGAATTGGCTGAACACGAACAATATTGGTTTTGATACAATCAAGCTTTATTCCACTCCGCGCAGGCTAGCGTTACTTGTCCTGAATGTTGATGAGCGTCAGGAAGACAGCGAGGAAGAAGCAAAGGGCCCTGCTAAAAAAATTGCCCTTAATGAGGAGGGTGAGTGGTCCAAAGCAGCGATTGGCTTCACACGCGGCCAGGGGTTAACGGTAGAGGATATATATTTTAAAGAAATCAACGGTGTTGAGTATGCCCATGTTAAAAAATTCATTAAAGGACAGGAAACCTCTGACTTGCTCGTTGAAATGAAAGCGATCATGTCCGGATTGGCTTTCCCGAAAAACATGCGCTGGGCAGACCTTGAGCTTCGTTACGTCCGGCCGATCAAATGGCTTGTTGCGATGTTCGGAAATGAAATCATTCCATTTGATATAGCTGGTGTCCAAACTGGTAACGTAACAAGAGGCCATCGATTCCTTGGTGAAGGTGACATTCAATTATCCGATCCCCAGGAATATGAAGAAGCATTGTTGGGGCAGTACGTTGTTGCTGATGCACAAAAGCGGAAGGATGCTATAACTTCCCAGCTTGAAAAAATTGAGGAAGAGAACGGCTGGCTCGTTCCTGTTGATGAAGGCCTGCTGGAGGAAGTCAATAACCTGGTCGAATATCCAACTGCATTATATGGACGATTTGAGGAGGAGTTCCTGGAAATCCCAGGAGAAGTCCTGATAACTTCGATGAAAGAGCACCAAAGGTATTTTCCTGTGAAATCCAAGAGCGGAGACTTGCTGCCTCATTTCATCACAGTCAGGAACGGTGACCACCTTCATATTGAAAAGGTTGCCCGCGGAAACGAAAAAGTTCTAAGAGCACGATTGGCGGATGCTGCATTTTTCTATAAAGAAGATCAAAGAATGCAGATTGATGCCGCATTGGAAAAGTTAAAAAATGTTGTATACCATGAAGAAATCGGATCAATTGCTGAAAAGTCAGAACGAGTGCGCAAGCTTGTTGGCTTGATTGCTGATAGACTGGAGTTTTCGCCGGATGTCACAAGGTTTGCGGACCGAGCTGCCAAAATCAGCAAATTCGATCTGGTTTCACAAATGGTCTATGAGTTCCCTGAGTTGCAAGGAATAATGGGTGAAAAGTACGCCTTGCAAAAAGGCGAAAGCCCAGAAGTAGCAGCAGCAATCAATGAGCATTATATGCCTCGCAATGCTGATGATTCAGTTCCTGCATCTCCTGCGGGAGCGTTGGTGGCAATAGCGGATAAACTCGATACAATCGTTGCGTTCTTCTCGCTTGGCATCATTCCTAGCGGATCTCAGGATCCCTATGCATTGAGAAGACAGGCGACGGGAATCGTGCAGACCCTGATTGAGAAGAAGTGGAACATTTCACTTGAAAATCTTGTCGGCCTTTCTCTGAATCTCGTTTCGGAAGCAGGAATTACAAAGCGCACTGACGAAGAAGTTTACCATGACCTTATCCAATTCTTTAAATTACGAGTCAAGCATTTGTTACAGGAGCGGGCAATCCGCTACGATTTAATTGATGCCGTACTTGGAGGAGAGATCGGTATTGTATCCGGACTGATCGAAAAGGCAGAAGCACTGCAGGCTGCAAGCAGCAGTGAGGGCTTTAAAGAAAGCATGGAAGCATTGAGCCGGGTTCTTAACATAGCAAGCAAGAAAGAGGTACTTGGTGATATCGATCCGGATCGTTTTGAAAATGAATATGAACAGCGGCTGTATGAAAAGTATCTGGAGCTAGGAAAGAAGGCTGAGGATGGAATGGATGCCGCTTCATATTATCAGCTTTTGGTTAACATTAAACCTGAAATCAATGACTATTTTGAGCATACAATGGTCATGTCTGATAACCAGGATGTCCGCGATAACCGTTTGAATCAAATGGCTGCATTGGCAGTGCTGATCATGAAGCTCGCGAAAGTAAATGATATTGTCGTAAAGTAAAACATTGCATAAATAAACTGATTTTATTGGGTGCCTTCCTGCACAGGAAGGCACTTTAACAAGTACATTGTGCTAGGGGAAGAAAAAATCGTCATGAAATGTTAATTAGTTCAGAATAATTATTCCCTGTTTATTACCTAGTGTAGTATATAATGATTTTATCAGGCTTTTTAGCACTGAGGCACTGTATCGTCTGTCTACTGCTGAGTCCATGGACCAATACAACCTTGCTAAATACATTAATCCAGTAAAAACAGATAGATAGCTTGGTGCTTAATAACGATCGGAAACAGCATTTATTAAAATCTCCCGATGGGTGGTGAGGACAATCGAACTGAATAAACGCCAGGAACAGATTCTGCAAATCGTAAAGGATAACGGACCAATCACTGGAGAGCATATAGCTGAAAAATTAAATCTGACAAGGGCTACCCTCAGGCCAGACCTTGCCATCCTGACGATGTCGGGATATTTGGATGCCAGACCACGTGTAGGTTATTTTTACACAGGCAAATCTGGAAATCAGCTGCTTTCAGAGAACCTGAAAAAAATTCTCGTCAGGGATTATCAGTCCATCCCTGTAGTTGTTCCTGAAAATGTATCTGTATACGATGCGATCGTAACGATGTTCCTTGAAGATGTAGGCACTTTATTTGTTGTCGATAAAGTTTCAAAGCTGGTAGGTGTCCTTTCTCGCAAAGATTTATTAAGAGCAAGCATTGGGAAGCAGGAGCTGACGACATTGCCAGTCAATATCATCATGACAAGAATGCCAAATATAACTGTTTGCCGCCGTGATGACCTGCTTATTGATGCTGCCAAGGAATTAATTGAAAAGCAGATAGATGCACTTCCAATCATCAAAGATACAGATGATGGCTACGAGCTGGTAGGAAGGCTGACCAAGACAAACATTACAAAGGCTTTTGTGGCCTTGGCTGAGGAATAATGAAGCAAATAGAAGGGGTTGATCAAAGATGAGTAAAACACCTATTATTTATGTGGTTTCTGATTCAGTCGGAGAAACAGCAGAGCTCGTTACGAAGGCTGCCATCAGCCAATTCGAACACTTGGATGTTTCACTTAAAAGGTTCCCTTACGTTGAGGATAAGGTACATATTGATGAAGTTATTTCGATGGCGAAGCATGATGGAGGGATGATCGCTTATACACTGGTCAAGCCTGATATCAGCGATTATCTTCAGGAGTCTGCTGCTAGAGAGGGGATATATGCTTGTGACATCATCGGCCCGCTCATGAAGCAAATTCAAACCCTTAGCGGTGAGACCCCGTTATACGAACCTGGTCTTGTCCGGAAACTTGACGAAGATTATTTCAAAAAAGTTGAAGCAATAGAATTTGCAGTAAAATACGATGATGGCCGCGACCCAAGAGGAATACTGAAAGCGGATATTGTTCTCGTGGGAGTCTCGAGAACATCCAAAACCCCACTATCTCAATACCTGGCCCATAAGCGCTACAAAGTCGCGAATGTACCACTGGTCCCGGAAGTCGACCCGCCTGAAGAATTGTTTCTTGTGCCAAAGGAAAAATGTTTCGGCCTTAGGATCACCCCGGATAAGTTGAACCAAATCCGCCGTGAGAGATTAATTTCACTCGGATTGAACGATCAGGCGATTTATGCCAATATCGAAAGAATCAAGGAAGAGATCGAATATTTCGATGGGATTGTCGAAAAGATAGGGTGTCCAGTCATTGATGTAACAAACAAAGCGGTTGAAGAAACGGCAAATGTCATCCTGAATATGGTCCGTAACAAGAAGATGGACGAGTAGCACATATTTTTATGTGCTTTTCTTTTTGACAGTTCTCTTTACCGGATTAATGCATTAACCAAGAAAAAATAATGGAAAAATAGCCTTTCTTATACTATAATAAAAAATTGTGATAAAAATGTATCTGTTTAGGTTTAGACTGGACAGATTACGAATAAACTATTTACTATCAGTTGTCAAGATATTGACCGCGAAAAAATTCGACAAAATTCCCTTGAAAAAATCCATTCCTTTAGAAGGAATATGCGGAGTGATGTAGAATTAATACTAGTAAAATCAACAGTCAGACCCTTTTTGTTGATGCAGACTCTTGCCCGGTCATTAAGGAAATTGTCGAAATCGCTTCGAAGTTTTCCATCGAAGCTGTTTTTGTGGCTTCATATGCCCATATGAAGAATGATCTTCAAGGGCAAAACTGGGTTTTTGTCGATTCTCATAAGGAGGCTGTAGACCTTTATTTAATGAATCACGTAAAAAAAGGTGATTTTGCGGTGACGCAGGACATTGGTCTTGCCTCTACCCTTATTGCGAAAGGGGTTTATGCCATCTCTCCAAGGGGAAATTTATTTGAAGAAAAGGACATTCAGACTGCTCTTGACTTAAGATATCTTTCTGCCAAAGCTAGAAGGCAGGGATCCTACGGAAAAGGGCCAAAACCCTTTACTGAAAAAGACAGGGAAAAGTTTATAAAGGGATTGAACATGCTTTTATTGAATTGTAAGGTATGTTCAACGAATCACAACTAGTTAGAGGTCATGCTTATGGCAGAGAGGATTGCCGAGGAAAAAGTAAATGAAATCCGGCAAGCGGTTGAAATAGTCGATGTCATTGGTGATTATGTCCAATTGAAAAAACAAGGCCGGAACTACTTTGGGCTTTGTCCATTTCATGGGGAAAACTCTCCGTCATTTTCCGTTTCACCTGATAAGCAGATTTATCACTGCTTTGGTTGTGGAGCCGGCGGGAATGTATTTTCATTCCTGATGGATATTGACGGACTGTCTTTTCAAGAAGCTGCAGTGAAGCTAGCTGATCGGGCTAACATTGAACTGAAGCTTGAAGGGCAGGCTGCAGGCAGAAATACACAGCTACCTGAAGGATCAAAGCAAATGATTGAAGCGCATGAACTATTGCGTAAATTCTACCATCATTTGCTTGTAAACACAAAAGAGGGTCAGGATGCCCTGGAATACCTTCTTAACAGAGGGTTCACCCAGGAGTCAATTGACCGCTTCCAAATAGGCTATGCACTGCCTTCATGGGATTTTGCGGTTAAGCTGCTCGAAAAACGGGGGTTTTCGCTGGAACTGATTGTGAAAGCAGGATTGGTCATTCAGCGGGAAAACGATGGTACCTACTTTGACAGGTTCCGGAACAGGATCATGTTTCCGATCCTGGATCATCAGGGTAATACGATTGCGTTTTCAGGGAGAGCAATGGGGGACGAAGAGCCCAAATATCTGAACAGTCCCGAAACGCAAATCTTCAATAAAAGTAAAACTTTATATAATTTTCATCTCGCCCGCGGCTCGATTCGGAAACAGCAGCAGGCTGTACTTTTTGAAGGCTTTGCGGATGTTATTTCCGCTAATCGTGCAGGCGTTGAAAATGGTGTCGCCACGATGGGAACATCCTTGACAGAGGAACATATCTCCTTGCTGAAAAGAAATGTTCAAGCTGTAACGGTTTGTTACGACTCGGATAAAGCCGGCATTGAAGCAGCCTTTAGGGCATCAAGCATGCTTTCCAAAGCAGGGGTGAATGTCAGGGTTGCAACGATGCCTGATGGAATGGATCCAGACGATTTCATAAAGATACATGGCGAGGGAAAATTCCGGAACGATATAATTGGTTCCAGTGCCACTTTGATGGCATTTAAATTAATATATTATCGCCGTGGGAAAAACCTTCAGAATGAAGGAGATCGCCTGCAATATATCGAAGAAGTACTTAAAGAAATCAGCACTCTCGAGAAAGCAGTAGAAAAGGATCTGTACTTGAGACAGCTTGCGAATGAGTTTTCGCTTTCGCTTGATGCACTGGTCCAACAGCTCAATCAGCTGATTCAGGTATCCGCGCCAAAAAGGCAAAATCAACCGCGGCCAGAATCAAGACCTGTGAGCTATACAAGGAAGTCAGACTTAAAGCCTGCCTACCATACGGCCGAAAGGCGAATGATCTATCATATGATGAGAGATGCCGATATCGCCTATAAGGTACAGGAAATGCTTGCAGGAAGTTCATTAAACATTGACGAACACCAGGCTATTATTACTTATTTATTTGCATACTATGAAAAAGGACATGATCCTGACCCGGGAGCGTTCTTAAATTATCTCCAGGATAATAAGCTAAAAAGGGTCGTTGCTGATATAGAAATGATGCCTCTTAACGAGGAGATCAGTGACCAGGAATTATCTGATTATATCAAGCAGGTCTTGAATTATCAAAAAATGTTAAAAATAAAGGAAAAAATGGCAGAACAAAAACAGGCAGAACGACAAAACGATTTCTTGCGCGCTGCGGCAATCGCCACGGAAATAATACACTTGCGCAAGACCTTATAGAGCTTATGCTGATTGTTTTTGATTTTTGGAAGGAGGGGGACATATGGCTGAAAAGTCAGCCCGTTCTAAAGAAGTCACCGAAAATGAAGTGACAGTTGAACAAGTAAAAGACCAGTTAACGGCAATTGGCAAGAAAACAGGTGTCCTTGCTTATGATGATATCGCAGAAAGGCTATCAAGCTTCGACCTTGATTCCGATCAGATGGATGAATACTATGAGTTCCTTGGTGAACAAGGGATTGAACTCGTAGGCGAAAGCGATGAAGCAGAAGACCCTGATATCAAACAGCTTGCCAAAGACGATGAAGAATTCGACTTGAATGACTTAAGTGTCCCGCCGGGAGTAAAGATTAATGACCCGGTAAGGATGTACCTAAAAGAGATTGGCCGAGTTGACCTGCTTTCTGCAGAAGAAGAGATCAATCTGGCAGAACGAATTGAACAAGGCGATGAGGAAGCCAAAAGACGACTCGCCGAAGCCAACCTTCGACTTGTAGTAAGTATCGCGAAACGTTATGTTGGCCGTGGCATGTTATTCCTTGACCTGATTCAGGAAGGAAACATGGGCTTGATCAAGGCTGTCGAAAAGTTCGATTACCGCAAAGGATTTAAATTCAGTACCTATGCTACCTGGTGGATTCGTCAGGCCATCACTCGTGCCATCGCTGACCAGGCAAGGACAATCAGGATTCCTGTCCATATGGTGGAAACAATCAATAAATTGATTCGTGTTCAAAGGCAGCTCCTTCAAGACTTAGGACGCGAACCGACACCTGAAGAGATCGGTGAAGACATGGACCTGTCCCCTGAAAAAGTACGTGAAATCCTGAAGATTGCCCAGGAGCCGGTATCCCTCGAAACGCCAATTGGGGAAGAAGATGATTCTCACCTTGGGGATTTCATCGAGGACCAGGATGCTACATCTCCTTCAGAACATGCTGCTTATGAGCTTTTGAAGGAACAGCTGGAGGATGTCCTTGATACTCTTACTGACCGTGAAGAGAATGTCCTTAGACTCCGTTTCGGTCTTGATGATGGACGTACACGCACTCTGGAAGAAGTGGGCAAGGTATTTGGCGTTACACGCGAGCGTATTCGTCAAATCGAAGCTAAAGCACTTCGCAAGCTAAGGCACCCAAGCCGCAGCAAACGTTTGAAAGACTTTTTAGAATAGGATTGCCAAGGAATAATTTACTTTTTAAAATAAAAGTAAATTATTCCTTTTTTTATGAACTTTTATCAAGGAAACCAATCAGACAGGATGTGCCCAACTATGGATGATCATCGCAGGAAAATTATCACCAATGAGATTAAGTACTGGAAACAAAACAGGATGCTGCCGGAGCACTACTGTGACTTTCTATTGAACTTATATACAGAAGGAGGCACTGAAGTCGAATTGCCTCAAGGAAAAGGACCGAAAGGCATGACAGGATTGATTAGTTTTATTTTGGCTGGCTTGTTATCGCTTTCAGTTTTTTTATTTTATTTTACTGAATTGTCGCTCTTTTTGCAAACTGCCTTCATTATTTTTTTTGGTATTAGTACCCTTTCAGCAGCCATTTACATGGTGAAAAAATCTTTTTTTGATTTGATCCCATTACTCGCTTCTGCACTTCTTTTATTAATCACATCTGTTCAGGCAGCTGAAATAATATTTCCAGACCATTCCGTCATGCTTTACATCATAGCTGGTCTTAACTGCTTATTGTGGATTACAGCAGGGACGAGGTGGAAGATGGTAAGCTTCAAATTATCAGGAATCATCGGGTTAATTGTCCTGCTAATTACTATATTTATATAATTTTTAATAATTTAAAAGTTTTTAAATGTTGAGAAAATTGTTTATTCACCTTTATAATGAAGAATGTAAACGCATTCAATGTTTTAAGGGGGATGGAAATGAATTTCGATTTAACATCAGAACAGGCAATGATTAAAAGGACAATCAGAGAATTTGCGGAGGAAGAAGTTGCTCCTGGAGCGATTGAAAGAGATAAAACAAAACAATTCCCGACAGAAATTTTCAAAAAGCTTGGGGAGCTTGGGATGCTGGGCTTGCCATTCCCGGAGGAATACGGCGGAGCAGGAGCTGATACGGTCAGTTTTGCGATTGTGACCGAGGAATTAAGTAAAGCATGCGCCTCAACTGGGATTACATACTCTGCCCACATATCTCTTGGAGGCGCTCCTATCAATCTATTTGGTACAGAGGAGCAGAAACAGAAATACCTGGCACCAATCTGTACAGGCGAGTCACTGGGAGCTTTCGGACTGACAGAACCAAATGCAGGCTCGGATGCAGGAGGAACACAGACAACAGCCAAGGAAGTGGATGGAGAATACATCATCAATGGCAGCAAGAACTTTATCACAAATGCCAGTTATGCCAAACATCTCGCAATGACGGCGATCACTGGCAATGTGGATGGTAAAAAGGAAATCAGTGCGATTATCGTACCAACTGATGCACCAGGTTTTTCTGTCATTGACAATTATGAAAAGATGGGGTTGAATGCATCGAATACCACTCAGCTGGTGATGGAGGATGTTCAAGTTCCCGTTGAGAACCTGCTTGGCAAGAAAGGGGAAGGCTTCAAGCAATTCCTTGTAACCTTGGACGGCGGCAGAATCGGCATAGGCGCGATGGCTGTTGGAGTGGCTCAGGCTGCTTATGAAAAAGCACTCCAGTATGCTAAGGAAAGACAGCAGTTTGGCAGACCGATCTCACAGTTCCAGGCTATCCAGTTCAAGCTTGCCGATATGGCAATGAAAGTTGAACTTGCCCGCAATATGGTTTATAAGGCTGCCTGGCTGAAGGACCAAGGGCGCCCATTCTCCAAGGAAGCTTCAATGTGCAAGCTTTATGCTTCAGAGATCGCGATGGAAGTGGCTGACCAGGCTGTTCAGATCCATGGCGGCTATGGCTATATGAGAGAGTACGAAGTAGAAAGATACATGAGGGATGCGAAGCTACTGGAGATTGGTGAAGGCACTTCAGAAGTCCAAAGAATGGTGATTGCCAGATTAATTGGCTGCTAAAAGGGTATCCTAAATATGCTTTGTACAGAAAAACTTCATCTAACGATGGAGTTTTTTGTCTAAATTGTGAACAAGTGTGACAAAGTTTGCTTTTTTACTTTCCCTGTAAACGTTTTTCAAGTAAAATAATATCTGTGTGAAATCATTATTTAAGATTTGATGTTGTACATAAAGGAGGGTATATGATGAATCGTAATCCAATTATCCCGTTCGTGTTGATCATGGTGATGGGGATCGGCTTGATGTTCCTGCTTTCTTTTAAAGGTATTGGGGATTCCAAGGATCTTGCTAAGGAAAAAGAAGGCGGCGGTGAAAAGACAGAAGAAACTGCTGAAGCAAACCCAGAGGATTTTTACCAGCAATCCTGCGCGATGTGCCACGGAAACCAGTATGAAGGCGTTTCAGGTCCTTCATTGAAAGGTGTAGGCAGCAAGTACTCCAAAGAAGAAATCCAGGACATTTTAACTAATGGTAAAGGAGCTATGCCTCCTGGTCTGGCTGCTGGCAAGGAAGCAGAAATGGCAGAATGGATTGTCAATGAATTGAAGTAATTTTTGTAAAGGCTCTTTGCATCCGCAAAGGGCCTTTGCTTTTTTTAGGATAATTGGACAATAGGCATGGTGTTTCATATACTTAAAAAAGCAAAATACGATTTAGTGGGTGACGTTTATGAATACTGAAAAACTCTCAGACCGGCTTGAAGCCGTTGCAAATAATATTCCTCTGGCGGCGAGACTGGCCGATATCGGTTCTGATCATGCCTATCTTCCTTGTAATGTTGTGAAAAAAGGAACCGTCCCGACGGCGATTGCTGGTGAGGTCGCAGAAGGGCCGTTTCAATCTGCCCTTGAGCAAGTTCAGGAGGAAAACCTGACAGACAAGATTTCCGTCAGAAAAGGGAACGGCCTTGAAGTTATTGAAGCTGGAGAGGTAGATTGTATAACCATTGCCGGCATGGGCGGTACATTGATTTCCACAATCCTGGAACAAGGAAAATCGAAACTAGAAGGAATAAGCAGGCTTGTCCTCCAGCCTAATGTTGGCAGCTTTTCAGTGCGCAGATGGCTGATTGACAATGGGTGGGAACTGGTTAAAGAAGAAATCCTTGAAGAAGACAAGAAAATTTATGAGGTCCTTGTTGCAGAAAAGGGTGAACCGCTGAAGCCTTATCAGGATCTCGATGTGGAACTTGGAATATTGTTTGGTCCATTTTTACTAAAGGAAAAGACTGCAGTGTTCAAAGAAAAGTGGAGTGCAGAGAAGAGAAATTGGGAGCGAATCTTAAAGCAGCTGGATGAGGCTGTGCAGAATGATGAGACAGGAAGCAAGAGACAGGAACTGAAAACGAAACTAAAGATGGCAGAGGAGGCGTTACAGTGAAAAAAGTGAATGGACATGAAGTAATTCAGGTTTTTGAACAATTTTCACCCAAGGCATTTGCAGTGGAAGGCGATAAGGTCGGCCTGCAAATCGGGGCCCTGAACCAACCGGTCGAGAACGTTCTCGTGGCTCTTGATGTAACAGAGGAAGTGGTGGAGGAGGCGATTAACCGGAACGCTCAATTAATCATCGCCCACCATCCGCCGATATTCCGGCCATTGAAAAACATCGCTACGGACACTCCTGCCGGACGAATGATTGCCAGGCTAATCAAGCATGACATCGCAGTTTATGCGGCACACACAAACCTGGATGTGGCAAAGGGAGGCGTAAACGACCTCCTGGCTGCTGCTCTTGGTTTAAAGAACCCTCAAGTGCTTGTACCTACCTATGAGGATCAACTGAAAAAGCTTGTCGTTTTCGTGCCTGAGGAAGATGCAGAGCGATTGCGAGATGCATTAGGAAATGCAGGAGCCGGAGCAATCGGCAATTATAGCCATTGTTCGTTCTCCGGGGCCGGGGAAGGACGTTTCCTGCCTGGAGAAAATACAAATCCTCATATCGGCGAACAAGGGAAGCTTGAAGCAGTCAATGAAGTGCGAGTAGAAACGATTTTTCCGCAGAGTATTGAAAAGAAAGTCATCCAGGCTATGATCAAGGCCCATCCTTATGAGGAGGTCGCCTATGATATATATCGACTTGATAATACGGGAGAACAACTTGGACTTGGAAGAATCGGGCAAGTCGAAGAGACGACCCTTTCTGAATATGCTAAAGTAGTAAAGGAAGCTTTGGGAGTCGATAAAGTCCGAGTCGTCGGGGACTTGAACGCGAGGGTGAAAAAAGTGGCTGTCCTTGGCGGTGACGGAAATAAGTATTACTCACAGGCGAAATTCCGCGGAGCAGACGTTTATATTACCGGGGATATCTACTATCACACAGCACACGATGCCCTGATGGCCGGATTGAATATGATTGATCCTGGACATAATGTCGAAAAAATCATGAAAAAGGGAGTCGCCACGGTGATGGAGGGATTATGTAAAGAAAAAGGGTTTGATGTTAAATTCATTCCATCTGAGATAGGAACAGATCCGTTCACCTTTATCTAGCAAGAAATCGAGTGCGGTATAAGGTTTTGAAGGAAACAAGAAAGCAGCCTGAAGTTAATTCAGGCTGCTTTCCTATTTTACGTTGGCCTCGGTTTTTTTGACCTTTGGCAGGATTTTATGAAGAGGTACCTTTTTCTCTTTTACCCAGGTTTCTTCGTTTTCTTTGTCAAACTGTCCGAGGAAGGTAATGACCTCTTTTGTAATAGGAGTTGGAGTCGATGCTCCAGATGTGACTGCGACTGTATCAGCCTCTTTTATCCATTCGATATCAAGCTCGGTGATATCGGCAATTCGATATGCTTTTGTTCCGGCTATTTCTTCTGATACCTGTGCGAGACGATTTGAGTTATTGCTTTTAGGGTCGCCAACCACAATTAGCACATCTGCCTCTTTAGCCTGCTCGGCGACAGCCTCCTGGCGGACTTGTGTAGCCATGCAAATTTCTCTATGGACTTCCGCATGAGGGTACTTTTCCTTTACGTTCTTCATGATGTCGGCAACGTCCCACTGGCTCATCGTTGTCTGGTTGGTTACGATTAATTTTTCAGCCTGCAGATCCAATGCCTCTACATCCGCTGGCGTTTCCACAAGATGAACGATCCCTGGTGCGACACCTACAGCTCCTTCAGGTTCGGGATGCCCTTTTTTGCCGATATAAATAACCTCAAAACCTTCTTTTTCTTTTTCCCTGATCAGGTTATGGGTGTTTGTCACGTCAGGGCATGTTGCGTCAATCGAAACAAGCCCCTTTTCCTTGGCAAGCTCCCTGACTTCCGGTGAAATGCCATGGGCTGTGAAGATAACTGTTCCGCCTTCAACTTTTTCAAGGATTTCCTTTCGGTTGTTTCCATCCAATGTAATGATGCCTTCCTCTTCAAACGCATCAGTGACATGCTTATTATGGACAATCATCCCGAGTATATATATTGGACGCGGCAGGCTTTTATCCAATGCAGCATTGCGTGCAATGACCATGGCATCCACTACACCATAGCAATAACCGCGTGGCGATATTTTAATTACATTCATTGAGTCATCCTCCTAAGAGTACCTCTGATTCTTTCTTTTATTATATAAGACTTGCAGAAAGAATACAAAAGCGACTTTCCAGAAGGAATGAATTAACTGTTGTCGTATTTATAGGCTGTTTTCGTAAAAATTGTTGTTAAAATCCTTAAGCCGATTAAAAAGCCATTTTGTAAGTCAGTTCTAAGTTTACAAGCACTCTTCTCATAATAAGCGTTAATTTTGTGTAGAAACTTAGGAAATTCAATCCTATTTTGTAGTCAATAGCAACAAAGTATGAGAAAAGAGCCTATTTATATGAATAATTTAGGAGTAGAAGCTGCATTATTGCTTTGTTTTTGCGCGGACTTTTTTTGTGTCGGGGAAGTTTGGCCAGCCCTTTTGGATTTTTTTGTCTTTTGCTTTTTCTCTGTTTTTTCATTCGTTTCTGTTTCAGCCGTTTGCTCTTCAGCATCCGGGAGGTCTTTCAATCCTCTGTACAGTTTCCACATTGAAGGCAAATTTCGGACGAGAGGACCATATTGCTGGATCATTGGTCCGAATTGCTGTGCAGTGTTAAGAACTTTTTGAGTGTTGGTGAGAAATCCATTCAAAGCAGATGGATCAGCGAGAGTTTTCAGGATACCGCCGCCTGAGCCTGCTCCTCGTGCTGCTGTATTTCCTCCAGATAATAAACCGGATGGACTATTCCGCTGGCTATTGCCTTTGCCCAGTATCTTCGAAAGAAGTCCGCCGCCTTGTCTTGAGCGGGGATTCCTTCCTGACATCCGCGGCATCTGGCTCTGTGGCATCATAGGTCCAGGACCAAATCGATTCGAATACATCTGGTGCTGGCCCATTCGGGGACCTCCCATCATACTGGGGCCCTGAAAGGGATTATGCATTCCGCGGGTATTCATACGGGGTCCTTGTAGCATCGTGACCCCTCCTTTCCCAATATTTCATCTCCTATTAGAGTATGCAGGAAGTCAGGTTTGGTTTAAGAAATTAGGATATTGATGAAACAGGTTTGTTTTTTTATAAGGAAAGGTTAAGATAGTACTGATTGGAGATTTTCTGCAATCTTTATTATAATTACAGGATGAACCTGAAGAAATCAGCTTACGGAACGAGCTGTAATCCCCGATTATCCAGGGAACAGGACGAAAGAAGGAGATTTTCAATGAGTGAAACAAAATTTAATCGTTATGAATTGAAACCGTTCATTATAGATGCGATCAATAAACTAGGTTTTCATGAGCCGACTGAAATCCAGGAACGTCTTATTCCTACAATCCTGAAGGGTGAGAGTGCCATTGGGCAATCCCAGACCGGTACAGGAAAGACGCATGCCTATGTACTGCCAATTATGGATAAGCTTGATCCATCACGCAATGAGGTGCAAGCAGTAATCGCTGCCCCAACACGTGAGCTTGCCAATCAAATTTACCATGAAGTTCTTAAGATTGCTGAACACGCTCCTCAGGGAGAACAGATTACAGCCCGCTGCTATATTGGCGGAACGGACAAGCAAAGAACGATTGAGAAGCTTAAGACACAGCCACAAATCGTCATTGGCACACCGGGGAGGATTAACGACCTGGTCAAGGAAAACGCGCTATTTGTGCATACAGCGAACATGCTCGTGATCGATGAGGCAGACTTAATGCTGGATATGGGCTTTATCGAGGATATCGACCAGTTTGCGTCCCGTATGCCAGAAAAGCTGCAAATGCTTGTGTTTTCAGCAACGATTCCTGAAAAATTAAAACCATTCCTGAAAAAGTACATGGAAAACCCAAAATTTGTACAAATCGATCCTAAACAGGCTACGGCAGAGAAGATTGAACATATTCTTCTGCCAGCAAGGCATCGTGATAAAATCGGGCTTGTTCATTCGGCTCTTGTTGCATTCAACCCATATTTGGGAATTGTATTTGCTAACACGAAGAAGAAAGTTGACGAAGTAGCCGATGGTTTAATCCAAAAAGGACTGAAGGTTGGCCGTATCCATGGAGACCTGAGCCCACGCGAACGTAAGCGTGTCATGAAGCAAATCAAGGACCTTGAGTTCCAGTATCTTGTCGCTACTGACCTGGCTGCAAGAGGAATTGATATTCAGGGAATCAGCCATATCATCAATTATGAGCTGCCTACTGATTTAGACTTTTATATCCACAGGGTAGGAAGGACGGCACGTGCCGGCTCATCAGGTATTGCCTTGACGGTTTATGAGCAGCGTGATGAAGATGCATTGGTCCGCCTTGAAAAGATGGGCATCACTTTTAAAAACATTGATCTAAAAAAAGGTGAATTCACCGAAATCGAAGAGCGGAACAGACGCCAGAACAGAAAGAAAAAAGAAACTACTGGCGAGGCGAAGGCAAAGTCGCTCGTTTCCAAGCCTAAGAAGGTAAAACCAGGATACAAGAAAAAGATGCAGTGGGAAATGGACAAAATAAAAAAACGTGAAAATCGTTTGAATAAGAAAAAGTAATCAAACTGTAAATGTTTAGGGAGAGATCAAGATGTTGATTGGATCACATGTTTCCATGAGCGGCAAAAAAATGCTGCTAGCTGCCAGTGAGGAAGCTGTCTCATATGGTGCAAATACTTTTATGATCTATACAGGGGCACCTCAGAACACAAGAAGAAAGAAAATCGAGGACCTGAATATTGAAGCAGGCCGCCTGCATATGGAGCAAAACGGCATTAATGAAATCGTCGTCCATGCTCCTTATATCATCAATATCGGGAACACGCAGAATCCTGATACATTTGATTTAGGAGTAAGGTTCTTGCGGAGCGAAATCGACCGAACAGAAGCAATCGGAGCCAGGCAAATCGTGCTGCACCCAGGTGCGCATGTTGGAGCCGGAACAGAAAAGGGCATTGAAAAAATCATCGAAGGACTGAATGAAGTTCTTACAAGCGATGATAAGGTTCAAATCGCTCTTGAAACGATGGCTGGAAAAGGATCCGAGTGCGGAAAATCCTTCGAAGAACTCGCGATGATCATCGAGGGAGTAACCCATAACGACAAGCTGTCTGTCTGCTTCGATACTTGCCATACACATGATGCTGGTTATGCAATCGTTGAAGATTTTGATGGTGTCCTGAATGAATTTGACAAAATCATCGGTCTTGACAGACTGAAAGTACTTCACATCAATGACAGCAAAAATGAGGTCGGGATGAGGAAAGACCGCCACGAGAATATCGGGTTTGGACATATCGGCTTTGAGGCATTAAGCTACATTGTCCACCATCCGCAGTTGACACATGTTCCTAAAATCCTCGAAACTCCATTTGTCGGTGAGGACAAGAACAGTAAAAAAGCGCCTTACAAATATGAAATTGACATGCTGAAAAGCAAACAATTCGAAGAAAACCTGCTTGATATCATCAGGAATGGCTAAACGAAAGCTGTGGACGAGTTCCACAGCTTTTTTTGTGGATAAAGATAGCTGCCGGTTATAGGGGATTCACAAGGTGGAATGATAATAACAGGCATGACGGACAGAAATGACTGAGAAAAAGGTAGAAGTGTCCGTCATAGGTGTCATGACGGACAGTATTGGCGGGGCAAAAGAAGAAAGTGTCCGTCATAAGGGTTATGACGGACAGAAATAACTGAGAAAAAGGTAGAAGTGTCCGTCATAGGTGTCATGACGGACAGAATTGGCGGGGCAAAAGAAGAAAGTGTCCGTCATAAGGGTCATGACGGACAGAAATAACTGAGAAAAAGGTAGAAGTGTCCGTCATAAATATCATGACGGACAGAAATGATCGGGGAAAAGGAAAAAGTGTCCCTCATAAGGGGCATGACGGACAGAAATGATCTGGAAAAAGAAAAAAGTGTCCGTCATAGGAATCATGACGGACACATCTCTTATTTGGTGAATTTCACGAACAGCTTGTTAACTTCTTTTGCTGTCTCAGGGCTGGTGATTCTTGCTATTTGTTTGATCAATGCCGTTCTCTCTGAATCAATAAAGATGTTTACTTTTTTACCGCGTAAGTATCCGGCGATTTTCTCTGCCTGTGCCTTTGTAATGGAAATATTAAATTGAGAGGCGTACTTCAGCAGTTCATCAGCCGTGATGTTGCCTATCTTATGATTAATGATGTTTTCGAAAATAGCCAAAAGATCATCACTCCTTCATAGTAGGGTATGTGCCCAGTTCTGGATTCGTGACAATTTTCTTGGATTGTGAGTTCTTTTATTTACATTATCGTCAGTAAGAGATATACTACTAAAAGTAAATCGGAATGATTCTTATTTTGCGGGTGATAAAATGGACACTAATAATTACATCGTCCAGGTACAGGACCTTTATTATCGATATGATAAAGAAAATGTTCTTGAAAATATAAATCTGTCTATCGAAAAGGGCAGTTTTTTAGCGATTGTCGGCCCGAACGGTTCCGGCAAGTCAACACTTCTTAAGCTGATGCTTGGTCTGATCAAGCCGCAGCAAGGCTCAATCCGTCTGTTCGGACAGGATATCAGCAAGTTTAGAGAACAGCACAAAATTGGCTTTGTATCTCAAAAAGCCAATTCTTTCAACACTGGCTTCCCTGCTACCGTTTTTGAGGTAGTGGCCAGCGGACTGACAAAGAAGCTTGGCCTATTTAATTTTCTGAAGAAGAGTGACCATGCAAAAATAAAGCAAGCAATCGACTCCGTAGGGATGGGAAAATTCCTCGACAGGAACATTGGAGAACTATCCGGAGGTCAGCAGCAGAGGGTTTTCATTGCAAGGGCACTTGTCAGTGAACCGGAATTGCTGATTCTGGATGAACCAACGGTAGGGGTAGATGTTCAGAATGTCAATTCCTTTTACGAGATGCTCGAAACACTCAATAAGGAGAAAGGGATTACTTTGCTCCTGGTAACCCACGACATTGGTACAATTTCAGAAAAGGTTACAAATGTAGCCTGCTTGAATAAAAATATGCATTTCCATGGAAGTGCAGAGGAATTCGAACAGCTGAAGATTAATGATGTTTCAGAAATCTACGGTCATGATGTCCATGTCCTGACTCACGATCACCATCATCACGGAGGAGGGCACCTTCATGATTAGCGGACTGTTGCAATATGAATTTTTGCAGAATGCTTTTTTAACCGGCATGATCATTGGGGTGATTGCCCCGCTTCTAGGCGTTTTCATCGTAGTAAGACGGCTGTCCCTCATAGCAGATGCTCTCAGCCATGTCACATTGGCGGGAATTGCCGCAAGCCTTCTGCTAGAGAAAAAGTTTATGCTGTTCAGCGGCTTGAATCCACTTTACATGGGAATGGCGTTCTCAGTAGGCGGATCACTATTTATTGAAAAGCTGCGTTCCGTGTATAAACATTATCAGGAATTGGCTATTCCGATTATCCTTTCCGGGGGAATCGGACTTGGGGTCATCTTCATTTCACTTGCTGATGGCTTCAATACTGACTTGTTCAGCTATTTATTCGGCAGCGTTAGTGCGGTGAGCAGGACTGACCTTTGGACAATCCTGGTTATCAGCATTCTTGTAATAGCGCTTGTTGTGTTATTGTATAAAGAACTTTTCCTATTATCATTTGATGAAGAATATGCAAGGGCAACTGGAATTGCCGCAAAGACGCTTCACTTTATATTCATCGTCATGGTGGCACTGGTGATTGCGGCATCGATGAGAATCGTTGGAATCTTACTGGTCTCTTCCCTGATGACACTGCCAGTTGCAGCGAGCATCCGTTTCGCGAAGGGTTTCAAGCAAACCATTTTCTATTCCATCCTGTTTGGTGAGGTATCAGTACTGGGCGGTTTGTTCCTTTCCTACTATCTGGACCTTGCTCCTGGCGGAACGATTGTGATGATTGCGGTACTTATCCTTGTGCTGGCCATTTGGCTTAGAAAACGTGCAGCAACTAGATCCATCTAACGGGGTGATTTCATGAATGTGAATGAAGCAATGAGCCTGCTGAAGGAACAGGGTTACAAACATACCGGAAAACGCGAAGATATGCTCCAGCTATTTTCCGATAATGACAAATATTTGACTGCTCGCGATGTACTTGAACAGATGAAGGGCAATTATCCGGGCTTAAGCTTCGATACAATCTACCGGAATTTGAGCGTGTTTGCTGAACTGGGGATTCTTGAAATGACAGAGCTCTCGGGTGAAAAGCACTTCCGCTTTACCTGCTCACATAAAGAGCATCATCATCACTTCATTTGCCTTGACTGCGGCAAAACGAAGGAAATTGAGACCTGTCCGATGAGGAATATCGAGGCAAGCTTCAAAGGCTATGATATTTCCGGACATAAATTTGAAATATATGGCCGCTGCCCGGATTGTGTTCAATAAACGGAAAGAAACTATAGACGAGTAAAACTGAAAAACGGCCATGCAAATGGCCGTTTTAATTATCTTTAATCCAATTTTCTACCCATTTATTTGCTTCTTTCCAATTATTCACGCGTATAACTCCTTCAGGAATCGGTTCCTGGTTATAAGGAGTATTGAAAAGGATCACTGGAATCCTTAACTCCTCGTGCAAATTGACTGCATTATCGTGTTTGTCCTCGAAAAATATATCCACTTCGTATTTCCGTGCTGCCTCAATTTTATCATGTGAGCCGATCAGATGGATGTCATGATAGTTAAGTTCATTGACAGAAAACCATTCTTTAGTCAGGTCTAGTAAATGTGTTCCTCTGGCACTAATGAAATATAATTCATGTTCATTCTCCCAGCTCTTTAAAATATCCCTGGCACCTTCTGCTAATGGTGAATTAGAATAAATTTCAGGCTCCATTTTTTTGAACCAGGCAGCAAACTCTTTTTCAGATACGGATACAAGGGGCATAAAGTCATATTGCTTGATATCATCCAGTGTAATATTCAAATTGAAGCCTTCATTTAAATAAGGTACAAATGTAGTGGGACAAGTGACTGTACCATCGATGTCTATGCCAAAACGTTTTTTCATCAATCTGCTCCTTCAACATAATCTTTATTTAATCTTACCAAATAGTGAATGACCGCAAAAGATTTACTTTTCTCAATCTGCGTTCTTGAATATTTCCTCTTGGTATAAGTGTCACTCATGGTTCTAAGTATCCAAAAAAGTCTTAGACAAACATTGCCATGATGAAATCCTTCTCACTCGTAAACAATAATAAATGCTCCACTTAAGAAAGCGAGGGATTAAAGTGGCAGACCAAGAACGAAATCAGAGAGGTACCGAATATATTACTGAACCTAAGCAGGATGTCATCACGATCAGGGATGCGCGTGATGAAATATACCAGGAAGAAACAGCAACAGAACTGTACTCTCCTGCACGTGATGAGCATTACCAGGATATGACGGCGATAGCCCGACCTGAACGCGAGGATCACTATCAGGAAATGACGGCAATCGCTGGACCTGGACGTGACGAGCACTACCAGGAGATGACTGCAATTGCCCGACCTGGAAGTAATGAACAGTACCAGGAAGAAACTGCGGCCGAAATTGCTGCTCCTGCCCCGCCTGCGATAACAAGAAGGTCAGAAGAGGAAAGTACAACTGGTGGACGAGGGCTTGCATACTCAGCTCTTGCCCTATCGATCTTGTCGCTGTTTATTTTACCTGTTCTTTTCGGAGCCGCCGGAATTGTCCTTGGCTTCATGGCTCGCAGAAGAGGATCCGCTATCGGAAGCTGGGCAATTGGGATAGGGACAATCTCCATTTTAGTCGGCATCTTTATATTGCCGTTCTTCTGACGGTGAACAGAGATAGCCAATAAGAAATGCCCGGGATGATATCCCGGGCATTTTGAATGGTTACTTCTGAAGAGCAGCTTCACGAATCTTTTCTTCAGCAATTTTATCGATTTCTTTTTTAAGTTCTTCTACCATTGTTTCTTCCGGCACTTTACGGACGATCTCTCCTTTTCTGAAAAGAAGACCTTCCCCTCTTGCACCTGCTATGCCGATATCAGCTTCACGTGCTTCGCCAGGTCCGTTTACAGCACATCCAAGGACAGCAACCTTGATCGGCGCCTTAATCGTTGAAATATACTCTTCAACCTCATTGGCAATGCTGATCAAATCAATTTCGATTCGTCCGCATGTTGGGCAAGAAATTAAAGTCGCAGCATTTGCTGCAAGTCCAAACGACTTTAACAGCTCTCTTGCGACCTTGACTTCCTCAACTGGGTCGGCGCTTAATGATACCCTGACAGTATTGCCGATTCCCTTGCTGAGAATCGCTCCAAGTCCAGCAGCACTTTTAACAGTACCTGCAAATAAAGTCCCTGATTCGGTAATTCCAAGATGTAGCGGATAATCAAAAGCCTTTGCAGCTTTTTCATAAGCCTCAATTGCCAGGTTAACATCAGATGCTTTCATGGAAACGATGATATTATGGAAATCAAGGTCCTCAAGGATTTTGATGTGGTGCAGAGCACTCTCTACCATTCCGTCCGCTGTTGGATAGCCGTATTTTTCTAGGATCCTTCTCTCGAGAGAACCAGCATTTACACCGATTCGGATAGGAATACCGCGTTCTTTTGCGGCCTTTACAACAGCCTCTACCTTTTCACGCTTGCCGATATTACCTGGATTGATCCTGATTTTATCAGCTCCGCCCTCAATTGCTTTTAGGGCAAGGCGGTAATCAAAATGGATATCAACAACAAGTGGTATGTTTATTCTTTTTTTGATCTCAGAAATGGCATTTGCCGCTCTTTCATCCGGACAAGCAACACGGACAACCTGGCATCCTGCTTCTTCAAGGCGCTTGATTTCAGCAACAGTCGCTTCGACATCATGCGTCTTCGTTGTCGTCATACTCTGGATGACAACTTCATTGTTGCCTCCAATGGTTAAATTCCCAACCTTAATTGGGCGGGTTTTGGTACGATGTATAATTTCACTCAACAGTGATTCGCTCCTTTGAAAAATGGAATTCATGAATATGTTCCTAAAGATGCATAACCCCATTTTATCAATCTTTTGCTCAAATTGACAAGGAAAGACTTCAATTGTTAGCCTTTGCTAATTTTGGCTGCTGTAGTCCGGGAATTTATAGATGTTGCCGAATTTGATCTTCTGGGGATCTATTCCATCGTTCAACCTTTTAAAGTCTTCCACTGCCTGTGAGACAGGAACGTCCAGCGGGCTGTCCAAATACCTGTCAATGACGGACAGTACTGTATCTCCCGGCAGTACTTCGTGCTCAAAAAAGGGGATTTCCTGTGTGGTTTGTTTTGCATCCTTCTCTTCCTTTTGTTCATTCGATATTTCTGGCTCCTGCATTTTTGCCGCTGGAAGAGTCCCGATGCTCAAATCATTGTACACTGCGTAAGCTACTATCAAAAAAACTAATAAACCTGCCAGTTTTTTCATAGGACCTTCCTCCTTTAATGCTTATATCATTATTTATGCAGCTGAAATAGAATTAAGAACAATTTTGATAGAGAAAATATTTTTAAAAAGGAATTTTAAAAAGGGTCGTTTCAATTTGAGAGAATGTATTTGTTTATGAAGGTACATAATGGGGCAGAAAAAGAGAAAACCATAAAGTAAGGCATGAAAGCGAAAAAAATACGCCAAAGGCGGCGTATTTTTAACTTTCGGCAGGAGTCTTGCCTGGCAGTTCTTTAATAGCTAACAGAAGCATCATAGAGGCAACGAACCAATTAACGGAGAAACTGAAGGGCACTTCTGTTCTCAAGAAGGCCATAATCGTAAAAAATATAGTAGGGAGTGTTGTACTATATGCAGCCATTCTCCATAAGTGTCTGTATTGAAGATTTCTGCCGGCGAGCCTTTTCAATAGCAGGCCAAATAGAGCTATTAGAGAAACCTCGATGAATTTCATTCCGCTGGAAAAAACATAGACGACAATAAATAGCAGTCCCAGCAATACAGGAAGCGAGGATTCAGCCGTATCGATCAGTGAGATGATATCATCCTTCGTCATAGATTCATTTGAGAATAGTGAGTAAGGAACAGCGTTGGTTTCTCCGCCGGCAGCAAGAACGATTTCATTCTGGAGCATAGCAAAGTTCGCATCCATGCCAGTCATATCTTCCTGGTCAATCGCGCCGGTAGGGTCAAAAATTAACGTGAAACTTCCATTCTTGATGGTTAAAGGTGCTTTAATGTCTGAATGCAGAACTCCATCTTCAATCGTAAAGGAGGGAAGATCGGTTTGGATAGATTGCTTTGCTGTACCGACAGCTTCAGATATCCCAATAAACATATAGTAGACTACAGGCAGAATGGATATAAGGGTCAGCGTGAATAAAAACAAGATGGTTTTGCCTATTCCCTGGAACCTTGTATCTGCTATATCCTTGGGCGAATAGATGCTTTTTCCAATTTGAGCAAAAATATTCATGAATACACGTCCTTTGATAGAGTTACAATCTCTATTTTAGCTGTTCAGATAGTAGAATAACAACCATTTCATGTTCGTCTTGTAACATTTCTGTAATATAACTTAGAAATGTTAAGGTATTGTAAATTCGAAGCTTAAATTGTTTACTTTTGATTAATAATTCCTTCATAATAATCATGTTTGTAGATGTTTGTCGAAATAAATCTAGGGGTTGAAAAAATGGAATTGAATTTACAAGAAATGCTGTTTGAGTTCTTTGGGGGACTTGGTATCTTCTTATACGGCATTAAATTCATGGGTGATGGTTTGCAGAAGTCAGCTGGTGACCGACTTCGTGATATTCTGGACCGCTTTACCACTAATCCACTTATGGGTGTACTAGCAGGTATTTTTGTTACAGTCCTTTTACAAACAAGTAGTGGGACCACTGTTATTACTGTAGGGCTTGTAAGTGCCGGGTTTATGACGCTAAGGCAGGCAATTGGGGTCATTATGGGTGCCAATATCGGTACAACTGTCACTGCCTTTATCATTGGGATCGACATAGGCGAGTATGCTCTGCCGATTATTGCAGTTGGTTCCATTATGTTATTTTTCTTCAAGAGCAAAAAAGTCCATAATATTGGACAAATCGTTTTTGGTTTCGGGGCATTGTTCTTTGGCCTTGAACTTATGAGCGGTGGTATGAAACCACTGAGAAGCCTTGAATCATTCCATGACCTTACAGTGGAAATGAGTTCAAACCCTATTCTTGGTGTAGTAGTTGGTACTGTGTTTACTGTAATTGTCCAGAGCTCAAGTGCAACGATTGGTATTTTACAAAGCTTGCATGCTGAGTCGATGATTAATATACAGGGAGCATTGCCAATTCTGTTCGGTGACAATATCGGTACAACCATTACAGCTGTTTTGGCTGCGATTGGTACTTCAGTAGCGGCTAAGAGAGCAGCTGCAACACATGTTTTGTTCAATCTTATAGGAACTACCCTGTTTTTAATAATCCTGGGACCATTTACATCACTAATTGAGATCATTAAAGATAACCTTAACTTGAATCCTGAGATGACTATCGCTTTCGCTCATGGTATCTTTAACACAACTAATACATTAATCCAGTTACCTTTCATCGCTATTTTGGCATTGATTGTGACTAAATTGATTCCTGGTGAAGATTCTATCGTTGATTACAAGGCTCAACATCTTGACCCTGTTTTCATCGAGCAATCTCCGTCCATTGCGCTTGGACAGGCGAAGGAAGAAGTCCTGCGCATGGGTAAGTTCGCGCTAAAAGGACTTGAAGAAACGAATGAATTCTTAAAGACCAAAAATACAAAGCATTCCAACAATGCTTATCAGCTCGAGGAAGCAATCAATAATCTTGACCGCAAGATTACAGATTATCTTGTAAACCTGGCAACAAGCTCGTTGTCAGAGCATGAATCTGAAGAGCATAGTATGCTGATCGATACAGTACGAGATATTGAAAGAATCGGAGACCACTTCGAAAATATTATTGAACTAATCGAGTACCAGCAGGCCAATAAAGTGAAGATAACTGACACAGCAATGGAAGATCTGGAAGTTATGTTCAACCTGACTGTAAGTACAGTAGAAGAGGCACTTCAAGCATTAGATCAGAAGAATTTTGACGCTGCAAGAGCAGTAGTAACAAAAGAAGATGAGATTGACAGCATGGAACGGACGCTTAGAAAGCAGCACATTCTTCGCATGAATGAGGGACAGTGTACTGGACAGGCGGGTATTGTGTTCGTCGACATCATCAGTAACCTGGAGCGAATCGGCGATCATGCAGTAAACATCGCTGAGTACGTTTTAGGAGAACAGAAATAGTGGTAAAATAAGCAAAGGGAAACCTTTGCTTATTTTTTTTGTATTCTAAGGTAAAAAGGATGGATTAGATGGATGTAGTTTATTGGGTAATCATTGGGTTATTATTCGTTGGAGCTTTTGCCAGTCTGGTTGTTCCAATCTTGCCAGGGGTACTTTTAATGTTTGGCGGTTTTATTCTTTACGGTTTGTTTTTTTCATTCGAGCCTTTTAACTGGCTATTTTGGACAATCCAAGGGCTTTTTGTTGCCCTGCTGTTTGGGGCTGATTATATAGCCAATATAATAGGAGTAAAGAAATATGGCGGCAGCAAGGCAGGAATGTGGGGGAGCACTATCGGTTTACTTGTCGGTCCCTTTGTCATCCCGATCATTGGAATTCTGATTGGTCCATTTTTAGGAGCGGCCCTAGCTGAATTGCTGGTTAATAAAAAAAATCTAAATGAAGCGGTCAAGGTTGGCTTTGGTTCTGTCGTCGGTTTCGTCAGCAGTGTGGTGACAAAAGGAATCATCATGACAATCATGCTCGTATATTTCTTCATCCTTGTATAAAAAAATCGTGCTGCTGGAGCACGATTTTTTATAAGGACGGCTGTTTCGGCCTTAAGGGTATTTACATCACCTTATGTGGCAATTTTCTCCTTCGATAAGGATACATTTAGGAGCTAATCGTACCCTTATGTGGCAGTATCTCCTTCGATAAGGGTACATTTAGGGGCTAATCATATCCTTATGCAGAAGTATCGCCTTCGATAAGGATACATTTAGGAGCTAATCGTACCCTTATGTGGCAGTATCTCCTTCGATAAGGATACATTTAGGAGCTAATCGTACCCTTATGTGGCAGTATCGCCTTCGATAAGGGTACATTTAGGGGCTAATCGTGCCCTTATGTGGCAGTATCGCCTTCGATAAGGGTACATTTAGGGGCTAATCGTGCTCTTATGTGGCAGTATCGCCTTCGATAAGGATACATTTAGGAGCTAATTGTACCCTTATGCCGTGTTCCGGCCTGTCATATGGGAACATTTATTATCTATAGAACGTTTCTTTAATTTAGCCCGCAAATTTCAAATGAACAATTCTGGCAATCGACTTCTCTTTTTAGATAAGCGAGGTTCTTTACCGTGAATTTAAGCTGATCATAAGCAATGATGTCTTTCTCGCGCAGTTCCTTGAGCATCCTTTGGATAACTTCACGCGTTCCATACGTGAGATTCGCCAGCTCCTGATGGGTGAGGGGCAAATCGATCAGGATCCCTTCATCTGTCATCACGCCATAGCTATTGCATAACCTGATCAAAATGGAGTACAAACCGCCTTTCTTCCCGTTCATAATCAGGTCCTGACACTTCATCTGGGCTTTGAGATATCTGGTACTGAGCCAGTTGACCATTGCATTCATAGCGGTTCTGTCATTGATAATGAATTCCTCGAATTGCTCTCTCTTAATCATGAGGATTTCACATTCTGTTAGTGTCTTGGCTGAAAAGTGATACCGAGGATTATGTTTGAACAGTTCATATTCTATGACCATTTCTTCGCCATTCAGGATTTTTAGGATGAATTCCTTTCCTTTCATATGGATACGGCCAACTGAAACACTTCCACTCAGGATGATATAAACATTCTCTACATTTTCATCCTCTTGAAAAAGGATCGTATCCGGCTTGATTTTTTGAATTGTTTCCCGGTCAATAAAATTTTGCAGTATTAAGCTGTATAATGATATATTTTTGTCCATCAAGGTCGTCTCCTTATTAAGCCTTTCTATACTTTTGATTTAAAAGAATTGTTGTTACTGTGTCAACGGTACATTGGGAATAATTGGAACAGTTGTGATTTGGATGCGACTTATATCGTTGACAGGACTGCATTTGAGCAATATTGACGATTTTCTGAAACTTTCTCGAAAGGTCACTTTCGGTATTTTATCAGCTTGACCCCAACCCAATTTTTGAAGCTTTTTTCGTTGATGATGCACTTATTGAAAATAAAATGTATATAACGTCGAAGAAAAGGGGATTTTAAACACGTTATATGAAAGCATTTTATTTGAAACGATTACCGTTCTTTGGTAATCTAAACAAGAAGCACTTTTAGAACAATTCTAATAACAGAATTATGTGAAAGGTCTTGTTCTGGGAGTGAAACACGATACATAGGAGGATGTTAAAAATGGCATTTGAATTACCACAATTACCTTATGCATATGATGCACTTGAGCCACACATCGACAAAGAAACAATGAATATTCACCACACAAAGCACCACAACACTTATGTAACAAATCTTAACAATGCACTGGAAGGAAACGAAGAACTTCTGTCAAAGACAGTTGAGGAAGTAGTTTCTAACCTGGATGCTGTTCCTGAAGCAGCACGCACTGCTGTACGCAACAACGGCGGCGGACATGCTAACCACTCACTATTCTGGCAAGTCATTTCTCCAAACGGAGGCGGCGAGCCTACTGGTGAATTAGCTGATGCGATCAACTCTAAGTTCGGCGGCTTCGAAGGCTTCAAAGAAGAGTTCTCTAAAGCAGCAACTACTCGTTTCGGCTCTGGCTGGGCTTGGCTTGTTGTTAATAATGGTGAACTTGAAGTGACTAGCACTCCAAACCAGGACTCTCCATTAATGGAAGGCAAGACTCCAATTCTTGGACTTGATGTTTGGGAGCACGCATACTACCTGAACTACCAAAACAGAAGACCGGAATACATTGGTGCATTCTGGAACGTTGTTAACTGGGAAGAAGTCAGCAAGCGTTACGCTTCTGCAAAATAATCAATGATCGTTAGAGGGGCTGCAATTGAATGCAGCCTCTCTTTTTTTGTTTCGGCTGCTCTATCTTGAAAAGACCCTCGGGAAAAACTGAATAACCCCCTTTACTTTGTTAGAAACTACCCAAGAGAAAAGGGGAGTCGATCATGAGCAAAGTAAACAAATTATTAGGAGACATTGAACTGACAAAGGATTTAGCGCTCCTATTGATTATTGGGGGATTGTACTCATTGAGCATTGCCCTTTCGAATACCTTTGTTAACATTTATTTATGGAAGCAATCCGGCGAACTTGCCGATCTCGCCATGTATAATTTATCGATTGTCGTGGCCCAGCCGCTCACCTTTATCCTTGCGGGAAGGTGGGCTAAGAAGGTAGACAGGGTCATTGTCCTTCGAATCGGTGTCATTTTTCTGGCGTTGTTTTATGTAACAGTTTTGCTGGTAGGAACGAAAGCTTCCGATTTTTTACTCCTATTAGGTGTGCTCCTGGGAATTGGCTATGGTTTTTATTGGCTTGCTTACAACGTCCTCACTTTTGAAATAACTGAACCGGAAACACGTGATTTCTTTAATGGCTTTCTTGGCATCCTCGGTTCCGTCGGCGGCATGATTGGACCGATAGCCGCTGGGTTTATCATATCCAGGCTTGAAAAGTTGACTGGCTATACAGTAGTATTTGGACTTTCGTTGGGGCTTTTTTCAATCGCGGTATTGCTGAGTTTCTTCCTGAAACGCAGACCTGCCCACGGGAAGTACTGGTTTCAGCGGATTATAGCTGAAAGAAAGTATGATAAAAATTGGCGAATGGTTACAAATGCTCATTTTTTTCAAGGCATGAGAGAGGGCGTATTTGTTTTCATTGTTTCGGTTTTTGTATTCATTGCCACAGACAGTGAAATGGCGTTGGGCACTTACGGACTGATCAATTCAGGGATATCATTTCTGGCTTATTATTTTGTCTCGAGAATGCTGAAAAAGGAACACAGGAAAAAAGCGATCCTGGTGGGAGGAATCATTCTTTTCCTGGCCATATTCCTGATTGTTTTCCAGGTTAGCTATTTCCGTCTGCTGCTGTATGCGGCTCTGATTGCAGTCGCTTATCCTTTGCTTCTAGTCCCGTATGCTTCAATGACCTATGATGTTATAGGACGCGGCTGGAAGGCGGCTGAAATGAGAATCGAATATATAGTTGTCCGTGAATTATTTTTGAATCTTGGCCGAGTTGCTTCTATATTATTATTCCTGGCAGCGATCCATATTTTCAACGAAGAACAGGCAATACCAGTCCTCCTCGTCATTCTTGGGAGCGGACATACTTTGATTTACCTTTTTATCAGGAAAATTCAGTTGAAAGCTCCAACATAACCGGGATGACTCCCGGTTTTTTCTTTGATAAGAAAAATGGTTTAGCTGTGGAAAATTACATTCCGTAATTCAGTTCAGCGCATTAGTAGGCTGACCGAGGAGTTCAAGCTTTCCATTATTAATATAAATCTAATGGAAAATATTTCTGTATTAGTTTATTGATAGAAAAAGATGTCCATTTTCGATAATATAATATATAGTGCATATTTTAGACATACAGACTGAAGAGGTGGGAGAGGCTTGAATAAGAAGAAAAAGAAGACGCATGTGCCATTCAGGCTGAATATGTTGTTTTTCGCGGTCTTTGTGTTATTTTCAATGCTGATATTAAGACTTGGGATTGTTCAGATTGTTTATGGAGAGGATTTTAAACGGGAAATTGAGCGAACGGAAGATGTGACCGTGAACAATCCTGTTCCAAGAGGGAAAATGTATGACAGGAACATGAAAACAATCGTAGATAATATAGCTAGTAAGGCTATAACGTATACAAAGAGCCAGAGTACTGATACAAAGGAAATGCTCATGGTCGCAGAACGACTCGCAAAACTGATCTCAAAGGATTCAAAAGATGATTTAAAGAAAGTCAGGGAAAGGGATAAAAAGGATTACTGGATATTAAGAAATGAAGAACGTGCCAGAGAAAAAATCAAAGAAACTGAATGGGCACAGTATGATGAGAAAAAGCTGGATGATAAGGCTCTTTATAATCTCCAGCTTGAACGAATTACCGAAAAAGAACTGAAAGAATTATCAAAAGCGGATTTGGAAATACTCGCTATCTTGCGTGAAATGATGAGCGGATACGCACTATCGCCGCAAATCGTCAAAAAAAATGTAACCCCTGAAGAGTTCGCGATTGTCAGTGAAAACCTGGATATGCTTCCAGGCGTCGACACTACCACCGACTGGGAGCGACAATATGCCTTCGATAAGACACTAGGATCAATCTTGGGAAAAGTAAGTGATTCCGAGAAGGGGCTTCCGAGAGAAAAGCTGGAGTATTATCTGGCACGCGGGTACAGCCGGAATGACAGGGTTGGTTTAAGTTATATCGAGCAGCAATATGAAGATGTGCTGCACGGTCAGAAGGCAAAGGTGAAAAACATTACTGACAAGGGCGGAAACGTCCTGGATACACAGATAATTACCGAAGGACAGCGAGGCAAGGACCTGGTCCTGACAATTGATATGGACCTCCAGCTGGCTGTTGAAAAAATTATTGAAGAAGAGTTGGCGAATGCGAAGCAGCAGCCTAGAACAGGACTCCTGGACAGGGCATTTGTTGTATTGATGGATCCTAATACTGGAGAGGTCTTAACACTTGCTGGAAAGCAGATCGTTAAAGATGAAGAAACAGGTAAAACCTCGATGCAGGATTTTGCCAGCGGTAACTTTACAACTTCTTATAATGTTGGGTCTGCTGTTAAAGGAGCAACCGTTTTAACAGGATTCAGCACCGGGGCAATCAGTCCGGGCACGCAGTTTTATGATACACCGGTTAAGATAGCAAAAACCAATCCAAAAAAGTCCTGGAAAGCTGGATTGGGTACCCTTGACGACCGCAATGCCCTTAAGGTGTCATCTAACGTATATATGTTCATGACAGCAATCAATATCGGAAAAGGGAATTACAGATATGATCAGCCATTGTACCTTGAGCCACAAGCCTTTGACACGATGAGGAACTATTTCAGTCAGTTTGGCCTTGGTGCAAGGACAGGCATAGACCTGCCAAATGAAATGGTCGGTTTCAAAGGGGCAGATCGAGGACCTGGTCTCTTGCTTGACTTTGCGATTGGCCAGTATGATACGTATACAACACTGCAATTGGCACAATATGTTTCAACCATTGCGAATGGCGGTACGCGACTTCAGCCAAGGGTTGTAAAGGAAATTCGGGAACCTGTTATGAAAAATAATGAGGTAGGTCCTGTACTGAATGAAATGGAGCCAGTCATCCTCAATAAAGTGGACGCGAAACCAGAATGGTTTGACAGAGTCCAGGAGGGTTTCAGAAGGGTCATGCAGGAGAAGGGCGGTACAGCCTACGGGGCATTTTATACTGCCGATTACAAACCGGCTGGCAAAACGGGTACGGCACAAGCTTTTTATGATGGTCCGAAAAGAAAGAATTATGATAAGCCGCCGGAAGTAATGAATTTGAGTCTTGTTGCGTATGCACCATATGAAAACCCGGAAATTGCGATGGCTGTCATGGTTCCGTGGGCATATGAAGGCAACCAGGGGCACCATGCGAATAATGATATTGGACGACGAGTCCTTGATACCTATTTTGAATTGAAAAAGAAACGTCTTGAAGGAAACATGAATCCTGAGCAGCCGATCCAGGAAATTGAAGAAAAAGAAGAAGGAACGGAGCTGTTAGAGGAAATAGAAGATGAAACAGAACAATAATGAAAGATTTTAACTGTCTCTTTTGAGGCAGTTTTTTTTTTTTATACTGGGTATACTATCAGCAACTGGACAATCTGTTAATGTAAATCGACAGAATTACACAAAATTCATCCGAATTTACAAAACCTTTACATTAAGTTAAAACAACGTTAAAAGAAAAAAAGTATTCTTATTTCTGTAGGACATAACATCCACATCTCGTAGGGGGAATTCAAAAATGAAAAGTCTTAAAAAGATGAGCATGTTTTTAATGCTGTCAGCTGTTATGGTATTCGCTGCAGCTTGTGGCGGTGGAGATAACGAAGGTGGAAACGGTGAGGAGCTTGAGGGCAGCGTAGTCATCGACGGTTCTGGAACAGTTTATCCATTGATGGCACGTATGGCTGAAAACTATATGGGAGAACAAGAAAATGTCTCAGTTGAAGTAAGCCGCTCGGGAACATCTGCTGGTTTCAAGAAATTCCTTGCAGAAGATGGAACAGACTTCAACAATGCTTCACGCCAGATTAAGGAAGAAGAAAAAGCGGAAGCTGAAAAACTTGGTATTGAAGTACAAGAAATGAAAGTTGCACTTGATGGGATTACAATTGTCATCAATAAAGATAATGACTGGGCTGCTGAACTTACTGAACAAGAAGTAAAAGATATTTTCCTTGCTAGCGCAGGAAAGAAAAAATGGTCTGATGTCCGTGCTGATTTCCCGGATGAAGAAATCAAGACATACGGCCCTAACGAAAACCATGGAACTTACGAGTTCATGTTTGAAACAATCCTTGAAGAACAAGATCTTCCGGAAGACATTAACCTTCAGCAAGACTACTCAACTCTAGTGGACCTTGTTTCTAAAGATAAGAATGCAATTGGTTTCTTTGGTTATGGCTACTATGAAAGCAACCAAGACAAGCTTTCTGCGGTAAAAGTGGACTTCGGCAATGGCCCTGTAGAGCCGTCCCTGGACACAATCAAGGAAGATGGTGACTATGCTCCATTCACACGTCCGGTGTTCACTTATCTAAACGTGAACAATGCTAAAGAAAAACCGCAAGTACTTGATTATGCTATTTACACAATGAACAATGCACAGGATGTTGCCAAAGAAACTGGCTTCGCGCCTTTAGCTGACGAAGATGTAAAAGCTGTTCTTGATACATTGAATGGCATGAAGAAGTAAAACCAGGCACATGAGGAGATGAGGGGTCTAAGCTTCTCATCTTCTTGCGTGTGAATATGTTACTTTATTTACCCTTGGGTACTATAAGGAAAAGTCCTTCCTTGGATGAGAAGGATGAAAGGGGTTATTCGCGTGGCAAAAAGCGTTGTTCGAAATCACGGTCAAGAGTTGAATGTTCGTGAAATCATACAGGAAAAGAAAAGAACCAAAAGCATCACAAATACAACTGAAAAATTAATACCAAAAATATTATTTGGAATTGCTGCAATCTCAGTTTTTACGACAATTGGAATTGTACTTACATTATTGACCGAAACAATCGCCTTTTTCAGGGCTGTTCCTTTTATAGACTTCTTTACAGGCACTAAATTGAAGCCTCTTGGTGAAAATGCAGTCTTTGGCGTATTACCTTTGCTTACGGGTACCCTCATTTCTACTGTCATTGCGATGCTTGTAGCTATTCCGGTTGGACTGATGACAGCGATCTTCTTGAGTGAGTATGCTTCTGAGAAGACTCGCAGGTTCTTAAAGCCAATCCTTGAAATTTTGGCAGGGATTCCGACCATCGTTTATGGTTTCTTTGCTTTTACTTTTGTAACACCGCTATTGAGATCATTTATTCCCGGCCTGGAACCGACAAATATATTGAGCCCGGGTATCGTAATGGGAATCATGATCATTCCGATGGTTGCTTCTTTATCGGAGGATGCAATGAGTTCTGTACCGAACGCTATGAGGGAAGGTGCATTGGCTCTCGGTGCGACAAAGCTTGAGGTAACATGGAAGGTTGTCATCCCGGCAGCCATTTCAGGAATCATTGCCTCATTTGTGCTTGGAATTTCCAGGGCAATTGGCGAAACGATGATTGTTGCGATTGCCAGCGGCAGCTCAAAGAACTTTACCTTTGACGTAACACAATCGATGCAGACAATGACGGCGTATATTGTTGAAGTAACTGGCGGCGAGGCTGCTGCCGGCACAACCTTATACTACAGTCTTTATGCTGTTGCCATGACATTATTTGTGTTCACGCTGATCATGAACCTTATCGCTCAGTATATCTCTCGCAAGTTCAGGGAGGAATATTAGGATGAAATATGTAGATACGAATCAAGTCCAGAAAAAAATGGGTTCCAGGTTAATGGCAAACAACCTTGCAAAAGGACTATTCCTGCTTGCCACTCTTTTTGGCCTGATCGTTTTGGTTGTCTTAATCTATCGTGTATTAAAAGATGGATTACCATGGATCAACGTGGATTTTCTGATGAATAGACTATCGACTGACCCAGAAAGAGCCGGTATATGGGGAGCGATTACCGGAACCCTATGGTTAATGGTTGTAGTAGCTCCTGTAACGATGCTCCTTGGAATCGGAACAGCCATTTATCTAGAAGAATACGCAACAAAAGGCCGTATTTCTTCTTTTATTAAGACTAACATTTCTAATCTGGCTGGGGTTCCTTCCGTTGTTTTTGGAATCCTTGGTTTGACTGTGTTTGCAAGGACCCTTGATTTAGGTTCAGTTGTACTGGCCGGCGGATTGACGATGGCATTGCTTGTACTGCCAGTTGTTGTAGTCGCAAGTCAGGAAGCGATTCGGGCTGTACCCCAATTCCTCCGGGAAGCATCTTTTGGCATGGGCGCTACTAAATGGCAGACAATCAAAAATGTCGTTCTGCCAGCTGCATTGCCTGGGATTCTTACTGGCGTTATTCTTGCACTGTCACGTGCTATTGGGGAAACTGCACCACTTGTCGTTATAGGCATTCCTGCACTCTTAATACCTATTCCAGACGGAATCTTTGATAAATTCACGATATTGCCAGTGCAAATTTATTACTGGACAATTGACTCTGCACTAGTTGCTGAGTATGCTAACCTGGCAGCTGCAACAATTGTCATTCTGTTGCTCGTTTTGTTTGTGATGAACTCAATTGCCATTTTGATCCGTAATAAATTCCAAAAGAGATATTAGTCTGGGAGGTTTTAACTTATGTCATCATTAGTAACAGATAAGGCGAAAACGACTGTAAATGTAAACTTGGCGAAAGAGGATTCTCAAAAGGTGGTATATGAAACAAAGGATCTTAACCTATGGTATGGAGAAGGTCACGCGTTGAAAAATATTAACCTGGCGATTAATGAGAATGAAGTAACAGCAATTATTGGGCCTTCCGGCTGTGGTAAATCGACATACATCAAAACATTGAACAGAATGGTTGAGCTGGTTCCTACTGTTAAGATTTCCGGAGAGATTTTATACAGAGGGAGAAATATCCTTGAAAAGTCCTATCAGGTTGAGGATTTAAGAACAAGTGTCGGCATGGTGTTCCAAAAACCGAATCCATTCCCTAAATCCATTTATGACAATATTGCTTATGGCCCTAAGATCCATGGAATCCGCGATAAGAAAATCCTTGATGAAATTGTTGAAAAGAGCTTAAGAGGTGCTGCAATCTGGGATGATGTTAAAGACCGTTTGAACCAGAATGCATACGGCTTGTCAGGCGGACAGCAGCAGCGTGTCTGTATCGCACGTGCCCTCGCTATTGAACCAGATGTCATCCTGATGGACGAACCTACATCAGCACTTGACCCGATCTCAACTTTGAAGGTCGAAGAACTGGTACAGGAATTGAAGAAAGACTATAGTATCATTATCGTTACACATAATATGCAGCAGGCTGCCCGAATTTCTGACAAGACTGCATTCTTCCTGAATGGAGAAGTCATTGAATTTGCCGAGACGGATAAGATCTTCTCCAATCCATCGGACAAGAGGACAGAAGATTATATTACTGGACGATTCGGTTGATTTTTTATCTTGAAATTTCATTGGAAGGATGAGGATGCATGGTAGTTAGAGGGAAGTTTGAAGAAGACTTGAAGACATTGCACGAAAAATTGCTGGAGCTCGGAAACTTTGCGGTCAACGCACTTAACCATTCGTTGGAAGCTCTTGAAAACAAGGATATTGAACTTGCTTTGAAAATCCTTGAAGATGATGCGGAAGCTAATATACTGGAAGAAGAAATCAATGATTTTGCGATTTTATTGATCGCTAAACAGCAGCCAGTTGCTGTAGATTTAAGACGTTTGATTGTTGCGATTAAAATTGCGACTGATATCGAGAGAATGGCGGACTTTGCCGTCAATATCGCCAAGTCTACAATCAGGATTGGTAAAGAACCGCTTGTTAAACCCATTGTCCATATCAAGCAGATGCACAATATCTCAGTTGAGATGCTAAAGTTATCGTTAGAAGCCTATAATGAAGAGGATCTTGGTAAAGCAAGACAGGTGGCGCAAATGGATGACCAGGTTGACGACCTTTATGGAGAGACAATAAAGGAACTTTTGAGCCTTGCCCAAACGAAGCCAGAACAGCTGGCGCAAATCACTCAGCTTTCATTTATCAGCCGTTACCTTGAGCGCTCAGCAGATCACGTTACGAATATCGCTGAAAATGTATTTTACCTTGTAAAAGGCAAGCGTTACGATCTGAATCAATAAGCCATTTGAAGGAGAGGGGAATCCCCTCTCTTTTTTTGTGCACAAAAAAAGACCCTCCAAAAGAGGGCCTACAGTTCATTATCATTATCTATTTTTCGTTATGATTTTCGCGATTTGGTGGTAATCAAGGCCGCTTTTCAATTCATACTTGCCGATTTGTACCTTTGTATGGTAACCCTTATCAATAAGGAATCGCTCGAATTTGGCTTCGTCATCGATAATCCCTTGACTTTCCAGCATCGTTGCGACATCACCAGGTGACATGCCTCCAGCGATAATGAGGGTAAATGGCTTCTCCTCTTTAACTTCCTCGACCTTTTCTTCAGTGGCTTCTTCTTTCGGCTTTTCTTCTTTCACAACTTCTGCTTTTTTCTCGTTTAGTTCGGCAAACTCGGCGCTGCTCAACACCTTATAGCCCTTTTCTTCAAGTATCTTCGTTGCATCTGACACCGCAACAACTTTCTTCTTTGGTTCTTTTTCAGCGATCACGCTGCTGCCTGCCCAGAGAAAAATCGCTGCAAAAATGAGTCCTAATGCGAATGCTTGCGCTGTTCGTTTATTCATACGATCTGTCCTTTATCAACAAATTCATTAATGATCTCCTGAACTTCCTGGTTCGTAAGGGATGATTGCTTTGCAATTTGGTTTATATCCATCCCTTGCTGGGCAAGCGACCATACCTGATTTTTTATGATATCGTGGATTTGCTTTTTGCCAGTACTGAAAGAAGATTGCTTTTCCAGAGTTGAATCGTTTACGAGCAGTTCTTCCTCCAGTACCTTAAGCTTCTTCTTGATCTGGTATAAATCCTGGATTTGCTGGATTGTCAGCTGGTCGATTTCTTCGCGCAATTCTTTGTATGGATCTTTCAAAAAGAAAGAAAGTGCGAAAAGAAGCGCGGCCAGGACAAAAAGGCTGATGATTATGTAGCCCATCTGATATTCCTCCCGAGCTGTTATTAGAACACATAGAATTAGTTTACCATTCAAGGCAGGAAAATTCGATTTATATTTTTTTCCTGAAAAAAAATGATAGTTTTGTCTTATTATGATTTCCAATGGTTGTAAAGGCTGTCGAATCCCCGCCATATTTGTAATCCAATAAGACTATTGAAAAATAATTGAAGAGTTCGGCACAGAGTATCCAGCAAGCTGCAAATTGCGACAATTTGCGTTCATTGTGGCTGGAAGAGGAACGTGCTAACATAAATTTAACGAATATATTTTCCATTCTATTCATATAATGGTTCATTTGGGGGTGCATCGTGACGGAGAAGAAACATAATATATACAAGCTTCAGGACAAGTTAGTTGCGAGAATCCTTTCGACTGGAAAGCTGCTGGTTTACTGGCAGCTGCAGGATGAAAAAGTTCGGTTCATTTGCGAATACTTTTATATGCCGGAAGATCAGGCCATAAAGAGCCTGCGCTTAATTGAGCATGGTTCCAGCAGAGTCCTCCATGAGGCCGTTCTTCCTCAAGGAGTGTCAAACTGGATATTCAAAGGAATCAAGCCAGACGTTAATTATTATGTTGAGTTGGGAGTTAAACGCAGTCCAGAGACATTTGTGCCATTACTAAGATCAAACTCGATTATTCAGGATGACGATTTCCAGTTAACGTCGGACCAGCCGCCTTCGCCACGTTGGGCTGGAAAGGTGAGCACCTACACCTATTATGAGAATCTGGAAGGGAGCATCCGCAAGTGAAAGACATCGAGAATCTTAATGAGAAAACTATTTTGATGCTCTCATGGGAATATCCCCCCCATATAATAGGCGGGCTTGCCAGACATGTACATGCACTGGCAACTGAACTTGGCAAAATAAATCAGCAAATTCACGTTTTAACGAGCAGACCTAATGAAAGCCGAGAATATGAACAACAAGGAAATGTACATATCCACCGGGTAAATCCAATTAATGACCAGGATACGGACTTCCTCTCCTGGATGGCCGGGTTGAATCTAGCAATCATTGAAGAAGCATTGAAGATCGCCAACCATATTGAATTTGATCTTGTCCACACCCATGACTGGATGACAGGTCCCGCTGCAAAGTTTCTCAGCAGAAAATTGGAGATACCACTGATTGCAACAGTGCATGGTACGGAATTTGGCCGTAATAAAGGAGTTTTTACCGAGCTTCAGCAATTTATTTCAAAGAAAGAGAATGAACTTTGCCATTGTGCTGATGAAATTATCGTATGCAGTGACTTTATGGAAGCTGAGATCCTCTCATTATTTAAAGTCCCCAATGAAAAGATTTCGGTCATTACGAATGGGGCAGTGTCAGAAAAAGTGGAGCAAACCCATTTCGATATTGAAGAGTTATTTCCGTTTTTAAAAGGAAAGAAAATGGTTTACTCCATAGGAAGAATTGTTAAGGAAAAAGGATTTCAAACTCTGATTGCCGCAGCCAACCTGTTGAAGACGAAAGCCGAGGATATATGCTTTGTGGTTGCAGGTAATGGGCCTTTACTAGATTGGTACAGGGAAAAGGTTAGGGAGCTAGAGCTGGAAGGGTTTGTCCATTTTATCGGTTTCGTTAATGAAGAAATACGGAACAGCTTGATGATGAGGGCCGATATCGCTGTTTTTGCCAGCAGTTATGAACCATTTGGACTTGCTGCTGCTGAGACACTTGCTGCAGGTGTCCCGACTGTCGTCGCGAAAACCGGAGGCATGCAAACTTTGATAGAAGATTATAAAACGGGTTTCTATATGCAGCCAGGGGATGAAAAAAATCTTGTCCGCATTATCGAAGGGATTCTTGAAAATGAAGCTTGGTCTCAGGAAATCGCCCGAAACGCTATGGAATCCATCAATGAGAAATTCAGTTGGTCACAAAATGCAAAGGCAACAGATACACTGTATATAAGAGCGCTATCAAACAATTGCCAAAAGGAGGGTATTAAATGAAGACGAATGCTTATCTCCAGATCGACAATGAAGAGGACTTCGGACGGAGCAGGAAACCATTGATTTTTAGTCCAGGCATATGGGTGAATGGAAAAGTGTATTGGCTTGGGAATATGACGGAGAAACTCCTGCCGCAGGAAGATTTATCGATAAGAATCAAACAGGCAAATGTTCATTCTAAGGTTGATTTTTTCGATCTTTATGTGACGAACCATTCCAAAGTTGGCAAAGAAGCGAGATTAATACTGATGCAGCGCCATGCAGAAAGTGCCAATGAACAATTCAGCTTTGTTTCACCAAATGAAAATGTCATTTTCCATTTTGCAGATAAAAGGGTTTACCTCGTAAATGGTTTGAATAGCAATGGGAGGATGAAACAGTGTACAGTTCAGCCGATATGGAATGTTAGCACTGAACGGCTTTGGAATTGCCGGAAGTCGGGGAAACTTAATTATCAGCCAATGGCAAAGGGATCTGCAGCCAGCCTGTTTTCGCTCGATCTGAAAATGAACCCCCGTGAAACACAAAAAAGCAGCTGCTGGATGATCGAAGGAAGTGAAAAAAACACAGTTGTTCATTTGAATGCAATGCTTTTAAAAAACACACTAGCAATTCCCGACAAAAAGTGATATTATAGAAAAGTCGTATGCACGAACCTAGCTCGAATAGTTTGGAGGGAAATTACATGCGTGTAAATATTACATTAGCTTGCACAGAATGCGGAGAGCGCAACTATATTTCTAAAAAAAATAAGCGTAACAACCCAGATCGTCTTGAGCTTAAGAAATACTGCTCTAGAGATAAGCGCGCAACTACACATCGCGAAACAAAATAAGCAGCGGGATTTTTCCCAGCTGCTTTTTTGTTTGTCTAAAAACCTATAAATCATTTCTCCGATGCTGGCAGGAATGGTAATGTTAATATATATAATTCATACAGATGTGCAGAGATCAAATACATAAAATAGACTATAACGTTTGGAGGAAGCATGAATGGATGCAAAAAAAGATCTGAGAAAGAGCATTAAAGCAAAGTTATCAGAGATTAGCCTGCCTCAATACGAAGACCTGTCTTACAAGGTTGCGCAGCAGCTATTTAAAACTGACGAATGGATGGAAGCTTCAACAGTAGCGGTAACTGTTTCGAAAGCTCCAGAAGTAGATACCTTCCAAATTATCCGGAAGGGCTGGGAGCAGGGAAAAAGGATCGTCGTCCCAAAGTGCGAACCAAATCCGCGGAAATTGGATTTCAGGGAACTGAAGCGATTTTCTGAACTTGAATCAGTCTATTATGGTTTATTGGAGCCAATTGTTTCCGAAACGAATGCAGTGAACCCTGATGAGATAGACTTAGTGGTCGTCCCAGGACTCGCTTTTTCAAAGAACGGCTATAGGCTTGGATTCGGGGGAGGATACTATGATCGTTTTCTGGCAAACTATCAGGGAAAAACGGTTTCTCTGGCGTTTAAAGACCAGATTCTTTCTAAGGTTCCCGTTGAAAACCATGATATTGCGGTCGCGAAAATAATCACCAGCGAGGGAGTTATCATCATTGGAGACTGACCAGCTCTTGGTAATTGGATTTATTGCAATATTCTCGGCAGCTTCAGGATATTTTAAATTTTTGAAACCATCGGGAGCTGTTGCCGCCTTTTTGACAGGGCTGTTAATATGGGCTGGCTTCGATTTAAAGGGACTTATCTTATTGGGGGTTTTCTTTCTCACCTCCAGCCTCCTGTCCAGGTATAACAGTATTAGGAAGGAACACCTCGTAGAAATACATGAAAAGGACTCGGCAAGGGATTGGGCCCAGGTAGCTGCAAATGGGGGAACCGCAGCATTAGCGGGTCTGGCCAATTTTATTTCACCCGACCCGGTTTGGCTCATTGTCCTTGCAATTTCCATCGCCAGTGCCAATGCAGATACATGGGCATCAGAACTGGGCGTGTTAAGCAAACAACAGCCAGTATCGATCAAATCCTTTAAAAGGGTGCCGAGTGGAACCTCGGGTGCAGTTTCAGGATTTGGAACAGCAGCTACTGCCGCAGGGTCTCTGGTGATTGCCTTAACCGCTGGATATCTATTCGGTATGGAATCTGGATGGGTGTTCTTGGTGTTTTTATTCGGGGTGGCAGGGTCGCTGCTGGATACATTGCTTGGTGCCTACCTTCAGGCAGGATTCCAATGTGTACGCTGTCATTTGCCTACTGAAAAAATGATCCATTGCTCCACTCCAACTAAGCAGATATCAGGTTTTAGCAGAATAAACAACGACGCTGTGAATTTCATCTCAGGTTTTACAGTGGCTATTATGGGAATGTCTTTATATAACATTCTTTAATTTCTTTCATCTGGTTTATTAGAAGTCAAGTGATTCAGGCGTAGAAGCTGCAATCAAGGAAAACTAATAGAATTGAAATGTAACAAAATGTTTATAATGATAACGTTTACTAAGAATATTAGCCATATATTCAGTTGCTAAGAAAAAGTACAATCTAATTAAAGAGTAAATTAAACAAGGTGGTATCTGGATGAAAAATCATGTAAACAGGGTTGTCCTGGTTGGAACAGGCTTCGTTGGTTCAAGTTATGCATTTGCGATGGTTAATCAGGGAGTAACGGAAGAGTTAGTGCTTGTTGACCTTAACAAGGAAAAGTCAGAAGGGGACGCCATGGACTTAAATCATGGCATGGCGTTCGCTCCTTCCCAGACGAAAATCTGGTTTGGTTCGTATGCTGATTGCAAAGATGCAGATTTGGTTGTACTTTGTGCAGGGGCCAATCAAAAACCTGGAGAAACAAGGCTCGACCTTGTGGAAAAGAACGCAAGAATATTTAAAAGCATTGTCGATGAAATCATGGCCAGCGGTTTTGACGGGATTTTCCTTGTTGCAACAAACCCTGTCGATATCCTTACTTATGCTGTATGGAAATACTCCGGCCTGCCAAAGGAACGCGTAATAGGTTCAGGGACAATACTCGATACCGCAAGATTCCGTTTCCTGCTAGGAGACTATTTCAAGGTAGATACTCGGAACGTCCATGCCTATATCATAGGAGAGCATGGTGATACAGAATTGCCTGTATGGAGTCATGCTGATATAGGCGGTAAGCCGATCGCCAAAATGATGAAAGATCAGGAACATTATAAGCACGATGACCTCGAGGAAATTTTTACGAATGTACGTGATGCTGCCTATCATATCATCCAGCGTAAAGGTGCTACCTACTATGGAATTGCCATGGGGCTTGTCAGACTGACTAAAGCGATTCTCCAGGATGAAAATTCAATATTAACCGTTTCAGCACACCTAAGCGGTGAATATGGCCATGAAGATATCTATATCGGAGTTCCAGCTATCGTCAATCGCAACGGCATCCGGGAAATAGTCGAACTGTCTCTGGATGAAGATGAACAAAAGAAATTTGACCATTCTGTAGAAGTTTTAAGGAAAGTGATGGAACCGGTCATAAAAGGATAGAAAAATGGGCTGCTGATTACTGCAGCCTATTTTTTCATATTCAATACTTTGCAACCGCTTTCTTCTATTATATATACACATTTTGTTACAGTGGATTTTAAAGTTGAGTGGATAAAAAAATGGGTTTATTACCAAAATAAAAAGGGAGGGATATATATGGCAAGGAAAATGCTCTCAATCTTCATGCTTGGACTGGCAGGATATTTTGTTTTTGAGAATAGGTACAGGCTCATGAATATGCTTCTTGGCAACAGGTTTTTACGCCGGGTGGCTGTGGGTTCAATCATGGGCATGCCTGGTATTAGGAGCAGAATGATGGATTCATTGTTCTCAGGACCTTCAGAGTATCAGTAAAAAGACCTTGTCGGGTCTTTTTCTGTTTCGGAGGGCTATTAATATCTGGGTATTGAAGCTTTAGTTTATAATAATTAAATAGAGGAAAAAGAAAATACATATTAACGGCTGGGACCGGAGCAGGAAAGTAGGGGAGAAGTTGGCTTTTTTGGAAGAGTATTTGTTATGGAAGGTCGCGGAATTCCTGATTGTGAAGAAGGAGTATCGTATCCTCCAGATATCTCAGGAACACGGAGAGCTGTGGCTGGAAAAGACAGAAAACAAGCATTCGCAGGTTGTTCGCCTGCTGCATTATAATCTTGATTGGAGCAACTGGCTGCTTCGCGATATTGGAATGACTGCGGAGAATGGAGACAGAATCCGCAGGAAACTGGCTAAAGGGGACTTGAAGATTCTCAATCTTTATTTTAGTGTCTATCCCCCAGTTGATGACTATGAGTTCAGGATCGCCGAACCGGCACTTTCTGATAATGGCAAGGTAACGGTTGAGTCTATTTTAGTGGATAGGGCCAATGCGTCAGAAGCATTAATTAAAATAGAAAATAGGTTTGACGGCCAAATCGAGATTGAGCTGGCAGAGGAATTTACTGTGGATGATGTAGAGTCTACTAAGAGAAATGCCCTCTCCAAAGCGGTTGGCCGAGCTAAAGAAGAACAATCTGTATTTAATTATGGAAAACCCTTTTTCACCTATCTATTTATTGCTGTCCAGGTGCTGATGTTCCTGGTTCTTGAGGCAGCAGGAGGAAGCACGGATACATCAACGTTGATAAAATTCGGCGCAAAGTTCAACCCGCTGATACTTGAGGGAGAGTGGTGGCGCTTTTTCACACCGATTATCATCCACATTGGATTCCTCCACTTGTTCATGAATACCCTCGCTTTATACTATTTAGGGATGATGGTTGAACGGCTATACGGCAATATGAGATTTTTGTTTATATATATTATTTCTGGCTTCAGCGGTGTGCTGGCCAGCTTCATCTTCAGTCCGAATCTTTCTGCAGGAGCGAGCGGCGCGATTTTTGGCTGCTTTGGCGCTTTACTTTATTTTGGTGTCGCCAAGCCAAGGCTTTTTTGGAGGACATTGGGACTGAATATTCTTGTTGTTCTTGGCATCAACCTTGCTTTTGGCTTTACCATTCCTGGAATCGATAATGCAGGACATATAGGGGGACTTGTTGGCGGATTCGCAACAGCTGGCATTTTTCACCTTCCTAAAAAGAAACGCCCAATGCTTCAAGGAGCATTCCTGGTTATTTCCGTTGCGGCCATTTTTTTATCATTGCAGTTTGGTTTCAGCGGAAAAGCAAATTTAGTAGATGAAAGATCCATATTGGTTCTTGCACAACAGCATGTAAAAGCGGAAGAGTATGAGCAGGCCAATAAGCTGCTGACAGATTTTCGCCAGCAGGAAACACTTTCGGCAGAATCATTATTTATGCTTTCTTATACAGAAATAAAGCTGGGCCAGCTTGAAGAAGCAGAAAGTAATCTTCTAAAGGTTATTGAATTGGCTCCTGATTTCCACGAAGCTTATTATAATCTGGCCTTGATTTATTTTGATGAAAAGAGCCTGAAGGAAGCCAAAACTTATGCTGAAAAAGCGGTAGAGTTAAATCCAGGGCAAGAAAGTTACCGTACAACACTTGAGCAGATCAATCGCTACCTTGAAGAAGCTGCTTAAGCACGATGCCCTCACCAGAAGCAGTTTGCGTTACAACAAGCAGATGGCTTTTATCTCTTGAAACCAGAATCATAGGCATGGTACTGTCAATCGGATCAACGACAGTGCCATTGCTTTTTTTTATGCCCAGGTAATAATTCTTATACAATCCTTCCCAGAGCTTCCCGAGGATATTGGCAGTTTCCTTTTGTGTAAAACCTTTTAGAGGCTGGTCTTCGTACTGTCTGATTGTATCGAGTGGTACAGTTATATAATTCACAGCTTTAAAATCATACGTTTTTTCAGCCTTGCTTAAGCTTTTATAAAGGGTGTTACTTACGCTCTGGTCAAGAACTTTCTTCCATTCTTTCTCCTGTTTGCTTTTAGCGACCGAAAAGGACTGAAGTGGGCTAAAAGGAGAATCAATTACATATAGCATATCATCAGACATCCTCTGCGAGCTTGTGATTCTATCCCCGTCACCATGAAGTTCCGAATAATGAAAAGTGATGGCGTCATATTTTGCGCTTTCCCCGCGTGAAATGGAATCTTGCTGCTCTAAATCCGCTGTCTCCTGCTCCCACTTGGCAAACTTTCCTTTCAATAGACCATTTACAAACAAGAGCCCCATATCCTGTCTCAAGTATGCATCCTGGTCCAAAGTTGACTGTACCTTCCAATCAACTACATGTTTATTATTCTTTTTATCTTTTTGTAACGCTAACGACGTGCTTGCGCTTTTATACTTTACTGCATCATTCAATGGGAAGAAAGTGATGGTCTCCTCCGTACTGTTTGTATTCTGGAGCTGGATCATCAAAGCAGAGACTGCTATAGCCAGTGCACTAATCCCCAAAAATAAATACTTTTTCATTAGCTCACCCTTTTCATATTGTCAGGAGTCGGTATAACCACTATATGATACTTGTCCGGAACACATGCAATTAAGTATGATTTTCTCTTTATTTGTCTAAGATGGTGAAAGAAGTGGACAGGAAAATAATGGGCAGCATTTATAAACTGACTGCTCGCGCAATTATTTTTTCGATTCGTTCCTGATCCAGTTGCGATAAGCTCTTTGAATATAACAACAAAGTTTATAGATGAGCCTTAATGAAAGGTGTTTGGTTAATATGTCAGAAAAAGTGAAGCATCCCGTACATGAGAATCTGAAAGAAAATATTAAGTTTTTAAGAGAAGAACTCGGAATTGGCAAAAGTTTTGATGTCATCCAGCTGGACGTCGAGTACGCTGGCAGAGAAATGGCATTGTTTCTTGTCGATGGATTTGTAAAAGATGATATCCTGCTCTATATCATGCAATTACTGGCGAAGCTTGAGCCAGGAGCTTTGGACGTGGAAACCCTCAAGAAGCTAGTCAAGACGTACATACCTTATGTAGAGGTAGAAACAACTGACGATCTTGATAAGGTGGCGGATATGGTGTTGGCTGGCCCTACGGCACTGGCGGTAGATGGAGTTGCGGAAATCATCTTGATTGATGCGAGAACCTATCCTGTCCGGGGACCGCAGGAACCAGATACAGAAAGGGTAGTAAGAGGTTCGAGAGACGGATTCGTCGAGACATTGGTCTTCAATACTGCACTTACAAGAAGGAGAATCCGTGACCGCACTTTAAGAATGGAGTACCAGCAGGTAGGCAGGAGGTCGCAAACGGATATAGTTGTCTGTTACATAGAAGATATTGCCGATCCTGAAATGGTTAAGAAAGTAAAGGACTCCATCAGTAAGATTGATACGGACGGATTGCCAATGGGGGAGAAAACAATCGAGGAGTTTATCTCGGGCCAGCATTGGAATCCATTTCCCACAGTGAGGTATACAGAGCGTCCAGATACTGCGGCAACACATTTGTATGAAGGGCATGTCTGCATCATTGTTGATGGATCACCCAGTGTCCTGATTACTCCGACAACCTTTTGGCATCATTTACAGCATGCCGAGGAGTACCGAAATAAGCCGCTTGTCGGCGCTTATCTGAGAATGGTGCGGTTTATGGCTGTCTGGGCATCTTTGTTTTTGCTTCCTTTATGGTACCTGTTCGCAGTCAAACCCGAATTGCTGCCAGAAAAAATGGCCTTTATTGGACCGAATGATCCTGGTCAAATTCCTTTGTTTTTACAGTTTTTCCTGATTGAAATTGGAATCGATATACTCAGGATGGCCGCGATCCATACACCGACCTCCCTGGCAACGGCGCTTGGACTTGTCGCTGCTTTGATGATTGGGCAAGTGGCGGTAGAAGTTGGCCTTCTTACAAATGAAGTCATCCTTTACCTTGCAATCGCGGCAATTGGAACCTTCGTAACTCCAAGTTATGAAATGAGCCTGGCAAACCGGCTTGTAAGGATATTCCTGCTTATATTGACTGCAGCATTCCAGCTTTACGGATTCCTGATCGGGATCGTGTTGTTCATCATATTGCTCGCAAGAATGAAATCCTTCGGTGTACCTTACCTGTGGCCATTCATTCCGTTCAACCCAAGAGCGTTCCGTGACGTCCTCGTCCGGTCACCCATTCCGCTAAAGAACAGGCGGCCGCGGATCCTGAAACCTCAGGATCCAGATCGGTAAGATAAAAACAGCGCTTACGGATTTTTACCTTATGGCAATAAGATTCTCATCGAAATCAACTACAGCCTGAACACCTGACATCATTGTCAGGTGTTTATTTATCTATAAAAGAGCTTATTGGCGGGAATCGTATCCTTATGAAGGGTCATAGCCTTCGATAAGGGTACAATTAAGCGGAAATCGTACCCTTATGAAGGGGAATAGCAGTATATAAGGGTACAATTAGTCGGGAATCGTACCCTTATGAAGGGCAGTCCCAGTCTATAAGGGTACAATAAGGCAAGAATCGTACCCTTATGAAGGGCAATCCCAGTCTATAAGGGTACAATAAGGCAAGAATCGTACCCTTTTGAAGACTCATCGCCTCCCATAAGGGTACATTTGGTGCTAATCGTATTTAGCTTGATATAGAAAAGCTTGAAAATGGATAAAACGCTTTCGTATTTGTCATAAAATCTTCTCCAGTATACTTGAGGAGGCATGGAGTATCCTTTATACTTAAGTAATGGAAACATGCTCTTATTTTCACAAACATTGAGGGGATTACTTTGAAAACGATTTATGACATCCAGCAGTTCCTGAAAAAATTCGGGACAATTATTTACATAGGTGACAGAGTGGCGGATTTAGAACTCATGACCGCCGAACTGAAAGAACTTTATAATTCCCAATTGATTGAGACAAAAGATTACCAGACTGCGATTTTGCTTTTACGGCAGGAGATCCGGATGGAAACAGAAAAAAACGTAAATAAGAAAAGGTGACAGAAAATGGCTGAGAAATGGCTTGTAGGTGTAGATTTAGGAGGTACAACAACCAAACTTGCTTTCATAAGCATGTACGGTGAAATTATGCATAAATGGGAGATCCCAACAGATGTTTCAGACGAAGGGAAGAATATAACCGTCAATATTGCTAAGGCGATTGATGCGAAACTTGAGGAATTAGGTCATTCAAAGAGTGAAATCATCGGAATCGGCATGGGTGCTCCTGGTCCAGTGGATCTTACGACTGGTGTGATTTTTGAAGCAGTGAACCTTGGATGGAGAGAACCTTATCCTTTGAAAGACTTGCTTGAAGTAGAAACCTCGCTTCCGGCCGTAATTGATAATGATGCTAACTGTGCGGCATTGGGAGAAATGTGGAAAGGTGCAGGAAACGGCGCCAAGGATCTTGTATGTGTCACCCTGGGAACAGGGGTAGGCGGCGGTGTGATCACGAATGGGGATATCGTTCATGGGGTAAGCGGTGCTGCTGGTGAAATCGGCCATATCACTTCACTGGCTGAAGGTGGAGCGCCGTGTAACTGCGGTAAAACAGGGTGCCTTGAAACTATTGCTTCCGCAACTGGAATTGTCAGGATTGCCACTGAAGCATTGAACGATGGAGCCTCAACCGGAGAAATGGCAGCAGTATATAAGGAAACTGGCTATGTTACAGCTAAAGATGTTTTCGATTCTGCAAAAAGAAACGATCAATTGGCTATGAAGGTCATTGATTCAGTGGCTTTGCACTTGGGAATTGCACTTGCAAATATCGCCAATACCCTGAATCCGGAAAAAATCGTGCTTGGCGGCGGAGTTTCAAAAGCTGGTGACATCCTTCTCAATCCAATAAAAGAACAATTTTTGCGCAACTCTTTTCCTCGAGTAGCGCAATCAACTGAAATCAGTATCGCCACATTGGGTAATGATGCAGGTGTGATTGGCGCAGCATGGCTGGTCAAGAACAAAATTGGGCAAGAATAACTGGTAACAGGGAGCTTTCTGTGAGAAAACTCCCTGTTTTTTTATGTGTATAAAGTTTCAATTTTCGGAATTTGGACATTCCTGAAACTTTTATAGGTTTATTTCGTCTAAAATAGTGGAAAATCACAGTAATTGGTCTATGCTTTGTTACTTTGATTTTGTTTGCTTTTTAGAAAAAAAAGTATTAAGATTATCTTTGATTCTTGAGCAAGTGGAAAAAATAACCTAAAAATCCCCATATCTGTTATTTTTGACAGGGAGGTAACAAGCAAATGAAGAAGAATACCTGGACTAAAGCATCTATTGTTGCGATTGCGACAATCCTGCTTTGGCTAAAGACTTATATTGCCTATAAAACTAGCTTTGATATAAAAATTGAGAACTGGAGACAGGAAATTATCCTGCTCATGAATCCCTTAAGTTTCCTGATGGTCATCCTTGGAATCAGCATGTTCATGAAGGAAAAGGCCCAGAAACGCTACATTCTGATAACAAGTTTCATAGTTTCAGCAGTCTTGTTCGCTAATGTTGTGTTTTACCGTTTCTTCAATGACTTCCTGACGATTCCCGTGCTTTTCCAGACGAGTAATATGAGTGATTTGGGCAGCAGCGTCACCGAATTAATCAACATCAGTGACTTGTTTTATTTTGCTGATTTGCTCGCGTTGGCCATTTTATTAAAAATCAAGCCAAATGTCATCACATTCCGCGAGTATTCCAAAGTGGACCGCAGAGCGTTCTTCCTTGTGGCGATCGCGATTGCATTCTTTAATCTTGGAATGGCTGAAACTGAGCGTCCACAGCTGTTGACTAGAACTTTCGACAGAGAAATGCTGGTAAAAAATATCGGGACTTACAATTACCACTTATATGATGCTTTCCTGCAATCGAAGTCATCCGCACAGAGAGCAATGGCTGATGGCAGTGAGCTCGCTGACATCGACAACTATGTTCGTGCAAATTATTTACCGCCGGACGATGAGATGTTTGGTGCTGCTAAAGGCAAAAATGTGATACTCATCTCCATGGAATCCACACAGGATTTTGTCATAGACCAAACTGTAAATGGAGAAGAAATTACGCCTTTCCTGAACGATTTCATAAAAGAAAGTTATTACTTCAACAATTTCTATCACCAGACCGGTCAGGGAAAGACTTCAGATTCCGAATTCCTGGTTGAGAATTCACTGTATCCACTAAGCAGAGGAGCAGTATTCTTTACGCATTCCGGAAATGAATATACAGCAACACCTGAAATTTTGAATGAAAACGGATATTTCACTGCTTCTCTGCATGCGAATAACAAGAGTTTCTGGAACCGTGATATCATGTATCAATCACTGGGATACGAGCGCTTCTATTCGCTTCCTGATTATGAAGTGAAAGAAGGAAATTCAGTAGGCTGGGGCATGAAAGATATTGAGTTCTTCCAACAATCAGTTGATCATTTGAAGGCTATGCCGAAGCCATTCTATTCTAAGTTCATTACATTGACGAACCATTTCCCTTTCGAACTGAATGAGGAAGACCGCCTTATCGAACCATATACGTCAAATGATAAGACAGTCAATAATTATTTCCCAACTGTTCGTTATCAGGATGAGGCTCTTAAACTGTTTATACAAGAATTGAAAGATGAAGGACTTTACGAAGACTCAATCATCATTTTATATGGTGATCATTATGGGATCTCGGAGAATCATAATAAGGCGATGGGTGAATATCTAGGCAAGGAAATTACCCCTTTTGAAAGCACTCAGCTGCAACAAGTGCCGTTGATCGTCCACATTCCTGGCCATGAGGGCAAGACAATGCCTACGGTTGGCGGACAGATTGACCTTAAGCCGACGATCCTTCACCTGCTGGGAATCGACACTAAGAATAACATCGATTTTGGTTCCGATCTATTCTCGAAGAACCGACGTGATTTCGCTGTTCTGCGAGATGGCAGTTTCATCACTAAGGATTATGTATTCACAAGAGAAACTTGCTACGATAAGACAACTGGCGAGCCGACCGACAAAGCAGCTTGTGAGCCTTTCTTTGAACAAGCAAAGAACGAGCTTGAGTTCTCCGATAAAATCATTTATGGAGACTTGCTGAGATTTTATGACGAGCAAGATGCAAACAAAGAAAATGGTTCCCCTAAATCCAATAAGTGAAATTCTTTAAAACCTGCACCTTAATATTATGGGTGCAGGATTTTTATTATGGAAGATACAAAATAAGAGTAGTAATTTGCCTGAATCAATGAGATATTACATAGTGCGCAATAGCTGGTTTCCGGCTTTAAAAATACCGGGCAATGTTTTTGCTGATTTTTCATAATTCATTGAAACATTTATTGGTTTATAACGTACAGATATATACATGGTTAAAAATGGGGGTGTAGAGGTGAAGGGCAATAAGGTAAGTACATATCATACACCTTATGTTATATGGGCGATGATGATCATCATCACTTCTGCATCAATCTTTTCTGGCTGCTCTCAACAACTTGAAGGTTCATTGCACGAAAGAGCTGGTCATAGTTTGAAAAGGGTGAAGGAACACCCAGGTCCTTCGTTTTTGGGAGCGGATATTTTTCCGATTCGTATTGGCGAGCAGGAGGAATTCTATAAATCAGCAGGCTGGCTTAGTGATTCAGAAATCCTCTATGTTACAAATAAAGGAGAAAGTACCTCCTTATTATATTCCTACAATCTTGGAACAGGAAAAGCGACATTACTATATACAAGTGCGCAGCCAATCATAAACGCGGTACCAAGTCCAGAAAGAACCAAGGTGCTGATCCATAGCGGGGCATCAGAAGAAGGACACCTGACTATTATTGACTTGTCAGGTGAAGAGATGTATTCTACCAGCATTCAATCCTATGAAATAACTTTCGAGTGGAACCCATTCGATGAGAATTTATTAGCGATCTCTGCTTTTACAGCAGATTGGGATTTCATCAGTTACTTACTTGATTTAAGGAACAATAAGCTCAATGAAGTCAAACTTCCCGAACCATTTGTAAGATGGATATCTGAGGATGTCCTTGTCTATCAGGAATGGGAAGAAGAAGGGATGTCTCTTACGGCACCATTAAATTCGTTTTCTTTTAAGGGAAAAAAGATTGAAACCTTATATGAAAATGTATACCAGTTCGATTCCTTTGGGCCGTATTTAATGACTGTCAAAGTCAATGATAATGAAGAGGGATTGTATACATTCATCAGGGATGGCGGCAAACCGGTCGCTGAATTTACAGCGCCGCTATTAACCTCTTTTTCTGGATGGGTCGTTCCTTTTTATGATTTAATGGAAAATGGGAAGGATTTTATCTATTTGAGAGCAAACAGTCAGGGAGATGCTGACCTTTATGAAGGTGGATTTAACTTGATGCGTTATCATATAGATACCGAAAAAGAGGAAGTTGTGTTTAACGAGTTGGCCAATGAACCACTTTCCTGCTCACCTTCCGGAGAGATGTGCCTGTATGGTTTCCAGCTCGAAAAAGTCTTGAATATCGAGACAAACGAGATTTTTAGTCTAGTTAACTAATTGAGTTTCCAAGGAGAGATTTTGATGGCAATCGTTGATGTAACAGTTATACCAATCGGAACTCAGACGCCAAGTGTGAGTTCATATGTAGCAGATATCCAAAAAATTCTTAAGCAGTATGAGGAACGAGGAGAAATCCATTACCAACTTACGCCAATGAACACTTTGATTGAAGGAGAACTGCCCGTCTTGTTTGAGGTAATCCAGGCCATCCACGAAGCGCCCTTCAATGCCGGGATCCAGAGAGTAGCTACAAATATCCGGATTGACGACAGGCGTGACGTGAAAAGAAGGATGGAGGATAAGGTAGACAGGGTAAATGAATTATTGAAAAAGGACTAAATGAAAAAGACCACCTATAACGGGTGGTCTTTTTCTGTGTCTAAAATTAATGCGCTACTGGGAATCCAGAGTTAAGGACCGTCATGACTGTGAACCAGCCAATAACCAAGAAAGTTCCTCCACCAAAAACGATTCCAAGAATGTTTTTGTTTTTAAGCGCCGAGAAAGTTGCATAACCGGCAAGCAGTGTGACTAAAGCGAAGATAATTGCCAATCCCATGATAAAGCCCCCTTCATAATTAGGCAGACATTAAGCCTGTTTGTTGAATAAGTTGATTGAAATTTAGGCGGCAGCCTGTTATGTAATGACAAGCATACACTCGTTTTATATTTTATATTTTTTTACACCATTTGTCGAGGTCTAAAAACTCAACTTTCACCTTATATGCCTTTACTATACCCATTACAAGGTCAGTATAATGGTCTAATGTAAAATAAATCCCTTCTGCAGACGTATAAACAAGATGTTCTTCCAGCTGAATAAGAGCCATTTCAAGCTGGGTGTTATCGCCTGTTGTCAACCTGAAGGCTGACAAATCAGTAGTGTACAAATAAGTATCAGGTCCAGCAGAGAACCCATAATCGTAAAAATCGGCTCCAGATGTTCCTTCCACTTTTATCATTTGATGCGTTTCTTCAAAGAGATCGGCTTCTGACAGCAATCCTGAAGCTGCATCTGCCATTTGCTGCTGTCCGTAAATATATATATTTCCATGGACAAAATGAGGAGGGACTGCTGACTGAAGAAACTGTTCAAATTCAGGCAGTTCAGAAAGTATAGAGTTTGCCTCAACCCCAATGAAAGTTTGCAATTTACACTCTCCTCCATTTTTTATTTGAAACCGGTTTTCCGACTCCAGCCCCTGCCTTGAGTTTTATCAAGGCTTATAAGCTTTTCATCCGCAAATACTGAAAACCTGCCTGACAATAGTGTAAAATAAATATATGAATAATACCACTAGAAGCTGGAGGCTATTTTTAATGAAATGGAAACAGATTCCCTTAGGTCCTTTACAAACAAATTGCTATATTGTGTATGATGAAAATAAATCTTGCCTGATTGTCGATCCAGGTGACAATCCGAAAAAGCTGGCAACAGTGATTGAACAGCTTGAATTAAAACCGGAAGCAATTGTGCTGACACACGCTCATTTCGATCATATCGGCGCGGTGGATAGAATTAGGGATAAATACGGAATCAAGGTATATATCCATGAAAAAGAAAAGGACTGGCTATCGGACCCTGCCTTAAATGGTTCCAGGCATTTCATGCTAAACCAGCCGATCAAAGCGCGTCCTGCTGACCACTTGATCAAAGACGAAGGTGTCATGTCACTTGGCAGCTTTAAATTCGAAGTGTTTGAAACACCGGGGCATTCTCCTGGCAGCATATCGATTCATTTTTCTGATGCGGAGTTTGTCCTGGCGGGAGACGCTCTATTTAATGGAAGCATCGGAAGGACGGATTTGCCGGGCGGCAATCATAATCAATTAATCAAAAGCATTCATGATAAGCTCCTGACATTGCCGGAACAAACAGAGGTGCTTCCCGGACACGGACCGACAACCACTATTGGTTTAGAGATGGATTCTAATCCTTTTTTAAACGGATTTTAAAGGACAGAATGATTTAAAGAGAAACTAGGAAAGCCCTTCTCAAAGAGAAGGGCTTTCCTGGGGGATGTTCTATTCATATCATGGGAGGGGATATAGTTAAGCTACTACTAAAACAATATAATATCGAAAACACTATGTCAATAGTGAAAACTTTTTTTCAAGGAGTTATTATGAAAGAAATAATCAAAGAGTTTATTGAAGCCTCCCCGGAAAAAATGATTTCTTATGCACAGTATATGGAGCTTGCCCTTTATCATCCGGAGGAAGGATATTACATAAAAGAACGCCAGAAAATCGGCAAAAAGGGAGACTTTTATACATCGAGCAATGTAGCTGATATATTTGGCAAGTTGATCGGGAAATGGTTTGCGAAAAATTCTGGAACGCTAGGCTTGCCGCCGTCTGTTTGTGAAATAGGAGCTGGTAATGGACGCTTTGCCCGGGCATTTATACAAGGCTGGAGTGAATTGAATGATGAACGCCTTAGCTATTGGATTGTTGAAGCGAGTCCATATCATCGAAAGCTTCAGGCAGCTGAATTGGACGGCTTGGAAAATGTGGACATCCTTCATGCAGATACATATGAAGAAACAGGGATGGAACAAGGGCTGATTTTCTCAAATGAATTATTTGATGCTTTTCCTGTTCATGTCGTCGAAAAAAGCCAGAGTGTTGTAAAAGAAGTTTTCATTGGCCATGATAATGGTCAATTAAAAGAGATCATGATTCCGGTAATGGATAATCGAATTACCGCTTTCTTAAACGACCAGGAAATTGAACTGACTGAAGGTCAAAGGATGGAGATACCCCTTACGTATGAACCATTCATGAAATCGATCGCAGAGCACTTCTTGAAGGGAATCATGGTGACTGTGGATTACGGTTATACGAAGGAAGAGTGGATGCACACAACGCGCAGGCGCGGCAGCTTGAGGGGATATTACCAGCACCAGATGATTCATGATGTTTTGCAGCATCCAGGGGAGATGGATCTGACAAGTCATGTACATTTTGACGCGCTTAAAATCATTGGTGAAGAATACGGCCTGAATTTCGTGCGGAAGATGAGACAGGATGAGTTCCTGATGGCTGCAGGGATATTGGATGAGCTGGCGGAACACCACGATACTAATCCGTTTTCTGAAGCTAGCAAGCGCAATCGCGCAATCCGAAGCCTGATCCTGCCAGGAGGGATCAGCCAGTCGTTTGATGTCCTCATCCAGGAAAAGGGAATGGGCAGCCTGAATGAAAAACTATTTTAATATACACGAAAGAAAATAAAAAAAGCGATGGATATCCATCGCTTTTTTACTGCATAAGAAAGTATAATTTTTTCCACTTAGATTAGTGTCTAGCTCTAGCGCCTAGCCCCTCGCGACGTTTCGTTCCGCCCGATGAAGTCAAAGAGCGACTTCCCCGGTCGGCCCTCCAACGCTTGTCGGGGCTGACCAAGGCGCTTGCGCTTTTCTTACTTGAGCGTAACAATTGATCAATGTCCAGTTCCACCTAATGGCATCATAAATGTTGACCAGTAAGTAAATCCAGCAAAGAAAATCGTTAAGTATGCGCCGAAGACGTAAATGTACATACGCTCAGACAGTTTCAAGTAACTTAATAACAAGAAAAATCCAGTTTGACCAAAGAAAATCAAGGACGTCGTATACATGTCACCCAAGAAAAACATGACAGCAAAGATTCCCGTCCAGAATCCTAAAACTCTGTACATACGATCCAAAGATATCCCTCCTTTACCCTACAAGTCCATCACTATCATATTATAAAGTAAAGTGGAGTGAAAAGTAAACAAGGATTGATTATTGTGCAATAACAGCTTGATATGAACAAGAGTCACAGCCTGTGAACATATTCTCTTTTTCGATCAGCTCGATTTCACCAAAGAGGGATTCGAACATTCCGCGCAAGAATTCATAGTGCATATTGCAGACTGTTTCTGTATGCTCCATTGCTACTTCCTTAAAAGGACAATTGAAGATCTGGAAGTAAATCCTTGTCTTTTCGCTGTTAGGTTCGAATTCGGGGTAAAATCCAGCAAGAGTCGCAGCATTCTTAATTGAATTCAATTTATGTTCAAACGTCATTTCAGCAGACATTTGTGGATGGCGGGATATTTCTTGGTCCATCAGTTCTTCACCAAAGCGTTTTCCTGTCATGTATAATGCCTTTTTACCAGCTTCTCCTAGTGACATCATTGTTGTCATTGCGATTTTTGACAATAGCTGATAATCACGGAATGGGAAGTGCAGCTGGATCACTTCATCTGAAAGGCGGTACAATCTGCTTGGGCGGCCGCCCTTGCCGGTTTTTTTAGTTTCGGATATCAGCATGTTCACATCTTCAAGTTTTGATAAATGCAACCTTGCTACATTTGGATGGATATCAAAATTATCGGCGATTTCCTGTACAGTAACATCCTTATGCCTTTTTGTGATGTATTGATAAATATAATAACGCGTTGGGTCAGACAATACACTTGTAATTTTTAATGTTTGCTCCACCTTAGTTCACCTCAGACCACTAATTTGCCTTCATTATAATACAGAGGAAAATAAGGTTTACACTGTTTACACTATATGTTTAGAAAATGTTCACAACTAAATGGCGAAATGATGACAAAGTAGTGTACAAATGTTATACAAAAGTTATACAATATGTATATAAGATAATTTTGTTCGCCAGGAGGTAACTTAAATGGAAGAGCTGACGTTTTATTCTTATCCTAGCTGTACATCATGCCGTAAAACAAAAAAGTGGCTGGTTTCAAACAGCGTGAAATTCAATGAACGTCATATGTTCAAAGATACTCCATCAAAAAAAGAATTACTGCAGATTTTAGCACTGACGACAGAAGGCTTGGATGAACTGCTTGCCACAAGAGGAGAAACCTATAAAAATCTGGGGATGGATATGGAAGAACTGCCCCTTTCAGAGGTAATCAAGCTTGTCATTGAGGAGCCGAAGCTGCTTAGACGACCGATTTTGACAGACGGGAAAAAGCTAATTGTTGGTTTTAACCCTGATGCTTTAAAAAAAATAACGAAATAAGAAGAAAAGCGCAAGCGCCTTGGTCAGCCCCGACAAGCGCTGGAGGGCCGATCGGTGAAGTCGCTCTTTGACTTCATTGGGCGGACCGAAGTGACTCGAGGGGCTAGGCGCTGTAGCTGGACAACAAAAAGCGCAAGCGCCTTGGTCAGCCCCGACAAGTGCTTGAGTTGGGTTAATACAACCATAGTCAACAAAAAAACGGAAGCACGCGCTTCCGTTTTTTTGGTTAGCTGGGCTAGCTGGATTCGAACCAACGCATGACGGAGTCAAAGTCCGTTGCCTTACCGCTTGGCTATAGCCCATTGATATGACTTGCTGACGTTACGGTAGTTATTATAAATAGATTTGTCACTTTTTATACATATTTAAGTTCGATTTTTTGCAGGAAGAGAAGGGGGTTTGGCGAATTCCTTTTCTATAACTTAAAAGGTGGTGCATGATTATTGTCAAATCAATTGAACAGTTAGTGGAAAATGTCTTGAAAGATGCTTTACGAAGCGGCGCGTCGGATATCCATATTATTCCTCGCGAGAAAGACACACTGATTAAATTCAGGCTAGGCAATCAGCTTCTCCCCCGGTATACGCTTGAACAGGCTGATTGTGAGCGGCTCATTTCCCACTTTAAATTCACAGCTTCGATGGATATTGGTGAAAAAAGACGGCCCCAAAGCGGTGCTTTTACCTATCGATACCAAGAAATGAAGATTGGCTTAAGGATATCCACGCTTCCAGCCTACCAGAGTGAAAGCATGGTCATTCGACTCCTTCCCGAACAAAATCAATCTCCTTCTTTCCAAATTTCATTATTTCCATCCACATCAAAAAAACTGATTTCCCTTTTAAAACACGCACATGGTTTGATCATTTTTACTGGACCGACGGGCAGCGGCAAGACGACTACCCTTTATTCCATGCTTTCTGAAACCTCGGGTTTAGTCAATCGCAATGTCATCACCCTTGAAGATCCGATTGAAAAACCGAGCGACACAGTACTGCAGGTCCAGGTCAATGAACGGGCTGGAATTTCATATTCCGCTGGCTTAAAGGCCATTTTACGGCATGATCCGGATATTATCATGGTTGGGGAAATTCGGGATAAAGAAACTGCCGAAACGGCGATAAGAGCTTCGCTGACAGGACATCTCGTCCTGACAACGATGCATACAAGGGATGCAAGAGGAGCGATTTACAGGCTGATTGAATTCGGGATCAATTGGCTTGAGATTGAACAGACACTGATTGCAGTAACGGCACAAAGGCTCGTTGAACTGACGTGTCCGTATTGCGAAGGAACTTGCTCGCCGTTTTGCTATTCATCAGGCAGCGGCAAAAGAGGAAATATCTTCGAAATCCTTACGGGGAAGGATTTATCCGCTGTTCTAAAGGAAGCAAAGGGGGAGCAGCAAAACTATCGATACAAGACGCTCAAAGATGCAATCCGGAAAGGAATCGCACTGGGGTACATCAAGGAGTCAGAGTACCAGAGGTGGGTTCTCAATGATGGAGAGTAAGTGGCCTGTCGCCGAACAGGCCAGGTTCCTCAAAAGGACGGGAGAATTGCTGTCGCGCGGTTATTCTCTCGCAGAAGCGATTGAGTCGATGACCTTTTATTTAGAGAAGAAAAGAAAAGCGGAGGTCAAAAGAAGCCTTGAAAAGCTGCGTGAAGGATTTCCTCTATATCTGATTCTTGAAGAATTAAATTTTAAAAGGGACCTAGTCAGCTATGTTTATTTTGCCGAACAGCATGGCGGGCTGGCCCGTACCCTGACTGAGGGCAGTGACATGGTCATAAAGAGGGACGCTGACTACCAGAGGTTAAAAAGACTTGCTGGATACCCAGTAGTGCTCTTGATGCTTACATTCAGTTTATTCTTTTTCGTCAACAGGATTTTGCTTCCGAAATTCAACTCCCTATTTTTAGACATGAATCTGGCTCCGAATATATTCATGCAATCCATCGGGGCGGCAGCCTTTATTCTTCCATACTTGCTATATGGCCTTCTTGGTACCATTACACTTCTCGTTTTATACTACTTCATCAGTTTTAAGAACATCCATCCTCTAAAACAAATAACGATGCTTGTGAAGCTTCCGGTTGCCGGCAAATTTGTCAGGCTTCTTTACTCGCACTATTTCTCAGTACAGTTGAGTTATTTGTTTTCTGGAGGCCTTTCCGTTCTAGCTGCATTGAAGGTGTTTGAACAAAACCTTCATGAACCTTTTTCAAGGGAATTGGGGAAAGATATGATTTCAAAATTGGCTGCAGGCCAGGATTTTGACAAGGCAGCTGGAGAGTATTTGTTTTTAGAAGCAGAGCTGCCGAGGATCATCAGGCATGGGCAGAAGAACGGCAAGCTGGATCAGGAACTTTATTTTTACAGCAGGCATTGCCTGAAAGAACTCGAAGAAAAAACGGAAAGTGCGATGAAAACAGTGCAGCCGATTTTGTACAGCTTCATTGGCCTGCTTGTCGTTTCACTGTACCTAGCCATATTGCTACCGATGTTTCAGATGATGAAAGGCATATAAGCATTTATTAAAGATGAGAAATAAAGGAGAATGAACAATGAAAAATCAAAAGGGTTTCACTTTAATTGAAATGATGATAGTTTTGCTCGTGATCTCTGTTCTTCTGATTATTACAGTCCCGAATATCTCTTCACATAGTTCAAAAATAAATACGAAGGGTTGTGAAGGTTATATAAAAATGGTCGAGGCACAGGTGCAGGCATATAAAATCGACAACAATGCAATTCCTACCTTTGAACAGCTTCAAACGGGCAAATACCTGAAAAACACAGGCTCCAAATGTCCAGACGGTACTGACATTGTGATTACTCCTGAAGGTGCGGTGATTAGGAAAGAAGAGATCACTGCAACCACCCAATGAACCACTCTGGCGGTTTTACGATGGTCGAAATGCTGATTGTGCTTTCGGCATTCTTGATGCTCTCCTTCACATCTGCTTTCCTGTTTACACCCCAAAAAGATATGCTCGAAAAAGAGCTATTCTTTTCACAATTAAAATCCGACCTTCTGTACAGCCAGCAATACGCGATGTCCCATCAAGAGACGGTTACTTTCCATTTCACGCCTGAAAATAATTCCTACCATATCCACAGAATGGATTATTATGCTCCATTTCTGGCCGAAAGACATTACTCTTCTGACATCAAAGTGGAAAGAGGGACGTTGAATTTAATGTTCCAATATAAGCCTGATGGGAATATCGATAGCTTTGGATCTATTTATATCACTGCAGGATCAAGAAAATATAAGATGATGATCCAGATTGGAAAGGGCAGATTTTATGTTATGGAGGAATGATGGGTTTTTTCTCAGTGAGATGCTGCTATCATTGGCCGCGTTTTTCATGGGTGCTGCGGTATTGCTTCCGATTGCCATACATGTCATCAACCAGACAATGGAGTCCGAAAGAAATGTGATAGCCAGCCATTTATTATATGACGAACTGATGTACTTAAAAATTACTGGGACCGGTTCAGGCAGAGGAAATATTACTCAGAATGGCGACCGGTATTATATTAATGTCACAAAGAATGGGGGAGATTCTTTGTGGGAGGTTTGTGTCCATTATGATGACCAAAAAAAATGTGCTTCTTCAGAGTGAAAGAGGCTTCACTATGGCTGAGATGCTTTTATCAGTCATGCTATTTTTGATGATTGCCTCCATGCTGCCATTAGGTATGAAAATCATCCTTGAACATCGTGTTGCTGAGACGTTAGAGCGGCAAATGGAGTGGGAGGTCTTCAGCAGCCAGGTAAAAAGAGAAATCCGTTCAGCACAGCAAATGACTGTCCAGCCTGACAGGCTGTTTATGAAGATTGATGGTCAAATTATACTTTATGAAAAGTATAATTCCAGCATGCGGAGAAGGGTGGATTTCCAGGGACATGAAATCTTGGTACAAAACCTTTCAAGCTTCAGTTTTGGCAAAATAGCTGATGGAGTAGAGATAAAGGCAAGGGATTTAAAAGGAAGGGATTATCAGGTCAGGGTCCATCAATTTTATCAAACTGGGGGTGTGGAACCATAAATCAAGAAGGTTTTGTCTATCCGCTGACGATGATTTTTTTACTATTGATGTCATTTTCTTTGCTTATATTGACTGAGAATTATATTGCCGGAAAAAAATTCACAAAAGAAACAGATACGATACTGCTGCAGGAGTATTATTTGCTATGTTCGGTCAAACAGACTGAATCCATGAGGAGTGAAGGTTCCTTGCCGGCTTCAGGTATATTGAAGTATCGGTCAGGAGATGTTTCCTTTCAAACACGGGATGTATCAGCGAGTGTGGAAGAAGTCATCTTCACCCTTAATCTCACCAGCGGGGAAAAGACTCTTGGTATAGCCCAATATGACAAGGATACCGGCGCAATGGTAAGATGGAGGGAAAAGAAGTGACAGGTGATTTAAAGAAATGAATGCTATCTATCTAATTGGGTTTATGGGTTCGGGAAAGACAACCGTTTCACAGGAATTGGCCAATAAACTGGAAGTACCAGTGTACGATACAGATCGGGAAATTGTCCAAAAGGCCGGAAAGACGATCATTGAAATCTTTGCCATTGATGGTGAAGATGGATTCCGACGCTTGGAGACCGAGGTATTGTATTCGATGCCGGAAGCAGATGTCGTTGTCGCTACTGGTGGTGGAATTATTGGGTCAGAAAAGAACAGGTTGTTCTTAAAGGAAAAAGTGGTTGTCTTCCTTCATGCTGAGGTCCGTGTCATCATGGATAGGCTCAAAGATGACGATACCAGGCCATTATTAAGGAAAGACAGTAGAGAAGCTGCAGAAAAACTATACAATAGCAGGCTGCCGTTATACCGAGAGACCGCTACTATCGAAATAGATACCTCCGGGAAAGCTGTTTCAAGGATTGTCGATGAAATCATCCAGCGTATGAAAAAATAACTCATGGTTATACTTGATAAGGAACGAAGGATGGTGTAGCCATGAAAACAAATGATTACGTAAAATACCTAACCCAGACCGTAGTAAAATATATTGATCAGCCCAAAGAAGAACGACAGAGAATGAAGCAGGAAAAAAAAGACGCAGAAGCCACTTTTATGTTCAGGTGGTTTGGCATTCTGCCATTCATGCTGATGTCGAGTATCAAAAAGAAAAAGAAATAACAAGCAAACCCGGCTTTAATAGGAGCCGGGTTTGTTTTTTTGTTCAGAATCATAAAGCATTTTCTGTTAAATAAAACAATCCGCCGTTGACGATTTCGATTTTTATTTTTGGTTCATATTGCTCCTGCAGTGCAGATTTTTCGGTTTTATAGCTATCAGATTCTTCTTCTTCATTCTCATAGAAATGATGCAGCAATTGCAAATCCTTCTGCCAGCGTTTTCTTGCATCTTCTGCCCAGGTATGGTCCTCTTGTTCAACCCTTGCATTCAAAAAAGACTGGATTCTGTTAACACCGCTTTTTGGCTTGATTAATGGAGAAAGTGTATAGGCGTAATCTGGTATTTTTGTACTCAATGGTAGCTTCAATAATTTATCATGAAAGTCTTCTTCCATCCTTCCGTTGATCAGCTGCAGCCCGATTGAATGGAAAACATCGCGTTTCCTGTCACATTGATACGATATTTTCATATTCAGCCCTATCCAGGGTATAAGCGGTGTCTGGGCAGGAAATTGATTATTTTGATATAACCGGATATAACCGGCCAGGTTCTTAGTCGATGCAAAGATTTGATGAAGCCGTGGTGAGCCAAAGTGGATGACCTCACCTTTCATATCTTCTGGCGCCTGCTGTTTATTCGTGATCAAGGTCAGCTTCATCGGATTGGGAACGCCGCCTGTCTTCTCAAGGTAATGCCAGTAAAACGGACGGTTCATCAGCTCCTTGTCAAGATCGATCGTCAGCTGGACTGTCATATACCCCTTGTCATTTTCAAGCAATTCACAGTTATTCGCGGTGAAATATTTTTCGAGAAAGTTATGGATTTCCTGTTGCTGCACGCTGATTTCCCTCCTTCATTTCCTCTGCGAACTGGATCATCGAGGTCAGGTTTTCCATCTTGATCCGAATTTCGCCTTCAGATGCCGACTTTCCAAAAATATCGGTCAAATGGTCCTCGATATTGCCAAACTCCAATTTTGTCAGGATATCATCAAGTTCACCGATGACTTTCTCGAACAGATTGATCTTTTCGTATAGCAGCTTCAGTACATGTTCCTCGACTGTATCTTTTGTTGCGAAATTATATATTTTTACATCCTTCTCCTGGCCGAGGCGGTGAATCCTTCCGATTCTCTGTTCAAGCCGCATAGGATTCCAGGGCAGGTCAAAATTGATGATGTGGCTGCAGAATTGCAGGTTGATCCCTTCGCCTCCTGCCTCCGTTGCAATCAGGACCTGGACATTCTTCTGGAACAGTTCCCGCATCCAGTCCTTTTTGCCGCGTTTGAATCCTCCCCGGAACGGCACAGAGGTGATGCCATGCTGCTTAAGGAACCATTGAAGGTATAGCTGGGTGGCCCTGTATTCGGTAAAAATGATGACCTTGTCATCAATCTGCTGAATTAGTTCAAGCGCTTTTTCAGCCTTGGAATTCTTTGTTACTGCCTCTACACGTTTGATCAGCTTTGCGATCGTATTCTGGAAACCGACTGAGGGATTCTCCTGTCTTTGAAGCATGTTTCTGAGTGTGTAGAAAACTGCTTCCCTGCTGCTGCAAGCTTCCCGCTGAAGCGTCATTAAAGAGAATTGACTGGAGCTGAGACCGCTTTCGGAACCTCTTAATGACTGAATCGAATCGTACAGTGCCCGTTCTTGATCGGAAAACTGAATAGGAATGGTTTCTACATGGCGCTTCGTCCATTCGATACCAGTATCAGAGCGCCTGTTGCGAATCATTACTTTATTGACTAGTTCTTTAAGGTGTTCGTCATCATTTACTGATCTGGCGTCCTTTTTATATTTATCAAAAAATGCCGTTTCAGAGCCAAGATGTCCTGGTTTCAAAAGGGATACAAGGTTGAAAATTTCTTCAATCCGATTTTGTATCGGAGTGGCCGTCAGCAGCAGACAAAATCTCTTCTTGAGATTTTGGACAAATTCATAGTTTTTTGTTTTGTTATTTTTTAGCTTATGAGCTTCATCAATTATGATAAGGTCATAATTTAAGTTGTTGATGATATCCCTGTGGGGCGCCCGTTTAGCTGTGTCGATTGAGGAGACGACAACATCACATTGCTCCCATACATAACTCTTCTTCTGAGCAATGGCGGGGATATGGAATTTTGTATTAAGTTCCATGGCCCACTGTGATACTAGGGAAGCAGGAACAAGTATCAATACTTTTTTGACCAGGCCCCTGATCATGTATTCTTTTAAAATCAAGCCAGCCTCGATCGTTTTTCCTAAGCCCACCTCATCGGCAAGTATGGCTTTTCCGTTCATGTTTTCAACAACCTGCTTTGCTACCTCCAGCTGATGCGGCAGAGGAGTAAGTTCTGGGAGATGCGCCGGTGCCTGAAGACCCTCAAATTCCGGTATGATGGTATGTTTTTCTATCTCCACGGCAAGCTTGTACAGCTCCCAATTTCCCCAGGGTCCGTCATTTTCAATTCTCTCAGCCATTTCGTCCTGCCAGGAAGAATCAAAGTTGATTTGCAGAGTCATTTTATCCACCTCTTTTAAAGTATAAATATATTGCCGAAATTAGCTCTCTAATGGTAGGATGAAGTTAGCTTTTGAATGTTTTGAAATTTGTCATTTTATAGTCTTAAATAGTCAGTTTGCAGACATGTGTAATAACGTCTAGCATGCCCAATTGTGAAAATAATATAAATGCGGATGACAACAAGGGGAGAGACTACTTTAGTAGCGCCGAAGGAGCAAGCAGGCTTTGTGAATCTCTCAGGCAAAAGAACTCTTGTTTGACGCATCTCTGGAGAGCGCTTTTTTAGTGGGAGCCACCAAAGGGGAAAGCCTTTACAGGTAAACTTTCAGGTGAAAGGACAGAGACCTTCTCAGATTCAGAGGGGGTGCTCTGTCCTTTTTTATGGCTTCATTGACAGAGAGTTTGTCTGCCTAAAAGGTGAATCGCAAACTGATTTTTTAGCTATAGGACGAAGGGGGATACATAATGACTGAGTTAAAACGAACACCGCTTTTTGAAGTGTACAAGGAATACGGTGGGAAAACGGTTGATTTTGGAGGCTGGGAACTTCCTGTCCAGTTTTCGAGCATCAAGGAAGAGCACGAAGCAGTTAGGACAAAAGCTGGTCTATTCGATGTTTCTCATATGGGAGAAGTCGAAGTGAAAGGCCCCGATAGTCTGGACTATCTACAAAAGATGATGACGAATGATGTTTCAAAGCTTAAGAACGGCGGCGCCCAATACACTGCCATGTGTTACGAGACAGGCGGCACTGTTGATGATTTATTGATATATAAACTTGAGGAAGAGCATTACCTGCTTGTTGTGAATGCCTCCAATATCGAAAAAGATTTTGAATGGATGCAGGATCATCTTGAGGGCAATGTGAAAATCGAAAACCTGTCAGAAGGCATGGCACAGCTTGCATTACAGGGCCCGCTTGCTGAGGGAGTCCTACAAAAACTGGCAAAGGATCATGACCTGAGCACAATCGGATTTTTCAAGTTCAGTGAAGAAGTCGACCTGAACGGCAAGAAAGCGCTTGTATCACGAACAGGGTATACAGGAGAAGATGGATTTGAAGTCTATTGCGATGCCGGGGATGCTGTAAGCCTCTGGAAGGAAATCCTTGAAGCAGGCAAAGATGATGGAGTTATCCCATGTGGCCTTGGTGCCAGGGATACATTACGTTTTGAAGCGAATCTGGCATTGTACGGCCAGGAGCTTTCATCAGAAATCAGCCCGCTTGAAGCTGGAATAGGCTTCGCGGTAAAGCTGAATAAAGAAGCAGACTTTATTGGAAAAGAAGCACTCAAGCAGCAAAAAGAAGATGGCCTGCCTAGAAAACTTGTCGGCATCGAGATGATCGACCGAGGAATCCCGCGCCATGGGTATCCTGTTTATAAAGGGGACACTCAGATTGGTGAAGTCACTACAGGCACGCAATCCCCGACCCTTAAGAAAAATATCGGGCTTGCGCTGATTGATGCAAAAGAAACTGAGTTAGGTAATGAAGTGGAAGTTGAAATCCGCGGAAAGCGCTTAAAAGCTGCCGTTTCAGCTACACCTTTTTATAAAAGAGATAAAAAGTAAAAGCCGGAGAGGGGTTAAAGTTATGAAGCATCGCTATTTACCGCTGACTGAAAGTGATAAAAACGCAATGTTGGAAAGCATCGGCGTTTCATCGATTGATGAATTGTTCAGCGATATTCCTGAAAAAGTCCGTTTTGCCGGAGAATACAACATTAAACCAGCCAAGTCTGAAACAGCATTAATGAAAGAGCTGGCACAGATGGCTGCGAAAAATGCTGATTTGAAAATGAATTCTTCATTTATCGGTGCAGGTGTCTATGACCATTACATTCCCGTAATTGTTGACCATGTCCTTTCGCGTTCAGAGTTTTACACTGCCTATACACCATATCAGCCAGAAATCTCTCAGGGTGAACTTCAGGCTATCTTTGAATTCCAGACAATGATTTGTGAACTGACTGGCATGGAAGTTGCGAATTCCTCCATGTATGACGGCGGCACTGCTTTGGCTGAAGCGGCAATGCTTAGTGCAGGACATACAAGAAGAAAGAAAGTATTGATTTCAAGTGCTGTTCATCCTGAATACAAGGATGTAGTCAAAGCTTATGCGAAGGGCCAGTATATCGATGTGGTGGAAGTACCTCACAAGGATGGCGTTACTGATCTTGAAGCACTTAAGGATATGGCCAGTGAAGAAGTTGCTGCTGTTATTGTCCAGTATCCAAACTTCTTCGGCGGCATCGAATCGATGAAGGAAATCGAAGAGATCGCCCATGAAAATAAATCATTGTTTGTTGTTTCCAGCAACCCTCTTGCATTAGGGGCATTGACACCTCCAGGCAAGTTCGGTGCTGATATCGTGGCCGGAGACGCCCAGCCATTCGGTATCCCGACTGCTTTCGGCGGTCCTCACTGTGGATACTTCGCTGTTTCTGGAAAGCTAATGAGAAAGGTTCCAGGCAGACTTGTCGGCCAGACGAAGGATGACCAGGGACGCCGCGGTTTCGTATTGACGCTCCAGGCGAGGGAACAGCATATCCGCCGCGACAAAGCGACATCCAATATCTGTTCAAACCAGGCCCTGAATGCTCTTGCTGCCTCAGTAGCAATGACAGCTCTTGGCAAAAAAGGCGTTCGTGAAATGGCTGTTGCCAATATCCAAAAAGCAAATTATGCGAAAAAGGCTTTTAAAGAGAATGGCTTTGAAATCGCATTTGAAGGTCCAATCTTTAATGAGTTCGTCGTCAAGCTGAATAAACCAGTAAAAGAAGTGAATCAAAAGCTGCTGGAAAAGGGCATCATCGGCGGTTATGATCTTGGACGTGATGATTCCAACCTCGGAAACCATATGCTTGTTGCCGTAACGGAGTTAAGAACAAAAGAAGAAATCGATACTTTTGTAAAGGAAATGGGGGATATCAATGCATAAGGAAGATCAGCCACTCATTTTTGAATTAAGCACACCAGGTCGTGTCGGCTACAGCCTTCCGGAAATGGATGTTCCGGAAACCGATTTATCAGAACTTTTGCCAGAAGGTTTCCTGCGCGAAGAAGAGCCAGAACTTCCTGAAGCTTCCGAGCTTGATATCATGCGCCATTACACAGCATTGTCGAAGCGCAACCACGGTGTGGATTCCGGGTTCTATCCGCTTGGATCTTGTACGATGAAATACAATCCTAAGATGAATGAAAATGTAGCACGATTCAACGGTTTTGCCCATTTGCATCCATTGCAGGATGAAAGCTCTGTCCAGGGTGCTCTTGAATTGATGTACGATCTGCAGGAACACCTGATTGAAATCACTGGTATGGATGAAGTTACCCTTCAGCCGGCAGCCGGTGCACACGGTGAATGGACGGGTTTGATGATGATCCGTGCATATCATGAAGCAAACGGCGATCACAACCGTACGAAAGTCATCGTCCCTGACTCAGCGCACGGAACCAATCCAGCTTCAGCAACAGTGGCTGGCTTTGAAACAATCACTGTAAAATCGGATGAGAACGGTCTGGTTGATTTAGAAGACCTTAAGAAGGTTGTTGGGGAAGATACAGCTGCACTAATGCTGACCAACCCGAACACACTCGGCTTATTCGAAGAAAACATTCTCGAGATGGCTGAGATTGTCCACGGCGCAGGCGGCAAGCTTTACTATGATGGAGCGAACCTTAATGCTGTTATGTCCAAGGCACGCCCTGGCGATATGGGCTTCGATGTCGTCCACTTGAACCTTCATAAGACATTCACAGGCCCTCACGGCGGCGGCGGACCTGGTTCAGGACCAGTCGGTGTAAAAGCAGATTTGATTCCATTCCTGCCAAAGCCAATCGTGACAAAGCAGGATGGCGTCTATAAGTTCGATTACGACCGTCCACAGTCAATCGGAAGGGTTAAGCCTTTCTACGGCAACTTCGGCATCAATGTCCGTGCTTATACGTATATCCGCACAATGGGTCCAGATGGTTTGAAAGCTGTTACGGAGTACGCTGTACTGAACGCGAACTATATGATGAGAAGACTTGCAGAGTACTATGACCTGCCATTCAACAGACACTGCAAGCACGAATTCGTCCTAAGCGGCAAGCGTCAGAAGAAGCTTGGCGTCCGTACATTAGACATCGCAAAACGTCTGCTTGATTTTGGCTATCATCCGCCAACCATCTACTTCCCATTGAATGTAGAAGAAGCGATCATGATCGAGCCGACAGAAACAGAATCGAAGGAAACACTCGATGCTTTCATCGACGCAATGATCCAAATTGCTCGAGAAGCGGAAGAGAATCCTGAAATCGTCCAGGAAGCTCCACACTCCACAGTTGTAGGCCGTCTGGATGAAACAACAGCTGCAAGGAAGCCAATCCTGCGCTATCAGAAAGCTGAATAGAAACATAGAAGTCCTGCCGGTTTGTTATTGGCAGGACTTTGTTTTGTGTTGATTCTTTTTAGGGTGGCTTCGGAAAGGTTTGGAGGGAATTAATGAAACTCTGTCTGAACCTGGTGCAAACCCAAAATTCATTATTTAAAATGCTAAACCCCTCAGCAGTTATGCTGAGGGGTAATTTTATGGGAATATTGCTTACTTAGCTTTTACTTTGCCGCCCCATTTTTTGAAGCCGCCTTGCAGTTGATTAAGGTCCTTATAGCCTTTTTTGTAAAGCAGCTGTGCAGCACGTCCGCTGCGGGAACCGCTCTGGCAATAGAGGTAGACCGGCTTGTCCGGCCTGATTTCCTTCAGGCGAGTCTTTAGTTGGGTAAGCGGGATATTTCTGGCGCCTAAAATGTGTCCACCGGCGAATTCATTCGGTTCACGGACATCAATTAATTGCGCTTTACGATAACCAGCTTTGAATTCTTCCTCTGTAAGGGTATTGAGGATTTTTTTCTGGCGGAAATACATAAACACAGAGTATAGAATTACCGCAACTGTCAGGACGATTAAAAAGATAAGTGTATCCAAAACATATTTCTCCTTTCAAGCTTAGCTGAGCCACTTATAATTATATAAGCCTTCATGTCAGAGAGCAAAGGAAATTAGTAAATTTCTTTAAATCAACTTGCTTTGCTTTTGAAATTTATTTTGTTAGACTAAAAAAATCTTAGCTTTTAAATGGGGTTAAATTTTTATGAATAAAGAGGTATGGGGATTTATTGATTCTGGAGACTGTTCACCTTCGTTCAATATGGCACTTGATGAGGCCTTGCTTGATTGGCATGGTGCAGGAAAGATTCCTCCGGTGGTCCGTTTTTATGGATGGAACCCGGCGACACTTTCAGTTGGCTATTTCCAAAAGATTGAAAGAGAAATTGATATGGAGGCTGTGAAGCAGCACGGTCTTGGTTTTGTAAGGAGACCTACTGGCGGACGGGGCGTTCTGCATGAACATGAACTTACATACAGCGTTATCGTTACTGAAGAGCACCCGGAAATGCCAAAGACGGTAACAGAAGCTTACAGGGTTATATCTGAAGGCATATTACAGGGTTTCCAGAAGTTGGGTCTCGAAGCTTATTTTGCTGTGCCTAAAACCTCTGCTGATAAAGAAGCCTTGAAAAACCCGCGGTCAGCAGTTTGTTTCGATGCACCAAGCTGGTATGAGCTTGTTGTTGAGGGCCGAAAAGTGGCGGGAAGTGCCCAAACCAGGCAAAAAGGTGTTATCCTTCAGCATGGTTCCATTCTGCTTGATTTGGATGAGGATAAGCTTTTCAGCCTGTTCAAGTATCCGAATGACAGAGTCAAGGAAAGAATGCAGAGAGCCTTCAAGACTAAGGCGGTAGCAATCAATGAGATCAGCAGCCGCAAAATTAACCTTGAGGAAGCGAAGAAAGCATTCAAGGAAGGTTTTGAGGATGGCCTGGGAATTATTTTAGAACCATACACATTGAGCCAGGAAGAATTGGATTATGTAAATACACTGGCCAAAAATAAGTACGAATCTGATGAGTGGAATTTTAAAAGATGAAAAATATTTTAAAGCGGATTTTCCGCTTTTTTTATTTTTATCCAGTATTTTCTAGGTTCTTAAGATTTAAAAAAAGTGCAACCCTCGAAATTTGTTGTTTTTTATCATTTACTGGAGATATTCTATCGTTCTCTCTCTATAACTCGATTTTTTAATAGTTTTCATGTTTGACAAAATCTTTATCACTTGACCTTAACACCATATATAGTATTGTCGAAAATTTAAAATACACTATATATTGATTTTTGATGTTTCGATATGATAACGTAAGGGTAATTCAAAAATGCAGCTAGAATTACATACTTCTAGTAAAACATTAGAGAAAGATTTAAAACCTTAGAAGGAGTTGTAGAAATGTCTGTAACTATTGGACAAAAAATGAGCCTGGATGTAGAAAGCCTGAACAAGGATATTAAGCTGTTCCCGCAGGTTCACCCGATTACCTCTGACATGAAAATTACACACAAAGGCGTTTCCCGATTAGTCATGCTGGACCGCTATACTTTTAAAGACACTGAAAAAATCACTCTATCAAATGGTGATTTCGTCGTTCTCACCATCAAAGAAGATCCAAAGTTTCCTGCCCGTGGACTTGGATTCATACTAGATATTGATTGGGAGAACAAAACAGCTAAAGTGCTTGTAGATGAAGAATTCCGCGGTGTGCTGGATGACCCGGAAGAAGCAGCAACCGGCGTGATCACAAAGTCACTGGACGTCATCGAAAAGCCGCTAGAAGTATTTTATGAGCAAATCGCAAAGCGGAATGCGACGGGGCTTGCAGCTGTTGAAAAAACAGAGGAAAAGCGCCAGGAATGGTTTGAGAAGTTCTACCAGGAGCTAGTATCGATGAACTTCATTCCTGCAGGCCGTGTTCTTTACGGAGCAGGCGCGGAAACAGATGTAACCTACTTCAACTGTTACGTCATGCCTTTTGTAAAAGATTCACGCGAAGGAATCTCCGAGCACCGAAAACAGGTCATGGAAATCATGAGCCGCGGCGGCGGAGTCGGAACGAACGGTTCCACACTAAGACCCCGCAACACACTTGCCAAGGGAGTAAACGGAAAATCATCCGGCTCCGTCTCATGGCTAGATGACATCGCCAAGCTGACACATTTAGTTGAGCAGGGCGGGTCCCGTTAAAACCATGGCGGGATTAAAATCTCGTGAATTGCTGGAACACCCTTAGAGCCATATTAACTAAAACGTGACTGGCAACGGTGAGCGTGAATGTTGAAAAATAATATGGATTGGGCAATCAGCAGCGAAGCATCTTTGGAAACAAAGATGAACGTTCAACGACTATTGAAATCACCTAAGGATAAACAGCTAATTTCATAAACAATATGAGGGAAGGTAGCTTTAATGGAATCTATGGTGAGAGTAAACCATGAGAGTCGGCAACGACCTTATGGGGCACGAGACAAGGAAGAATTGATAAGAGCGATTACTAATTATCACGATAAAGGGTATAGCCAAGTCGAAATTGCAAAAAAACTTAATTTAAGCCGTGGAACAATTTTGAGATGGAACAAAGAGTTGAATTTTTTAACACCAAGATCACCTGGGGATGCGGGGAAGTTGAAAAATAAAATTCATCATTATGATGAAAATTATTTTTCTTATATAAGTACTCCTAATCAAGCTTATCTTATTGGATACATTTTGGGCGATGGTACTCTAATTGATCGAAAGAAATCTAAACGATTAGTATTAAGCTTAGCTGAAGTAGATAAACAATTGATTTTTGATATAGCTAAGGAACTAAACATGGTAAATCAAGTTAAGTTCCGGAAGTCTAACACATTAAGAGAACAAAATAAATATTCATTACCAATAAGTTCTACCCAGATTTGTAACGACTTAATAAATCTTGGTATAACACCTAGAAAAACAGGTAATGAGAAATGGATAGACTTCAACAATATTAATCTTCAATGGGCTTTTCTAAGAGGTTTCTTTGATGCAGATGGACATATAAGAGTTTATCGACGGAATGGGTTTCTTAAAGTAAGAATAGGCTTTACTGGATCCATATATATGATGGAGTCGATCTTGGGTTTTATAAAATCTCATAATATTGGCTTAAAAGTTAATGCAATTTGTCCTAAACAGGGTTGTTATGATTTATACTTTTCGAGCATTGGTGATGCGAAAGAGATTTATGGTTACCTTTATCGCAATGGAAATTTAAAACTTAATCGCAAATTCGAAAAATTTTCTTCTTTGATGATATAGTCTGATCTCGCATGAAAGTGTGAGAGTCTGGCAGAAATGACCAGGCCCGTTCTTTGAACGAGTAACAAAAAGCGTGGAGCACAAATGATAATGTTAGCGGATTGAAAGATGCACTAGTCCGCGTCGTTCAGAAAATGAACGGCTAGAAAATCGGGTGAATTGCAGGGAACTCCTTAGAGGCAGGCAAGCCACAACGTGACTGGAAACGGTGAGCGTGATGGCCTAAAAATTGCTTGCATTGGACAATCTGCAGCCAAGCGTCATTGGGCAAAGGTAATGGCGAAGGTTCAACGACTAGAGAGTGAGTCCCAACAATAAACTCTCACAAGCGCCCGGCCCCTAACAGATAATGCTGAGGGTGATGATATAGTCTAGTCCGGCTGCATAGCAGCGAAATATTCCGAAAGGAACGGTATGTACGTGGCATCCTGACATTGTAGAATTCATCATTTCAAAGATGCAAAACCCAAGGATCCTTCGCTTCTTGATTGAAAACACAAACGATGAGTCAATCAAGAAAATGGCGAAGGAAAAATTGAAATTCACTCCTCTGACGTTGCAGGAAGAAGCAATGTACCAGGGAATCGTTAACTATAAGAGCATCCCGGGTTACGGTGGATTCAGCGCAGATATCATCAAAGCAGCTGAAGAAAAACTTGCAACAGGCGGAACGTATACCGTCCATAACTCAGAATTCCTTACGGGTGCAAATATTTCAGTTACTCTGACAAAGGATTTCATGGACGCAGTTGAAAAAGATGCTGAGTATGAACTTCGTTTCCCTGATGTGGAAAGCTATGATGCTGAGACAATGAAGGTGTATAACGAAGAATGGCATAAAATCGGTGACGTTCGCGAGTGGGAAAAGCTCGGCTATAAAGTGCGTACCTATAGAAAAATCAAAGCAAAAGAGCTATGGAACCTAATCAATATCTGTGCGACATACTCAGCAGAACCAGGCATCTTCTTCATCGACAATGCCAACGACATGACAAACGCACAGGCATATGGGCAGAAGGTCGTTGCTACAAACCCATGTGGGGAACAGCCTCTCGCACCAAATTCTGTCTGCAACCTCGCTGCAGTGAACCTTGCTGAAATGGCGGACAAGGATACAAAGACAGTTAACTTTGAAAAATTGAAGCGTACAGTAGAAGTCGGCGTGCGTATGCAGGACAATGTCATCGATGCGACTCCTTACTTCCTTGAAGATAATAAGAGACAAGCACTGGGTGAACGCCGTGTTGGTCTTGGAGTAATGGGACTTCATGACCTTCTGATCTACTGTGAAACAGAATACGGTTCTGAAGAAGGAAACCAGCTTGTAGATAAAGTATTTGAAACAATTGCGACTTCTGCTTACCGTGCATCTGTTGAACTTGGGAAGGAAAAAGGAAGCTTCCCATTCCTTCAAGGCGGTACAGAAGAAGAAACCAACAGACTTCGCCAGGCATTCACGAACACTGGTTTCATGAAAAAAATGCCTGAAGATATTCGCGAGTCAATTCTTGAAAACGGAATTCGCAACTCACACTTGCTGACTGTTGCTCCGACGGGCTCAACTGGAACAATGGTTGGCGTTTCAACAGGCCTTGAGCCTTACTTCAGCTTCTCTTACTTCCGCAGCGGCCGTCTTGGCAAGTTCATTGAAGTGAAGGCTGATATCGTCCAGGAATATCTTGACCGCAATCCGGATGCTGATCCTGAGAACCTTCCTAACTGGTTCGTATCAGCAATGGAATTGGCACCTGAGGCACATGCTGATGTCCAATGTGTCATCCAGCGCTGGATTGACAGCTCGATCAGCAAGACGGTCAACGCACCGAAGGGCTACAGCGTAGAGCAGGTTGAAAAGGTATATGAGCGCCTGTATAAAGGCGGAGCGAAGGGCGGTACCGTTTATGTTGACGGCTCCCGCGATTCTCAAGTATTGACGCTTAAAGCGGAAGAAAACACGATGGAAGAGGAAGTCGACAAGAAAGAAAGACAAAAGCAGCATGTTGTCCTTGTCGACACGATTAATGAATTGCGTTCTACCAACGTAACGATCGGCTCTGAAGTGGGCAATACATGCCCTGTCTGCCGCAAAGGCGAGGTAAAAGAAATCGGCGGCTGCAATACATGCACAAACTGTAACGCACAGCTCAAGTGTGGATTATAAAAATTAGGAGGGGTCCTTGCTTAGATAAAATGAATTAAGTTTTGAAGACCTGTTGATTGGAGTGGAAGTTGCGTAGACTCCTCCGAAAATGCTAACGCATTTTCATCCTGCGTGGGCAAAATCGAGGAAGCATAATCAATGTCCTGCCGGATCAGCTGGACAGGTGAGACCCCGCAGGCGCAAACGGCGACGAGGAGGCTCACCTCCAGCCCCGCGGAAAGCGAAGCGACTGGAACGGAAATCAACAGACCCATCTCTCCTCTTAACCAAATATATTTATAGGTACAGTAACAGTCCAGGATGGAAATATTTTTTCCATCCTCTTTTTTCATTTCTGCCCATACTAACAATACTGACTAATGGAATGAAATGAGGAAATGACTTATGAAAGCTTTTGTACCACAGCTTGTATATATTGAGCCGAGGGCTCTGGAATACCCGCTGGGCCGGGAACTAAAGGAAAAGTTTGAAAAAATGGGACTGGAGATACGGGAGACGACTTCGCATAATCAGGTTCGCGGTATCCCTGGTGACAATGAACTTCAGCAATACCGGAATGCTAAATCGACACTTGTTGTAGGCATAAGAAAGACACTTAAATTTGATACCTCCAAGCCGTCCGCTGAATATGCAATCCCGCTTGCGACCGGGTGCATGGGACATTGCCATTATTGTTACCTGCAGACTACGCTTGGAAGCAAGCCTTATATCCGTACTTATGTGAACCTGGATGAAATTTTCGACCAGGCGCAAAAATATATGGATGAAAGAAAACCAGAAATCACCCGGTTCGAAGCTGCCTGTACATCGGATATCGTCGGGATTGACCATTTAACCCACGCACTAAAGAAAACAATCGAATTTTTCGGGGAGTCGGAATATGGGCAATTAAGGTTTGTAACAAAGTACCATCATGTCGATCACCTTCTCGATGCAAAGCATAATGGCAAAACCAGATTCCGTTTCAGCGTCAATGCCCGTTATGTTATTAAAAATTTCGAGCCTGGTACATCATCCTTTGATGAGAGGCTGGAGGCGGCGAGAAAGGTAGCAAAAGCCGGATACCCGCTTGGCTTCATCGTAGCGCCAATTTATATCCATGAAGGCTGGAGGGAGGGCTATCATGAGTTATTTGAGAGACTGAGCCATTCCCTTGAAGGAATCGACCTGACAGGCTTAAGCTTCGAGCTCATCCAGCACCGTTTTACCAAGCCGGCTAAAAATGTGATCCAAAAAAGATATCCTAAGTCCAAGCTCGAGATGGATGAAGAAAAACGAAAATATAAATGGGGACGTTACGGCATTGGTAAGTACGTCTACCAGAAGGATGAAGCGAAGGATCTTGAAGAAACGATTCGAGGATATATTCATTCGTTTTTTCCAGAAGCAGAGATTCAATATTTCACATAAGCACAAATTTTTTAACTTGTACGCCGTACTATTTTACAAATGAAGCGCTTAAAGATGTAAAGATGGGATTACATCGACGGGAGTGGCTCATATGTACATTGACGGCGTTTTTTCCGGCGGAGGAATTAAGGGATTAGCATTGGTAGGTGCATGTGCGGCAATTGAGGAGCGGGGGTTCCGTTTTAAGAGGGTCGCAGGGACCAGTGCGGGTTCATTGATTGCTGGCTTGCTTGCAGCTGGATATACCAGCGCTGAAATGGCCGGCATCTTGGATGATCTTGACCTAAAAAAATTTCTCGACTCAAGGAAAACAATCATCCCATCAGCCTTGACGAAATGGCTTTTTGTATACTGGCGGCTGGGACTCTATAAAGGGGACGAATTGGAGTGCTGGATCGGTGAAAAACTTGCTGCCAGAGGTTTGCGCACTTTTGGTGACCTCGCCCCTGATGCATTAAGAATTATCGCGTCAGACCTCACCAACGGCAGGCTGCTGATCCTCCCTGATGATCTACCGAAATATGGTGTTGACCCGAGAACATTTCCTGTAGCAAGAGCAATCAGAATGAGCTGCAGTCTCCCATTCTTTTTCGAACCGGTAAAGCTGCGTGACAGGGTCGGCGTGAATATCGTAGTTGATGGAGGAGTGTTAAGTAATTTTCCAATGTGGTTATTTGATAAGGATAATGTTAAAAAAGTCCGGCCTGTACTTGGTGTCAAGCTCAGCCAGAATTTGATCCAGCAGCCTACCAACAAAATCAAGAACGCACTTAATATGTTCGAAGCTTTGTTTGAAACGATGAAGGATGCCCATGACTCCCGGTATATCTCAAGGAAACATGAAAAGAATATCATTTTCATTCCGACGGAAGGGAACTTGACTACTGAATTCCAGCTTTCGGATGAAAAGAAACAAGAACTGATCGACCTGGGCCAAAAGAGCGCGGAGAAGTTTTTTAAATCCTGGTGTTATTAACTAAGGCTCTTTTCGTAAACTTTGTTGCTTCCTCAACCAAAAGTAAAAACCATCACCTGAGTTTTTACGAGTTCCAAGGCTACCTTTATTCAGAAGTCTTCTCGAAAAGAGCCCTAATCCGAAAAGAATCTTAATAAAACACAAAAATCGAGCTTAGAACGAAGCCCGATTTTTTTTTCTGCCTTTTTTACCGTCTATGACCGTTAAATGTGACGCATTCTTTTTTTTGTTGCGCGCGGATGCGAGCGACCTTATTTTAGAACGTTTAGAGGAGACATTAGTGTCTTTTGTCTGGAACCGTTTTTTAGACCGCTTTGCTGCTTTTTGAAATGCACGCTGCTGCTGCCGTCCTGAGCTTGAACTTGTCAAGCGGGTCACGAGGAAATAAATTAAGGCACCGACCAGGGCGATTGTTGCAAGCATGGTAAGGATACTTAAAGGATCGGTAAATAACTGAAAGGCAAAACCAAAGATTGCAAGAACGATCAGTCCTGAAACAATATATTTAGAAGCACGATTCATTGAAAGCCACCTCCCTACTAGCATCATGAGCAATTATTCCAGCTTTTAAACTTGCCAACGATTACTTTATACAAATTCTCCGATTTTATACTCTTCTCCTGCTACTTTTTCCTTTTTAAAAGTGCTTTAAACGAGTGATTTGCATTTTCAAGATTATTCGGTCCATTTGTTCTGTTAGTTTCATTTTACTAAAAATTAGCACAAACCTCTATATGAAGGTTGCTTCCTGAACAATTTTTCCTGATGTGCAATTGATTGGTCCGTCCGGGACATACTAACGGTGGAGGTGCAACTAATGGCAGAAAATCATGAAAACCTTGAACAAAATCAAAGGGAAAAACCAATGTCTTTCATTACGATGAGCATAATCACCGGGTTATTTGGAGGGATTTTTTGGAGTGCGCTTGCCTATTTAGCTTATATCTTCAACTTTACAGAAATCCGTCCAAATGTCATTCTTGAGCCATGGGCATTGGGAGATTGGAAGGAGCAATGGCTGGGTACAGTAATTTCCATTATCGCGATTGGTCTTTTTTCAACTGGTGCGGCACTTGTGTACTATGCTGCAATGAGAAAGCTAAAATCCATTTGGGCTGGTGCAGCATTTGGGCTGGCGCTGTTCTTCCTTGTTTTTTATGTTCTCAATCCGCTTTTTCCTGGAATTAAACCATTCTGGGACCTGTCAAGGAACACGTTAATTACATCGATTTGCTTTTATGTTTTGTATGGTGTGTTTGTTGGTTATTCAATATCATATGAGGAAAATGAAAATCGCAACAGTGAAAAAAATCAGGAGGAAGTTACCTCTTAAGGCTCTCAAGGTAGTTTTAAGGAAATCAATTATGATAGAATGTTCTTATTGAACATTCTTTTTTTACGGGAGCCTGCCATGAAAAAAATACTTATGCTCAACGGTCCAAATTTGAATCGTTTGGGAAAAAGAGAGCCAGGGATTTACGGTGCCAGAACTTTGAAGGATTTGGAAGAACGGATGATCCATCTTGGTGCGGAAAGCCAGGTTGAGGTTATTTGCTTTCAATCGAATCATGAAGGAGAACTGATTGACAAACTCCATGAGGCTGAAGACACTGATATCGATGGCATTATTTTTAACCCCGGGGCTTTCACGCATTATAGTTATGGTATCAGGGATGCGATTGCAGGAATTGATTGTCCCGTTATCGAAGTACATATTTCAAATGTTTATCAAAGAGAGGAATTCAGGCACAAATCAGTGATTGCTCCAGTATCTGCTGGGCAGATTGCCGGTCTAGGCTTTCTTGGCTATGAATTGGCGCTTGAAGCATTCAAAAGAGGTGCAGAAGGGGAGGAATAGGTTTATGGAGAAAATTCAAAAATTACGTGAGAGCTTTCAAAGACTCGGAATCGATGGAATGCTGGTCACTAGTGATTTCAACCGCAGATATATGACAGGGTTCACTGGTTCTGCAGGCATGGTGCTGATCAGTGCCGAAAAAGCATTATTCATCACGGATTTCAGGTATACTGAGCAGGCTGCGAAACAATGCGAAGGCTATGAAGTAGTCCTGCACAAAGGGCTGATTCAGGACGAGGTTGCAGAGCAGGCTAAAAAGTTGGGGATCAACAAGCTTGGCTTTGAAGAAAATCATGTTACATATTCTGCTTATAAAACCTTTGATAAAGGCGTGGAAGCAGAACTAGTGCCCGTATCAGGCGAAATTGAAAAGTTACGCTTGATTAAGACTGATTCAGAGATTAAGATATTAAAGGAAGCAGCAGCCATCGCAGATGCTGCGTTTACACATATAATTGAGTTTATCCGTCCGGGCAGGACAGAGCTGGAAGTATCTAATGAACTGGAATTCTTCATGAGAAAACAGGGTGCAACATCTTCTTCATTCGATATTATTGTAGCTTCAGGCTATCGTTCAGCACTTCCGCACGGAGTAGCAAGTGACAAGGTGATTGAAACAGGAGACTTCGTCACCCTTGATTATGGTGCCTATTATAATGGGTATGTATCGGATATTACCCGTACATTAGCTGTAGGCAGCCCTTCAGACAAGCTTAGGGAAATCTATGATATCGTCTTAGAAGCCCAGCTTCGCGGGATGGCAGGCATTAAGCCGGGCATGACAGGAAGGGAAGCTGATGCGCTTACCCGCAACTTAATCACCGAAAAAGGGTACGGAGAGTATTTTGGCCACTCCACAGGCCATGGTATCGGACTCGAAGTACATGAAGGACCTGGTCTGTCTTTCCGTTCTGATACTGTTCTTGAACCTGGTATGGTTGTGACTGTCGAGCCGGGGATCTACATAGCTGGCCTTGGCGGAGTAAGAATAGAGGACGATACTGTTATAACAAAAGACCATAATGAGTCACTGACACATTCTACTAAGGAACTCATCATATTATAGGACACATTAGGAGGACAAATAATGATTTCAGTTAACGATTTCCGTACAGGTTTAACAATTGAAGTGGACAATGGCATCTGGCGTGTACTTGATTTCCAACACGTTAAGCCAGGAAAAGGAGCTGCGTTTGTGCGCTCAAAGCTTCGCAACCTTCGTACTGGGGCGATCCAGGAAAAAACTTTCCGCGCCGGTGAAAAAGTAGCAAAAGCACAAATCGAGAACCGCAAAATGCAATACTTATATGCAAGCGGCGACCAGCACGTATTCATGGACAATGAGTCTTACGAGCAAATCGAATTGCCAGGCTCTTCTATTGAATATGAGTTGAAATTCCTTAAGGAAAACATGGAAGTATACATTATGCAATTCGGCCACGAAACTCTAGGTGTTGAGCTTCCAAACTCTGTAGAACTTGAAGTAACAGAAACAGAACCTGGTATCAAAGGTGACACGTCTTCTGGCGGTACTAAGTCTGCGACATTGGAAACCGGCCTTACAGTACAGGTTCCATTCTTCATAAACCAGGGCGACAAACTTGTTATCAACACAACAGATGCATCTTATGTATCCCGTGCGTAATCGATAATAAAAAAACCTGCTGAAAAGCAGGTTTTTTATATGGGAAAAAAGCATCTCGAAGACCGAGATGCTTAAATAATTTGCTTATTGCTCTATCTCATATTTCCACTCATTCATTCCGCCGGTCATATTGTAAATATTCTTGAATCCATTTTCCACGAGGATTCCGCTAGCCTGTGTGGAGCGGTTGCCGCTGCGGCAGACCACTAGATATTTTTGGTCTTGATCAAGCTCGGATAGCATGCTCTCAATGACCTGCAATGGAACTAGTTTCGCTCCTGGAATATGTCCAGCTGCGAATTCATCAGGAGTACGTACATCCAAAACCTGGACTTCTCCACTATCGATCAATTCTTTTGCTTCATCGACCGAAACATCAGTATAAGAACCGCCGCCGGAACAGCCGGTAATCAACAATATAAACATAAATGCCGCAAATAATTTCTTCATGATGATCTCTCCTTATAATACTTATATAGGTATTTTAACTTAAAAGTATTCAAGTGGATATAGACAAATTGTGTCAGGAGAAGCTTACATAATCGGTACTCAATCCCTCTCTTTCTTTATACCAGAAAAAAGCCAGGCTATCCGCCTGACTTTTGAAAAATTATGAACTTATATATGTCCCAGTGACAGTCGCCTTGATTTCCAGTTTCCCCGGTTCTATCGGCGTCCCGCTCCCGCTGCTAGTATCTAAAGATGCGACCAGGAATGGGCCGGGCGAACCTTTCTGGGTTTCTTCTGTAATCGTAAGAGGGGAAATGGAGGTTTGGATTCCTAAGGTCCGGGCTACTGTTTGAGCTTTGTTGTATGAATCGACCACTGCCATTGAAAGTGCCCTATTGTACAACTCCTGAGGCTCTGCAACTGAAAATTGTATGTTCATGATTTCGTTTGCACCATTTTCAACAGCGGTGTCGATGATCAATCCTGCCCGGGCAATATTCCTGATCGTGATATTGTACAGGTGTGTAACGCGATATCCCTGGAATAACTGCTTGCCGTCTTCATAGGTATAAATTGGATCAATCCGATAATCTGCCGTTTTAATATCATCCTTTGCAATCCCAAGATTACGTAAGGCTGCTAACATCGCATTAGATTTTTCTGCATTTTCGGCCTGGGCACTTTGCAGGTTTTGATTTTCGGTGCGAACCCCAATCGTTGCTGTCGCCCGGTTTGGCGCAGCGAACACAGAACCTTCTCCACTAACGGTAATTTTCCTTCCATTCCCGGTACCGTTGCCACGGTAGCCTGTATACAATCCATTTACCATCCATTATCCCTCCAGACTGCTTTTTCTATTACCTATAACTATGTTGGCATTGAAGAACAAATAACGGTCATAGAAAAAAGCAAAGAAAGGATAAAAGGAATACTAGAGATTATTCGCCAGCTCCCGGTGCTTTATCAGTGTCATTCTTATTGTTGTATTTTGTGTCAGTCATCGGTGATTCCTTTGGACTTCTTCCGCCTCCAAGATAAACTGCCCTATCTTCCTTTTGGTCTTTTTGGAACTTCTGGTGATCCTCATTCAAATTTATCAACTCCTTTCCTTACTATTCTTTTCGTTTAAAAGCGATATTATTTCCTCTCGATTTCAGTTCCTAACATTTCAAAATGTAAAATCCATCCGTAAATAAACACAAAACAAATTCCGTCTATCAGCCATTCGCGAATCTGCCGGTCATAAAGTGTCCAAGCAGGCATACATATTAAGTAAGCGTATTGTCAGGAGGATTAATGATGGAGGATATCTTATCTTTTTTGCCGAAACGAATTGCCGAATTGCTGGATGCAGTGCCTCCTAATGATCAAGAAGGGATGGAAGAAGTGCGGATACGGATTAACAGGCCGCTTGAAATAACGGTAAGAGGAAAGCCTCAATTCCTGCCGTATATCATTCCGCCTGAGGATGCTGTCCAGCTGTTGAACAAGCTTGGGCATTTTTCAATGTATACGTTGGAGGAAGAATTAAAGCGTGGTTATATCACCATTGCTGGAGGTCATCGAGTCGGACTGGCAGGCAAGGTGATCCTGGAAAATGGCTTTGTTAAAGCAATCAGGGATATTTCATCCTTTAATTTTAGGATTGCGAGGGAAAAAATCGGGATTGCAGAACCATTGCTTCCTTATATTTACGAGAATGGCTGGAAACATACGATAATTATTGGTCCGCCCCAGACAGGAAAAACCACGCTGCTCAGGGATATAGCAAGGATGATATCCAGCGGGGTTCCTGAAAAAAAACTGCCCCCGCTTAAGGCAGGCATTGTAGATGAGAGGTCGGAAATAGCAGGATGCGTAAAAGGAGTCCCGCAGCTAACATTCGGACCTAGAGTAGATATCCTGGATTCATGCCCGAAGGCCGAGGGGATGATGATGATGATCCGCTCGATGAGCCCGGATGTCCTGGTTGTAGATGAAATAGGCCGAAAAGAAGATGGAGAAGCGATTCTTGAAGCGGTTAACGCAGGTATTAAATTAATCATGACCACACATGGAGATTCGCTGGAAGATATTCGAAAAAGGCCAACTTTGAAACCAATTTTGGAGATGGGGATATTCGATAGATTTGTGGAGCTTGGAAGAAGTTCTGGCCCGGGAACCATCACCTCAATAAGGGAAGCAAACGGCAAAGAAGTTCGCCATAAAGTGAGAGTGACATAAATGATCAAAATAATCGGTGCGATATTGATTATCCTGGCCACGACTTGGACAGGTTTCGAAGCATCCAGGCACCTTAGTGAGCGGCCCAGGCAGCTTAGGCTTCTGAAGTCCGCTCTGCAATCATTGGAGGCCGAAATCATGTACGGGCATACACCGCTTCATGATGCCTCAAGAAAGCTCGCTGCCCAGATGTCCAAGCCTTTATCCTGGTTTTTCGAAGCTTTTTCAAAAAAGCTGACAGAAACTGATACAACGGTGAAAGAAGCGTGGGAAGACAGCCTGAAAGAGGTCTGGAAAATGACGGCCTTTAAACAGGGTGAGTTTGAAATCATGAAACAATTTGGTGAGACGCTCGGCAGGCATGACCGTCATTCCCAGCAAAAACAAATCCTGCTGACTATCTCCCATCTGGAAAGAGAAGAAGCAGATGCCTGCGAAAAACAAATGAAATACGAAAAAATGGTGAAAAGTATTGGCTTTTTATCAGGCTTATTATTAATCATCTTATTGATGTAGCGTTTAGGAGGAGGACAAGATGGGTCTTGAAGTGGATATTATTTTTAAAATCGCAGGGGTAGGCATCGTCGTTGCATTTTTACACACCATTCTCGATCAGGTGGGAAAGAAAGAATATGCACAGTGGGTAACCTTATTTGGGTTCATATACATCCTTTTCATGGTAGCCTCCATTGTCGATGACCTCTTTCAAAAAATTAAATCAGTATTCCTATTTCAAGGGTAGGGGAGGGCTTTGCCATTGAGATCCTTCAAATAACAGGTGTAGCACTGATCGCGACTTTCCTGGCCCTTATTGTCAAGGAACAAAAGCCAAACTTTGCTTTCTTGCTGATCGTGTTCACAGGTTCAGCTATCTTTTTATTTCTGGTTGACCAAATATATCAAATCATTTCAATGATCCAGAAGCTGGCAGCAAATGCCAAGGTAAATCTCGTCTATGTAGAAACGATCCTGAAAATCATCGGAATCGCCTATATTGCTGAATTCGCAGCCCAAATCACAAAAGATGCAGGTCAGGGGGCGATTGCTTCAAAAATTGAATTAGGCGGAAAAATTCTTATTCTCGCCATGGCCATTCCGATTCTCACTGTCATGATCGAAACAATCATTCGCTTGATTCCGGGCTGATCGCGGGCCTTTTTTAAAGAGGTGACTTTAGTTGAAGCAGCGTTTGCAGTTCATACTTGGCATTGTATTAATCCAGTTATTTTTTTTCCTTCCGGTTGTACAAGCTGTTGGTGACGAGGAGAAAACAAACACAATGATCAATCCGGATAAAATCGCCTCAGCTCAGCTTGAGGACTTGAATATTGATGAACTCAAAGGTTTCTGGGAGGACATTATCAACAAATATGATGGTTATCTACCAGAAAGCCAGAAAGGCAGTTTATATGATTTCATCAGTGGTGAAAAAAAGTTTTCGTTGAAGGAATGGTTTAAAGGGATTATGAATTTCGCTTTCCACGAGTTTATCGTCAATGGAAAATTACTAGGTTCCTTGATTTTGCTTACCGTTTTTAGCATGTTTCTTCAGGCGCTGCAAAATTCTTTTGAAAAAAGCACCATCAGCAAGGTAGCCTATTCCATTGTGTTCATGGTCCTCATTATTATTGCGCTCAATAGCTTTCATGTGGTCGTTGATTACACAAATGATGCAATTGGAACGATGATTCAATTCATTCTGGCCTTGATCCCGCTGCTGCTGGCGCTGATGGCAACATCCGGCGGTCTGATATCGGCTGCGTTTTTCCATCCAGTCATCATTTTCATGATGAACACTAGCGGAATGTTCATCCAATATGTCGTGCTGCCGCTCTTATTCCTTTCCACCCTCTTGAGCATCGTCAGCATATTGTCAGAGCAATACAAGGTCACACAGTTGGCCAGCATGCTCCGTAACTGGAGCGTCGGACTGCTTGGAATTTTGCTGACCGTATTCCTTGGTGTCATTTCGGTTCAGGGGGCATCCTCCGCGGTGACAGATGGAGTCACTGTCAAGACGGCTAAATTCATCACTGGCAACTTTGTTCCGGTCATTGGCCGGGTGTTCACGGATGCGACGGACACGGTCATCAGTGCCTCGATGCTGCTTAAGAACACGGTCGGTATCGCGGGAGTTGCCATTCTGCTGATCATCGCAGCTTTTCCTGCAGTGAAAATCCTGATGGTTGCTTTTATCTATAAATTTGCAGCAGCGATTCTCCAGCCGCTTGGTGGCGGACCGGTCATAAATTGTCTCGATATCATCAGCAAAAGCATCATCTATGTTTTTGCCGCGCTCGGGATTGTTTCCTTGATGTTTTTCCTGACAATCACGGTCATTATTGCCGCTGGAAATCTAACAATGATGGTGAGGTAAGGGGGGAGAAGAAGTGGATTTTCTAAAAGAATGGATTACCAACATTATTATCTTCATACTCCTGGCAACTGTCCTTGACATGCTCCTGCCAAATTCGAGCTTCCAGAAATACACAAAAATCGTCACAGGTTTGATTTTGATCGCCATCATCCTGTCTCCAGTACTGAAATTATTCACTTCAGACTTTGAAACAGCGATCGCATCGATGGGGCAATTCAGTAGTTTTGAGGATGAAAAGATAAAAAATTCAATAGAATTTCAGAAAAAAGAAATACAAGCATCCCAGCATGCATATATTTTAGAAACAATGGCTGTCCAACTGAAAACAGCCGCAGAGGAGGAGTTGATGGAGCAGCAAGGAATGGAGATTGCTAATATCGAGCTTGAAGTAAATAATCAGGATCAGCGGCCTTTCCCTGAAAACCTGGAGTATGTCATCGTGCATCTGAAGAAAGCCGAAGATGAGGGAGAGACTGTGGCAGTAGTAAGAGAAGTAGAAATTGATACGAACGCACCCCTTCCATCAAAACAAACCTCTCAGAATACAGATCAAATATCTTCTCTTCTGTCAGAGAAATGGAATGTTCCTGAAAAGTCAATTCAAATCATGATAGAAGGGGGGAGTGACGAGCATGGACAATGAGAAGGGTCCACTTAGCTGGCTTAAGAAACAAATAAGCAGCAAAGACGGGCCGCCAGAGAAGAAATCTGGCAAATACCAATACTTAATAATTGTCGTCCTGTTCGGGGCCGCAATCATGCTCATAGGCAATATCCTAGGAGACCAAAATCCTGAAATGGCGGTTACAGCCACTAAGGAGGCAGAGACTCAAGAGGATGCTGAAGTGTTCGGGCAAAAGAAATCGGCAGGGAATGACGTCATTTCCGAGTATGAAGAGGCTTATGAAGCACAATTGACCGAGATGCTGGAAGGCATCAATGGCGTCGGCGATGTCACCGTTTTTGTAAACGTGGATGCTACTGATAAGAAGGTTCTTGAGAAGAACACGGTCATCCAGTCACAGACGACGGATGAAACCGATCGTGAAGGCGGCAAACGCAATGTCCAGGATGCTTCACAGGATGAGCAGCTGGTCATCATCCGCAACGGTGAAAAAGAGGGTCCTATCGTTCTTGAGACAAAGAAGCCAGGAATCAGGGGTGTCCTTGTTGTAGCAAAGGGAGCGGAAAATATACAAGTGAAAAAATGGATTATCGAGGCCGTCACCAGGGCTTTGGATGTACCAAACCATCGGGTGGCAGTCATGCCTAAAAAATCTAAGGGGGAATAATGGATGTTATTGAAAAAGCAAACAGTGTGGTTGTTAACAATGTTAAGTCTTGTAGTGGTGCTGTCGGTTTACTATATCACTTCACCTGAACAGCAAAAAGCGGATCTGGCAGGAGTTGAGGAGCAGAAGGCTGAAGATAAAGAAACGGCAGCAACTGAATCCGAAGATGGCAAAACAGTTATCTCTGGCATCGCAAGCGATGAAAAGTTCGAGGCACTTCGCATGAAGCTGGAAGAACAGCGCACTAAAATGAAGGAAGACCTTCAGGCAATTGTAGCATCTACAGACCTGCCTGCTCAAGACCGCAGCGATGCAATTGAAAAGATGAACGAGTTAGATGAAGTAACTCAAAAGGAATTCACTCTTGAAACATTGATCAAGTCAATGGGCTATGATGACGCGCTTGTCCGTGCGGACGGAGAGAATGTCAGAATCACAGTAAAAGCTAAGGAACATTCAGCATCAGCCGCAAACGAAATCATCCAGATGGTCCGTACAGAGCTAGGCTCAATGCAGCATGTAGCAGTACAATTTGAGCCTGTAAAATAAGAGGGAAGTACTAAAGGGAAGGCGGTGGCCTTCCCTTTATTTTTCCTGCAGCCTGATTAAGTTATCTAAGGAATGATGCGCCGCTTCCACAGATTTAAATAATTGCTCATGATGTTCACTTTGCGAAATTGCAGCTGATGATATTTCCTCCAATGCAGCGCTTGCCTGCTGGATGACAGAGCTGAATCCGGTAATTGAACTTTCAATCGCCATGGACGATTCCAGAATCGTCCTTGTTAATGCATCCTGCTCTGATATGTCACTCTTTAAAACTCTGAAAGTTTGATGAATCGTTTCGAATGCTTCCATTGTTTCTGCTGCTAATTCGAGGTTGTCTGTAAGTTTTTCAGCTGTCAGGTTGACTCCATCTTTTGTTTTGGAAGTGTCACTCATAACGCTTGTTAAGTTTTCGGTAATCTGTGTCGCTGTATGACTGGTGATGTCAGCAAGCTTTCTTACTTCTTCCGCAACGACAGCGAACCCCTTGCCGCTGTCCCCGGCACGGGCTGCCTCGATGGATGCATTCAATGCCAGCAGATTGGTCTGGGAAGCAATTCCCTGGATATCTGATGCAAACCTGGCTGTTTCCTTGATCAGTGCGGAAAGAGATAAGATATGTGAATTGACATTCTGCATATTTTCATAGGAAGCTGTCAATTCTGAAATTAGACTGGACATCAGCTCATCGCCTTTATCTGAAACGTTTTCGGCGGCCATTGCGTCCTGGTGCAGCTTTTCGACAAGGGACGATGTTCTCGTGATGACCTGATTTGTTTTTTCCAGAGATTGAGTAATGTCAACGACTGAATCTGACTGGATATTGATCCCTGCAGATATCTCTGCCACAGACTGGGTCATTTCCTTCGAAGATTGATAATTTTCCTTACTCTTGAATTTCACCTCATCAATCAGCTTTGCAATGCTCTTTGTGTTACTTTCAATGACTTTCCTTGTCTCTAAATCCTTGATTAAGAGTTCCTCCGTTTCCTGTTTTGCTGACTCAATTGTCTGAGCCAGTTTTTTTGCAATAGAAAACTGGAAACTAAGCATGACTGTGACCAGCATGTACAATAGATAGATCGTTACATAGTTTTTTGTTTCCAGTGGCAGTGTATCATGATGCAGCCAAGTGAAAAGTGAAATAAGCATAAATCCAAGACCGGATGCCATGAAAAGCAATCTCCTGTTCATGTAGATTGCTGCGGCAGCAAGGATAAAATAAAGAAGGGTATAGGCAGTCGGCGAAACGCTTGTTTCCATAATCAGGAACAGAACAGCAGATACAATGATAACGGAAAGGTAAGGAATGAATGTTGTTAACCTTTTGGTATAGTGGAGCAATGCGACAGCTGCAACGCCAGCGCCGCCGCCGACGATGATTGAAAGGATTACGGCAAGTTCCTTTTGCATGGTAATATCAACTACTGCTGCCAGCACGACAGATACAAGAGTGGCTTTGACGATTAGTGAATTTTTCCTTTCCAAATCCTCTTTTTTAATTTCTTCAATATTTTTCATGAAATGTATTCTCCTCATATTCAGCTAATGTAATATTCGCTAGAAATTTTGGGATTCCTGTCGTATGAATTCACTTTTTTTTCAGAAAATATTAAAATAGAGAAGGAAGACAAGAAACATTGTTACATATTGAAGTTTTACATGGTATTATCGTATAGTATTAGTATCTAGTCTTAATAATCGAAATGGACAAGGGGTGCCCAAAGATGTTAAAAGTACAAGAAATCAGAGAGTTAATCAAACTAGTAGATCAATCAAGCATTGACGAATTTTCATATGAGTATGAAGGATCAAAAATCAAAATGAAGAAGCACGGAGCAGCGAAGTCTGTAGTTGAGCATGTACAACCTGCAGCATCTGCACCAGCGCCGCAGCCAGCGCCAGTCGTACAGGAAGCTCCGAAACCTGAGCCAAAGATGGAGGCAGCAGCGGTCCAGGAAGTGAAGCAGGAGGAAGTTCAGGATACATCAAACTTACATAAGATTGTTTCTCCGATGGTCGGGACTTTCTATCAATCTTCTTCACCTGAAGCAGATGCATATGTCAAGACAGGTTCAAAAGTAAGCAAAGATTCGATTGTATGTATCGTCGAAGCAATGAAGCTCTTCAACGAAATTGAGGCAGAAGTCAATGGAGAAATCGTTGAAGTTCTCGTTAAAGATGGACAGCTTGTAGAATACGGCCAGCCTTTATTCCTGGTTAAGCCCGAATAAGGAGCGATATTGATGATAAAAAAATTACTTATAGCCAACAGAGGAGAAATAGCAGTCCGGGTCATCCGTGCCTGCAGGGAATTGGGTGTTGAATCCGTAGCTGTTTATTCAGAAGCTGACAAGGAATCACTACATGTGCAGCTTGCTGATGAGGCATACTGCATCGGACCAAAGGCTTCAAAGGACAGCTATTTGAATTTCACCAACATTATCAGCGTAGCCAAGCTAACTGGGTGTGACGCAATCCATCCAGGTTACGGCTTCCTTGCTGAGAATGCCGATTTTGCGGAGCTTTGCAGGGAGTGCAATATTACGTTTGTCGGTCCATCCCCTGAAGCAATCCAGAAGATGGGGACGAAGGATGTTGCCAGGGAAACGATGAAGCAGGCCAATGTACCAATTGTACCGGGTTCACAGGGAATCATTGAAAGTACCGAGGATGCGGTCAGTCTGGCAAATGACATCGGTTATCCGGTGATCATCAAGGCAACGGCTGGCGGAGGCGGAAAAGGAATCCGTGTTGCCAGGACTGAACAAGAGATGATTAAAGGTATCAATATTACCCAGCAGGAAGCGATGACAGCATTTGGGAACCCTGGGGTTTATATTGAAAAATATATTGAAGATTTCCGCCATGTTGAAATTCAGGTGCTTGCTGACAGTTATGGCCACACAATTCACCTGGGAGAGCGTGATTGCTCAATCCAGAGGCGCCTGCAAAAGCTGCTTGAGGAAACACCTTCTCCGGCGCTTGACGGAGAAATCAGGGCAGAAATGGGCGAAGCTGCGGTCAAGGCTGCAGAAGCAGTTGATTATACCGGTGCGGGCACGGTAGAATTCATATATGACTACCGCAATCGCAAATTTTATTTCATGGAGATGAATACCCGCATCCAGGTTGAACATCCTGTAACTGAAATGGTTACCGGCGTCGATTTGATCAAGGAACAGATCAAGATTGCATCCGGCGAAAGGCTTAGCCTTAAGCAGGAGGACGTGCAGTTCAACGGCTGGGCAATCGAATGCCGGATCAACGCAGAAAATCCAGCGAAAAATTTCATGCCATCGGCAGGCAAAATCAAAATGTATCTCCCTCCAGGCGGTTTTGGTGTTAGAATAGATTCAGCGGCATATCCTGGTTATACAATCCCGCCTTACTATGATTCAATGATCGCGAAGGTCATTACTTATGGAAGCAGCCGGGAAGAAGCGATTGACCGCATGAAGAGAGCGCTTGGTGAGTTTGTGGTTGAAGGAATCCATACCACCATCCCGTTCCACCTTAAGCTGCTGAACCATGAAAAATTCGTGGAAGGGCAGTTCAATACGAAATTCCTGGAAATGTATGATGTAATGTCAGAAGAATAATAGGAGGGTCTAGCCATGAGCGAACAGCAACATTTACTTGAAATGAGCCATGATGAGAATGGTCTGGGAAAAGTTGAAATCGCACCTGAAGTAATTGAAGTCATTGCCAGCATCGCTGCATCCGAAGTAGAAGGTGTCACGCAAATGCGCGGCAGCTTTGCAGCTGGAGTAGTCGAAAGACTTGGTAAGAAGAACCACGGCAAAGGTGTCAAAGTCGAGCTTGCAGAAGAAGGGATCAAGGTTGACGTGTATTGTGTCATGAAGTTTGGCGTATCGATTCCTGTGGTTGCGCAAAAAATCCAGGACAATATCCGCCAGGCATTATTGAACATGACGGCACTTGATGCAACAGAAGTCAATATCCACGTAGTCGGCGTCCAATTTGAAAACCAAAAAGTGGAACCGGAAATCGAACAAGAAGTTTAATCATCAAACCAAAGGCATAAATATGCATGCCTTTGGTTTTTTTTGTACTGTTTTCTCAAGTGCAGATGGTGCAGTTGTTCTAAGTAGATAAAGGTTCGGACAAAATTTCATGGGGCTAAACAGAAGTTGTCCTTAGTACGCCCCAGGTTCGGACAAAAACTCGTGCAGAAGAGGAAAAGTTGGCCGAAGTAGACCCAGTTTCGGACAAAATCCCGAGCTCTCCAGCAAAATCTGTCAAAAACACTTCCTGCACCAATTCTTACATCTGAAATTCTTAGCTTATATGAGATATTTTCTTTTGTTTTGATTAACTTTTTTCTAAAAAGTGAAAAATAATAGGAAATCATGCGTAAATAGATATGATATGCTATTATTTTGTTAGAATCAGACAAGCCATAAAGGAGCTAAGGAATTCAATGAAAAGAAGAACAGCACGAGAAAAGGCATTACAAGCCTTATTCCAGATTGATATAAGCAAGGTGGAAGTTTCAGACGCGATTGAGCATGTGCTTGAAGAAGAAGCCGGGGATGATTATCTGAACAAGCTTGTGAACGGCACTGTCCAGCACATGCAGGAAATTGATGAGGAGATCAAGGTGTACCTGGAAAAATGGTCCCTCGACCGATTAGCAGCTGTTGACCGGAATCTTCTTCGTCTGGCTGTATACGAATTGAAGTATTGCAACGAAGAGATACCGATGAATGTCGTTCTTGATGAAGCGATCGAAATAGCTAAATTATATGGGGATGACCAATCAAGCCGATTTATTAATGGTGTTCTGTCTAAAGTAAAGCAGAGCATTTCCTAAAACCATTGGAAGCAGGCAGGTTGGACCTTCCCTGATCATATAGGGGGAGAAAGTATGGCTGCTATTATTATTGATGGAAAAGAAATTGCCAAAAAGAAAAAACTAGAAATCGCTGACCAGGTCCAGGAGCTGAAAAAGCAGGGAGTAATTCCAGGCCTGGCAGTGATTCTTGTCGGTGATAACCAGGCATCGAGAACGTATGTCACCAGTAAGCAAAAAACGGCAAGGGAACTTGGTATGCATAATGTCCTGATTGAGTATCCTGTCTCCATTACTGAGCAAGAGCTGCTGGCAAAAATAGACGAACTCAACAAGGATGAAGATATTCACGGGATTTTAGTTCAGCTTCCGCTTCCAGAGCATATCAGTGAAAAGAACCTGATTGAAGCTATTTCCCCTGAAAAAGATGTTGATGGCTTCCATCCAATCAATATCGGCAGGATGATGACTGGCCAGGATGCTTTTTTACCATGCACGCCATATGGTGTAATGGTCATGATGAAGGAGATAGAGATGGATCTTGCCGGGAAGCATGTGGTCGTGGTTGGCAGGAGCAATATTGTCGGAAAACCGGCAGGCCAACTTTTCCTGAACGAAAACGCAACCGTTACATATTGTCACTCGAGGACAAAAGACTTAAAGGAACACACGAAACAGGCGGATGTCATCGTAGCCGCAGTCGGGAAGGCGGACTTGATTACAGCTGACCATATCAAGCCAGGCGCTGTGGTCATCGATGTTGGCATGAACCGGAATGCCCTAGGCAAGCTTTGCGGTGATGTATCCTATGATGAAGTCAAAGAAAAAGCCGGGTATATCACTCCTGTGCCTGGCGGTGTTGGTCCGATGACCATCGCCATGCTGATGTACAACACTCTGAAGTCTGCAAAGAACCATATGAATAGACTTCAAAATTCAAATCTATAAGGCGTGATTCTGTCCATATCTGTTATAAGTTAGAAACTGAAAATCCACTTATGTTAAGTGACGAATCGGGATTCTAAATTTATAATGGATATGGGCAGTTTTTTTGATACTGACATGTTCCACAAAAGGAGTTTACCAATGGATAATCAGCGTTATCTAACCATCAACGCGTTAACCAAATACATAAAGCGAAAATTTGATGCCGACCCTCATCTTCAGGGCGTTTATATTAAAGGGGAAATCTCCAACTTCAAAAGGCATTCAAGCGGCCATATGTATTTTACTCTCAAGGATGAGAAAGCCAGAATCCTTGCGGTCATGTTCGCGGGAGCCGCCAGATCCATGAAGTTCAAGCCTGAAAATGGTATGAAAGTCTTGGTCAGGGGAGATATCTCAGTGTACGAAGGCAGTGGCCAGTACCAGGTATACATAAAAGAAATGAAAACCGATGGAGTGGGCGACTTATTTGTTGCTTATGAGCAGCTGAAGAAAAAGCTTGAGCAGGAAGGCCTTTTTTCACCAAAGTACAAGCAGCCTATTCCGAAATATCCAAAAGCTGTCGGCATTGTTACTTCGCCAACGGGAGCTGCAATCCGCGATATATTAACGACAATCAAGAGAAGATACCCCATTACCAAGGTGCTTATTTTCCCGGCACTGGTACAGGGAGACCAGGGAGGGCCTTCCATCGTGAGGGCAATCGAGAAGGCGAATGAAAGGGCAGACATTGATGTTCTGATCATCGGACGCGGAGGCGGATCGATTGAGGAACTCTGGAACTTCAATGAGGAAACTGTAGCAAGAGCGATTTTTGCCTCGAAAATCCCGATTATTTCTGCTGTGGGCCATGAAACAGACTTCACCATCGCTGATTTCGTTGCAGATATGAGAGCTCCAACGCCAACTGGTGCGGCTGAATTGGCTGTCCCTCATATCCAGGAACTGGTCGAAAGGGTAATGAACAGGGAAACCAGACTGATGAGGGCGATGAGGGAGAAAGTGTTCTTCCAGCAGGAACGCTACCAGCGGTTGATCAGGTCTTACGCTTTCCGCTATCCAAGGAAGCTGTATGAGCAAAAGCTTGAACAAGTCGACAAGCTGACAGAATCTCTGACCCGAGGAGCCGGGAAACTATATGCTTCAAAAAATGATGCTCTTGTTCAGCTGAAGAGGAGATTGGATCGAAGCCACCCGGAAGAACTGAGGAAGCTGTCCGCTGAAAGACAGATAAGGACAACTAGAGCTTTAAACCGGGCGATGACTTCCGTTTTGTCTGAAAAGCGAAAAGAGTTCAACGGGATCGTTTCTACACTTGAAGCATTAAGCCCGCTGAAGATCATGGACCGCGGCTATAGCCTGGCATATACAGACGACGGGGAACTGATTAAGACAGTCACCCAGGTAAAACCCGAACGGAAAATTAATGTAAAGCTTTCTGACGGAAGCATTCAATGTATTGTGACAGATATCGAGGAGAGTGATAACGATGGCAGATGAAAAAAAACTAAGTTTTGAACAGGCAATGGACCAACTTGAAAGCATTGTTGAGAAGCTGGAAGAGGGCGATGTTCCTTTGGAAGAAGCGATCTCTTTTTATAAAGAAGGAATGGAATTATCCAAACTTTGCCATGATAAGCTAAAGAATGTGGAAGAACAGCTAGCCCAGATCATTACAGAAGATGGACGGACTGAAGGATTCTCCATAAATGAGGAGGAATAGTATTGCATCCTGTTTCACTTGACTCTTTTACCATAAAATATAAAACTCTCGTCGAGGAACGGTTAAGGGAAGCGGTTGGTGCCCTTGAGACACCGGAGAATCTTGCGAAGGCGATGCTTTATTCGCTGGAGGCTGGAGGAAAAAGGATTCGACCGCTGCTGGTATTCGCTGTAATCGATGCATTTGGAAAAGACCCGCAAAATGGAGTCGATGCTGCCGCGGCGATCGAAATGGTCCATACGTATTCGCTGATTCATGATGACCTGCCAAGCATGGACGATGATGATCTAAGAAGGGGCAAGCCGACGAACCATAAAGTATTCGGGGAAGCGACTGCCATCCTGGCAGGGGATGCTCTTTTGACATTAAGTTTCAATATGCTGGCAGACATTCCTGAGGCATCGGCATCAGCTAACGTTAAACTGGCATTGATCAAGGGATTATCTGTTGCTGCTGGTGCACCCGGTATGGTGGGCGGGCAGGTTGCAGATATGGAAGGGGAAAATAAGAAGCTCACACTTGAGCAGCTTGAATATATCCATATTAATAAAACAGGAAGACTACTGGAATACAGTATCCTTGCCGGAGCTGAAATTGCCGGAGCGACTGCCGGACAAAAGGAAGTATTGTCCAAGTTTGCCTACCATATTGGCCTTGCATTCCAAATACGTGATGATATCCTCGATCTTGAGGGCAATGAGGAAATGATCGGCAAGCCTGTTGGGAGCGATACAGCAAACGAAAAAAGCACGTATCCTGCGTTGCTTGGATTGGCTGGGGCAAAAGAAGCACTTGATTACCATTTGCGGAGCGCGAAAGAATCCCTGAGCAAAAGCGGTTTAGAGGTGGGAATTCTTGAACAGATCACAGATTTAATCGGACTGCGTAATCATTAGAGCAGTCATTGAGAATAGTTCGATAGTGTGCTATAATTGGCTGTTAGCACGGTAGTGTTGGCAGCTTTTTTACATAAAGCTGTATTCGCATTGAGCATGCTTTTCGAGCATATACATCTCCGTTTATTAAATGGTAATCGAGACTTATATGGACAGTTCTGAACTGGAATAATGATCAAATCCGTCCAAAATAAGAGATTACGAAAAGAACACTACATAAATAAGCGATATTTCTATGTATAGCTTGAAAACCATTCTTTACTTAATATATGTTATTACTAACAACTTTTTTAGTTATAGGATAAAAAGTGCGGAATAATAAGTCAGAAATGAAAGTGAGTGGTCCGAAATGGATCTTTTATCAATAAAAGACCCTTCCTTCTTGAAAAATCTTTCGACTAAGGAATTGGAAGAGTTAAGCGGGGAGATTCGGCAGTTTTTGATTGAAAAGTTATCAGTTACGGGCGGGCACATCGGACCTAATCTGGGTGTTGTCGAACTGACGATTGCGCTCCATAAGTGTTTTGACAGCCCGAAGGATAAGTTTCTTTGGGATGTTGGGCACCAATCATACGTACATAAAATCCTGACTGGAAGAGCGTGTCAGTTTGACACGTTAAGGCAGCATAAAGGACTGTGCGGTTTTCCAAAAATGGTTGAAAGTGAGCATGATGTCTGGGAAACGGGACATAGTTCGACTTCACTTTCAGCTGCAATGGGGATGGCAATTGCCCGGGACCTGAAGGGCGAAAACTCCCACATCGTTCCGATTATCGGTGATGGTGCCCTTACAGGAGGCATGGCTTTAGAGGCGTTAAATCATATCGGTCATGAAAAAAAGAAGCTTATTGTCATTTTGAATGATAATGAAATGTCGATTGCCCCTAATGTGGGCGCATTGCATAGTGTGCTCGGCCGCCTTCGGACTGCCGGTAAGTACCATTGGGTAAAAGATGAACTCGAATATTTGTTAAAAAAGGTGCCTGCTATTGGCGGTCAGCTCGCGGCGACTGCTGAAAGAATAAAGGACAGCTTAAAGTATCTCTTTGTATCAGGAATCTTTTTCGAGGAATTAGGGTTTACATATCTTGGGCCAGTAGATGGACATGATTATGATGATCTGTTTGAAAACCTTGCATATGCAAAAAAGCAGGAAGGACCTGTATTATTGCATGTCATTACGAAAAAGGGCAAAGGGTATAACCCGGCTGAAAATGATAAAATTGGCACATGGCATGGAACCGGACCTTATAAGATGGAAACCGGTGATTTTGTCAAGCCAGAATTCTCACCACCAGCCTGGAGTAAGCTGGTTAGTGAGACAGTAAGGAAAATCGCGAGGACCGATGAACGGATTGTGGCTGTGACACCGGCGATGCCTGTCGGTTCTAAGCTTGAGGGTTTTGCCAGCGAATTCCCTGACCGGATGATTGATGTCGGGATTGCTGAGCAGCATGCGACAACTTTTGCAGCCGGTCTGGCGACGCAAAATATGAAGCCATTCCTGGCGATTTATTCAACCTTCCTGCAGCGCGCATATGATCAGGTGGTCCACGATATTTGCCGCCAGAACTTAAATGTGTTCATTGGTATTGACCGCGCAGGACTTGTGGGCGCTGACGGGGAAACACACCAAGGCGTATTTGACATTGCCTTTTTAAGGCACTTGCCTAATATGGTATTGATGATGCCAAAGGATGAAAATGAAGGACAGCATATGGTATACACTGCAATAAAATACGATGAGGGCCCGATTGCAATGCGTTATCCTCGAGGCAATGGACTAGGTGTACCGATGGATGAAGAGCTGAAAGAAATCCCGATTGGTACCTGGGAAGTACTTCGTGAAGGTGAAGACGCGGCCATCCTGACATTTGGCACAACAATCCCGATGGCTATGGAAGCAGCAGAAATACTTGCAAGGCAGGGCGTATCAGTAAAAGTAGTCAATACCCGCTTTATCAAGCCTCTCGACGAAGAGATGCTGGTGGGCATCCTGAATAAAAACATGCCGATCCTGACAATCGAGGAAGCTGTCCTGCAGGGTGGATTTGGAAGCTTCGTGCTCGAGACGTCGCATGACCTGGGTTACCAGCATGTAGAGATAGACAGGATGGGTATTCCGGATCAATTCATTGAGCATGGCAGTGTCGATAAGCTTCTTGATGAAATTGGAATGACAACAGAGGATGTCGTCTTGCGGATGCAAAAGCTTGCGAGACAGAAACAAAAAAGGGCGTAGCAAATGAAAATCAAAAAGGAAAGATTAGATGTACTGCTTGTTGAACGCGGCCTTGCGGAGACAAGGGAGAAAGCTAAACGGACAATCATGGCAGGGCTCGTCTACACGAATGAAAATCGGTTGGACAAACCGGGAGAAAAGGTTAGCAGTGACATTCCCCTGACGGTAAAAGGGAATGTCCTTCCATATGTTAGCCGTGGAGGACTGAAGCTTGAAAAGGCATTAAAGGTTTTTGACCTTGATGTCCAAGGGAAAACACTGCTGGATATCGGGGCTTCGACCGGCGGCTTTACCGATTGTGCCCTTCAAAACGGAGCTGAGATGAGCTATGCTTTGGATGTTGGCTACAATCAGCTTGCCTGGAAGCTGCGTCAGGACGAACGTGTCGTCGTGATGGAGCGAACAAATTTCCGTTATGTGAAACCGGAGGATCTAATTAAAGGGATGCCGAATTTCGCAAGCATTGATGTATCTTTCATATCCCTTCGTCTTATTTTGCCCGTGCTCAAAACACTGCTGACAGCAGGCAGCGATATCGTCGCTCTTGTCAAGCCGCAATTTGAGGCGGGAAGAGAACAGGTCGGCAAAAAAGGAATCGTGCGTGACAGGAAAGTTCATGAACAAGTCCTGGACAGGATCATTTCTTTTTCGATTGCAGAGGGCTATGATGTGATCAATTTGAGCTTTTCGCCAATCACCGGCGGAGATGGCAATATTGAATTCCTGCTTCACCTGCAGTGGAACGGCATCGGAGAAGAAAAAGGGAAACTGCTGCTGAATACGCAGCCTGAAGCAGTCGTTACCGCAGCGCATAATGAACTAAAATCAAAGCAAACTAGCGAGGAAGAATAGGTTGGATCAGCCTGTTCTTTTTTGTGTGATTTAAATAGTTACTGGAATGGTATTCTATACACCAAAGAATTTTCCAGTTTAAAAAACCTTAATAGTTGTTTTGGGGGCTCTCTTAGAGCCCAATGTTTTTTTAAGCTCCTGTTGATTGTAGTGGAAGGCGCGTAGACTCCTCCGAAAATGCAAACGCATTTCCATCGTGCGTGGGCAGGTTCGAGGAAGCACAATCAATGTCCTACGGGAAGAGCTAGACATGGGGAGAACCCGCAGACGCATAAAGAGCCGAGAAGGCTCCCCGACTGCAAGGAAGAATTTGCTGTTTGAAAAAGCCGGCAGTTGGGCTTTTTCATAATTCTGCCCGCGGAAAGCGAAGCGCCTGGAACGAAAATCAACAGCCAAATAACAAGTGTCATTTTTTTCTTGAATTTCTCGTTATAGGAAGTTCACCACTTCGTCAATTCCGCCGATAACTTTTGCCGAAAGTCCACGAATGATTGTACATTCTGTTGAAATCGGCTAACATATGAGTATATGAATGTTTCGGATATATCCAGGGGTGATATTAATGAATAAAGGACAGCGACATATAAAAATCCGCGAGCTGATCGCGAGCAAGGATATCGAGACGCAGGATGAACTGGTGGACAGGCTGAAAGCTGCCGGCTTTAATGTTACACAGGCAACAGTTTCCCGTGATATCAAGGAGCTCCATCTTGTGAAGGTTCCTTTGATCGATGGCAGATACAAATACAGCCTCCCGGCAGACCAGCGTTTCAATCCTTTGCAAAAACTAAAAAGGTCATTAATGGATGCTTTTATCCGCATCGATCAGGCAGGCCACCTGCTAGTGATGAAAACCTTGCCTGGCAATGCCAATGCGATCGGGGCATTGATTGATAATCTCGATTGGGAAGATATTCTTGGCACGATTTGTGGGGACGATACCATCTTGATTATTTGCCGTACTCCAGAGGATACTGAGCAAGTCACAAATCGTTTTCTCGAAATGTTGTAAATGAGGTGACGTTTGCTTGTTAAATGAATTATCGATTCGAAACTTTGCTATTATTGAATCATTATCCGTTTCTTTTAATAAAGGACTAACCGTACTCACCGGAGAGACAGGCGCAGGAAAATCCATTATCATCGATGCCATCCACCTTCTAGTGGGTGGGAGGGGCTCGGCCGAATTCGTCCGCCATGGTGAAGATAAGGCTGAAATTGAAGGTTTGTTCCATCTTGAAGGGGAAAATCATCCAAGTTATGCGAAGGCATCTGAGTTTGGCATTGAAATTGAAGACGCCATGATTGTCTTGAGAAGGGATATTTCAGCGAGTGGGAAAAGTGTTTGCCGGATCAACGGCAAGCTCGTCACGATTGCTGTTTTGCGTGAGGTGGGCTCAACTTTGATCGATATTCATGGTCAGCATGAGCACCAGGAATTAATGGATGAGACGAAGCATATCACTCTTCTTGATCAATTTGGAGCAGAGGAAATCCTGCCTGCACTTCAGGAATATCAACACGTCTTTCGATCTTTTGAACAAACACAGAAAAAGCTGAAGAGCCTGAGTGAAAATGAACAGCAAATGGCTCACAGACTTGACTTAATCCAATTCCAGCATGATGAAATCCTAACGGCTGATTTAAGGATCAATGAGGATGAGGAGCTTTTCGAAGAGAAGCGCAAGCTTGGCAACTTTGAAAAGATTTTTGAGAGTATTCAGACCAGTTATACAGCATTGCAGGGGGAGCAAAAGGGCCTTGATTGGATTGGTCTGGTCATGGACAATCTTCAGAATGCAGCAGAATTGGACCCTGACTATAAGAATATTGCTGACGCAGTTGCGAACAGTTTTTATATGCTTGAAGATGCTGCAAGGACAATCAGGAATGAACTGGATTCTCTTGAATATGACCCTCAGCGCTTGAATGAAATTGAGGACAGGCTGAACGAAATTAATCAGTTGAAACGGAAATACGGAAGTACGATAGAAGAAATCCTGGAGTATTCTTCAAAAATTGAGGAAGAAATCGAGACACTTCAGAATAAAGAAGTACATATTGGCCAGATGGAAAAAGAGCTAGCATCACTTAAAAAAGATTTGCGCATCGAGGCCAATAACTTGACTCAAACTCGCAGGAAATATGCTAAGAAACTTACGAAATTAATCCATAAAGAATTAAAAGAGCTGTATATGGAGAAGACAGTATTCGACCTGAGAATTGACTCCAATACAGACCATTTCCATAAAAGCGGCGCAGATAAGGTTGAATTTTATATTTCAACAAATCCGGGCGAACCTTTGAAACCTTTGTCAAAGATTGCTTCCGGCGGAGAACTTTCCCGGATCATGCTTGCACTGAAAAGTATCTTCTCTAAACATCAGGGTGTCACCTCCATCATTTTCGATGAAGTGGATACAGGAGTCAGCGGCCGCGTGGCTCAATCAATTGCAGAGAAAATCTACAATGTCTCGACTGGATCCCAGGTTCTTTGCATTTCGCATTTGCCTCAGGTTGCCGCGATGGCCGATACTCATCTGTATATCGCAAAGGTGATAAAGAGTGGAAGGACCAGAACATCCGTCACTCCGCTGTCTCCATCTGAGAAGGTAAAGGAGATCGTCAGAATGATTTCAGGGGTCGAAGTTACCGACCTGACGAAACAGCATGCTGAAGAATTGCTGCGACTTGCACAGAATATGAAGGCTATAACATGAAAAGCTATCCATAAAGGGTAGCTTTTTTATTTTTATACAGGTTATAAATGCGGGGAGTCGAGGCAAAATTAAAGATGTAGCCATTTCGATGTGTGTGGACTAGAAGCGAGGAGAGTGAAATGAATTGAAGAAAGATTTTCTCAGAAAATTTATTGGTGGAATTCTCCTTGTTTCATTAATTGCTTTAGGATTTGCAAAACCAGTACAAGAATATTTGTCTATTCCAGGAGATATAACGTTATTCGAGGGGCAAAAGCTTGATTTCCAGGCAAATGCAATACAGGTTACTGCTCCAGTAAAAGACTCAAGTATCGGAGTGAACCAACAAGGTGAAACCTTGACGCTTGAGGCGAAAAGGCATGGGAAGGATGAAATGGTCCTTGAATTAGCGGGCTTCCCTGTTAAAAAAGTCGATGTCAATGTCCTGAAGGATTTCAAGGTCAGGCCAGGCGGTCAATCTATAGGAGTAAAATTAAATACGGTAGGTGTCCTTGTGGTCGGACATCACCAGGTGCAGGCTAATGAAGGAAGAGTATCGCCAGGTGAAAAAGCTGGCATAAAAAAAGGTGATATTATCACTGAAATCAATGGACAGCAGATTGAAAAAATGGCAGATGTTGGCCCGTTTGTAAAGCAAGCGGGAGAAAACGGCAAGCCCTTGGATGTTGTAATCAAAAGGGAAAATGAAAAAGTCAAAACCAAACTCCAGCCAGAAAAAGACGTAAATGAAAACACATATAAGCTAGGGTTATATATACGTGATTCAGCTGCAGGTATCGGAACGATGACATTTTATCACCCGCAGTCAAAAAAATATGGAGCACTCGGACACGTCATTTCTGACATGGATACGAAAAAACCGATCGTCGTTGGGGATGGCCAAATTGTGAGATCAACTGTTACTTCGATCGAAAAAGGGGGAAAAGGGAACCCGGGGGAAAAGTTGGCTCGCTTTTCATCAGACCGGGAAGTCATTGGGAATATCAAAAGAAACAGTCCTTTTGGGATCTTTGGTGAACTGAACAAGGATATTTCAAATGGAGTATTTGATAAACCTCTGCCTATAGCTCTTTCTCATCAAGTAAAAGAAGGTCCAGCGAAAATCCTGACGGTTGTTAATAATGACGAGGTGAACCTTTTTGATATAGAAATCGTCAGCACCATCCCTCAAAAGTTTCCAGCAACAAAGGGCATGGTGATAAAGGTAACCGACCCTGAGTTATTGGAAAAGACAGGTGGAATTGTCCAGGGGATGAGTGGAAGTCCTATTATCCAGGGTGACAAGCTAGTAGGCGCTGTAACTCACGTCTTCGTAAATGACCCAACAAGCGGATATGGAGTTCACATAGAGTGGATGCTGAATGAAGCTGGCATCGACATATACGAAAAACCAAGAGAGCAGGCAAGTTAACACAGGAATTCGGCGGCGGCAAATAGCCGCCTTTTCTTTGTTTTCTCGAGGGCATGACGGACAGAAATGGCATGATAAACATGCAAAAGTGTCCATCATCACCGGCATGACGGACAAAACTCCATGGGAATCCTGAAAAAGTGTCCACCATCACCGGCATGACGGACAAAACTCCATGGGAATCCTGAAAAAGTGTCCATCATCACCGGCATGACGGACAAAACTCCATGGGAATCCTGAAAAAGTGTCCATCATCAGCGGCATGACGGACAAAACTCCATGGGAATCCTGAAAAAGTGTCCATCATCACCGGCATGACGGACAAAACTCCATGGGAATCCTGAAAAAGTTTCCATCATCACCGGCATGACGGACAAAAACCCATGGAAATCCTGAAAAAGTGTCCATCATCAGCTGCTATGTTGAGGGACAGCAACCATTACAACTGGGGTAAGCTTTCGTCTATGAGGTTCACAATCAGCTCCGAGGAAAGTGAAGTGCCTGAACGGAAATCAGCACAAACCAATCTTGAAACCCTGAATATGAAGATTATTCGACAAAATCACCAACCTTTTTTTGTCAACTGACGAAATTAGTCGAAAAACAAAGGAAAATGAAGCATTTATAAGAAAATATTACTTTTTTAAGAAAAAATTAAAAATAAGAGGAATTTCTGTTGCATTGTCGAATTAGTCATTTAGAATAGAATTTAGAGAAGATAATATTTGTGATCATAATTGGATTGAGGAGGAACCAAGTAGTGAACAAAATAAAAGTATGCGTTGTTGATGACAACAGAGAATTAGTAGGTCTTCTTGAAGAGTATATTTCTTCACAGGATGATATGGAGATTGTAGGGGTTGCCCATAATGGCCAGGAATGCTTAGAAATGCTGGAAGATACAGATCCAGATGTTTTGCTTTTAGATATTATTATGCCGCACCTCGACGGATTGGCGGTCCTGGAAAGACTTCGTGATATGAAGAAGGGAATCATACCGAATGTTATCATGCTGACAGCATTTGGCCAGGAAGATGTAACCAAGAAGGCAGTAGAGCTAGGGGCATCCTACTTCATTCTAAAGCCTTTCGATATGGAGCATCTGGCAGGACATATCCGCCAGGTAAGCGGCAAGGCAAAATCAGTAGCCCGAAAACCATCTTCATCAATCAATTACGGCAGAGCAAATGCTGAAAACAAGCCTAAAAACCTTGATGCTAGCATTACAAGCATTATCCATGAAATTGGTGTTCCTGCCCATATTAAAGGCTATATGTATTTGCGTGAGGCCATTTCCATGGTTTATAACGATATTGAACTTCTTGGCTCGATCACAAAAGTCCTCTATCCTGACATCGCCAAGAAATTCAATACAACGGCAAGCCGTGTAGAACGTGCCATCCGCCATGCGATTGAGGTTGCGTGGAGCAGAGGGAATATCGATTCCATTTCCTCGTTGTTTGGATATACTGTTTCAATGTCGAAGGCAAAGCCAACAAATTCGGAATTCATCGCGATGGTCGCTGACAAGCTGCGCCTTGAACACAAAGCTTCTTGAAAGAGTTAGGCATTTTAGCTATTTATTCATAACATTTTAGGATAAACATCTTACTTTATCACGGTTTTGCCGTACTAAAGTAAGATGTTTTTATATGTTTGAAATTTGGTGAAACCTGTGTATGCATATTATCATGTATATGTACTAAGGATGCTTTGCTATAACACAATGGTGCGTAGATTAAAAAAACGCCTTAAAGGCGTCTTGAGATCTACTTTTCTTTCTCTTTTTCAAGTTCCGTTAACTTTTGAATAAGGATATGCTGAGGCATATGCATGATTTGTTCAATAGGTACACCGAGTTTTTCGGAAAGCTTAACAGCGGTTTCCGCAGAGATATGTAATGGTCTCATTGTTTTTACCTCCAAATTTAAAAAGATAGGTGTGATGGTTTATGACTCTTATTTTAGCACATCGCGGCTATGCAGCAGAATATCCAGAAAACACTATGCTTGCCTTTAAAGAAGCAGAAAAAGCAGGTGCAGATGGCTTGGAGCTCGATGTCCAAATGACTAGAGACGGTGAGCTGGTCGTGATTCATGATGAAAAGGTCGATCGAACTACCGATGGAACTGGACTGGTAATGGATTATAAATTCGAGGATTTAAGAAAGCTGGATGCCCGTTTCAAATTTAAGGAAACACCAGAGAAAGAACAGATTCCTTCTTTGGCCGAAGTCCTGGAATGGTTATCTGGTACCTCGATGGTATGCAATATCGAATTAAAAAACAGCATAATTCCTTATGAAGGTATGGAAGAAAAGGTAATCAATATGGTGAGGGAGTACGATTTATCAGACAGGATTATCATTTCCTCCTTCAACCACTACAGCATTGTCCATAGCTATTTACTGGCTCCTGAGATTGAAATCGCACCCCTGCTTTCTGAAGGCTTATACATGCCCTGGATTTACGCACAGTCAATCAAGGCGAAAGGCTTTCATCCGCACTGGCGGGCTGCGCCTGATCAAATCGTTAAGGCTTCACTTGAGAGCGGAATCGAAGTAAGACCATACACGGTAAATAAAGAGACTGAGCTGGAAAGATTGTTCATGGTGAATTGCAGTGCGCTCATAACAGATGATCCAGCAAAGGCAAAAAGAATCAGAGAAAAAATAAAACAGGCCTAATAATCTCAAGGCCTGTTTTGCTTTTTATTGCTATCAGGAATTCGGAAAAATGCCTGGACTTTATTTTTTTTTCGATCACGATGCAGGATAAAACCAGCGATGAACCCCAATCCAGCCAGGAAAAAGAGAAGTCCCGCCAGGAATTGGAGCCATAAGAATGGGAAAGGTGCATGCAAAATCCCAAACACCATGTCGCGCATCAGTTTTACCCCTAAAGCAGCAATGACGCCTGGTATCAACATAATGATTAATGCTATGATCCTGATCATTTGGTTTCCCCTCGTTATGTGTCCTCATCTAAAAAGTATACTCAACCCCGTGTTTTTTCGCAATATAAGATGCTCATACGGAATTGTCTGCAGAAGAGTTTGAAAACAAAGAAATTTGTCAGCGCATTCAAAAAGAATTACAATAATAGTGAAAGATTTTGCAGACTATAAATTTGTTCCATGAAATATTTTTCTAGATATGTGGTGGATATTATGCAAAGAGTAATGATTGTAGGCGCGGGTAAGGGTGGAACTGCCATTCTTGACATTTTCAAGCAGACTGCAGATGTGGTTGCAGTGGTGGATCTCAATCCTGATGCTCCAGGGATTATCGCAGCGCAAAATGAAGGCATTCAAACCGGGACAGACTGGCATACGTATATGTCTGACCAGTTGGATATTATCATTGAAGTGACAGGTGAGGAAGAGGTCTTTAAGGAATTAAGGGATGCTCGCGGTAAAAACACTGTGCTGATACCGGGTAGTGTCGCATTCCTACTGGCCACTCTTTTAGAAGAAAAAGAAGAATTGATAAAAACTCTCAGGAAAATTACATATGAACATAACTTGATATTTAATTCTTCTGGTGATGGCATGGTTGTCATCAATACAGAAGGAATCGTAACGTTGTTCAACAAAAGCGCAGAAAAAATAACAGGAACAACAAGTGAACATGCAGAAGGCAAACATGTCTCCGAAATCATACCAACCAGCAAGCTTCCAAGAGTACTGAATACAAGGAAGATAGAGGCGAATCAGGAATTAATGCTTCCGAATGGGTCTAAAATCATCACGACAAGGATACCGATCATAGATGAAAATGACCAACTGATTGGAGCATTCTCTGTTTTTAAGGATATAACTGAAGTTGTGAATCTTGCGGAAGAGATAACGAACTTAAAAGAAATCCAAACAATGCTTCAGGCCATCATAAACTCCAGTGACGAAGCCATTTCTGTAGTAGATGAGGATGGACGGGGAATCATGATCAATCCTGCTTATACCAGGATAACCGGACTTCAGGAAGAGGAAGTAATCGGGCAGCCGGCCACCGCTGATATATCTGAAGGCGAGAGCATGCATATGAAGGTGCTCAAGACGAGAAGACCGGTCCGTGGTACAGCGATGCGGGTTGGACCCAATAAAAAAGAGGTTGTTGTCAATGTTGCGCCTATCATAGTAGATGGGAAGTTAAAGGGAAGTGTCGGGGTTATCCATGATATGTCGGAGATCCAGAGCTTGAATCGGGAGCTGACACGAGCAAGGCAGATTATCAGGACGCTTGAAGCGAAATACTCGTTCGAGGATATTATCGGTCAATCAGAGGAAATGACAATTCCGATTGAACAGGCAAAGCTGGGTGCAAAAACTCCTGCGACTGTCCTCCTTCGCGGGGAGTCAGGAACAGGCAAGGAATTATTTGCCCATGCGATTCACAATGCCAGCGACCGGAAGTTCAACAAGTTCATCCGGGTAAACTGCGCAGCGATTTCAGAATCACTGCTCGAAAGCGAACTCTTCGGCTATGAAGAAGGAGCATTTTCAGGTGCCAAACGCGGCGGGAAACGAGGGTTCTTCGAGGAAGCCAATAACGGCAGTATCTTCCTTGATGAAATAGGTGAATTGCCTGCCAACACCCAGGCTAAACTGCTCAGGGTTTTGCAGGAGAGAGAGATTGTCCGGGTTGGAGGAACGAAGCCTGTAGCAATCAATGTCAGGGTCATAGCTGCAACGAATATGAACCTCGAAAAGGCGATTGCGAATGGCAGTTTTAGAGAAGACTTATATTATCGTCTGAACAGGATGCCGATTCATATTCCTCCTCTGAAAAGAAGGAAGGAAGACATACCGCTCCTCTGCGAAAGATTGATTCAAAAAATCAATCAAGATTATGGTCGTAACGTAGAAGGAGTTTCTGAGGAAGCAATTAAGAGGCTGATGGCGTATGATTGGCCCGGAAATGTCAGGGAGCTCGAAAATGTCCTTGGCCGTGCCATCATATTCTTGAGCTACAGCGAAACAATTATCCGAATGGAGCACTTACCTGATTTGCAGAACAGCCAAGTGAAGGAAAAAGATGATCACTTTGGCGAAGCTGTCCCCGCTGAAACTCTTGCAGTCCAGCTGGAAAAGTATGAGGCTAAGGTAATCAAGTCAACTCTCAAGGCTGTGAAAGGAAATAAAACAGCTGCGGCCAGAGCTTTAGGGGTGTCGGTAAGAAATTTATATTACAAGCTCGAAAAATATAACATTGAAGCAAATAGCATGCAATAATTTTCATACCCTGCAATTTATTGCACAATGTTTTTCAGGAAAAGTAAAGCGTTTTCAACAATTTAAGTTGGCACAGTTCTTGCATATATAATTAGTGGTGATGCGAGAAGAACAGAAAGGGTTGAAACAGTCATGAAACTAGACTCACTTATCAGCATGGCATCCCAAGGTGGCAGGAAAACAGTAGCTGTTGCAGCCGCAGAAGACTCTGAGATTTTAGAAGCGGTTGCCAAAGCTGTCGAACTGGAACTTGCCCATTTTCTTCTTTTTGGACACAAGGAAGAAATAGAGCAGATGATCGCAGCGAAGCATCCAGACCTTGCGGACAGCAAGGGGATTGAAATCATTTCCGCGTCAAATAATAATACTGCAGCAGAAATGGCTGTGAAAGCAGTCAAGAACAAAGAAGCCAATGTCTTAATGAAAGGTAATATACCTACTGCTGTGATTTTAAAAGCTGTCCTGAATAAAGAATATGGCCTGAGGAGCGGGACGGTACTTTCACATGTGGCGGTTTTTGAAGTGCCAGGCTACGATCGATTCACAATCGTAACCGATGCAGCGATGAATATTTCACCGGACGTTGAGCAAAAAGCACAAATCATCAAGAATGCAGTAAAGGTAGCACATTCTATCGGAATTGATATGCCGAAAGTGGCACCGCTGGCAGCCGTAGAAGTGGTCAATCCAGCGATGCAGGCGACAATAGATGCTGCGTCATTAACAATGATGAACAAAAGAGGACAAATTCCCGGTTGCATTGTGGATGGGCCGCTTGCCCTTGATAATGCGGTGTCACAGCTTGCTGCAGAGCACAAGGGAATCAAAAGTGAGGTTGCGGGCCAGGCGGATATACTTTTAGTCCCTGCAATCGAGGTAGGAAATGTTCTATATAAATCATTAATGTACTTTGCCAACGCAAAGGTTGGCGCTGTCATTGCCGGGGCTAAAGCTCCAATCGTGTTAACATCCAGGGCGGACACAGCTGAAAGCAAGCTATACTCACTTGCATTAGCGTTATGCTCTGCTGCTAAATAATTACATAAACCAGGGGAGGAATTAGGTATGGAAATTTTCAAGTATCTAGAACAGTACGATTATGAGCAGGTTGTATTTTGCCAGGATAAACAATCAGGATTGAAAGCAATCATCGCGATTCATGATACGACTCTTGGACCAGCATTGGGCGGAACTCGTATGTGGACTTATGCATCAGAAGAAGCGGCTATCGAGGATGCACTTCGCCTTGCTAAAGGCATGACATACAAGAATGCTGCTGCTGGCCTTAACCTTGGCGGCGGAAAAACAGTTATTATCGGAGATCCTCGCAAGGATAAGAACGAAGAGATGTTCCGTGCGTTCGGCCGTTATATCCAGGGCTTGAACGGAAGATATATTACTGCTGAAGATGTAGGTACAACTGTTGCAGACATGGACTTAATCCATGAGGAAACAGACTATGTCACTGGTATCTCACCAGCGTTCGGTTCATCAGGAAATCCTTCTCCGGTAACAGCATATGGCGTGTACAGAGGGATGAAGGCAGCTGCTAAGGAAGCGTTCGGAACGGATTCGCTTGAAGGAAAAACAATCGCTGTTCAGGGTGTAGGCAACGTGGCATTTAATCTTTGCCGCCACCTCCATGAGGAAGGTGCCCAGCTGATTGTTACGGATATTAACAAGGAAGCTGTACAAAGAGCGGTTGAGGAATTCGGTGCAAAAGCAGTTGAACCGGATGAGATCTACAGTGTAGACTGTGACATTTACGCACCATGTGCATTAGGCGCGGTAATCAACGACGAAACAATTCCTCAGTTAAAGGCAAAGGTTATTGCTGGTGCCGCTAACAACCAGCTCAAGGATACAAAGCACGGAGATATCATCCATGAAATGGGAATTGTTTATGCTCCGGATTATGTTATCAACGCTGGCGGTGTAATCAACGTTGCAGATGAGCTTTACGGCTATAATGCTGAGAGAGCAATGAAAAAGGTTGAAACGATTTACAACAACATCGAAAAAGTAATTGAAATTGCTAAGAGGGATGGACTTCCTACTTATAAAGCGGCTGACCGTATGGCAGAAGAGCGTATTGAGAGAATGCGCAACTCCCGCAGCCAATTCCTGCAAAACGGCCACCATATCCTAAGCCGCCGTTAATTAAGTCTTTTTTCGTCACCTTTGTTGCTTCTTGTGTGAAAAGAAATTTTATGCAAAGAGCAACATTCGAAAACAGCCTTAATGAAAGGTTCCGCAGAGAGCGCTGAATATTTGTTTCGGCGCCTCTGCTGTTTCCTAAATGCTACTGACGTATTGCGGATTTTAGGGTATCCGCAAGCTAATTGGAGGTTTAACTGTGCAACAAACAGAACATCGGATTCTAGTCATCAATCCAGGATCTACATCAACGAAAATTGGAGTATATGATAATGAGGTATCCGTATTTGAAAAAACGATCCGGCATGACTCAACTGTCATAAACTCTTATGAAACCATCATCGACCAATACGAATTCAGGAAGAATACGATACTTGAAACGCTTGATACGGAAGGAATCAACATTTCAAAATTAAGTGCTGTTTGTGGGCGCGGCGGGCTTTTACGGCCAATCGAAGGCGGAACATATGCAGTGAATAATAAGATGCTCGAAGACCTGCGAGCGGGTTATTCTGGCCAGCATGCTTCAAATCTTGGAGGTATTCTTGCCTATGAAATCGCATCTGGTTTGAATATCCCTTCCTTTATCGTCGACCCGGTCGTGGTCGATGAACTTGACCCGGTAGCTCGAGTGTCAGGATTCTCCCTTATTGAACGAAAAAGCATCTTCCATGCCTTGAATCAAAAGGCAGTCGCACGCAGGGTCTCAAAAGAGCTAGGTAAAAAATATGAAGAATTGAACTTGATTATTACTCACCTTGGCGGAGGGATCACTGTAGGGGCCCATAAAATGGGAAGGGTTGTCGATGTGAATAACGGTCTGCATGGCGATGGTCCTTTCAGTCCCGAGCGTGCAGGTACAGTACCGGCAGGCGACCTTGTGGAATTATGTTTTTCTGGTGATTACTTCAGGGAAGAAATCATGAAAAAACTTGTCGGCCAGGGTGGTCTAGTAGGATACCTTGGAACGAATGATGCGATAAAGGTCGAAAAGATGATCAAGCAAGGAAATTCGAAGGCAAAGCTTGTATACGAAGCGATGGCTTACCAGGTAGCAAAGGAAATCGGTTCTGCCAGTGCCGTCCTTGCTGGGAAAGTAGATGCGATTGTTCTGACAGGCGGTCTTGCATATGGCAAAGAGTTCGTCCAGGAAATCTCTGAACGGATCAACTGGATTGCAGACGTCATTGTCCACCCGGGAGAAAACGAATTGCAAGCCCTTGCTGAAGGAGCCCTTCGTATTTTGCGAAGTGAAGAAAAAGTAAAAGAATATCCGGGCAGGTAGGATGGCTGGCTTTAAGGATCAGTCAGAACCTCAGTAAACAAATAAACGATATAAACCATATATAGAGGAGGGATTTAGATGGCTCAAGAATATGATTTGGTCATTCTCGGGGGCGGTACAGGCGGATACGTTGCAGCAATCAGAGCTTCTCAGCTTGGCTTGAAAACTGCCATCGTTGAAAAAGGAAAGCTTGGCGGAACATGCCTGCATAAGGGCTGTATCCCCAGTAAGGCATTGCTCCGCAGTGCTGAGGTTTATGCCACAGCAAAGAAAAGTGAAGATTTTGGCGTGACGACAGGTGAAGTTCGCGTCAATTTCACAAAGGTACAGGAAAGAAAAGAAAAAATCGTCGAGCAGCTGCACCGTGGTGTACAGCACCTGATGAAACAAGGCAAAATCGATGTTTATGAAGGTTTGGGAAGGATTTTAGGTCCATCCATATTTTCACCAATGCCAGGAACCATTTCTGTTGAGATGAACAATGGCGAGGAAAACGAGATGCTGATTCCGAAGAATGTCATCGTTGCGACAGGTTCAAGACCAAGAACTTTGCCTGGGCTTGAAGCGGATGGCCAATACGTGATGACTTCTGATGAAGCGCTTGTTATGGAGGATCTGCCTAAGTCGATCATCATCGTTGGCGGAGGCGTAATCGGGATTGAATGGGCATCCATGCTTGCAGATTTTGGGTCTCAGGTTACAGTCATTGAATACGCAGACCGTATCGTTCCCACTGAGGACAAGGATGTTTCAAGAGAAATGCAGCGCGCAATGAAGAAAAAAGGCGTAAAAATCATAACGAACGCCAAAGTCTTATCAGAGACCCTGCAAAAAGGCGATGGTGTCACGATCAGTGCTGAGGTTAAAGGCGAAATGAAAGAATTCACTGCTGAAAAATTGCTTGTTTCTGTAGGGCGCCAGGCGAATGTTGAAGGAATAGGCCTTGAAAATACAGATATTCAGCTGGAAAGAGGTTTCATCCAGACGAACGAATACTTCCAGACAAAGGAATCCCACATCTATGGAATTGGTGACGTGATTGGCGGTTTGCAGCTAGCTCACGTGGCATCACATGAGGGTATAGTGGCTGTTGAGCACATTGCCAATCAAAATCCACACCCAATCGATTATACGCTCGTCTCAAAATGTATTTACAGCTCTCCAGAGGCCGCGAGCGTTGGACTGACTGAAGACGAGGCAAAAGAACAAGGTCACGATGTAAAGATAGGCAAATTTTCTTTCAAGGCAATTGGAAAAGCGCTTGTATATGGTGAATCCGATGGTTTTGTGAAAATTGTAGCTGACAAGGAAACCAATGATATTCTGGGTGTCCATATGATCGGCCCGCATGTAACAGATATGATCTCAGAAGCGGGACTTGCGAAAGTGTTAGACGCTACACCATGGGAAGTTGCCCATACAATCCATCCGCACCCGACATTGTCTGAGGCCATCGGCGAAGCAGCCTTGGCTGTGGATGGCAAAGCAATCCATTCTTAATATATATTTTGAACAAGAGCTCTTTTACCTCAGGTAAAAGAGCCTTGTACGAACAATTGGGAGGTATAAAGATGGCAGAAAATCGTCACGCTGCACTTGGCTTAAGTGATGAAAAAGTTTTGGAAATGTATGAAACAATGCTGTTGGCCCGCCGGCTGGATGAGCGGATGTGGCTGTTGAATCGTGCCGGAAAAATTCCGTTCGTTATTTCCTGTCAGGGACAGGAAGCGGCACAGGTAGGAGCTGCTTTTGCCCTGGATCGTGAAAAGGACTATGTGCTTCCGTACTACCGTGATATGGGAGTGGTCTTAACTTTTGGCATGACTGCAAAAGACCTGATGCTTTCCGGTTTTGCCAAAGCGGAAGACCCGAACTCCGGGGGACGTCAGATGCCTGGTCACTTCGGTCAAAAGAAGAACCGGATCGTGACTGGATCTTCACCTGTTACGACTCAAGTTCCTCACGCAGTCGGTATCGCTCTTGCAGGCAAAATGGAGAAGAAGGATTTGGTAACATTCGTTACGTTTGGAGAAGGTTCATCAAACCAAGGTGACTTCCACGAGGGTGCTAACTTTGCCGGCGTTCATAAGCTTCCAGTCATTTTTATGGTAGAAAACAATAAATATGCGATTTCGATCCCTTACGAGAGACAGGTCGCAGCTGAAAAGGTTTCAGACCGTGCAATCGGTTATGGCATGCCAGGCGTCACTGTTGATGGAAACGATCCTTTAGAGGTTTATAAAGTGGTCAAGGAAGCTGCTGACCGCGGACGCCGTGGTGAAGGACCGACTCTTGTCGAGGCTGTATCCTACCGCCTGACTCCACACTCATCAGATGATGACGACAGAAGCTACCGCGCTCCAGATGAGGTTGCGCAGGCTAAGACGAAGGACCCGATCATTACCTTCGGCGCATATTTAAAAGAAAATGGCATCATGAATGATGATAGTGAAAAGGAAATTAACGATCGAATCATGAAGCTGGTCAATGAAGCAACCGATTATGCTGAAAATGCACCGTATGCAGAGCCTGAACATGCTCTGAAATACGTATATGCTGAAGAGTAAGGGGGAACGGAAATGGCGGTAATTTCTTATATAGATGCAGTTACATTGGCAATCAAAGAAGAGATGGAAAGAGACCCGAGAGTTTTTGTCCTCGGTGAAGACGTTGGTAAAAAAGGCGGGGTATTCAAAGCGACACAGGGCTTGTACGAAAAGTTCGGTGAAGACCGGGTAATCGATGCACCTCTGGCAGAGTCCGCTATTGCAGGTGTCGGGATTGGTGCCGCAATGTACGGTATGCGCCCAATCGCTGAAATGCAATTCGCAGATTTCATCATGCCTGCTGTAAACCAGATCATTTCAGAAGCGGCAAGAATCCGTTACCGCTCAAACAATGACTGGAGCTGTCCGATGGTTATCCGTGCTCCATATGGCGGCGGTGTCCACGGAGCGCTTTACCATTCACAGTCTGTAGAGGCAGTTTTTGCGAACCAGCCTGGCTTGAAGATCGTAATGCCTTCGACTCCTTATGATGTAAAAGGATTGTTAAAAGCTGCGATCCGTGATGAAGATCCTGTATTATTCTTCGAACATAAGCGTGCTTACCGCTTGATCAAAGGCGAAGTTCCTGAAGACGATTATGTTCTTCCGATCGGCAAAGCTGACGTCAAGCGTGAAGGCGAGGATATCACGGTCATTACTTACGGCCTGGCAGTACACTTTGCGCTGCAGGCAGCTGAAAGACTTGCAAAAGACGGGATTTCCGCCCATATTCTTGACCTTCGAACAGTATATCCATTGGATAAAGAAGCAATTATCGAAGCTGCTTCGAAAACTGGTAAAGTCCTTCTTGTGACAGAAGACAATAAAGAAGGCAGCATCATGAGTGAAGTTTCTGCGATTATTGCTGAGCACTGCTTATTTGAATTGGATGCACCAATCAAGAGACTTGCTGGCCCGGATGTACCAGCTATGCCTTACGCTCCAACAATGGAGAAGTATTTCATGATCAATCCTGATAAAGTAGAAAAAGCAATGAGAGAGCTTGCCGAATTTTAACATAGTCACATTGGATATAGAATGATGGAGAAGGAGGGTCAATCTGTGGCAATCGAACAAATTAAAATGCCTCAATTAGGTGAGAGTGTAACTGAGGGGACAATCAGCAAGTGGCTGGTTTCCGTTGGTGACAAAGTAAATAAATACGATCCACTTGCAGAAGTCATGACCGACAAAGTAAATGCTGAGGTACCATCTTCATTTTCGGGTACAATCAAAGAATTGATTGCGGGTGAAGGGGATACATTGGCAGTTGGTGAGATAATCTGTACGATTGAAATTGAAGGCGGAACTTCTGATGCAGCACCAGCAGCGGATGCAGCTGCTTCAACTTCAGCAAGTGCCGCTCCAGCTTCAGAACAAGCAGCGGATGAAGGAAGCAAAGCTAGATATTCACCTGCTGTATTAAAGCTGGCTCAGGAGAATAACATAGATTTAACCCTGGTCAATGGAAGTGGAGCTGGCGGAAGGATTACGCGCAAAGATATAAAGCAAATCATTGAATCTGGCAATATTCCACAAGCTTCAGCACAGAAAGAAGAAGTAAAAGAAAATACACAAACTCAAGCTGCAGTATCACAGCCAGCAACACAAACTCAAGCTGCAGCCCCATCACAGTCTGCAGCACCAGCCCCAGCACCTTCAGTACCAGTGGCTGTCGGTGACATTGAGATACCTGTGACTGGAGTCCGCAAGGCGATTGCCGCTAACATGCTTCGCAGCAAGCACGAAGCTCCGCATGCATGGACGATGGTAGAAGTGGATGTTACGAATCTTGTAGAGTACAGGAATGGCCTTAGGGATGATTTTAAAAAGAAAGAAGGCTTCAACCTTACATTCTTTGCTTTCTTCGTGAAGGCAGTTGCCCAGGCATTGAAGGAATTCCCGCAGATTAATTCCATGTGGGCTGGAGATAAGATCATCCAGAAAAAGGACATCAATATTTCCATTGCAGTCGCTACCGATGATGCCCTTTTCGTTCCTGTCATCAAGAATGCAGACGAAAAAACAATCAAAGGCATTGGCCGTGAAATCAATGAGCTTGCTCAAAAGGTGCGCACAGGCAAGCTTCGTTCCGAGGATATGCAAGGCGGAACATTCACAGTCAATAACACAGGTTCCTTCGGTTCCGTTCAATCAATGGGAATCATCAACTACCCGCAGGCAGCGATTCTCCAGGTAGAATCGATCGTTAAGCGCCCTGTCGTCATGAATAATGGCATGATTGCTGTCCGTGATATGGTGAACCTCTGTCTGTCCCTTGATCACCGTGTGCTCGATGGCCTGGTTTGCGGCCGCTTCCTTGCAAGGGTTAAGGAAATCCTAGAGAATACATCAAAAGAGACAACGTCCATCTATTAATAAATATGCAAAACGCCCAGGAGAACCTGGGCGTTTTAATTTTGGCTCGACCGCATAAAAATTGTCCTTCGTTGCTAGAAAAGGATTCGTATACTAAAATATAGTAGAGTATAAAAATTAGAATTTTACTACAATTTTTGTGAAGGGGGGGAAGCTGTCTGAACTATGGACAGTAAGGTTTATGACGATTGATAATATGAAAGCTACCTCGTTCAAAGATGCAACATTTGAAGATTGGCAGGAAAAAGCCGAAGCCTCATTAAAGGGCAAACCAATTGATTCTCTTTATACGAATACATATGAGAATATTACTCTAAAACCGCTTTATACCAAAGGGGATCTTCCAGTTGAATTGGAAGGAGAACTGCCTGGTCAGCTTGATTATAGGAGAGGCATCCATTCTCTTGGATATCAGTCTGAGCCCTGGCAGATTGCAAACCGCCTTTTTTACTCTAATATAGGCGAGTTGAAAGAGAAACTCGACAATGCGCTATCAAAGGGACAAACCGCTATTGCTTTTGACGTAAAACAGGGGTTGTTTTCCGATAACCGTGCATTGGTTTCCTTCATTTCATCTTATAAAAATAAGTATCCACTAGCTCTGGACGCTGGATTGTTACAGACGCCATTGCTTGCAGCTTTGGCTGTTGCCGGAAAGGAATCTGGCAGTGCTGAAGGACTTTCAGGTTTCGTGGCAGGTGATCCAATTGCCGAAGCAGGCTTGCTTGGCGGACTCCCAGCTGGGGAAGATGAATTTTTTACGAAATGGGCAAAGGTACTTGAAGAAGCAGCACAGCAATTGCCAGAAGTTAAGACTGTACTAGTCAATAGTGTCCCATACCATAATAGCGGTGCTAATGCCGTGCAGGAATTGGCTATTGCCGTATCTACAGGTGCTTATCTCCTTCAAAAGCTGCTCGACAATGGTTGGGAATTAAAGAAAGCGTTATCAAAGATTGTATTCAAATTTGCGATCGGATCAAACTTTTTTATGGAAACTGCGAAGCTTAGAGCTGCCAGACTCTTGTGGAGTAAAACAGCAGAAGCTTTTGGAGCAGAGTCTGAAGATCGTAAAATGATCATATCAGCTGAAACCTCGAAGTTCTCAAAAACAATTTTTGATCCATACGTGAATATGCTTAGGGTTGGAAATGAATCCTTTGCTGCAGTATTAGGAGGAATTCAGTACCTGCATAGTGGAAGCTTTGATGAACCTGCAGGAACTGTGAACCCTTTTTCCGAAAGGGTTGCCAGAAATACGCAGCTGGTGCTCAAATCTGAAGCCCATCTTGAAAAAGTGGCCGATCCAGCAGGCGGTTCCTGGTATGTTGAGTCATTAACAAAGGAACTGGCTGAAAAGGCATGGGAATTATTCCTTGATATGGATCAAAAGGGCGGTATATATGAAACATTGAATTCAGGTTGGCTCCAGGAGCAGATCGCCCAGACAGCTGAAGCCCGTGAACAGGATATTGCTGCGCGTAAAAAGAGCATGATCGGAACGAACGTTTATGCCAACCTTTCAGATAATATCAGTAAACCTGCAGTCCAGGAGATTAAAAGTCATTACATGAGCGACTCACTTGATGCTGCCATCGATAAAATTTCGTCAGGCAGCTCTCTGTTTGAGAGTTTTAAAGAAGTGGAACCAAGCTTTGCTCCATTGAACTTAAAAAGATTAGCTGAGCCATATGAAGAATTGAGGTTCAGGGCGAAGAAGCTGCAGGAAAAGGGTTCAGTGCCAAAGGTCGGCTTGATTTGCCTGGGTGATCTGAAGAATCATAAGGCAAGAGCAGATTTTATTTCTGGATTGTTGTCAGCCGGAGGAATCCTTGCTGAAAGAAGCGGGGAAGTGGACTCTATTTCAGCAGCCATTGATTTCATAAACTCGTGTGAAGCGAAACAGTTTGTTATATGCGGCGATCAGCAGACCTACAATTCTTTTGGGCCTAATCTGGCGCAGGAGATTACAAGTGAGCACGAGGTCAAGCTTTACCTGGCAGGTATCCCGGATGAAAAACAAAGCGAATGGAAAACTGCCGGAATACAAGAGTTCCTGCATGTAAGAAGCAATGCGTTGCAGACTCTATCATCTATGCTTCAGGAAATGGAGGTGGGAGAAAATGCAAAAGCCTGATTTTAGAAAAGTCCGTTTGTTTGCTGAGGAGAAGGAAGTCAGCAAGGAACAAGTGAATCAGCACATACAGGAGAACATCGATGATTTGTTATTTGAAACGAATGAGCAGATCAAGGTGAAACCAGTGTATACGAAAGAAGATGTAAAGGACTCAGAACATATGGAAGGCATGCCTGGCCTCCCTCCTTATACGAGGGGACCATATCCAGCAATGTATGTCAACCGGCCATGGACGGTAAGGCAGTATGCAGGTTTTTCGACTGCGGAGGAAAGCAACGCATTCTACAGGCGAAACCTTGCAATGGGCCAAAAGGGCTTGTCTGTTGCCTTTGACCTGGCAACGCACAGGGGATATGATTCTGACCATCCCCGGGTTGAGGGTGACGTCGGGAAAGCGGGAGTAGCGATTGACTCCATTTTAGATATGAAAATTCTGTTCGACGGAATCCCGCTTGACCAGATGTCTGTATCCATGACTATGAATGGTGCAGTGCTGCCCATCATGGCGTTCTTCATCGTGACGGCCGAGGAACAGGGCGTAACACAGGATCAATTATCAGGGACGATTCAAAACGACATCCTGAAGGAGTATATGGTCCGGAACACGTACATTTACCCGCCGGAAATGTCGATGAAGATCATTGCCGATATTTTTGAGTACACATCAAAATATATGCCAAAATTCAACTCAATCAGTATTTCAGGCTATCATATGCAGGAAGCGGGTGCTCCAGCGGATATCGAATTGGCGTACACGCTCGCGGATGGTCTTGAATATGTAAGAACTGGCCTTAAGGCTGGAATCGATATTGACTCATTCGCACCACGGCTAAGCTTCTTCTGGGCAATCGGTATGAATTATTTCATGGAAGTGGCCAAGATGAGGGCTGCACGCTTTATTTGGGCAAAAATGATCAAGACATTCAATCCGAAAAATGAAAAGTCGATGGCTTTGAGGACTCATTCGCAAACATCCGGATGGAGTTTGACTGAACAGGATCCATATAATAATGTCATTCGAACGTTGGTAGAGGCACATGCAGCGGCAATGGGCCACACTCAATCATTGCATACCAATGCACTGGATGAAGCAATTGCGCTGCCGACCGATTTTTCCGCACGCATTGCCCGCAATACACAACTATTTCTTCAGGAAGAAACCGGGATTACGAAGGTCATTGATCCATGGGCAGGCAGTTACTATGTTGAGAGCCTGACAAATGCATTGATCGAGCGTGCCTGGGAGCATATCGAAGAAATCGAAAGTCTTGGCGGGATGGCGAAAGCAATTGAGACCGGACTTCCTAAAATGAGGATTGAAGAAGCAGCGGCAAGGCGCCAGGCACAGATTGACTCTGGAAAAGAAACGATCATCGGCGTGAATAAATTTAAGCTGGACCAGGAGGATCCACTGGAAATTCTCGATATTGATAATACAGCCGTCCGTGCGAAACAGCTTGAAAGGCTCAAACAGCTGAAAGAAAACCGCAATGATGAAAAAGCCCAGGAAGCTCTAAATGATCTAGCGAGGGCAGCAGAAACAGGCGAAGGCAACCTGTTGGAATATGCGGTAAGGGCTGCACGCGAAAGGGCGACACTTGGAGAAATTTCTGATGCAATTGAAAAGGCAGCTGGAAGGCATAAAGCAATCATCCGATCAGTCAGCGGAGTGTATAGCACAGCGTTCACAAATGGGGAGGAAATTGCCGAGGTGCAGCAAATGACTGAGGAATTCCTTGAAAATGAAGGACGCAGGCCGCGAATCATGATTGCGAAAATGGGACAGGATGGACATGACCGCGGAGCAAAGGTCATTTCAACCGCTTTCGCTGATTTAGGTTTCGACGTAGATATTGGCCCGCTCTTCCAAACGCCTGAAGAAACAGCGATCCAGGCAGTTGAAAATGATGTCCATGCGATCGGGATCAGCTCATTGGCAGCTGGACATAAAACATTATTGCCGCAGCTTGTAAAGGAGCTAATAAAATTAGGCCGGGAGGATATTGTCGTCATAGTTGGAGGGGTCATCCCTGCCCAGGATTATCAATTCCTTTACGATAACGGAGCAAGTGCGATTTTTGGACCTGGAACGGTCATTCCAGTTGCGGCACAAAAGGTCTTACGGACCATTTATGAGCGTCTGGGCTATGAGGAAGTGTCCAGTTAATGGCAGATGAGAAAAAGCCGGAATGGTTCGAACCAGGAAAGGCTGATTCGTTTTCAAGTGTTGTAAAGCCTGGAGTGGCGGGTGTAAATGCCGATAGACCTGCAGCGAAAGCCGGACGTTTTGTTAAGAAAAAAAATACTCCCAGCTTGGATCCGATGTCACTTGCGGATGAAATCAAGACCGGGGGCAGGACAGCACTGGCAAAAGGGATTACATTGATTGAAAGCAATGCTGAGCATGACTTTCACACGGCCCAAACCCTCCTGCATAAGCTTTTGCCTGAATCAGGACGCTCCATCAGGATTGGAATCACAGGTGTTCCTGGTGCTGGCAAGAGCACGTTTATCGAGAGTTTTGGCAGCTATTTATGCGATAGAGGGCATAAGGTTGCGGTTCTTGCGGTTGATCCGACCTCCAGCCTGACTGGAGGGAGCATTCTTGGCGATAAAACGAGGATGGAAAAGCTGGCGCGGAATCCACGGGCATTCATCCGGCCATCACCTTCGGGAGGAAAGCTTGGTGGTGTCCACCGGAAAACACGGGAAACGATGCTTTTATGTGAAGCAGCCGGCTTCGATGTCATACTGGTTGAAACGGTAGGGGTAGGCCAAAGTGAGGTTATTGTCAGGGATATGGTCGATTTCTTCATGCTCCTCGTCCTGACAGGTGCCGGCGATGAACTTCAGGGAATGAAAAAAGGAATCATGGAGCTTGCGGATGCGGTGATTGTCAATAAGGCAGATGGACAAAATGAACAATCAGCGAAAAAGACGAAAGAAGAGTATAACCGGATCCTTCATTTCCTTCAGCCTGCGACAAAAGGCTGGCAGACAGCTGCCATGACCAGTTCAGCGATTCAGAACAAAGGTATTGATGAAATCTGGGAAACGATCACTGCCTTTGAACAGTTGACGAAAAAAAGCGGGGCCTTTGATGAAAGAAGAAGATTCCAGACAAAAGAGTGGCTGAATGATATGATCATCGATCAGCTTCAGATGAATTTTTTCCAACATCCTGCAATTAAGAGTTTGCTTCCAAAAGTAGAAAACGAAGTTATTTCGGGAAACAGGCCCGTTGCATCTGGAGTCGATGAGTTATTCAAAGCCTTTTTCGAGGCGAAAAAATAAGCTGTCCGATCTGGACAGCTTTTTATTATTACAAAAAAAGCGGACAACGGAATGTTCCGTTGTCCTTCATCTAGGGAGTTTAGGGGTATGGATCTAGCTGTATTGTTACCTTTCCCGGAATTCCTGAGAGTTAAACATACTTTGAAAAATTTATTTTAATTGGTATCATGTATTTATGTACCAGTTATTTTTCAGCAGAGGAGAGATCGAACGATGAGCATGGATTTCAATTTTTTCATGAACGATGTAGTCCGCCAGGCACGCCAGGAAATCGTGGCAGCTGGATATACAGAATTAACAACGAGTGAGGAAGTAGAACAAGCATTGGCTAAAGAAGGCACAACACTTGTCATGGTAAACTCAGTTTGCGGTTGCGCCGGAGGCATTGCCCGTCCTGCAGCAGCACATGCTGTTCATTATGATAAGCGCCCAGATAATCTTGTGACTGTTTTCGCCGGCCAGGATAAAGAGGCAACAGAAAAAGCACGAAGCTATTTTACGGGCTACCCGCCATCATCTCCATCTTTCGCATTGTTGAAGGACGGCAAGCTTTGCAAAATGGTCGAACGCCATGAAATCGAAGGCCACGACCCAATGCAAGTAGTGAACAAACTGCAAAATGCATTCGAAGAATATTGCGAAGAAATATAATTACTGAAGAATCCCGTTATGTCGGGGTTCTTTTTTTGTTGGTAAAATACATTTTATTTATATTTAAAAATATTATTGCATATTTATTAATATGTGTTAAAATACATTTTAGTTAATAATTATTAGTTGTTATGCAGAAAATTATTAGTTTAATAGCTGATATATTAATAAACTTGTATAAAATTATAGAATGAACATTATAGGGGGAAAACAAACAAATGAAAAAAGTAATTTCAGTTTTTATGATGAGCGTCTTATTAATGGGTATTCTCGCTGCATGCGGGACAAGCACTGAAAAAACATCCGGTGCCGGCGGTGAGGAAAAGAAGGTCCTAACAATGGGGACTTCAGCTGACTATCCTCCGTTTGAATATGTGGAAACAGCTACAAGTGATGAAATCATTGGTTTTGACGTAGATCTGGCAAATCTGATTGCAAGTGAATTAGGGTATGAAGTGGAAATTAAGGATATGGACTTTAACGGCCTTATCGGTGCAATCCAGGCGGATCGCGTTGATTTTGTCATGGCAGGTATGACTCCAACTCCAGAACGTAAAGAAAACGTTGACTTCACTGATGTTTACTATACAGCGAAGCATATGATTGTTTCTGCTAAAGACAGCAACATCAAATCAATCGAAGATCTAAAAGGAAAGACTGTTGGTGTCCAGCTATCGTCGATCCAGGAAGAAGAAGCTGAAAAAATTGCCGAGACAGTAGAAATCAAGATTGAGAAACGCACAAGGATCCCTGAATTGGTACAGGAGATCAAAGCTGGACGTATTGATGCAGCGATTATTGAAGATACAGTGGCAGAAGGGTACTTCAAGAATAATCCTGATCTTGCTGGATTTACGATTGATGATGGAAGCGAAGAAGAAGCCGGTTCAGCCATCGCGTTCCCTAAAGGAAGTAAGCTGACAGAGGAATTCAACAGGGTTCTGAAAGAAAAAATGGAAAACGGCGAAGTAGACAAATTGATCGTTAAATGGTTTGGCGGAGAAAAGTAAGAATCAAAAACAGGCGTTCAGAATGCTAATGTCTTCTGGGCGCCTTTCTCCTTCATGAAATAGACAGAGAGGGCTGTTAAGAATATGGATCTAGATTTTACCGCCATCCTTCCTTCGTTGCCATATATCCTGAAGGGAATTGGCGTCACACTGAAAATAGTATTGGTAGCAGGGCTTCTGGGCTTTGCATTTGGAATCATCCTTGCAATCTTAAAAATTAGCAAATACAAGGCGCTCCATTGGTTCGCAGATGTTTATACATCCATTTTTCGCGGCACTCCGCTCATTTTGCAATTGATGATCATTTATTACGGAGCTCCACAGATTATCGGCTTTGAAATATCATCCTACACTGCCGCGGTGGCGTCTTTCTCTTTGAATTCGGCTGCATATATATCAGAAATCATTCGGGCTGGAATTTTAGCGGTGGATAAAGGACAGAAAGAAGCAGCGATGGCTCTTGGGGTTCCCGGAAATCGTATGATGCAGGACATCATCCTGCCGCAGGCTTTAAAAAATATTCTGCCTGCATTGATGAATGAATTTATCACCCTGACGAAGGAATCGGCGATTGTAACGGTTATTGCAGCAAATGATATTATGCGGAGAGCGTATATTGTTGGCGGGGAGCAGTATAGATTTTTTGAGCCGTTTATTTTTGCCGGCCTAATCTATTATCTCATGGTCATCTCCTTGACATTCATTGGCAAGCTGGTTGAAAGGAGAATGAGACAAAGTGATTAAAGTACAAAACCTTCATAAATCATTTGGCAAGCTGGAAGTTCTAAAGGGAATCACAACTACAATCGAAAACGGTGAAGTTGTTGCCATCATCGGGCCATCAGGTTCAGGGAAATCGACTTTCCTCCGCTGCCTTAATTTGCTTGAACAGCCGACAAGCGGCCAGATCATGATTGGCTCAGATGATATTACCGACAAGAAAACGAATATTATGAAAGTCCGTGAAAATGTGGGAATGGTGTTCCAGCACTTTCACCTTTTCCCGCATATGACCGTGCTGCAAAACATTACGTATGCACCGATAAAGGTTAAAGGGACGGGGAAGGCTGAAGCCGATAAACATGGACTGGAGCTTCTTAAAAAAGTAGGACTCTCCGAAAAGGCAAATGAATATCCGAACAGGCTGTCTGGAGGCCAAAAGCAGCGGGTAGCAATCGCCAGGGCTCTTGCAATGAACCCTGAAGTCATGCTGTTCGACGAACCAACCTCCGCATTGGATCCGGAAATGGTCAAAGAGGTGCTTGAGGTTATGAAGTCACTGGCCCATACCGGAATGACAATGGCGATCGTCACACATGAAATGGGCTTTGCCCGTGAAGTCGCCGATCGAGTACTTTTCCTCGATGACGGGGTATTGGTCGAGGATGCCCCTCCAGCAGAATTCTTCAGCAGCCCGAAGAGCAACAGGGCAAAAGAGTTCCTTGAAAAAATGCTGTAAGACACTAGCCTTGCTTTTATAATGGATGACGAATCTGATAAACTAATGGATGATCATATCAAAAATGGTATGGTCATCTTTTTATTTTCTTAGGAAATTATAAAATTATTAGCTGTGAATAACTACATGTAGTTTTCTTAATCCAGCTCCAGCGCCTAGCCCCTCGAGTCGCTTGTCTAGTGTCGCCTCCTAGAAACTCCGAAACTTCAACTCCGCAGGCAGAAGCAAAAAGCGCTTCTTTGTCGGAGTCTCCAGTTTCTGCGTTTCTGAACAGTCGGCTATACTTTTCGAGTTCGGTCCGCCCAATGAAGTCAAAGAACGACTTCACCGATCGGCCCTCCAGCGCTTGTCAGAGTTGGGGAGTCGCCTCCACTTTTCGATTTGTCTAGTGT
>NZ_JAGGQP010000031.1 GCF_018613235.1 Bacillus sp. ISL-41
TGGACAGTCGGCTATACATTTTGATTTCGGTCCGCCCAATGAAGTCAAAGAACGACTTCAATGGTCAGCCCTCCAACGCTTGTCGGGGCTGAGCAAGACGCTTGCGCTTTTCTTACAGCGGAAGGATTTGAACTGATTGGAAGTCACTAACTTTGAGCCTAAGTTTTTTATATACAACTATGCATCTCCAGGTGAAGAAAAAGAGTTGTGCGCACTGGAGATGCGCTCGTTTTTTGGGGAGGATACAGAATCCAGCATCCTGGAGAGTACTTCGAAAATCGATCCAAGCCGAAGTCCTTTTATGAGGGGACGTATGGATGTCATCATTGAAAGTGAGCAATTTGAGGACCTGATTGAGCAAGTGAAGAAGATAGAATTGACAGGCTCTACTTTTAAAGTGATGTATGTAAAAGTGGCAGGTCCTGAAAAGGTGGATTTTGAAGAAAGGCGCCGAATCGAACGGGAAGTGGGTCTGCAAATTCCTGGAGAGCCTGAGCTCGTAAATCCAGATGTCCTGTTTGGGATCATGAATGTAAACGGGCGCTGGGTATTTGGTGAATACCACAGCAGTGAAGCGGTCTGGCTGAACCATCAGCAAAAACCGCATAGCTACTCAACTTCATTAAGCACGCGTGTCGCAAGAGCGGTCGCCAATATTGCCGTTCCTGATCCAACTGGAGTCAAAGCGATCGACCCATGCTGCGGAATTGGAACGGTAGTGGTGGAAGCATTGTCGATGGGCATCGACATCGTTGCCAGTGATATCAATCCGCTCATACTGCCTGGTACAAGGGAGAACATCGCGCATTTTGGTTATTCGACGGAAGTGAAATTCAGGGACATCCGTGAAGTGACGGGCCATTATGATGTCGCTATTATTGATATGCCATACAATCTGTGCTCCGTTATTACGCCAGAAGAGCAGCTCGAGATGCTGCAAAGTACATACAAATTCGCTGATAAAGTGGTCATCGTCACGATTGAACCAATCGATTCTATCATCGGAGATGCCAGCTTTGAAATTGCTGACCGCTGTGTCGTGAGAAAAGGGACCTTCGAACGCGAGATTATTGTATGTAAAAAATAGGATAAAATTAAGGACGATTATGGATGTCATAATCGTCCTTTCTTCTTGAACTCTATTTAATGGCCTTGCTGACTCTAAGTTTCTTTCCTTTGATCGTTGCATTCTCCATTGCCTGAATTACAAGGGAGCCTTTTCCGTTCAGGATATCTACATAGGACATTGTATCGTGGATCGTGATGATGCCGATATCGTCTGCCGTTACTCCGGGGATTTTCGCGATTGTTCCAACGAAGTCGACGGCGCGAAGCTTCTTCTTTTTGCCGCCGCTGAAATGGAGCTTCATGATATCCTGGTTGATGCGGGCTGTTTTGTTGTTTTTCACGACACGGCGCCCGCTGATTTTTTCATCGAAAGCAGCCTGGTTTCTTGCAACGTCCTGCTTGCTCGGGGCTTCTGCCACAGGAATCTCAAAGCCAATGTAACGTTCAATTGCCCTGATGAATTTACCTTCATAATGTGTAGCAAACGTTATCGCTTTTCCTTTGTTTCCGGCGCGCCCAGTTCGGCCTGTCCGATGTACATAGCCCTCTTTTTCCATTGGAACATCATAGTTGATGACAAGTGAAACGTTATCGACGTCAATTCCCCTTGCTGCCACATCGGTGGCCACAAGGTAGCGGAAATTCCCCATTTTGAAGCCATCCATCACAGCAAAGCGGTCTTCTTGTTCCAATCCGCCATGAAGTCTTTCACAAGAATAATTTGCTTCTTCAAGCTGGGCAAACACTGTATCAACATTTTCCTTCGTCCTGCAAAAAATGATGCAGCTGTCAGGGTTTTCAACAACCGTAATATCTTTTAGAAGGGAGATCTTTTCCTCTTCTTTCACTTCGATCAACATATGGTCAATCGTATTTGTCGTAATACCGGTAGAAGCGATTTCGATGTTGACAGGATCCTTCATATATTTATGGCAAAGATTTTCAACATCCTTGGGCAAAGTCGCAGAAAACACCATCGTAACCCGATTTGGAGGAAGTTCTTCTATAATGGATTCAACTGCATCAATAAATCCCATATTAAGCATTTCATCTGCTTCATCGATGATCAGATATTTTATTTGGTCCAAAACCAGCGTTCCTCTTTCAATATGGTCGATGACGCGTCCAGGTGTACCAACGACGACATGAGTTTTTTGCTTCAATTCCTCTTTCTGTTTCGAGAAGGGCTCCTTGCCATAAACGGCCATTGCCTTGATCCTTTTGAACCGTCCGATATTCGTGATATCTTCACGAACCTGAACAGCCAGCTCCCTGGTTGGAGTGAGAATCAGCGCTTGAGGATTCTTTTCCTCCCAATCAACCATATCGCAAATGGGAATTCCGAATGAAGCCGTCTTTCCGCTTCCTGTCTGGGATTTAACGACAAGATCCTGATCTTGCAACGCCATTGGGATCACTTCTGCCTGGACCTCTGTGGGACTTTCATATTTCAGCACACCAAGTGCTCTTTTGATTTCATCGCTTAAATGATAATCCTCAAAACTTCTTTCGCTCATGAAATAACCTCTTTTATTTTTTATTATCCGACTTATATATAGGATTCTCGCAAAGAATCATCATATGCATAAACTGAATGGTATTCATTATACTTGAAATGCAGAAATATGCGACCTGAATTTGAAACTGTAAGCAGAAGGGAATCTTAGAAAAAGTTGTGCTACTTTGGTCATCATGGGTAAAAGATCATATCGCATTGAAGATTTTACTTAGTTCCACTAATAACAATGTCAGCACGCTCAGATGGTTTTTGCTGTTGTACATACATATCCTCCGCTACCATCCAATTGGCTTCCCATATCTCCCGGGCACCCTCGCCATCTCTCTCGATACCGCGGGCAAGCCGCAATTCGCGTGGACAATCGACCCAGATCTTCAGGTCATAGAAGTCCTCAAGTTCCTTGCGAGTAGAATAGACACCTTCAATAATGACAATTCCGCCAGCTGGGACAGTATGGAATTCCGCCAGAGTATCTGTGTCCCAATCATAGCGCTGATAATAGCCATCCTGGTCGCTGCTCAAAGGGTCCAGTACCTGAGCCATAAGGCGTTTCCAGTCAAAATCAGCGCCAATCGGTTTATTTGCAGGCACATCTTTTATGAGCTGAAAGGAGGGGAGATAAAAATCATCCTTATGGACAACCGTAACATCAGGAAGATCATCCTTCAGCATTTTTGAAAGGGTACTCTTACCAGAACCGCCGCAGCCGTCCACACCAATCAGCAGGGTGGACTGTTTTCGCTGCAAATTTCGAATAGCCTCCATTAGTTCGCGGGATGAATGATAGGGACCTTTTAATATTTTCATGCTGATTTTCCTTTCAGCCAGTGGTGTCCAGGAAAAGGAAATGATCCTGACTGGAACATGGCTTTATATAGAATCTAACTTTTAAATATGACTGTAATTTCTATAATAAGGTTTCACAAAATCACAATATTTCGAATGATACCCAGAAGGGTGTAGGGGGTATAATGAGAATATAAAGAAAGCGATTTCATTTCAAAGGAAGGGTGTTGGACATGAACTACCAAGAAGTTAAATCTCAATTAGAAGCATTACAGATGCAGCTGGCGAATAAGATGCAAAATCCAAGCCTGTCTATAGATGAAAAAACTGAACTTCAGAGAGCCATTGCAAACTATGATTATATCATCGAGCTGACTTGCATGAACCATTTTGAGCGCGGTAAGGCGATTCATTAAAACGAAGCCTGGAGGCACATTCCCTCCAGGCTATTTTTATAGACAAAATATAAATTTCAATGAAACAATGCCAGCATCAAGCTATGCCGAATGACCAAGGCGCTTGTGCTTGTGCCTTACTTATAGGACTCCACTTAATGGCTTTTGGCTGAAATAATCAAGTGCATAGTTGACCTGGTCAATTTCATAGATTTTTCTTTCAATGCAAAACTGAATCACAAGGTCAGATGTTTCACTGTCTGACAATGAGTAGCCGGCAGAGCTTAATAGCTTGTCGGTTTCTTTTTTGTTCAGCTCAAGGGCCAAAGCAAGGGCTGTGACCGTATTCTTACTCGGTTTATATTCAGGGTTTGAGCGGATTTTTGAAAAAAGCCTTCGATCGAGGCCAGCTTTCTTATACACCTCGGAATCCTTGCAGCCTTTTTTATCTATAAAGCCAAACAGTACCTTCTGCAGAGTCGGCTTCCGTTTCTCTGCAATGAAGCTTTCAATCTCCAGCGGTGAAATGCTTTCAAGGACATAATCCTCGATTGGGCCCATTGACTTTTCACAAACGACATAGCTTAAATTACGATCTATATACTGCTGCAGTTCTTCCAATAGCATTTTATCCAGCATGTGGCCAGCCTCCTTAAAATGTCGCTTAACAGGCGACCAAAATATGGATGATTCTAGATATGATTATATCAGATTCAGCTTAGGAGGTTGATAGTGATGAAGAATAATTTAACGGAAATCATTTTTTTGCTAGACCGGAGCGGCTCGATGGCAGGACTCGAGGGCGACACAGTTGGCGGGTTCAATGCTTTTGTGAAAAAACAGACCGAACTGGAAGGAGAAACGATCCTGACAACGGTGCTTTTTGACGATCAATATGAAGTGCTTTGGAACGGGATTGATGCGAGGGAGGCGAAGCTGACCGAAGATGAGTACTATGTCCGCGGGATGACTGCGCTTTTGGATGCAGTGGGTAAGACGATACTTGATGTTGGCTACCGTCTCGCCAGGACAAGTGAAGAACACAGGCCAGGCAAAGTCATCTTCGTGATCACGACAGATGGGATGGAGAACGCGAGCAGCGAGTTCACTTATGGAAAGGTGAAAGAACTGATTCGGCACCAGCAGGAAAAATACGGATGGGAATTCATCTTCATGGGTGCAAATATCGATGTAGCCAAAGAAGCTGACAGCCTTGGCATCCATATTGAGAATTCCTTTAACTTCGAGGCTTCAGAAAAAGGTATTGAAAATATGTATGAAATGGTTTCTGAATCTATTATGGAAAAAAGAATGAAAGGAGTACATGATGATGAAAATTTTTAAAAAATGGTGGTTCTGGCTCATTGCAGTTATTATTGTCATTGCTTTAGCAGGGGGCGGAGGAGAGGAGGAAACAGTGACCAAGGTAGATAAAGCTGCGGAAACTTCAGCTCCGGCAGAAAAAGATGAAAAAGCTGTGGAAACCTCAACATCGGCAGAAAACGAAGAAGAAGCGCCGTCAGTAAAGGAAGAATTCTCGGTCGGGGAGAAGGTTCAACTAGGTGACAATGTGCTGACGGTCACGAAAGCTGAGAAGTCAGCAGGCAGTGAGTATGACCAGCCAAAGGATGGACATGAGTATGTCGTGGTAACGGTTATGATCGAAAATGCCGGCGATGAAAACATCTCTTATAATCCATTTGATTTTAAGATGTCGAACAGCCAGGGACAAATCCTTGACCAGGCATTCACCACAATCGATACTAATACCTCGCTCCAATCTGGAGAACTGGCTCCAGGCGGAAAAGTAACTGGAACGATTGCCTTTGAGCAGCCAGCAGGTGATCCTGGCCTGCAGCTTCAGTACACGCCTAGCTTCTGGTCCGATAAGACGATCAAGGTGAATTTACAATGATAGCAGGAAGCGGCTTGACCGCTCCCTGCTTTTGACGTTTTCCTGACATGTTAATCACTGAAAACTCCTTGCAGCAATCTATATTTATAGTATCGAAAAAATTTTTAAAAATATTTCACCTGACATTTTGCTGACATATTCACAGAGTAAAGTATGAGTATAAGGTTCATGTCCCATCTTGAATCTGAAAAAAGAAATGATTTACAGGAGGATGTCAGATATGAAAAAGAAATCAGTTATTGGCTTCACGATCGCAGGCGCATTATTGCTTGGAGGGTATGCAACTACTTCTCTGGCTAATGACGACAGTACGACAAGTACAGCTGCCGCCACTGTCAAAGGTTTTTTTGGTAAAGGTTTTGGCCATAAAGGATTTTACGGAGGGAACTCAGAAGTTCTGCTTGAGAGAGCAAAAGACCTTGGCATCAGTACCTCAGGAAAAGATGCTCAAACATTGATGGGTGAAATTCGCGAAACTACACTTAAAAATGAAGCAAAAGAATTGGGAATCAAGACAGAGGGCAAGGATATCGCAACGCTGGCTGAGGAAGTTCAACTGGCCAACATTAAGGAGAGAGCGAAGGGTTTGGGTGTCTCGACCGCTGGGAAGGATGCAGCAGCACTTCATGATGCGATCCGCTTAGAGAACCTTAAAAATAAAGCGAAAGAACTCGGCATCTCAACAGACAACAAGGATGCTCAGACTCTAATGGAAGAAATCCGCACAGCGAACTTGAATAAAAAAGCCAAGGAGCTTGGCGTTTCCACTGAGGGCAAAGACCTTCTGACACTGCAGCAGGAAGTTCATATTGCATATATAAACAAAGAGGCAAAGAAATATGGGATTACAGTAGACGGCAAGGATATCCGTGAAATTACGCAGGAGGTCCAGTCTGCCAAAGTAAAAGCAGACGCAAAAGAGCTGAACATCACGATTGACGGGAAAACAATCGGCGAAATTGCCCAGGAAGTACAGGAAAAGAAAGTCCTGAACCTGGCCAAAGAACTTGGAATATCCACTGCTGATAAAGATACACGCCAACTGATGGAAGAAATTCAGGCCAAGGATGCTGCCAAACTTGATGAGTTGTTTGAGGATGGCTTAGGGCGCCATGGAATGGGCTTTGGACATGGCGGAGGTTTCGGAAAGGGCAATGGCATGGGAAATGGTGAAGGTTTCGGAAAAGGCAATGGTGTTGGACATGGCGGCGGCAAAGGCGGTATGGGACAAAGCGGTTTCGGCGGTGAAGGCGGTCGTGGCGGCATGCACCAAAACGGCGGCGGACGCGGGTTTTAATTTAAATATATCGTCATAATCCCCCGGTACAAGCGGGGGATTTTCTTGTAAGATTAGAATAGAAAAGTCACCGGGAATGATCCAGTTCAGCCATTGGGACTTGTTGATGATAATGGGAGGGGCGACGATGAAAAGCATATTAATCGTAGAAGATGAACAAACAATCTCTAGAGTGCTGGCGGTTTACCTGAAGCATGAAGGCTATGAAATCGTACAGGCCTTCGATGGAAAAGAAGGCCTCCATTTATTCACTCAGAACCAGCCTGATCTTGTGCTTCTGGATGTGATGCTTCCGGAAATGAACGGCTGGGATGTTCTGAAGGAAATTCGCAAAATCAGCTCCTGTCCGGTCATCATGCTGACTGCCCTTGGGGACATTGACTATCGCTTAAAAGGGCTGAACCAGGGAGCAGACGATTATATTTCAAAGCCGTTTGTTGGCGAAGAGGTAGTTGCCAGAATAAATGCCGTGCTGCGCCGTTCTTCGAATGTCCTGGATACGGATAATACAAAACAGTTTGGCAGCCTGAAAATCAATATGGATTCACATGTCGTAACGGTCAATGGCGAAAAAGTGGTTTTGACGCCCAAAGATCTCAGTTTGCTGATTTTCCTGGCGGAGCGGCCAAACCGGACCTTCACAAGGGAAGATTTGATCGAAAGTGTTTGGGGAATGGATTATGACGGAAGCGATCGCGCGGTAGATCTCTCGATAAAAAGAATTCGCCATTCACTGGCAGAGTGGCCGGCGTCACAGGGAGAAATCAGGACATTAAGAGGATTGGGGTATCAGTTCAGTGTTTACGAAAAATAAAAAGCACGTTCCATTATTGAGATATTGGACAACCAGATATCTTCTGACCTTGATTGTCGGGCTGCTTTTGCTCGGTGCCGGTTCTGTGTGGTGGATAAAGGAAACCACACTGGAAAACCGATTGAAGTTAATGGAGTACATGGCTGTAGAAACTGCCGACCGGGTCGCGCAGTCCAGTGATTTCGGCGGTTTTGACAAAAGGATGGGTGACCGGACCAGATTCTTCGAAATGGAAAATCAGCCACTGCTTATGATTACTGATATGGAAGGGAACGTACTGAACACCGGTCCGATGCATGGCGGATGGGGGCCCCGTCATTTTTCAGGAAAAGTTCCCTCAGAAATCATTGCAAATGATGACAGTATTAAGAGATTCACTGAGAATGGAACAAATATATATGCGGTTAAGGCGCCGATTACCATGAATCAGCTTCAAGCCGGATGGGTCATCGTGATGCAAAACGCTGGCGACTTGACTAACGTTGACCAGGAATACCGTTTGCTGCTCATTTTATTGATGGGACTTGGCTTGCTTGGATGGATTGTCATTTATCTTCTCACCAAAAGAATATTGAAACCAATCCAGAATGTAGCGGCGGCAGCGGCCCAGGTGCGTGAAGGGGATTATGACATCAAGCTTGATTCGGATCAGAAGGAACTTGAAATTTACGAACTTATTACTTCCTTTAAAGAAATGACCAGCCGACTGACCCAGCTCGAGCAAATGCGTGCTGAATTGCTGGCTGGAGTGACACATGATTTGAAAACACCTGTCACCTCGATCAGCGGTCTCGTCCAGGCGGTCCGGGATGGGGTTGTAACAGGGGAGGAGCGCCAGGAGTTTCTCGACATCACGCTAAAAGAAATCAATAGATTGCAAACCATGATTTCTGACCTGCTGGAATTCAATTCACTTGCAGCCGGCGCGTTCAGGGTCCGAGAGGAGAATTGTGATTTGAACAAACTCGTTGAGGACATTGGGCGGCAATGGCAGTTGACTCAGACTGAACCTGTTGATCTGAAGGTCATCACTCCCGGCCACACCATACGAGCTATGACGGATCCTTTGCGTTTGCAGCAAATCCTGATAAACTTGCTGAATAACTCCTATCAGGCAATCGGTGACAAAGGCACTATTACCCTCCAGCTTTCAGAGGGAAGAATTGATGTAAAAGACACAGGATCCGGCATACCAAAAGCTGAGCAGGCATTAGTGTTTGAACGTTTCTTCCGCGGCGAGAAGAAAAAGCTCAAGGTCAGGGGCCTTGGCCTCGGCCTGTCTTTCAGTAAAATGCTCGCCCGGTCATTGGGGGCAGACTTGATTTTAAAAGAAAGCAACCGTACTGGAACGACATTTTCTCTTGTGTGGGAGAAAAGGGGAGATTCAACTTCATAATAAATAGATTGCCTTCCCAGTTTGGGGAGGTTTTTTTATGTCCACCTCCCTGCGGCTGGCCAGGTATTTCTCCCTGGTTAAAATAATACCGGCATCCGTGAGCATCCTTAACATGAGTAAATCGAATTGAATTGTAGGTCAGGAGTCCTCTATGGTATTTCGAATGTAAGAATTAAAATAAATCAATTAATTATCAGATTACAGTAGCAAATGGGCGCATAGGTCAATATCCTAATGTGTATAGGAAGATATTCCCTTAAAGAAGGAAGTGAACGGTAATATTGCAGGAGGGGTTATGATAAAAGTTTTTATAGAAGAGGGTAAAAAGATGCGTAAGCAAAGAAGACGATTGATGTTTTTAATCAGTGATATGGTCATTATTTCCCTGTCAGTCGTAGTGAGCTTTTATATATTAATGGAAGGGAATACGACACGCTTAGATGGTTACAGCATCTTTCAAAGCTTGTTGATTGTTCTTCCAGCGTGCCTGCTGGCCTTTATTTTATATAAGGTTTATCACAGGCTGTGGAAATATGCGAGCATTATCGAAGCAATGCTTGTCTTTAAGGCTGTTTCTCTTGCGGTTATCATCTCTTTTTTAATCCAGTTCCTCCTTGAAAACCTTCGGGTCATAAGCCATATTTCACCTGTTGTTTATTTGCTTTTCTGGTTATTTATATTGACTGGTATATTCACCTCACGCTTTATATTCAGGTATAGACATGAGTCAAAATATCCAATCAGCCTGGAAAGGGAAAGGGCGTTGATCGTTGGTGCGGGGGATGCGGGAATGCTTGTTGTTAAGGAGCTTAAAAACTATCGGAAAACATTGCTGCCAGTAGCCATGATCGATGACAATTCTTCGAAGCAGAGGATGAGGGTTTTTGGCATCCCGATCGTGGGTGGCAGGGAGGATATCCCTCTGGCTGCCGAGCAATACCAGGTTCATACGATCGTTATCGCGATGCCTTCTGCTCCCAAGCATGAAATAGCAGAGGTCGTGAATATTTGCAGGAAGACAAAATGCAATGTGAAAATCCTGCCTCGTGTCAGCGATATTATCGACGGCAAAGTTTCGGTCAACAGGATCAGGGATGTGGAGGTTGAGGATTTACTGGGCAGGGATCCTAGTATTCTTGATCTGGAAGGAATAGCAGAATACCTTGAATTTAAGACGGTTTTGGTCACAGGTGCGGGCGGATCGATCGGGTCGGAATTATGCCGCCAGCTCACACGGTTCAAATTGAAGGAGCTGATTCTATTAGGCCACGGAGAAAACAGCATTTACCAGGTTAAGAGTGAATTAATGCAAAAAAATCCTGATTTCCCTCTTATAGGGCTGATTTGCGATATCCAGGATCAAAAAAGAGTGAACAGCATTTTCAAGAAATATAAGCCGCAGATTATTTTCCATGCGGCAGCGCACAAGCATGTTCCGATTATGGAAGAGAATCCCCTGGAAGCGATCAAGAATAATATTCTTGGCACGAGAAATTTAGCGGAAGCAGCCGATACTAGCGGAGCAGAACGTTTTGTACAGATTTCAACAGATAAAGCTGTAAGGCCGACGAGTATCATGGGAGCCACGAAAAGAGCGGCTGAAATGATCATCCAGGCCATGGATGAAAAAAGCGCTGCTAATTTTTGTATTGTGCGCTTCGGCAATGTATTGGGAAGCCGTGGCAGCGTTGTGCCCTTGTTCAAAAAACAAATCAGAGAAGGTGGTCCGGTGACGCTGACACATCCTGACATGGTCAGGTATTTCATGACCATTCCCGAGGCCGTGCAGCTGGTCATCCAGGCTGGTGCCTTTGTTAAAGGAGGAGAGCTTTTCCTTCTGGATATGGGTGAGCCAGTAAAAATCAAGCATTTGGCCGAGACCTTGATCTCCCTGTCCGGGCTCGAGCCGGGTATCGATATCGAGCTGAAGTACACCGGCATCCGTCCGGGAGAGAAGCTCTATGAAGAATTACTGACAGCTGAGGAAGAAGTAATGGATACAGAGCATCATTTAATATACAAAGCAAAAAATGTCTCGGTCATCGACCCTGACTTTTTTAGAAAACTGCATCAGCTTGAAGATCTGGCAAAACAGGAAATAGAGGACCCAGACCTTCTGCTGCCGGTTCTTAAGTCGATTGTTCCAACCTATCAACCAAACAGATAACAGCCGCACTTTTATCCCCAGTAAGTTTCCTGCCATGACACTGTGACCAACCAGAGAAAGGAGGCTTTTTGTGAAGGTTCCCTTTTATACCCCTTACATTGGCCAGGAAGAAATTGATGAGGTCACTTCGGCAATTCAGTCAAATTGGCTGACCAAGGGCCAGCGGACGAAGGATTTCGAAGGGAAGTTTGCCCAATATGTAGGAAGTAAACATGCTCTGGGCCTGAGTTCCTGTACGGCAGGCCTGCACCTCGCCCAGAAAGTCCTTGGCATTGGAGAAGGAGACCAAGTTATCACCACCCCTTATACTTTTGCGGCAACAGTAAATACGATTCTCCATTGTGGTGCAGAACCCGTACTTGCAGACATTGATCCCCTGACCATGAACATTGACCCTCAGGAAATTGAAAAAGCAATAACTCCAAAAACAAAAGCGATCGTACCGGTCCATTTTGCGGGTTTTCCGTGTGAAATGGACCGGATCATGGAAATTGCCAGGCGCCATAATATTAAGGTGATCGAGGATGCTGCCCATGCGGTTTACACAAAGTATCATGATCGTTTTATCGGAAGCATAGGCGATATAACCAGTTTCAGCTTTTACGCCACGAAGAACCTTTGCACAGGTGAGGGCGGGATGATTACGTCAAATGATGATGAGCTCATGAATGAGCTTCAAATCCTTAGCCTGCATGGAATGAGCAAGAATGCCTGGAACCGCTATTCTGATAAAGGAACGTGGTTTTACGAGATTGAAAGTCCAGGATACAAATACAATATGACAGATATTCAGGCATCGTTCGGAATCGTCCAGCTTGGAAAATTAGAAGAAATGCAGACTTTGAGAAAAAAGATAGCTGATCAATACCAGACTTCATTTTCGAAGGTTGAGCAGCTGCTGGTCCCGCATGATGATCCAAAGCACCGCCACGCCTGGCATCTGTATCCTGTCAGATTGAAGGGAGACACCCTGAAAATTGGCCGGGATGAATTCATCGAGAAGCTGAAGGAAGCGGGAATTGGCACAAGTGTGCATTTCATCCCGATCCCAATCCATCCGTACTATAAAAAGCTAGGTTATAAAATTACTGACTACCCGCACACATTGGAGGCCTACGAAGGAGTCATTTCGCTTCCTTTATTTCCGGGGATGACCGAAAAGCAGGTGGAGTATGTGATTGAGCAGGTATTAAAACTGGCAGATCAGTATAAGAAGTGAGAAGGTGAAACAGCTATGCTGAAAAGGATTCTGGATCTCACTGTGTCGATTGTTGCCCTTGCTCTGTTAATCCCCGTTTTAATTTTGGCTGCTGCCGGGATAAAATTAACAAGCCCCGGCCCTGTATTTTACAAAGCGAAAAGAATCGGGCTGGGAGGGGAACCATTTACCATGTATAAATTCAGGACGATGCATGTTCTTCAGGCAGAAAAAAGACTGGTCACCAGCGTGGGTGATCCAAGAATCTTCTCCTTCGGCGCAATCCTTCGAAAAGCGAAGGTGGATGAACTGCCCCAGCTGTTGAATGTACTGTTGGGAGACATGTCAATCGTGGGTCCGCGTCCAGAGGACCCTGTTATCGTGGAAAGGGACTATACGGAAGAGCAATTAAGGACTCTTGAAGTCCTGCCCGGCTTGACGAGCCCGGGAAGCCTTTATTACTATACATCGGGAGAGTCTTTGTTGACTGGGGAAAATACCGATCAAAAATATATTGAAGCCGTCATGCCTATGAAACTGGCAATTGATCTCTATTACACCGAAAATATCTCATTTATGTACGACTTGCAAATCATGCTTCGGACCGCTTATGTGATCGTTGCGAAGCTGGCTGGCCGGAACAATTTCAAAGAGATTTGGGAATGTTCCAAAATAAAATCGGAAAAGAAGTAGCCCCTTGATGCCAAGGGGCTGTTTTTATGGCTTATAAAAGGATAAGGTCTCTGCCAAACCTTGATCGAGGGTGTATTGCGGAGTCCATTTCAAATCTTGTCTGGCTAGTGTATGATCCAACTGGCTGTGGAGAATGTCGCCTGGACGCAATGCTTCATATGAAACAACTAATCTTGAGCTGGAGATCGCCTCTAAGCGTCTCACTAGCGTATTAAGAGAGGTTTGAGTATTAGTCCCGATATTGAACGTAGATTTACTGCCGGCTGCCAGTGCCGCCAGATTGGCAGCTGCGATATCTTTTACATAAATAAAGTCACGGGTTTGCTCGCCATCGCCATAAATGGAAAGCGGCTTTCCCTGAACAAGCCGGTCCATGAAAATTGAAATGACACCACCTTCACCAAGGGGGTCCTGTTTTGGGCCAAATACATTAGCGTAGCGAAGAATGCTATAATCGACCCCGAAAAGAGTGGAGAACATCCTGATATAATGCTCTGCGGTTAACTTTGAAAGTCCGTAAAATGATTCTGGTTGCAATGGATGGCTTTCATCCACTCCAATGTATTGAGGGTTGCCATATACAGCTGCGGATGATGCAAAGATGATTTTTCCTGTCTTGTATTGTTGACATAATTTCAGAAGGGAAAGGGTGCCGGCAATATTGATATCAGCGTCATTGCGCGGGTCCTCCAGCGATTTTTGGACACTGATCTGGGCTGCCTGGTGGATTACCACATCGGGACGGACCAGCTTGAAAACGACAGCAAGATCGCCGCTATCCAGCAGGTCAACAGGGAAGAAAGCAGCTCGGGCTGGTACGTACTCTCTTTTTCCAGTTGAAAGGTTATCGACAATGAACACCTCATGCCCTGCCTTAAGCAGTTCCTCTGCTATGGTAGAGCCAATGAAACCGGCGCCGCCTGTTACCAGAACTTTCATAACATCAACTCCTGTTTTTTAGGATCAAGCTTGCTATTCCAAACATGTTGCCGAATCCATAAGAAAAATGAAGGGTTGGGAAAGACAGCAGAAGGCATAAAATGAAAAGGATTTTTGGTTTCTTAATAGTCCTGCTCGCTTTAACAGCAAAAAATGCTGCTGCGGCCAGGTACAGAATGAACTGGAGGCAAAATAGAATTGGTATGAAGGCAGCAAAGAATACTAGAGTTGCCGTGAATAAGAAAGGGATGCATTTGCGGAAGGCAGGAAGCTTTTTGTGCTTAACGAAGGTTCGGGTTGTCCAATAGCCGTAGCGATAGTATTGCTCCCATAAATCCATGTAAGTTGGACGAGAGTAATAATCAAGGATAATCGCAGGATTCAGGATGATCTTCAGGCCAATTGCCCGGGCTCTGAGGCAGAAATCATAATCTTCATCACCCAAGAGCTCTTCGTCATATCCACCTAAGAGCTGCCATGTTTCCTTTGTAAAAGCGCCAAAGGGAACCGTATCAGTCTCCAACATTTCATGTCCCTGAAAGGTCCGGTATGAAGCATTGCCAATGCCGAATGGATGGCAGACCGCAGTGGAAATAGCGGTGGATACTAGCGTGCCTGAACCTGGAGAAATCCGGAGCCTTCCGCCGGCTATACCGTTAAAGCCAATAGATTCCAGGGTTTTGACTGCTTCGGAAAGGTAGTTTTTCGGTGCCTTTGTATGCCCGTCGATCCGGACGATGATATGAGAAGATGCAGCTTCACATGCCATATTCAGCGATTGGGGAATCGCCCTGTGCGGGTTGGTCAGCAATCTGATTTCCCGGTTGGCCTTCAGGTTTTGTGCTAGCTTTAGAATCACATCCCTCGTCCTGTCAGTTGAATGACCGTCGACAATGATGATTTCAATCGGGCCGTCCCATGATTGGTCATTCATGCTCTCGATCACTTCTGATATATACTTTTCTTCATTGTATACGGGAATGATGACCGAAATTTTACTTGTTCCCATTTACATCCTCCTCTCCTCGAGTACTTCCAGGTACACTTGCTTTGTTTCATGGGTCATCGTCTGTAGATTGAATTTGGATTCAGCTGCTTTTCTTGCAGCTGCCCGAAGCCGTTCTGCCTTCTCTTTATCCATCAATAGCTCGGTAATCTTTGAGGCAAATTGATCCGCTGAATGCGTCCCAATAAGGATTCCTGTTTTCTCATCGACAACTGCTTCGCTGATTCCCCCGACATCAATTGTCACTACCGGGGTGCCAACCGCGAATGCCTCGAGGATGCTCATTGGGAAAGCCTCCCGAAAGGATGTCAGGACAAAGACGTCAATTGATGCCAGAAAAGCATCCGGGTTGCTGATATCCCCGAGCATACGGACTCTGTTCTCCATTACAGCCTGTTTGATTCTCTGCTGTATTCTCCCCCAGTCCGGCCCATCCCCGGCAATAACGAATTCATAGCTCTCTTCATCCAGCTTTTCGGCGATCTCCAAGAAGAAGGGAATGTTCTTTTCCGGAGAGATTCTGCCGAGGATTCCGACCGTCTTTTTGCCTCGATTTTCCCTGCTGTTCACATATTGGAACTGCTGCAGATCCACCCCGTTATAAATGGTCTTGATTTTTGCCGCCGGGACACCCATTATGGCCAGTTCATCTGCCTGGGCACGATAAACAGTGATCGTTCTTTCCACAAAGTATTTTAAAAGAACCACAAGCAAGGATGGAAAATGATGATCCAGCAGTGTCACATTATGCTTCGTATAAATCAGCTTTATCCGAGGGAAGCAGCATTTTAAAAGAAGGGCGTGAAACAGCATTCTCAGGCTGTTGGCATGGATGGCTGAAATGTCTTTATTCACGATTAGCCAGAACAATATGAAAAGGTTCATAATGGGGTTGCCGCTAATTGCCGTAAAGTTGGCTGGATTGCTTAAGTATTGGACAAATGAGCCTTTCCTGGCAGCGGTATAAATCTGCAGCTTTTCGTCAGGAATCAAATTCTCGCACTTAACAAAATATCTCTCGGCACCCCCCGTATCCAGGAAGTCTGTTATAAATAATAGATTCATTAGATTCATCCTCATTTTAAAAAAGATATCTCGAAAAATAGTTTATGCTCGACATGGGAATTTGGTAACAGCCGCTGTATGCCTGGGCAGTAAAAAGGAACCTTTTTCTTGAAAATCGATATAAATAATACAGTCATATGAACGTGGAAGGGGGAATTTTGTTTGTCAATCATAGAACTATTAGGGGTGCTGAAACAGAGAGTGAAGCTGATTGCTGTTGCGTTTTTTAGCATCGTCCTCCTGGCTTTGATATTGCTGCAGTTTGTCTTAAATCCTGTCCATCAGTATAAAAAGCAAATTTTAATTGGAAACATCAATACTTCCTCTTCATATGTAGACCCAATTACAAATGAACAGCTAATTCAAACGTATATAGATTTGGTTGAAAGCTCGGCGGTACTTGAGCCTGTCATTTCAAAACTAGAGCTGAAGCGTACAGTCAAGGAGGTCCAGGATCACTTATTCATTTCAAATAATAAAAACTCTTTGGTCGTGACTTTGGCAGTCCACGATAAGAGTCCGGACCTGGCGAGGGAAATCGCAAATGAGATTGCTGAATCGTCTGCCGTTGAATTCAAGGAAGTCACCGAGGTCGATGTTGTCCATATCCTCGAAGGAAAGGGCAATCAGACAAAGCCGGAAAAGATTTTTCCGAATATGGTTGTATCGATGGTGATCGCTGCCGTGGTTGGCCTTTTTGCTGGACTTGGAATAGCGCTGCTGAAGGATTATTTTGATAACGCCGGAAAGAATTCATCAGCAAAGGAATTCACCAGGGTGCGCACCAGCAAGGGCGAAAGGAATAAGTACTAGGTCGGAATAAAAGTGGGGAAGGTTATGAGCAAGGCTGGCAAAAACGGTATCGGAAAAAATGTCTTTCATCTGTTTTACAGCACAGCCCTTTCCAGAGGGATCAATACGGTGGTGCTGATTGTACTGGTCAACTATTTAAACGCTGAGAATTATGGAATGTTCAGCGTGGCACTGGCATTTGCGATGGTCATGGGGTATTTTACCGACGCTGGCCTGAGCAATACTGTGCTGAGGGAGGGGTCCAAACAGAATGCGGATGTTGCGGCCATTGTTGTTTCGTATATAAAATTGCGGGCCATCCTTCTTGTTGCAACATTTTTGGCTTCGTATGCCATCATCCATTTTTCATATGACCAGCCACAGTTGAAAGGAATCATGCTTTCCCTGGTTATTCCAATGGTTGCCGGACTTGCGCTGCAAAGTATTGGGGTCACGTATTTCCAGCTGAAAGAGAAGATGGAGTATTTAGGTTATATTCGCATTTGTTCATCGCTGGTGCTGGTGATCTTCATTCCAATCGGCATGTTGTTATCGCTTCATGTGCTCATGATCGCCTTTTTGTTTGGGCTTTCCTATCTGATCGCTGGTTTTTATGGCCTGTATCTTGTGGGAAGGCAGGTCAAGCTTGACCTCCGGACTCCGTTCAAGAAATCTCTGCTTAAAAATATCTGGTCCTTTGTGCTGAGCGGTTTGCTGATTATGCTCCTGCCACAATTAGGACCGCTCGTATTGGAAAAAACAATCACAATGACTGAAGTGGGGATTTTTGCAGTGGCATACCGGATTCCATCGGCACTATATCAAATTCCAGGTGTCATCGCGGGGGCGTTTTACCCGGTGCTGTTCCGCCATTTCCACCATGGTAATCAGCAGGAACACTTGAGGCTGAACATTCTCCAGGCAAAAATGATGGGGGTCATCGGCATGCTTATGACCATTCCGGTTTTCTTTTTGTCGGATGAAATGGTTTCCCTGCTTTTCGGAGCAAAATGGGCGGCAGCGGCAGAACCGTTGAAAATTGCCGGACTGATTTTATTTTTCCAGAGCATCAGTATCGCTTTTGCCGACGGACTGACGACAAAAAATCTTCAGAGTAGACGAACGGCAGTCCAGTTTGCGGTCGTTGTGGCAGCGCTGTTTCTCTATTACCTTTTAAGTGGAGAATTTGCTGTCATGGGGGCCGTCTATGCTGCAGTCTTGATCGAAATCATTTCCGTCCTTGGGTTTCTGGCAATGAACCCGGATCGCTGGGCCATCGCTAAAAAGGCCTGGATTTATATTGGTTTTTTTGCAGTGTGCTTCTATAGCATTGATTTTTTACTGCCAGGGAATCCGTACTTAGCATCTTTCATCTGCTTTGTTTTCATCTGCCTGCTCTGCGTGCTGGATCGGGAGCTTCGCGAATTGATCCTTTCTTTGAAAAAAAGGAGGGATGTCTTTTGAAGCAAGATCGAAAGTACCTCGTCCTTATGGGACTTTTCATATTGATTCATCTGGGGAAATACAGCATTGATGTCGGGTTTTCATTACAACCATATATGCTGCTGCTGTTTGGGTATTATCTCTTTCATCTTCGCGAAGTCGTTTTTGAAAAAACAACTGAACATGAAGCGGCCATGTATTTGTTTTATCTGTACTATGCTTTTACAGGAGTGTTTTCCTTATTCCCGGCAAGCAGCCTGCGGATCATCCTCGGCTTCATTCTTGTCATCTGCTGCTATCTATTAATGAAATCGTTAATAGTCAGCTTTTCGACTAAGGTGATAGAAAAGGCTGTGGCAAATGCAGGACTGCTATTCAATGGCATGAGTCTGCTTCTGTACTTTTACGGGCTGAAACAGCTGGGATTCCAGCTCTCGTCCGGGGGAGATGAAGACGTCCGCATGCATGGGGTCCTCCTCGACCGGGATTATCCACGGCTGATCGGCCTTCTCGATGACCCGAATTTTTATATCCTCCACAATACACTTTTTTTTGCCTATTACTTAACTAACCTGCAAACTCGTAAAAATCGATATGGTCTGTTGTTGGCTGCCGTATGCAATGTGCTGACCTTTTCGCGTGGTGGGCTCGCTGCCATGCTGCTCATCGTTGTGATGTACATTTTTATCAAGCGGGTAAAAATATGGACACTCTTGAAAACCTTCAGCATCTCTATTGCTGCAGGATTCATTATTTCTCGCTTCACGAATTTCAACATATTTGGAATGATCACAGACAGAATGACTGGAATTGGAAATGACGGCGGCAGCGGCCGGTTTGAGATATGGGATAAAGCGCTGCAGTATTTCCTTGGCAGTCCACTGGTGGGAATCGGTGTATTCAACTTTTCAGACTATTATCTGAGAGATACAGGCAAGCTTAAGTACGCGCATAATACCTTCCTGGAAGTGTTAGCCGAATCAGGAGTGATTGGCATTTCATTATTCCTGATCATGCTGGCTTTTATCTTTGCTAAACTGCAGACAGGTAAGATTTACAGAAATGCCCCATACCTTTATCTTGCTTACTTTGGCATCCTGATCCAGATATTTTTCCTTTCAAGCATTCCCAATGAGATGTTTTTTCTGTTTTTAGCTGTTCTCTATCCTTACATCATTAAGGAAAATCTCACTTCCCGTATTCGGCCGTAATATCCATTCTCATGTCATTAACGATGGTTTACGCCATAAAATGTACCTTATAAACAGAATGTTTCCGCTTTCATTCACTATCTCGCCAGTATGCTCCTGAATTGGCCTGATATCCTTGAATCTCATTCTGAGGATGTTACTATAGGTAACGTTGATAAAATGTGAACGGAAAATAAACTTTTTATGAGGTGAATGCGGTTGTTAAAACATAAAAAAGTAGCTTTTTTAGGTGCAGGATCAATGGCGGAAGCGATGATTTCAGGTGTAGTAAAGTCAGGTAAAATGCGCGCGGAAAATGTTTATGTTACGAACAAGAGCAACGCAGCGAAACTGGAGCGATTGGAATCCAGATATGGAATCAATGCGATGCCTCAGGCTGAATTGCCATATGAAGATATCGATATGTTTATTTTAGCGATGAAGCCAAAGGGTGCAGCGGGAGCACTTGAGGCTTTGAAGGATAAATTAGTGCCTGGCCAGGTGGTTGTGTCCGTTTTGGCAGGTATATCAACAGGTTTTATGGAAGATAACCTGAAAGATGGCCAGCAGGTTGTCCGTGTCATGCCGAACACATCAAGCATGATCCAGGAATCAGCCACTGCCATTTCTCCAGGGCTGCACACAACGGATGAAAACATCGAGGATGTAAAAGAGCTTTTAAGCAGTATGGGTAAGGTGTTCCTGATTGAAGAAGAGCAGATGGATATCTTCACAGGCCTTGCCGGAAGCGGACCTGCGTATTTTTACTACTTGATGGAGCACATGGAGCGTGTCGGCAGGGAAAACGGCATGGACGAAAAAATGGCACGTGAAATCATTGCCCAGACCATCCTTGGTGCGGCAAAAATGATCATCGAAAAAGACGAAACTCCAGAGGTCCTAAGAAAGAATGTAACCTCACCGAATGGAACGACAGCATCCGGCTTGAACGCATTAAGGAAGTATAACGGCGGAACGGCCATCTCCCAGGCAGTCAACCATGCGGCAAACCGGTCGAAAGAAATCAATCGAGAGCTTGAAGGAGTCCTTATTCCTTCTTAAAAGACGAACGCTCCGGGCACTGCAGCCCGGAGCGTTTTTTTTACATATATAGCCGATAACCCCTTATTTTCTCATACAGATATTGCACCCCATACAATAGGTAGGCTTTGTAATGTATGTAGAAAAAGAATTGAAGGTGATTCAGCTTGTTCAGCTTGATGATTTTTAACTTCTTGAGTACATTCATAAAAAAGAATGCAAAAAATGCATCGGCAATCGCATTTAGCGTAATAAACTTTTTGAAATTCCCATATGAGATTTTCAGAAGCCACATTGATAGCGGCATATATGGTCCAATGCTGAATGGAAGTTCATCCCTCATGAAAGATTTTCGTTTGTTGAAAAACTTCCACCACCTGCGCTTGTGGCCATACAAATGGTTGATAATCTCAAAACCAATAATAAAAATACCAGCAAAAGAGTAGCGCTTGAAGCTTCTTCTGCCTATGAACAACAAGGATAGCCAAGGAACAGCTATAATTATCACATTAAACAGGAAATGTCTTTTAGAAATCAATGATGTATTCACCTCAACCACTTTTCGATTCTCTCTATAAACTGTCCAACATTTGGCAAATATAACCGCGAGTTGAAAAATTATCCTTTGGTTTTATTTTTTCAAAATTATTGAAATAGTGTTACTCCCTGGCATATAATCACTTGAAGATATTAAAGGAGATAGGAAAATGATACGCAGATTCTTTACTTATTACCGCCCACATCGGCGGTTATTCATCATTGACTTCAGCAGTGCGGTAATCGTTGCCTTGCTGGAACTTGCTTTTCCGCTCGCTGTGCAATGGTTCATCGATACCTTATTGCCCGGCGGGAACTGGAATATGATCGTCAGTGTTAGCATCGGGCTGCTGCTGTTGTATGTCATCAGCACATTGCTTCAATTCATCGTTAATTATTGGGGCCATAAGCTGGGGATCAATATTGAGACGGACATGAGGCAGCAGCTGTTTCAGCATGTGCAGAAGCAATCGTTCCGCTTTTTCGATAATACGAAGACAGGGCATATCATGAGCCGGATCACCAATGATCTTTTTGATCTGGGAGAGCTTGCCCACCATGGACCGGAGGATTTATTCATTGCGGTGATGACCTTCGTCGGCGCGTTCTGGATCATGCTGACAATCAACGTCAATCTGGCATTGACGACGATGATCATCGTGCCATTCCTGATCTGGCTGATTACCTATTCCAACCTGAAGATGAACGCGGCGTGGAAAAACATGTACACAGACATTGCCGATGTGAATGCCAGGGTTGAGGACAGTGTTTCCGGTATCAGGGTGGTCCAGTCTTTTACGAATGAAGATTATGAGATTGAGAGATTCACAAAGAATAACCGCAAGTTTCGCCGTGCCAAATTACGTGCCTATAAGGTCATGTCCTTCAGTTCATCGGGCATTTATATGCTGACAAGGCTGATTGTTCTCGTAGTTCTCGTGTACGGTGCATGGCTGAGTTTCCAGGGGACATTGAGCTATGGTGAATTGGTCGGGTTCGTCCTGTATGTGAACGTACTTTTCAAGCCAATCGATAAAATCAGTGCAATCCTGGAGTTGTATCCAAAAGGGATGGCAGGTTTCAAACGATTTACCGAGCTGATGGACCAGAGTCCTGATGTCGTGGACCGGGATGATGCAATTGAGGTCCCTGCTTTGAAAGGGAATATTGAATTCAAGGATGTTACGTTCAGCTATGATGAGAATAAACCAGTTTTAGAAGGAATAGATTTGAGAATCAATCATGGAGAAACGGTCGCGTTCGTCGGACCTTCTGGAGCAGGGAAAACGACGATTTGTTCATTGATTCCGCGCTTTTACGATGTGAATAGCGGCGCTATCACAATCGATGGCATCGATATTCGGGAGATGACGAAGGAATCGCTGCGCTCGCAAATCGGAATCGTCCAGCAGGATGTGTTCCTTTTTACCGGAACGCTCCGTGAGAATATTGCCTACGGTTTACTAGGGGCAACACATGAGGATATCGTTAAAGCCGCTAAGCAAGCGCATCTGGAAGATTTCATCGCTGCCCTGCCGGAAGGCTATGAAACGCAGATCGGAGAACGCGGCCTAAAGCTGTCGGGAGGACAGAAGCAGCGAATTGCGATTGCGCGTATGTTCCTGAAGAATCCGCCGATTCTGATTCTTGATGAAGCGACCTCGGCCCTCGATACCGAAACAGAAAGAATCATCCAGAAAGCTCTCGGGGAATTATCCAAGAACCGGACAACACTCGTCATCGCCCACAGACTGGCAACGATTCGAAGTGCCGACAGAATTGTCGTCGTGACGGAGGACGGAATCGCCGAAGAAGGCAGCCATGATGAGTTGATCGAGCAGGGAGGAATCTTCGCGAACTTGCATAAAGTCCAATTTGAAACTTCCGTTTAGGATTGGTTTATTTTTCCTGCATTTGCTATGATAGAGGTAAAATCATGATAGATTTGGAGTGAAGTTCCATGACAGGAACGATTACAATCATAATGGTATTTTCGATCCCGCTAGTCGCTATCGTCACAAGCCATTATCAAAGAGTAGCCAAAATCAAACACAGCATGATTAAAGACGAAATCGAGCTTGAAAGACTAAAACATGAAAACTACCTACTCGAAACGGAAAAGATGAAGCTTGAACTTATGAAGCTCGAAAGCCCGATGGATAAAACAAAAGTGTTATAGGATGTGCCCTCTCGTGAAATGAATGCGAGGGGGTTTTTTATATTTCTGAATCGAAGTTAATAGAATCAGTGAGGTGATTTCATTTTTCCAATTTTAGGATGAAGAGGAGATTATCCTGTTCTTTCGGGAGATTATGCTTAATGATCGGGAGAATAACCAGGTTTTTTGGGAGATTATACTTATTGATTGGGCGAATAACCATGTTGTTCGGGAGATTATGCGCAATCATCGAGCAGTCAGCCAGGTTGAACGGGTAGAAAGATGATTTGCCATGAAATTTCCGAGTTAAAATTGTACCAACAATCAAGTTTGTACTCAATTTTTATATGAAACTTTCAATTTTAGAGTAAATTACCCTCCCACGGGTTTCTCGAGCCTCTTCTCCGTCCAGTTCCAAGTCTAATTCCAGGCCCAATTCTCCTTATTTTTAAAAAATGGTTAAATATCCCTTGAGATATAGCATAAATTGTTATATAGTACATTACAACAGTAATGCACTATGATGCCTGTTAGAGGAGGTGCGGGGTTGATCCTTAATTCAGATAGCATGAAGCCGATTTACGTCCAGATTGCTGAGTGGCTGGAAACGGAGATTCTCAGCGGAAGTATCAAGAAGGATGAAAAGGTTTATTCGCAATATCAGCTCGCGGAAATGCTGAATATCAATCCGGCGACAGCGGCAAAAGGGTTGAATATTTTGGCGGATGAAAACATTGTTTATAAAAAGCGCGGTCTCGGGATGTTCGTGTCTGAGGATGCAAAGAAAATGATTATGGCGAAACGGAGGAATCAGACATTGAAGTCATTGGTGGCTGAGTTGGTGCGGGAAGCGGAGCATCTCCAGGTGACGGAAGAGGAATTGATACAGATGATCCAGGAAGCCAAACGGGATTTAAAGGGGGATACATGATGAGTGTGCTGGAGTTTAAAGATGTAACCAAAATATATGGGAAGAAAAAGGCTTTGGATAATCTTACTCTCTCACTAGGGGAAAACAAAATCACCGGCTTGATTGGCCGGAATGGGGCAGGGAAGACGACCATGCTGAAAATTGCTGCCGGTTTCATGCGCGAGAGTTACGGTGAAGTTAAAGTGTTTGGAGAGCATCCATTCAATAATCTAACGGTGTCAGCCAACATGATCATGATTGATAATGACATGAACTTGCCAGCGGCATTGAATCTCGGAGAACTGTTTGAAACAGCGGCTGATTTTTATCAGAACTGGGACATGAAATTGGCGCGGAATCTTCTTGGTTATTTTGGCCTGGATCTTAAGCAGACGCATAATGGGCTTTCAAAGGGGATGAAAAATACTTTCAACGCCATCATAGGGCTTGCGGCTCGATGCCCGCTGACCATTTTCGATGAACCGACAAACGGAATGGATGCGGGAGTCAGGAAGGATTTTTACCGGGCACTCTTGAAGGATTACATCGCTAATCCCCGCACGATCATCATCTCAAGCCATCACCTGAATGAAGTGGAAGATATCCTTGAAGACATACTGCTCCTGAAGGACGGAAAGCAATTTTTGCATATGCCGATTGAAGAACTGCGAGAGTTTGCTGTTGTAGTCAGCGGCAAAGAGGGTGCAATGAAAAACTGGCTCCGCGACCAAGAGGTATTTCATAAAAGCAATACCGAATTTGGAAGGACGTATGCGGTGATTCGCAATGACCTTTCCGATGATCAGATTGCATCAGCCATGAAAAATAGCCTGGAGTTCTCGACGATTTCTAACGAGGACCTCTGTCTGTACTTGACGAGCCAGGAGAAAGGCGGGATTGACGATGTATTTAACAAAGGTTAGCCTTTGGGATGTTGTAAAAAAGCAGCTTCGTTTTAAAGTGAAATCTTACCGGGGGGTATTCACTTCCTTGATGCTGCTGCAGATCATCGGGCTTCTTTTTTCACTAGGAGGAGAAGGAGGCGGTGGCGGAGGATCGGAAAGTTTCAGTTATGATATGAACTATTACTCTGGCAACTTCATCCTTGCTTTTATGATGATCTGGGCATTCATTTCAGCGATTATTGTTACCACCCAGGCTTATCGATATGATGATTACTCTTTTGTGGCTAACAGGCTGAGCAGTCATTTATCGAATATTTTGTTCCTGGGCTGGGCAAGCGTCATCGGCGGTGTCACGTTCGTGCTTGCAAGCCAATCACTGAAGCTCGTATTTTTATTCCAGAAGGACCGTAAATTCATTGAAAGCGAACCAATGACAGTGTTGCAAATGACAGAAGGTCTTGCTGCTACGATTCTCTATTTGTTCCTGTTCACAGCGCTGGGCTATTTGGTCGGAATGTTAGTCCAAAGGAGCAAGATTTTTACCATCGTCCTTCCTGCGCTCCTATTTGGAAGCTTATTTTTAAATGTGTTCCTGGCAAGTGAGTCTACCTACGTAATTGATATCGGCCAAATTTTTGTGAGAGAAACATCCTTTCTGTTATTTACGTTAAAAGTACTGCTGACATCCGCGCTTGCCTATGGAATAGCGGCCTGGATCTCTAACAGCCTGGAGGTGAGGAAATGAGTTTTATAGTTTTACTATTATTTGTCATTCTGGTGATTGTCAGTTTCGGCAGCTTTTCAAATAGATTTCTTGGTGCCAGATTCATGAGCGGCAGCATCGTCACAAAGGTCTTTGCAGGGTACCTCATCATTCTGCTGGTGGCGGGAATTCTCGCATTCATGGTGCCTGTGGAGGATACGATCAAAGGCGAGTATCTGACTGATGAGGAATTAGCGGAAAATGATCGGTTGAATAGCGATATTTACCAAACGGTCCAATCAGGAAAAATTGACGAAGCGGAAGGGCTCACCAAAAAAGGATCCTGGGATTTTCCGCTCGACGGGAAGCATCTGGACATGAATATCATGGCGCAGAATTTAATGGTGTTCATCGAAAAGGACCCATCTGTTGAGGGGAAAGTAGAAGTGACTCATTACTCCACTTATTCCTATATCGACAATATAGATATAACCAACCGCATCAAATCACCGGACATTGAGTTAAATGGAACCACTCTAAAAATCTTCCCGCTCGACCCTGTGAGTATCAAGCTTATTAAGTACAAGAACGCATTTCCTTTTACTCAATTCACCGAAGACGAAGTGCAATTCACCAGCGGTTATGGAATGATGCAAGGGTTGGAATTCATCTATATCACTGTCCCTCCTGATACCGAGGTCAGCGGCGGCGGATATGTGATCAACTGACTATAGAGTCCCTCTGATCAGGGGCTCTTTTTCGTATCCGGGTTACGTACGGTATAATGAGAGTATGTATTTAAAAATGAGGAATGCAAAATGGCTATACTAAAAAAATTCAATTTTGTCGGAGGAAGGGTTCTTAAGACAGGGATTGCGGTGTTCATTACGGCATTGATCTGCGAGCTGTTAGGCTGGCCGCCGATGTTCGCCGTGATTACCGCGATTGTAACGATTGAACCTACCGCGGCCGATTCGATAAAAAAAGCATATGTAAGGTTCCCGGCATCGGCGATTGGCGCTGCTTTTTCAGTCGTCTTCAACTTTGCGTTCGGCGACAGCCCGCTAACCTATATGCTCGTTGCCGTCGCAACCATCATTGCCTGCCACAGGCTGCACCTGCAGGATGGTGCGCTGGTGGCAGTGCTGACCGGCGTCGCCATGATTTCTACTGTCCATGACCACTATCTGTCCAACTTTTTCATCCGGCTTGGAACGACTTTGACCGGGCTGACGGTATCGACCCTGGTAAACCTGCTTGTGATCCGTCCTGATTATTCAAAATCGATCAAGGCAAAAATCCGGCAGCTGATTGTGGAAACGGGGGATTTGATAGAAGGCAGGGGAACGGAAATCACAAGGCATCAGCCTTTGCACCGGGAAACAAGGTCCGACTTCCAGAAAATCCTGAAAGACATGGAAGCGATTGAAACACTTTGTAAGTATCAAAAGAAAGAATGGAAACTGCATCAATTTGATCGTAAGGACATGCGGAACATCCATTATGAATTCAAGAAGCTGACGATTTTGAGACAAGTCCATTATCACGTCGGAAATCTCGTTTCTCTCCCATCGATGCACCTGCCCGAGCCAAAATCACAGATAGTAGAAGCCATGGTAAAATCGATCAAGTCCGCGTTCCACCATCCCGATTTTACGATGGATGAATCCCACGATGCTATCGTAAAAGAGCTGCTGAATTTATTGAGACATGAGGTAGATGGGCGGGAAGCTTGCTCCCACCGATTCTCCGAAGAAACAGTCATCTATTACGAACTGGTCTCGATCCACGACCTGCTGGAAGAGTTGAACCACATTCACAAATTCGAAATCAGGCATCAAAAGCTGCTCGAAAAATCATTGGATATAAGCTCCTGATCGGGGCTTTTTGTTTTGCAAAAAAAGCTTCGGACACAGGTATGCAGGAAAAGGCAGAAAAGTAATCCGAACCTTGTGACAGGTTTGGCGAGAGAAGAAGAAAAGTTGTCAAAAGAAAGTCCAACTTAAGACGAGTTTGGAGGAAAAGGCAGAAAAGCTGTCAGAACATCGATCGAGTTCTAATACTGCTAATCTGTTGGAGATAATGATGGGCAATTCCTACCACAAACCCATAGATTTTATAAAACCTCAAATCAAAGATATCATGACATTTTCCTACAACTTTCCAATCTAATTGAAATAAATTCTCAATTAACTATTGACTTTATTTATATAGTCGATTTAATATTTAAATAGGTTAATTGATAATGATTTTCATTATCTATCGATAGAGACTAGGAGCATGGCCATGAAAAAGCGTTACTTGATTACATCTTTGATCATACTTTCCTTGCTTTCTCTCTTTGTAGGAGTCAGCAGAATCACACCACTGGAACTGCTTGATTTTCAATCGGAGGAAACGGAAATCTTCCTGATCAGCAGGGTACCACGGCTGATTGCAATCCTGCTTGCCGGGGCGGGGATGAGCATTGCCGGACTGATCATGCAGCAGCTGAGCCGCAATAAGTTCGTGTCGCCGACAACGGCGGGCACGCTCGATGCGACGAGATTGGGCATTCTCGTTTCGATGCTGTTTTTTGCAAACGCGTCCACGATTGAAAAAATGCTGATTGCGTTTGTATTCGCTCTGGCTGGAACCTTTTTGTTCATGCAAATCCTTGACCGGATCAAGTTCAAGGACGCGATTTTCATTCCGCTTGTCGGGATGATGCTGGGTAATATCCTATCATCCATATCGACATTCTTTGCTTACAAAGCCGATGTCATCCAGAACATGTCCGCGTGGCTGCAAGGTGATTTTTCGATGATCATGAAGGGGCGCTATGAGCTGCTGTACATAAGCATTCCCATCCTGGTGATTGCCTATTTATTCGCAAATCGCTTCACGGTAGCGGGAATGGGAGAAGATTTTTCGAAGAACCTGGGGCTAGCCTACAAACGGGTCGTCAACATTGGATTGATCCTTGTCGCTTTGATTACGGCCACGGTCGTACTGACGGTAGGAATGATTCCGTTCCTCGGTCTGATCATCCCGAACATCGTCTCGATTTTCAAAGGCGACCATCTGCAAAAAACACTGCCGCATACGGCTTTGCTGGGAGCGAATTTCCTCCTGGTAACGGACATCCTGGGCCGCGTGCTGATCTATCCTTACGAGATCTCGATCTCCTTGATGGTCGGCGTCATCGGCAGCGGAATTTTCTTGTACCTGTTGTTTAGGAGGAAGGCTTATGCGTAACTCGATAAAATTAATCTTCCTTGCTTTAATCGCAATTGGTGCAAGCATGCTGTATTTATTCCATGACCTGAATGGCAGCTTCGATTATGCCCTGCCCAAGAGGGCGATGAAGGTGGCTGCAATGGTGATCACCGGTGTGGCAATCGCCTATTCAACCGTCGTTTTCCAGACGATCAGCCACAACCGTATCCTGACACCGAGCATTATCGGACTGGATTCACTTTACATGCTGCTGCAGACCGTACTGATTTTCTTTCTTGGTTCTGGCCATGTGACTGTCGTCAATAAACAGGTGAACTTCATTTTAACAGTGGCAATCATGGTTGTGTTCGCCTTGCTGCTTTACCGGCTTCTTTTTAAAAAGGGAAGTCAGCCAATCTACTTTTTGCTGCTGGTGGGAATCATCGTCGGAACCTTTTTCTCCAGCATTTCGACATTCCTGCAGGTGCTGATCGACCCGAACGAGTTCCAGATGGTCCAGGACAGGATGTTTGCAAGCTTCAACAACATCAACACCGACCTGGTTTGGCTGGCGATCTGCCTGATTGTCCTGCTGACCATTTATGCCTGGAGGTTCACATCCTATCTCGATGTGCTGTCGCTCGGCAGGGAAAATGCGATCAACCTTGGGGTTTCCTATGATTCTATTGTAAAAAAAATGCTGGTGCTTGTAGCTGTATTCATTTCGATTTCCACCGCTCTTGTAGGGCCACTGACTTTTTTAGGTTTGATTGTTGCGAATCTATCCTATCAAGCTTTCAAAACCTACAAGCACAGCGTCCTGATCAGCGGAGCAATTTTAATCAGCGTGATTTCCCTTGTTGGCGGGCAATGGGTCGTGGAAAGAGTCTTCACATTCTCCACCACGCTTAGTGTCATCATCAATTTCGTCGGTGGCGTGTATTTCATCTACTTACTGCTGAAGGAGAGTCGATCAACATGATCACAGTTCGTTCACTGTCCAAATTTTACGGAAAAAAGAGTGTCGTTGAGGATGTGACTGTCAACATCCAGAGAGGCCAGATTACTTCGTTCATCGGGCCGAATGGTGCCGGGAAATCGACGCTGCTTTCGATGGTCAGCCGGCTGCTCGATGCTGATTCCGGGGAAGTGCTCATCGACCAGACCGATATCCGGAAGATGAAGTCGAATGAGTTTTCCAAGGTCGTCTCGATTTTGAAGCAGTCAAATTATATGAATGTTCGCCTGACGATTCGCGAGCTTGTGTCGTTCGGAAGATTCCCTTATTCAAAAGGGAGGCTGACCGAGGAAGATGAGAAGTTTGTAGACCAGGCGATTGAGTATATGCACCTGACCGAGATGCAGGACTGTTACCTCGACGAACTTTCTGGCGGGCAAAAGCAGCGGGCGTTCATCGCGATGGTCATTGCCCAGGATACGGAGTATATCCTGCTTGATGAACCGTTGAACAACCTGGACATGAAGCATTCAGTCCAAATCATGAAAATCCTCCGTCAGCTTGTTGATGACCTGGGCAAAACCGTCGTCATCGTCCTGCATGACATCAACTTTGCCTCCGTCTATTCAGACCGCATCGTCGCACTGAAGAATGGCAAGGTCGTCAGGGATGGCCCAACAAGGGAAATCATACAGTCAGACGCGCTAAAAGAAATCTATGATATGGACATTCCAATTCAGGAAATGAACAATTGCCGGATTTGTGTTTATTTTAATTCTTAGTAAAAGGGGAGTTTAACTATGAAAAAACTTAGTTTATTAGCACTTGTTTTAGCGATGGTATTAGCATTGGCAGCATGTGGTTCTGAGGAAAAGGCAGAAACGACTGCGGCAGCAGGAAAAGGCGAAGCGAAGGAAATGACCATCAAGCATGAGTACGGGGAAGCAACTGTCAAAAAGAGTCCTGAAAAAGTTGTCGTGTTTGATTTCGGTGTATTGGATACTCTTGATGAACTTGACGTGGAAGTTACAGGCGTGCCGCAGGCAATCGTTCCTGAATACCTGGAAAAATACGCTGGCAAGGATTATACAAATGTTGGCAGCTTGAAAGAGCCTGATTTTGAAGCCATCCACGCAATGAAGCCAGACGTCATTTTCATTTCCGCAAGACAGGCTGAATTGTACGACCAGTTTGCGGAAATCGCTCCTACCGTTTTTGTTGGCATGGACTATACAAAATACATGGAATCCTTTGAAAAGAACATGAAACTGATCGGTGAGATTTTTGAAAAAGAAGAAGTTGTAACGGAAAAACTGGCGGAAGTTAATAAGAGTATAGATGAAATCAAAAAAGAAGCTTCCGCAGCAGATGAGAAAGCATTGCTAGTATTGGCGAATGAAGGCAAAGTCAGCGCTTATGGTGCCGGATCTCGTTATGGTTTCCTCCATGATGTATTCGGGTTTAAGGCGGCAGATGAAAATATCGAAGCATCCACTCACGGCCAGAGCATCACATTTGAATATATTCTCGAGAAAAACCCTGGAATCCTGTTCGTCATTGACCGTACAGCAGCTGTAGGTGGCGAAGTCGGTGCGAAGGAAACAATCGAAAATGAACTTGTGAAAAAGACTGACGCCTTCAAAAACGGCAAGATCATTTACCTTGACGGTACGAACTGGTACCTGAGCGGCGGCGGCTTGCAGTCTATGCAATCCATGATCGATGAAGTGAGGTCGGCATTATAATGTTCTATCAAATTAAGAAGATCCTTGTGAAAGAAGGACATTCCAGCAATGTGATCGACCGCTTTTCGAAAAAAGGCATGCTGATTGAACAGCAGCCTGGCTTCCTGGATAAACAGGTTCTCGTAAAAAAGAGTCGCAGAGGCGACGAAGAAGTCATGGTCATGATCAGCTGGCAATCCGAACATGACTGGAAGAACTGGGAGAAGCATCCCGACCATATCGCCGGACACAAAGCCAAAATCGGCCAGCCTAAACCAGATTATATCCTTGAATCCTCCCAGGATATTTATGATGTGATTTAAACTGAAAGAGACTCAGGGATGGGTCTCTTTTCAATTGGTAAAAAAGAGTGTTTTTTACCAATTCGCTATAAAAACAAAAAAATCGCTATAAAAACAAAAAAATCGCTATAAAAACAAAAAAATCGCTATAAAAACAAAAAAATCGCTATAAAAAAGGAAAAGTCGCTATAAAAAAGAGAAAGTCGCTATATAAATTTATATTTCAGCTATGCAAAAGTAGAGCAACGTGATTTCTCCGCTAAAAAATAGTGATTGTAAACTAGTCTTACTGTTTGAGCATCAAAAGTACCGTTTACAGACCCCTTCTTTGAGGAAAACGCATAAAAGGCATCCACCTTTAATAGAAGAAAACGTTTTCAACAGCATGATATTGTTTTTGTACTAATTTCGTCACTGTCTGGTTATGAATAGTGTAGGCATCGTGATATTCTAGATTGTATAGATTTTCACAATCGCACAATCATTGGAGGAATCATCTGTGGACGGCATAATAGGTTTGCTTGAGGAACCGTTAATTTTATTATTCGTCATTTTATTTCTTGGCTCAGCGCTAGGAGAAATCAAAATTCGGGGACTTAGCCTTGGAACTTCCGGCGTCTTGCTGGCGGCTATGGTGTTCGGCCATTTCGGCTACCAGGTGTCGCCGGTCATCCAGCAGCTGGGCCTTGGATTATTTATCGTGGCAGTTGGCTTATCCGCTGGGCCGCGCTTTTTCCGGATGATGAAAACGAGCGGTGTAGTATTTGGGATCATAAGCCTGTTGATTGTTCTCGTCGCATCAGTGACGACCATTGTTGTGGCCAAGCTGTTCAATCTCTCTCCTGCGTTAAGCATTGGAATCATGACCGGAGCACTTACGAGTACACCTGGACTTGCGGCAGCCCTCCAGGCAACCGGCGACCCGCTTGCGTCTGTCGGTTACGGGATTGCCTATCCATTCGGCGTCCTCGCGGTTGTCCTGTTCGTACAGCTTTTGCCGCGGGTGCTCAAGGTGGATTTAGCGGAGGATTTAACAAAGAAATCAGGCCCCGTACGAAATGATGAATCGCCAGAAGTCATCACCATCGAGGTGTCGGACCCTGCAATCAATAAAAGAACCTTAAAAGAACTGGAGTTTAATCAATATAATACGGTCGTCATCAGCCGCGTCATCCGCGGAGACCGGAATATCATCGCCCTTAACGATACAGTTATACTCGTAGGGGACAGGCTTGTTGCTGTTGGACTACGGAGTGATTTGACGAAGATTTGTGAAGACATCGGCAGGGAGGTCGAGACAAACCTCAAGAATCATGACAATGTTGAGCTTCGCAAGGTGACCGTGGATTCGCTTGATTTAATTGGGAAGACGATCAGGGAGCTTGATTTAAGGCGGACATATGGGGTCACGGTAACGAGGATTGAACGAGGCGGGTTTGAATTTAACCAGAACTCGAAATGGCGGCTGGAGCGCGGTGATGTCCTGACACTTGTCAGCAGTGAAGACCGATTGGATGACGTTGAAAAGCTGTTCAACAGAAAGAAGCTGACGGTTACCAATATCCATATTCTGTCGCTTAGTCTGATATTACTTCTGGGAGTACTCGCCGGTATGATACCGTTCCACTTTCCGAAGCTTGGCACGATTACATTTGGCGTCGCTGGCGGTCCGTTGTTCATCGCCTTGATCATCGGCCACTTTGGGAAGCTCGGCCCCATCCATGCGCGTTATTATCAGCCGTCGAACCAGGTCATCCGCGATATTGGACTTGTTTTATTCCTTGCGGGCGCTGGCACTACAGCCGGAAAAGGAATCGTGCAGGTCATCCAGCAGGAGGGCTTCAACCTTGTCATCGGCGGTGCGATCATTACAATCCTGCCAGTCGTAGCCGGCTTTTTCATCGCAAGGAAGCTTTTCCGATTGAGCATCATTCACTCATTAGGAGCATTGTGTGGCGGAATGACAAGTACACCTGGACTTGGGGCCACCAACCAGTTGATGGATTCCGAAGATCCGGCGATCGCCTACGCTGCCGCCTATCCATTTGCGCTCATATCGGTTGCAGTGGCATCACAGGTTTTGGTTTTCTTTTTATAAGGCTGCTTTCGCATTGCCACAAAGTTTACGAAAAGAGCCTTTTATAAACACAAAAAGACACGGACAAAAAGTCCGTGTCTTTTCTCATCTGTCACAACTTCAAGCCAGTACGGCTCTTGAATCTCCTGAGTAAAATATGGCTTTCCACTCTAGTGATTCCTTCCAAACTATAGAGTTCCTCGTTGATGAAATTCTCCAATCTTATAAAATCCTCTACGAGGACATGCATATGTAGTGTGCTTGGACCAGTCATCTGGTAGCAGCTTGCTACACTTGGATTATTCGCAAGTGCCTCCGCAACCCTTACAAGGGATGAAGGTTCGCAATCCACTTCGAAGAATGCTGAAACAGATTTACCCACTTTTTCCGAATTGATGACAACAGAGAATTTCTCGATCACACCATCTTCGATTAATTGATTGACTCTTTCCCGGATTGATACCCTTGATAAATTCAACTGTTTGCCGATATCGACATAAGACATCCTGCCGTTTTCGGATAATAGTTGAAGGATCTGGCGGTCAGTTTCATCGATTACCATTTAAACACCACTCTTTTATAAACGTATGTAAATGTATCTTAGCTTACAATTGATAACATTTTCAACGAAAATTGGAAAAACTGCACAGAAAATTATACCAATAAAAAATATTTTAATATTTTCTGAATATTATATAGATTTTTTAAATTTAATATAATATAATAATACGAAATTCGAAATGATATTAAATTTGGTGAAACGCTTTCATAAAGTAGTCTGATGTTACCTTTAGCCTGCTTATGTTAGGAGAGCTGTTTTACGGAAGAGGGGGAGAAGAAAAAGTGAGTAAAAAAGTAAAAGTATTTGCAGCCGTATTTATGAGTTTATTATTGCTTTTGACTGGATGTAACAATAGTAATTCTTCCAGTTCGGAAGGAGAGAAATCGGCAACGGCCAGCGCTCCTGCTAAAACGGACAACACAGAATTGGTAGTCGGGCTGGATGATGATCCGCCGCAGTTGGATCCTCATTTCTCTACAGCAGCTGTTGACCGACAAGTATTCCATAGTATCTATGACAAACTGGTTGATGTGGATGAAGAGCTTAACTTTGTTCCGATGCTAGCAGAAAAATGGGATATCTCAGAAGACGGAAAAACATATACCTTCACTTTACAAAAGGGAGTTACATTCCATGATGGAACTCCGTTCAATGCAGAAGCAGTTAAATTCAACTTTGAGCGTATGATGGATCCAAATGCAGGTTCACCTCGTGCATCTGAATTATCATCAATTGAAAAAATTGAAGTAGTTGACGAAACGACATTGAAAGTTGTCCTTTCCGAACCGTACAGTCCATTCCTGGCAGCATTGTCTGACCGTGCCGGCATGATGGTTTCTCCAAAAGCTGTACAAGAAAAAGGCAAGGATTTTGCTAACTCACCTGTTGGTACAGGTCCTTTCAAGTTTGTATCCCGAGTGAAGCAAGACAAGATCGAAGTAGAAAAAAATGCTGAGTATTGGAACGGGGCACCAAAGTTTGAAAAAATCGTCTATCGTCCATATTCAGATGAAAACGTAAGACTGACGAACCTTACATCAGGCGATGTTGACATTATCAGCAAGGTTCCGCCAAAAGATGTCGAGAAGTTAAAAAATGATTCAAACCTTACATTATCTGAGACAAGCGCTCTTGGATTCCAAGGTCTATATTTGAACCACAAAAGTGAACCGTTTAATAACAAAGCGCTTCGTCAGGCATTGGATTTGGTCATTGATCGAGAAGCCATTATAAAGGTTGCGCTTCGTGATACTGGTGTACAAGCTGCGGGAGCCATTCCTCCTGGAACTTGGGCACATGACGACTCTATTAAACCGACAAAGAAAGATGTTGAAAAAGCAAAGAAAATCATGGCTGAAGCAGGTTATCCTGATGGATTTGAATTTACATTGCAGCTTTCTCCTAAGCCAGTGGAAGAGCAAATCTCGCAAATGATCCAATCAATGGCTGCAGAAGCGGGAATCAAGGTTAATCTTGAAATGGTAGAATTCGGGACAATGCTTGATAACATGGATAACTATAAATTCGATGCAGTCCGTTTAGGCTGGAGCGGAAGAACAGATCCAGATGGAAACATCTACGCGCTATTCCACACTGACGGCTCAATCAACTACGGTTATTCTAACCCGGAAATGGACGAGCTGTTGGAACAGGCACGTGTTGAAACAGACCAAAAAGAGCGTAAGAAGATTTACAGCCAAGCAACTGAATTAGGACAGGAAGAAGTTCCGTTCATTTTCATCTACCACGAGAAGGATTACAAAGCATTCAAAAACAACTTACAGGGCTATAAACACATCTCGGATCAAATGATGCGCTTCCACGACGTTTCATTTAAATAAGCATTCAACTTGATTCGGCTTGGAGATCCATCTCCAAGCCGATGTATTTTAAGCTTGGGAAAGGGAGGGAGCAGCGTGGTAAAATTTTTAATTCGCAGATTGGGACTTATGGTCGTTATCTTATTTTTAGTCAGCATCATCGTTTTTTCTTTGGTCCATCTTACTCCAGGCGACCCTGCAAGGATGATTTTAGGACAAGAGGCTACAGAGGAGTCGCTGCAGGCATTGCGGGAACAAATGGGATTGAATGATCCTCTATACGTGCAATATTTTTCCTGGGTTACGAATGTCCTCCAGGGAGACCTTGGAAATTCATTGAAGGATAATACGCCAGTGCTTACCGTGCTGCTGCAAAAGCTGCCGGTAACGATCCAGCTGTCAATCATGTCATTTGTTATTGCGATGCTGATTGCCATCCCAGCTGGTATTATTTCAGCGACAAGAAAAGGAACCTTCTGGGATTACTTTGGCACAACTTTTGCTTTATCCGGAGTTTCAGTTCCACCGTTTTTCTTGGGGATTTTGCTTATATTCGTCTTTTCCATCTCCTTAGGATGGGTTGCTCCTTCAGGCTATGTAGAACCATGGAAGGATTTTAAACAGAGTATGCTGTTAATGATTTTGCCTGCGATTGCAGTAGGAATCAGATTGAGTGCTGAAATCACGAGGATGCTGCGTTCGAGCATGCTTGAAGTGCTTGAGGCTGATTATATCCGCACAGCATATGCAAAAGGGGTTTTAGAAAGAGGAGTCGTGATCGGCCATGCTTTGAAAAATGCACTTATACCGGTTGTTACTGTTAGTGGATTGCAGTTAGCTACTTTCCTCGGCGGTGCCGTCATCACAGAAACGATTTTTGCGATACCAGGAATTGGGCGACTAGTAATCGATGCGATATTGACAAGGGATTTCCCGGTGGTGCAAGGGGCCGTTCTATTTATGGCCATCGCTGTTGTCGTCGTTAACTTCTTTATTGATGTCCTATATTCCATTCTTGATCCAAGAATCAAGCTGACAGGGGGCCAGTGACCATGGAAGCACAATTAGAACAAAAAATCGTCGTCGTTGAGAGCCCAAGAAAACGCCGGATGAAAGAAATGAGCTCTCGTTTCTTCCAGAATAAATTAGCCGTTGTTGGCGGTGTCTTTACATTGCTCCTTATTCTTATGGCGATTTTCGCACCGCTCGTTGCGCCTTATAACCCAACGGAGCAGAACTATGCAAAGTTCCTCCAGAGTCCTAATGCAGAGAATCTGCTGGGCACAGATGAACTTGGCCGCGACATTTTCAGCCGAATCATCTTTGGAGCAAGAGTGTCGATCCAGGCTGGGATTATCTCGGTTGGCATCGCACTATTGATCGGTATTCCAATTGGTCTTTTTTCAGGATATTACAGAGGCGTTTTAGATGAGTTTGTAGTCATGCGTTTTACCGATGCCTTGCTTTCATTCCCGCCGCTGGTACTGGCGCTTTCACTGGCAGCAGTGCTGGGAGCCGGATTGCAGAATGCGATGATTGCAATCGGTATTATCTTTACACCTAACTTTATCCGGCTGGTGAGGGGAGAGGTCCTGAGCCAGAGGGAGCGTGAATATGTCACGGCTGCAAAAGCTTCTGGAATCAGCGACCTTAAAATCATATTCAGGCATATCCTGCCAAACTGCATGCCGCCAATTTTGGTCCAGGCAACACTCGCAATTGCGGCAGCGATCATTTCAGAAGCCTCTTTAAGCTACCTTGGACTGGGGACTCAGCCTCCAACACCTAGCTGGGGAGCCATGTTATCTATGGGACAGGGCTACCTTGGAGATGCACCCTGGATTTCTCTATTCCCGGGCCTGTTCATCTTTTTGACAGTCCTATCAATCAACTTATTTGGTGATGGCCTTCGTGATGCATTAGATCCCAAATTGAAGTGAGGTTACTAGAATGACATTTTCGATCACTGCTAGATGTGAGAAAACTGGACTGCTGGGCGTGGCCGTATCAACTGCGAGACCAGCAGTTGGCTCACTTGTTCCTTATGTGAAGTCGGGGATTGGAGCAATCGCCACCCAGGCCACTGTTAATCCGTTTTACGGCGTTGACGGAATCAAGCTTTTAGCTGAAGGAAAATCACCAGCTGATGTGCTGGAGCAGTTGCTGGCTTCAGACCCAGACCGGGAGAGACGGCAATGCTCCATCGTTGACAAGGATGGAAATGCGACAGGTTTTACAGGAAAAGATACGGTTCCATGGCAGGGTCATAAAATCGGAACGCAGTTTGTTGTCGCTGGCAATATGCTGACAGGACCGGAAACGATTGAGGCCATGTTCGAAACGTATCAAGCATTGGAAAATGAAAGTTTGCCAGAACGGCTTTTAGCGGCTCTTGCCAGCGGACAGGAAGCAGGAGGCGACAAAAGAGGAAGGCAGTCGGCCGCTCTTTATGTTGTTGACCGCGAAGAGTATCCGCTTGTGGATGTCAGGGCAGATGAACATCCTGAGCCTGTCCAGGAATTAATCAGAATCTATAAAAAGTGTCAGGAAGATTTATTTCCATACACTGCTAATCTAGTAAAACGAAAGGAGGAGGCAATCAAATGACACAGCCATTATTGGAAGTGAAGAATCTGAAGGTCAGTTTTGCCGGGAAAAAGAAGACCACAAATATAGTAGCCGGATTATCCTTTAATGTGGAAAAAGGGAAAACCCTTTGTATTGTTGGAGAATCAGGCTGTGGAAAAAGTATGACCTCCCTTTCGGTCATGGGTCTGCTTCCTAAGACGGGGGAAGCGGAAGGCGAAATTTTATTAAAAGGCGATAATCTGACAGATAAGTCGATGAAACAGATGAGCAAAATCAGAGGCAACCAGATTTCTATGATTTTCCAGGAACCGATGACTTCGCTTAATCCTGTACAAACAGTTGGAAAGCAAATTGCCGAGACCATCATTCTCCATCAGAATGTAACCAAAAAGGAAGCACGACAGAAAGCGATTGAGATGCTTCAGCTGGTCGGCATTCCTTCACCGGAAAAACGGATCGATGCCTATCCCCATGAGTTAAGCGGCGGAATGAGGCAGAGGGTCATGATTGCGATCGCCCTTAGCTGCAATCCGGAACTGCTGATTGCGGATGAGCCGACTACAGCTCTTGATGTAACGATACAGGCGCAGATTCTTGATCTGATGAAGAACCTGCAAAAAGACCTGGATATGGGAATCATCATGATTACCCATGACCTGGCGGTTGTTTCTGAAATGGCGGATACAGTACTGGTCATGTATGCAGGAAAAGCGGTTGAATATGGCACCAGAAAATCGATTTTCAACAATCCGATGCATCCATATACACAAGGGCTGATGAAGTGTATCCCCGATGTCGATGCGGAAGACCATGTGGAGGAGCTTTTTGTGATAAAAGGTTCTGTGCCATCTCCGGATGCCATGCCAGCAGGCTGCAGATTCGCTGATCGCTGTCCGCATGTACAGGAAATCTGCAGGGTACAATCCCCGGACCTCGAGCAAGTCGATGCACAACACACAGTCAGCTGCTGGAAATACACTGATTTATGGAAGGAAGGTGAGGCAAATGGGCCAGCCATTAGTGAAGTTGCCGTCGGAAAATCTTCTTGATGTACAGGATTTAAAGAAACACTTTCCTGTCGGTGATCAAGGGTACTTTGGAGAAAAACAGGTGGTAAAGGCATTGGATGGCATCACCTTTACTCTAAAAAGAGGCGAAACGCTGGGAATCGTAGGCGAATCTGGATGCGGCAAATCTACGATGGGCCGGGCCATCCTCAGGCTTCACGAACCAAGCTCAGGAACGATCGTTTATGACGGAAAGGATATCACCAATGTTTCCAAGCGGCAGATGCGTGATAACCGCAAAGATATGCAGATCATCTTCCAGGATCCATATGGTTCCCTGAACCCAAGGATGACTGTGGGCGCGATGCTGTCAGAAATCGTTGAAACCCATAAAATCGTTCCGAGAAAAGAGCTGTATGACTATGTTTGTAATCTGCTCGTAGAAGTTGGGCTTTCGGAACAGCATTATTACCGCTTCCCGCATGAGTTTTCCGGCGGGCAGCGCCAGAGGGTAAGTATCGCGCGTGCGCTGTGCACGAACCCAAAGCTGATTGTTTGCGATGAAGCTGTCTCCGCTTTGGATGTATCTGTACAATCACAGATCCTCAACCTGCTGCAGCGATTAAAAAACGAGCACCAGCTGACATACTTATTTATATCCCATGACCTTAGCGTAGTGAAGCATGTAAGCGATCGTGTTGCCGTCATGTATTTGGGGAAAATGGTCGAACTTGCTGATAAAAAAGACCTTTATGATAATCCGCTTCACCCTTATACAAAAGCCTTGCTTTCCGCCATTCCTTCAACCAAGGAAGAGAAGAAGCGGGAGAGGGTTATTTTAAAAGGGGATGTACCAAGCCCGATCAATGTTCCGAGCGGCTGCCGTTTCCATACAAGATGTCCGCTTGCTACCGATCGATGCAGGGCAGAAGAGCCGGCATTCAGGGAAGTAAGCGAGAACCATTTTGCTTCTTGCCATTATGCATAACTTGGGGAGGTCCTTGCCTTGAAGGTAAGGACGTTTCTTTCGAGATGAAAAAGGAACGTTGTTTTTTAAAAAGAGAATATTTCATTTGTAAGGCTAATAAGCTAAATTGACTTACAAATGAAAGTGACCATCTTTGAGGGGGAGATCAATTCATGAACGTAGATTATCTAAATTATCCATATCAATCACAAAGAACCGTAACCTTTGCCAGGAATGGCATGGTTGCCACTTCTCAGCCGCTGGCCGCACAAGCGGGGCTGGATATTTTAAAAAAAGGCGGAAACGCCATTGATGCAGCGATTGCGACAGCGGCATGTCTGACAGTTGTTGAGCCAACATCTAACGGAATCGGCGGCGATGCGTTCGCATTAGTTTGGGTAAAAGGGGAACTTCATGGCCTGAACGCCAGCGGCCCGGCACCGCAAAGCATCTCGATTGATGCCGTCAAGGGAAAGGGACATGAAAAAATGCCGACATTTGGATTGGTCCCTGTTACAGTTCCAGGTGTACCCGCAGCGTGGGCTGAGCTATCGAAACGATTTGGCAAACTGCCGTTAACAGAGGTTTTGCAGCCAGCGATTGACTATGCAGAAAAGGGATATCCTCTGTCTCCGGTTCTGGGCAAGTACTGGAATATTGCTTATGAAAAGTTTAAAGAAATTTTTACAGGTGATGAATACAAAGGGTGGTTTGAAACCTTCGCGCCTAATGGAAAGGCGCCGCAAATCGGGGAAGTCTGGAAATCGGAAGGCCATGCAAGCACATTGCGCCAGATTGCCGAAACAAACGGGGAAAGCTTTTACCGCGGGGAACTTGCAGAAAAAATTGATGAGTTCTCCAAACAGCATGGCGGCTTCATCTCAAAAGAGGACTTAGCTGCATACAAGCCAGAATGGGTACAGCCGATCAAGGTAAATTACAGAGGCTATGATGTCTGGGAAATCCCGCCGAATGGGCAGGGCATTGTTGCCTTGATGGCACTGAACATGCTGAAGGGCTATGAACTGAATGAAAAAGAATCTGTGGATACATACCACAAGCAAATTGAAGCGATGAAGCTTGCGTTCGCGGATGCAAAGAAATATGTAACTGATCCTGAAAAAATGACCGTCACATCCGAGCAGCTTTTATCTGAAGAATATGCGGAAGCAAGAAGAAGCTTGATTGGAGACACCGCCCGCCTGCCGGAGCCTGGCACACCTCCTAAGGGTGGAACCGTTTATCTGGCTGCCGCGGATGGTGAAGGAAATATGATTTCATTCATCCAGAGTAATTATATGGGCTTTGGCTCCGGGATCGTCATCCCAGGAACAGGCATTGGCCTTCAGAACCGCGGAGCTGATTTTTCATTGGATCCGTCACATGATAATCGCCTTGAGCCTGGCAAAAAGACCTACCACACAATCATTCCAGGATTCCTGACAAAGGACAATGAAGCAGTCGGTCCGTTCGGAGTCATGGGCGGATACATGCAGCCACAGGGCCACGCCCAGGTGATCATGAACACAATCGACTTCAACCTGAACCCGCAGGCTGCGCTGGATTCACCGCGCTGGCAATGGATGGAGGGCAACAAGGTAGTTGTGGAGAATACCTTCCCTGCCCACATTGCCCAGGCACTGGCCAGGAAAGGGCATGATATCCAATTTGCACTGGACGGCGGCGGATTCGGCAGAGGCCAGATTATCTGGAGAGACCCTGTAACAGGAGTGTTATCCGGCGGAACAGAGTCAAGGACGGATGGGGCAATCGCAGCTTGGTAATCTCAGAAAAGGTGTTGAATGAAAATGAAACAGCTTGATCTATTCCTGGCATTTTTCCGAGTCGGAATGCTGGGGTATGGCGGCGGCCCATCATCAATCCCACTCGTCCATAAAGAAGTAGTCGAGAAATATAAATGGATGAATGATGATGAGTTTGCTGATGTTTTAGCCCTGGGCAATACTCTTCCAGGACCGATTGCCACCAAGATGGCAGGCTATATCGGGTACAGGGTTGCGGGTTTCACAGGAATGGTGAATGCCGTAATGGCCACCATCGTCCCGACTATATTGTTGATGATTGTTTTACTGACCTCGATTTCTTCATTTAAAGATCTGCCATGGGTTGCCGGCATGACAAAGGCAGTCGTTCCAGTCGTAGGTGTCATGCTGGCGACCTTGACCTGGGATTTCTTTAAGAAATCGAATGAAACGCTGGGCAAGGTGAACGCGGGCTTAATGGTTGTTGGCGGACTTATTCTGATGGAAGTTTTGAACATCCATCCAGCCATCCTGATACTCGTGTTGTTAATACTTGCTATTGCTAAAAAAGACAAAACTCCTAAGGTGGAGAAAAAGATTGAAAGAGGGGTGGGCTGATGATTTATTGGCATATATTCCTCGCCTTTTTCATCCCGGGAATCGTTGGTTACGGAGGAGGCCCTGCATCAATTCCCCTGGTGGAAAATGAAGTGGTCGACCGCTATGAGTGGATGACGGTACCGGAATTCAGCGAAGTGCTGGCGATTGGAAATGCATTGCCGGGCCCGATTGCGACAAAAATGGCAGGTTATATTGGATATGAGCAGGGCGGGGTACTAGGTGCTGTTGTCGGCATTTTCGCTACAGTTGCTCCTTCACTGATCTTTATGATCTTCCTTCTTGGAGTATTGTACCGTTTTAAAGATTCACCAAAAGTGAAAAGAATGACGAATTACATCAGGCCGATCATTGCCGTCTTGCTCGGTGTCATGACTTTTAACTTTTTCTTTAATTCTTATGTAGATACAGGCATTATACAAACGATCTTTTTGGTTGTTGCCAGCTACCTGCTGCTTGAAAAGTGGAAGGTTCATCCTGCTTATGTCATCACAGCATCGTTAGCGTATGGCGGTTTATTCTTATAATGGTAAAGAGCCCATCCCGGGAAAGGATGGCCCAAACTGTAGACAAACTCGATGGAAACGGAGTTTGTCTACTTTTTTATGCCAGCAGTGAATAGCAAGTGAATCTTTCCTAAAAGACTACCAATGAAAAGTACCCTTATGAGAAGTGAACCCCTGACATAAGGATTGGATTAATGCCTAAATGTACCCTTATAGGAAGTGAACCCCTGACATAAGGATTGGATTAATGCCTAAATGTACCCTTATAGGAAGTGAACCCCTGACATAAGGATACGATTAATGCCTAAATGCACCCTTATGGGAAGAAAAACTCCGTCATAAGGGTACAATTCAAGCCAAAAGGCACCCTTATGGGAAGAAAAACTCCGTCATAAGGGTACGATTCAAGCCAAAAGGTACCCTTATGTGAAGGAAAGCTCTGTCATAAGGGTACGATTCAAGCCAAAAGGTACCCTTATGTGAAGGAAAGCTCTGTCATAAGGGTACGATTCAAGCCAAAAGGTACCCTTATGTGAAGGAAAGCTCTGTCATAAGGGTACGATTCAAGCCAAAAGGTATCCTTATGTGAAGGAAGGCTCTGTCATAAGGGTACGATTAAATCCTACTTTTGATGCAAGAAACTAAGGCTACGGAAAAGCCTACTTCAAAAATGGCTTGATCTTCGGAAACACCTTCAGAGCGGTATTGTAAAATACGTCCTCATGGTGCTCGGGAGGAATCAGGTCTTTAATGAACTCGATATACGGACCGACCGGAATCAGCGGCCAGTCTGTGCCGAACAGCAGCTTGTCGTACGAGTCGGCAAACTCAAGCGCATGGCGCAGGTGGTCAAGAAAACGTCCCTGGCTCCGTTTATCCAGTTCTGCCTTCGTGCCGACAATCAACCCTGACAGATCAGCGAATACATTTGGATTTTTATAAATGATCTCCGCTCCAGTCAATGTCCATGGATCCCCAAAGTGGGCCATCATGAAGTTCACATCGCGGTGATTGACCGCGACTTCGTCAATCGCCATCGGATGGGAATATTTCAAATACCCGCGTTCCGAATAGGTGTCTCCGGTATGGAACACAACAGGAAGCTGGTATTTCGCGGCCAGCTTGTAGACCGGTTCGTACACCTCGTCATACGCATAAAAAGGATAGTATCCAAGATAGATCTTGATTCCGACTGTCTTTGGATTTTGCAGTTCTTTTTCAAGACGGGCAAGAGCTGCCTCACCGAGGTCATATGGGTTAACCCCGGCGCAGCAAAAAATGTTGGCCGGGAGCTCAGCTTCCATATCTAGCCCCATCGGCGTCCGGGCTTCATAATCAGGGAATCCCATTTTATCGGTTTCCGTCAGGCCCATGCCGATTCCGAGCACTACATTGGCTTCCTTGAACTCCTTTAGGATGCCAGCTGTGGAATAGTCGACGAACGACAGCTTCTCGGCCGTTTCATAAAAGGATTTAATATTTGATAGATGTATATGGGCATCGATGATTTTCATGTTATCTCCTTTTAAAATTGGACTCTTCTCAGTTTTTTAAGCAAGTCGCCAGTCAGTTTGCGCTCATCGAAAAGCAGGAACAGCGGAGCGCTTTTTTCGAATTCGCCTTGGTGCCTTGAGACAAGCTGCAAAACTTCTTTATTTGTGTACGCGTCAGTTGGATAGGCATCGTTGTTTGGAACGAGGTAAAACTTATCCTCTGAGCTGTTGCTGCTAAAATATGAATCTTCATCCAGCATCAATGGAATTTCCTCGCTGCCTGCATGATAAGCATGACCCTGCTGGCTGTCACTGACGGAAATTCGCACATCGGTCAGCTCGCTGCCACCGACGAACAGGTCTGTGATCCAAACCTCATGTGCAAGATTTTTCCCGCCAGCATCCTTCACTTCTGCAAAAGAGGCGACAACCGGCACGCCAGGAAGCATCAGATAATATTGCGTGTACTGGACACCGTTCCACTGCTTATGTTCCTTAAACTCCGTTGTGATTGCCAATCCAATCCACTTGTTGTCGTCACTGTCCTTCGTTTCAACCACTTCAGCATGGCTGGTTTCTTTTAACAGTGAGAAGGTGTTGATTCCATTTGGTGCGGTCTTCATTCCGCCTGCCCATGGATTCCACCAGCTCTTCGCCGTCAACTCTGGATAGGAGTGGTCGAGCCATTCTTGGCCATTCACTTCCATTGAAAAGATACCAGGATAGAAGTTTGGGTCTGCTTTCAGGGTAATGATGCCGTTATCAATGATCAAATTGCCATCCTCCGTTGCAGAAGTAACACTTCCCGAAGGAGAAATCAGTAATTCTTGGAATCTAGCTTCCGTCCCATTGCCTTCGTATGAGGCATCGATAATGGACAGTGGTTGCAATGCTGCGAATGGCACTGTCATAGTATGAGAGGTTTTCTCCATTTCTGCGGTAATTTCATGAATCTCATTCCCAATCTTTAATGTGCCATCCAGGTAGCTGTTTCGGTATGTTTTCAAAGTGAAATCCGTGTCAGCATCAGGCTGGATTACGAGCTGATCAGCTTTGAAGCTTAGCTCACTGCTCTTTTCAGGCTTTTTTCGGACCGGCACTTGCTCTGCATAGGCAATGAAATCGTCGAAATTCTGGAAAGCACCAAGTGACAGGGTAATGGTTCCTGACACTGCTCTTGCTCCTGGCTCAAGCTTTCCGAATTGGTCCTCGATGATAAACTGCCAGCTCTCAGGCCCGGCGCTGCTATCTTTAGACCAGGCCAATCCTATCGGACCGTACTGGCCTTCGGAAAAATACCAGTTCCCTGTGATTCTCTCAGAATCCAGCTCGCCAATTTCCATGATTCGATTTTCGGTAAAATGAACAACCTCGCCATCGAGCGGGAAGTAAACTTTTTCGAGTTCATGGTAGACAGGCTGGCTGAAGGCCACTTCAGGATGAAGGCTTTCACCTTTATTTTCAACTTCTCCCCATGTGTGGATGATTCCATCACCGAACAAGCGGTACGTCTGCGTTAAAAGCAGTCCCTCCATCTCGGCAGATTCCAGGTTGATTTTTATATCAATCGAGGAATCGTTAATCTCCCAGGTGACAGAGGAAGGCTTTTTCTTGGTAAACTCCAGCGAATATGGCTTTCCGAGCTTCGGTGTCATAAAGGCAAAAGGCTGATTTTTCTCGTTGTTTCTAGCAGCTGAAGTCAGAAGGTCCCGTTTGCGGACATTGATCTGACCAAGTCCGTTGAAAATATGCCAGAAATCCTTCGATTCACCGCCGAACTTTTCGCCAAGACCTTTGAAAGCAACCGAGATGTCCTGCTCGAAGGTGAGCTTTTGTCCATCGTTTTTTGTTGCCGTAATCGTAAGCTCAGGCTTGTAAAATCCATGCTGTTTTACTGTTAAAGGCACAGACACCGTCTTCCGGCCGCGGGCAGGAACTTCCACTGTGAATGTATGTTTTGTTAAAACGATCTGCTCATTTAAAGGGAAGTCTAATTGGAATTCCGCATTCTCTCTTAGGTTATTCGTTATTTCAACCTCGATAGACGTCGCTTTGTTTAAGAATGAAAGATTGCCAGAGTAGCTGGCTTCTAATTTTGCCGGGTTGATCGGAAAGACGCCAAGCTTCAACTTGCATTCAAGCCCATTGATCGATACGGTGGCCTTGATGCCTGGATGCGTCCGCCAGTGGCTCGGTTCTTCTCCTTTTTCAACGGTAAATGACGCAGTAATAGTAAACTCATCTTCTACCATTTGATCCGCAGTGAAATCATACTTGATTCGTCCTGTGTCCGTCCCGCTTGCTTTGAAGTTGAGCGGTGCTGCGCCCTTGTTTACGACCGTAATTTTAAATTTCCGTTCTTCCTCCTGGATGACTTCATGGTCAGCCAATTTCATTTGCAGGATGAACTCATCCGTTTCAATCAAGCTAATGCCGCGGCTTGTTCGTTCGAATTGGACCCTGGCACGCGTGTCGGAATTCTGCCAGCTGTATTCATAAAATGTAAAGCCATTTTCCTTAACGCCATCCGGCTTCACTTCTATCAATCTAGTGCTGTCCTCGTACCAATCTACTTTTTCAAAGACAGGTTTTAATAGCGGTGTATTCAGGACCTGCGGAATGAAATTCATCAAATGGGTCGAGTCATCTCTGTCCTCCCAGAAAAAACCGCACTTCTTATAAAGAGGAACGGCCTTCGTGTTCCCGGCCCAGGTGTAAAGGTCTAATCGCGGCCAGCCCAGCTCCACCGTTTTTTCCAGCGCCTGAAGCACGAGCTTTTTGCCAATCTTATGCCCCTGGTAATCGGGCCTGACATTGAGCAGGGGGATATACAAAGATCCCGTATCTTCCTTATACTCAGACAAGCCGCAGTAACCGACGACTTCTTCACCGTCCAGCGCCAGATAAAGCTCAATGTTGTCAGAGTTAGCTTCCTTCTTTTTCACCTGCTCCTCCGTCATGACGCGCGTATCTCCGCCCCAGCCGTCACGACTCAGATTCCACATGTTGGCGACCCCAGCCGCCAACCCTTCATGATATTTCTCGATTTGGATAACCTTGTTCAATTGTGCCATTACCTTTCTCCTCCTTGGCTATGGGCCATCTTCCTTTTTAGTTAAAATAAGCTTCTTTTTAGAATTGTCCATCCTACTGAACCTCCTTTGTTTTAATGGGAGTGTTTTGCACTCCATATCCATCGTAAAGGGAAATTTTACTAGTGTAAAGAAAATTTAGAATTTAATGTTTTTTAAAAATATCATTATAAATATGGTGGTTTCCATTTTTTAGTTATAATGAGGGAAAGACTGTAAGAAGGAGTGGGAGTTGTGGAGCAAAAAATCTATTATGACATCTTTCATTTTAATGGAGACGAAATTTTTATGTCGGCGACCGACAAAGGCGTATGCTATGTCGGCTCACCAGAAGAAGATTATGAAGATATGGCTAAACGTTTTCCCACTGCTGTATTTGAAAAGAATCCAGAATTCTTAAAACCATACAGGGAAGAGCTGGCTGAGTATCTTGAAGGGAAGCTCAGACAATTTTCCTTGCCAGCTGATGTAAAAGGGACCCCTTTTCAGGAAGCAGTCTGGACGGCCTTGAAGGAAATCCCTTATGGCGAAACATGTACATATTCAGATATTGCAGAAAAAATCGGCAAGCCTGCTGCAGTGCGGGCAGTCGGAACAGCCATCGGCGCTAATCCAGTCCTGATTTCCGTACCCTGCCACCGGGTCATCGGAAAAAATGAAGCAATCACAGGCTACCGTGGCGGGATTTCAATGAAGCAGCAGTTGTTGGAACTGGAGAAAGTACATTGTAGGAGTTAATGTGCAAGAGGTTTAGTAAATAAGAAAAAAACTGGTTATAAGCAGAGGCAACATGTGCCCGAAAAGAAAGAGGAGCCACGATTTCGGTCACAAGAGGAGGCAACATGTGCCCGAAAAGGAAGAGGATCCACGATTTCGGTCACAAGAGGAGGC
>NZ_JAGGQP010000032.1 GCF_018613235.1 Bacillus sp. ISL-41
CCGACAAGCGTTGGAGGGCCGACCAGTGAAGTCGTTCTTTGACTTCATTGGGCGGACCGAAACGTCTCGAGGGGCTAGGCGCTCGAGCTGGACATAGAAAAGCGCAAGCGCCTCGTTCAGCCCCGACAAGCGTTGGAGGGCAGACCGGTGAAGTCGTTCTTTGACTTCATTGGGCGGACCGAAACGTCTCGAGGGGCTAGGCGCTGGAGCTAGACAAATCTCGAAGTGACATGATATAAATTCTGATATTATTATTTAAGCTTCTGGCACGAGGGACAGTAATGCGTTCCCCGTCCGCCAACGACGGTTTTCTCCAATGGTGTTCCGCAAGTCTTGCACGGTTCACCCTTGCGCCCGTATGCATAAAGCTGAAGCTGGAACATGCCAATCTGTCCTTGTGAGTTCACATAGGAACGGATGGTGCTGCCGCCTTTCTCAACAGCTTCAGACAAAGTGCTGACGATTTCCTTATAAAGCACTGCCTCCTCATCTGGAGTCAGAGAATTAGCAATCCTTTCCGGATGGATTTGCGCCCGGAACAGTGCCTCATCCACATAGATATTCCCGAGGCCAACAAGGATTTTCTGGTCAAGCAAAGCAGGCTTTATTTTTCGATTTGTCCTTTTCAGCTTTTCTGACAGCCATTTCACGGAAAAATCGTCCGAGAATGGCTCTGGACCTAAATCAGCAAGAGGCTGCGTTTCAAACTCTTTCCCTTTTTCATAAAGGTGCATCGTGCCAAATTTCCTGACATCCTTGTAGCGCAATTCTGTTCCATCGGTAAAATGGAAAATGACATGCGTGTGCTTTTCCACAGGTTCATCAGCATTGAACACTCCATATTTCCCTTCCATCCTTAAGTGGGAAACGAGCGCGAAAACTTCCGTGTAAAAGATCAGGAATTTGCCCCTCCGGCCAATCTCTTTTATTGTCTGGCCTTCCAATGCATCCTTAAACTGCTCGACCTCATTCGGGCGCTTAATCATCTTAGGCCAAAAAACGGAGACTTGTTTGATTTCTTTGCCGATCGACAGGACTTCTAACGTCCGTCTGACGGTTTCGACCTCTGGTAGTTCAGGCATTTTTTATCCCGCCTTTCTCTGTAAGTATTCTGATGCAATTCCTATTTTGCGTCATACCACGTCGGGCCGTATGAAAAGTCCACCTTTAACGGTACTTTCAATTCAATGGCATTCTCCATGACATCTGGCACTATTTCTTTCAGCAGTTCGATCTCATCCTCAGGTGCTTCAAAAATCAATTCATCATGTACCTGAAGAAGCAGTCTTGTCTTTACGCCCTCTTCGCGGAGCCTCTCTGCCATATCAATCATTGCCTTTTTAATAATATCTGCGGCACTGCCCTGGATCGGGGTGTTCATAGCCGTCCGTTCCGCAAAGCTTCTCAGGTTGAAGTTGCGGGCGGTAATTTCCGGAATATATCTGCGGCGATGCAATAATGTCTGGACATAGCCCTTGGCCTTTGCATCCTTGATAATCTCGTCCATATACTCCTTCACTCCAGGATAGCTTTCCAGATAGCGGTCAATGAATTCGCCCGCTTCCTTCCTTGTGATATTCAGGCTCTGGGATAATCCATAATCACTGATTCCGTACACAATCCCAAAGTTGACCGCCTTCGCATGCCGGCGCATATTGGAAGTGACTTCATCTTTCCCTACATTGAACACTTCCATCGCCGTCTTCGTATGGATGTCTATATCATTCCGGAAGGCATCGATCAGTTTCTCATCTCCCGCAATGTGGGCGAGGACTCGCAGTTCGATTTGCGAATAGTCAGCCGCGAATATTACCCATCCTTTTTCTGAAGGGACGAATGCCTGCCTGATTTTCCGGCCTTCTTCAAGCCTGATTGGGATGTTCTGCAGGTTAGGGTCTGTTGAGCTTAATCTGCCTGTAGCTGTTAAAGCCTGGTTGAATCTTGTATGGACTTTTTCCGTCTCTTTATTGACGACCTTTTGCAGTCCTTCAATATAGGTAGATTGCAGCTTTCCCAGCTGGCGGTAGTTAAGAATTTCTTCAATGATTCTATGCTTCGGCGCCAATTTTTCAAGGACGTCCGCCGAAGTAGAATAACCGGTCTTCGTCTTTTTCGCAGCAGGCAGTCCCAGTTTTTCAAACAGAATGACACCTAATTGTTTAGGAGAGTTGATGTTGAATTGTTCTCCTGCCATTTCGAAAATCTTTGTCTCAATTTCGGCTAAACGCCCTTTGATTTCTTCGCCCATTTTATCCAGGCGGTCCATATCAAGCTTGACTCCCTGGTATTCCATATCCGCAAGCACAAGTGACAATGGCATTTCAAGGCTGCTGAACAGATCATGCTGGTCGTTGTCCCACAGCTCCTGCTCAAGCTTTTCTTTTAATGACACAAGTACAGCCGCCTTGCGCACAAGATGCTCTCCAAGGACGCTCTCCTCCGGAATTTTTCGTTTAGCACCTTTGCCATAGACAGTATCGTCTGACTGTACGCTCGTGAATCCATGCTGTTTCGCGATTGCCGCAAGGTCGTCCGGCGACTCGGAAGGATTGATGATATAGGATGCCAGTGACACATCGAAGTCAGCACCCTTCAGGTGGATGCCATGATGGCGCAGTGATACCTCAGATCGTTTCGCATCATAAACTGTTTTTTTGCAGGACTCATCCTCGGCCCATTTCTTGAACTCTTCAGACTCCAGGGCAACTTTTACAGGCAGGTAGAAGCTGCCGTTTTCATTTACAACAGCAAAGCCGATGATATCGGCGTAATGGTAGTTATCTTCAAGTACTTCAACATAAAAGCCATTTTCTTTTGCAAAAATATTTTGTTCAATTTTATCCAGCTGCTTGAACTCGATGTCTTCAAGCTCTGCAACATCTGCTTCCGCAACTGCGCCCAGCTTGTCCAGCAGGGAATTGAACCCGAGCTCCTTGAACATTTTCACGAGCTTCTCATTCTCTGCGCCTTCATACTCAAGCTCGCTCAACTCTAGTCCTACAGGGGCTTCACGAGTGATGGTTGCGAGTTCCTTGCTCATGACAGCCTGGTCTCTGAACTCCTCCAGCTTTTCCTTAAGCTTTTTCCCGCTGACTTGTTCAACCGAATTTAAAAGGTTTTCAAGTGTGCCGTATTCCTTCAACAGCTTGATTGCCGTCTTTTCCCCTACACCAGGTACCCCCGGTATATTATCCGATGCATCACCCATGAGACCTTTCATGTCAATGATCTGGCCGGCAGTCAGACCATATTTTTCCTTGATATGCTCAGGTGTATATTCTTCAATATCAGTGATCCCTTTTCTTGTGATACTGACTGTGGTCTTGTCAGAGCTCAGCTGGGTCAAGTCCTTGTCACCTGAAATGACCTTTGTTTCAAAGCCTTCTTTTTCAGCATGCAAACTCAAGGTACCGATAATATCATCAGCTTCATAATTCTCCAGCTCATATTGCGAAATTCCATAGGCCGTCAGCAATTCACGGATAAATGGAAACTGCTCAGAAAGCTCCGGCGGCGTTTTCTGCCTTCCGCCCTTATACTCGCTGAAGGTTTTATGCCTGAAGGTCGTTTTCCCGGCATCAAAAGCAACAAGAATATGCGTGGGCTTCTCATCCTCGAGAATTTTCATCAGCATCATCGTAAAGCCATAAACTGCATTCGTATGTATTCCTTTTTCATTATTCAATAGCGGCAGTGCGAAAAACGCACGGTACGCAATACTGTTGCCATCTATCAACACAAGCTTTTTAGACATGATATTCCTCCTCTTTGTTAAGAAGGCTCTGTTAAACAAGGCTGTTGATTTTCGTTCCAGTCGCTTCGCTTTCCGCGGGGAAGAATTATGAAAAAGCCCAACTGCCGGCTTTTTCAAACATCAAATTCTTCCTTGCAGTCGGGGAACCTCCTCGGCGCTTTACGCTCCTGCGGAGTCTCCCCATGACTTGCTGATCCCGCAGGCCATTGATTTAGCTTCCTCGAACTTACCCACGCACGATGAAAATGCGTTAGCATTTTCGGAGGAGTCTTCGCGCCTTCCACTACAATCAACAGGAGTAAAAACATCATTGACCTTTAACAGAGCCTAAAAGAAAAATCCGGTTCTTGCAAATTTTCGATTGCATGATTTTATATAGAAAAAAGACCGTTAGATTCCTTTCTATTTTATCATGAGAGATGATAGAAAGAAAAATAACGGCCTTTTGGTTGGCTCTATTAATTTGTGTAACCCATCAGCATTCTTGCATACGGTGAATCAGATGGAAGGACAATAACGGTCTCGCCATTGATTGTCTTTTTATAGGATTCCAGTGTTCGGAACATCGTATAGAATTCTGGATCCTTGGAGAAAGTTTGGTTGTAAACTTTAGCAGCTTCCCCTTCCCCTTCACCTCGGATGGTTTCAGCGTCTGCCGATGCCTTTGCCAGAAGCTCTTTCACTTCCCTGTCCGTCTGGGCGATGACTCTGTTTTTCTGGGCATCCCCCATCGAAAGATATTCCTGCGCCTTAGACTCACGCTCAGAGATCATCCTTGTAAAAACAGACATTTCATTTTCTTTTGGCAGGTCGGTCCTCTTCATTCGGACATCTGTCACAACGACCCCATAATTGCCGCCAGCGAGCAGCTCATTGACTTTTTCAGTCACCCTGTCATTCAATGATCCGCGGGATGACTTTTCATCATTGATGATTTCGTCATAGTCCAGCTTACCAAGCTCAGAACGGACAACCGAATAGATGAATTCCTCCATTCTCGATTCCGCACCCTCCAGCGTTCTCGCATTGGAAATCATCTTTTTAGGATCTTCAATTCGCCAGATGGCATAATTGTCGATCAACATTCTCTTTTTATCCTTCGTGTTGATCTCCGCCTGGGAAACATCATATGTCATCTGGTATTTAGGCAGAGTTGTGACACTCTGGATAAACGGGACTTTGTAATTTAAACCAGGTTCATCGATAATCCTGACAACCTCTCCAAATTGCCTTACCACTTTATACTCGCCTTGTTTCACGATGAAAACATTAGTGAAAATGAAGACAAGCAGTGCAATAAGGATGACCAGGAAAATTCCGAATTTGGTATATTTCCGCCAGGAACCACCACTGCGTTCATTTATATCAATCACGTTTTGATCAGCCATTATTCTTTTCACTGCCTTCCTTCTCTGACTTCGATTTATCTGCTTCAAGCGGGCGAATCGGGAAATACTTCAGTGTATTGCCATCATCATTCATGATATAGATTTCCGCACCCGGCAGGACTTGCTCAAGGGTTTCCAAAATTAAACGCTGTCTTGTGATGTCCGGATTGGTTTTGTATTCAACAAGCAGCTTGTTGAATACCGCCACGTCACCTCTAGCCCGTTCAATCCTCGCTGCTTTTTCCCCTTCCGCTCTTGAGATCAGCGCATCCTTTTCCCCTTGCGCTTCGTTCATCTTCTGATTACGGTACTTATTTGCTTCATTGTTTTTCGTGTTCATTGTTTCACGCGCATCCGTAACATCGGTAAAAGCCTTTCGCACTTCTTCATTTGGCAATTCAACATCCTGAAGCTTTACACCTAGGACGGATACACCCATATCATACTTTTCAATCAATGAGGACAATAAGTCACGGACCTCTGCTTCGATTTCAGCTTTACCTGAAGTCAATGCGTCATCGATTAGAGAACTTCCGATAATGCTCCTAACAGACGCTGATGTAGCGTCATATAAGATTTCTCTTGGATTATCTGCATTATACAAATATTTTTCAGGGTCAGTTATTTTCCATTGAACAACCAGGTCAGCAAGGACGATATTTTCGTCACCAGTAATCATTTTTGTTTCATCAGGAAATTCTTTGATTTCCCCATTCTTTTCCTCATAACCAAACTGCAGGCTGAATGTTTCTTTCGATAATTTCTCGACACTCTGTATTGGCCAAGGCAGCTTAAAGTGCAAGCCCGGTTCGCTAATACCTTCCTCCACTTTTCCAAAAGTCAATATGACAGCCTGTTCTGACTCATCGACCGTATACCATGTCGTGAACGCTGAAACACCTAAAATAATGGCCAGGACGACAATCCCGCTCGTCACGTAAATTTGCTTTAAGCTCACCATCTCATTCCCCTCTTCCTATGTTTCTGTCTATGTTTGTTTTTACGTTTAAAAACCGTAAAAGTTTCAAAAGAATGATAACTGAGTAACAGTTTTGAAACAATGGTGTTTTTTGGTTTTGTGAAGGGTTCAAAAACTGGGGGAAAAAGGAAATGAAAAAAGCACAAGCGGGGTTGGCTTGTGCTTCTTTCTCGCTCCTTGGATGAAGGGGTTTTCACTAATGATTGTAGCAAGGAAGTGTTAAGGAAAAATAAACCTGTTGTTAAGGGAATGTAAATTCTATATTAAAGGCTGTTTTCGTAAATTGTTGTTAAAATCCTAAAGCCGATTTTAACGTAATATAAATCTTTTAGTAGGTCGGTATAAAGTTTGCATGCTCTTTTCTCATTATTATAGTTAACTTTGCAAAGAAACATCGTCATTCCATACTTTTTTGCGGAAAACAGCAACAAAGTTTGAGAAAAGAGCTTTTTTAAAAAAGGAAATAGCCCAATTCAGTTTCGAATTGGGCTGGGATGGTATGCTCATTGAATTAACACTCGAGAAAACTAACTTATCTTTATTGAGGCAGCTTCTTAAAAAGCTTGATCGTAAAAGTTGTTCCTTTGCCTATCTGGCTGTCGACTTCGATATGTCCTTTATGAGCTTCAACTATGTGTTTCACAATCGCCAGGCCAAGGCCCGTCCCTCCGGAGTTTCGACTTCTTGCCCTGTCCACTCGGTAAAATCGTTCGAATATCCTCGTTATTTCACTTTTTTCAATCCCTATACCGGAATCCTTGACCACAACAGATACGGAATCTTCCTGGACAGATAAAGAAATTCCAACCCTGCCGCCATTTGGGGTGTAGGTGATGGCATTGCTGACAAGGTTGATCAGCACTTGCTTCAGCCTGTCTGCATCTCCTTCAATAACCGCATTATCGCCCGATTGACCAAGTTTCAGAAGGATATCCTTTTGAGAAGCTTTTCCTTTTAAAATTTCGATGACCTCATTAGCTTCCTTTACAAGATCAACCTTTCCTATTGTCAGTCGGAAGCCTTGCTGCTCGATCTTAGACAGGTCTAGCAATTCCTGGATTAGTAACTGGAGACGGTCACTTTCTTTTAAAATGATTTCAAGGAAAGCTTCCAGCGTATCTTTGTCATTCATCGCTCCATCCAGCAGCGTTTCCGAGAATCCTTTGATCGAGGTGATCGGCGTCTTAAGCTCATGCGAGACATTCGCCACGAAATCCTTCCTTATCTGTTCCAATTTTTTCAGTTCGGTAATGTCATGGAAAACCAGAAGGATTCCCTTCCAGACATTGTTTGTACCGATGATTGGAACTCCGTATACTTCGAAGTGCCGCCTTTCGATTTCCATAGGCAAAACAACTTGTTTCCGTACTTTTTGCTCGGTCATGAAAATCTCTTCAACCATATGGGAGATTTCTTCATGCTCAATAACTTCATAATAAAGCTTGTACAGGTATTCAGCAGGTTCTACATTAAAGATTTCCTTGTATGGCTTATTGACCAAGTTGATAAAGCCTCTGCTGTCTATCAGAATTAAACCGCTGCCCATGTTCTCAATAAGTGTCGTCAGTCTGTCCTGCTGGGATTCCTTTAGCTTCATTAGTTCCTGAAGATTTCTTGCCAGGATATTAATCGATGAACTCAGCATGCCCGTTTCGTCAATGTGATCTTCATAAGTCCTGGCCCGATAATTCCCTTTTGCCAGCTCGATCGCCACATTTGTCGCAGACTCGATTGGTTTCGTATATCGGTTAGTGATTCTTGTACCAAGAAGGATGATCACAATCAACGCCATGCCAAGACTGATGGTCAGAATCCACCAGATTTGCCGGTAAGCTTTCTGCAGTTCATCAATCTTTGTTGTTAAAAATACATACCCCTCTTTTTTACCATCATGGATAAGCGGGTTCCAATAATAATGCAGATCAAAGCCCCCACCCACCTCAAGGTCACTCTGTTCCGACGGTGTGTCTTCCACGATGTCGCCAATTATATCCCTGTGCCGGTTGATTTTAGTGCTTGATAGTTCTCCCGTATCATGTTGGATATCACCCTCAAGATCAACAATCGTAATCCTTGCGTTAAGCAGATCGCTCATCCTTGAAATTTCTTCGTTATCCAGTGAGGCGAGCCCTCCATTTTGCTCGATATTGGAGGTCAGTAGATTAATTTCAATCTTCAGTCGTTCATTAAATGAATTTATATAATAATTTTTGAATAATTGCCCTAAAAGCAGCCCCAGGCCTATCAACACGATGATGATCAAGGTAATGAGGGCAAACAGGAGACGAGTCCGGTACTTAGTCATTCTCCCTTTGGTTCCTCCAGCTTATAACCAAGGCCTCGGATGGTTTTGATATAGGATGGCTTCTTTGTGTTTTGTTCAATTTTTTCACGCAAATGGCTTATATGTACATCGACAATTCTTGTATCCCCTGCAAAGTCATAATTCCAGACAGCACTGAGCAGCTGGTCACGTGTAAGAACCCGGCCTTTATTCTTCGACAGATAGAGAAGCAATTCGAATTCTTTCGGTGTCAGCTCAAGTAATTGTCCCATAAAATAAGCTTCATAGAATTCTGGCATGATTTTAAGCTCGCCAATTCTGATCTGTCCCTCGTCCTCCTGCTTTTCTTCCACTGGTTCATGCTGTGTCTGTGTCCTCCGGAGAATCGCCTTTACCCTCGCTACAACCTCACGCGGACTGAATGGTTTGGTCATGTAATCATCAGCGCCTAACTCCAGGCCAAGCACCTTATCAAACTCATCATCCTTTGCCGTAAGCATTAAAATCGGCACATTGATTCTCATCTGTCTGAGCTGTTTGCATACTTCCATACCATCCAGCTTCGGGAGCATCAGATCCAAAATCATTAAATCCGGCTTCTCATCTGCTGCCAGGCGGATCCCTTCCTCACCGTCCATTCCAGTTACCACTGAATAGCCAGCCTGCTCGAGATTGTATTTCAGCAGTGTCACAATCGATTGTTCATCATCCACAACCAAGACCTTCTTGTTCATATGAGCCTCCAAAAAAGTTATTACCCCTGTTTCATCCAGGCTCTTTTCTCAAACTTTGCTGCTAGTGACTACAAAATTTAATTGAATGACCAATGTTTCACTACAAATTTAAAGTTTTTCATGAGAAAAGAGCTTGCAAACTTAATACCGACCTACAAATTGTCTTTTAATCACGTTAAAATCGGCTTTAGGATTTTAACAACAATCTTACGAAAACAGCCTTCATCCAATAGCTCTATTTACATTATAATATCAATCCAACAGGTAAAATCAAATTTAAAACTAAAAGAGATGCACAAATATTGTGCATCCCAAAAGTTTAAAAGTTTTCTAGTGCTTTACCATCCATACGCTGGACGGGGTATGGAGGACAGACGAGCAGTTTCCCCTTTACAACTGTCTCATCCTCTTCATTTTTTCCGATAATCGTAATCTCAACATTATGCTTGCTTTTGATCACTTCAGTTACTTCAAAAAAGAATTGGACTGTTCCATAATGGTAAACTGGCTTAACATACTCAATATCCTGTTTCAGAATATGGCTTCCTGGTCCTGGCAGATACTTTGAAACAGCCGAAGTGATGATTCCATTCAGCATGATTGCTGGAACTATAGGCTTTTCATATGGTGTCTGTGACGCATAATCATGCTGGATATATAAAGGATTCGCATCATTCGTCAATCCCAGATACAACAGGAGATCTTTGTCCTCGATTTTTTCTGTTAAAGTCAATTTTTCTCCGACAGTGATTTCTTCTATTTTCCTGCCAAGCTTACGTTTTCTTCCAAGCAGCATAGCATTTACCCCTTTGCAATAGAAGTTCTGATCCCAAGTTCATATACTTTATAAACTGTGTAAAAAAATCGGGGAATATTCCCCGATTTTTTTTGCTGTGTTAGGTAGGCTGTTGATTTCCGTTCCAGGCGCTTCAATCAACAGGACAAAATAATAACAATTAAACTTTAACACAGCCTATTTACTAGTAATCTTTTATCGATTAAGCAAGTACTGCCATGACGTTGCGGACAGCTTCTGCAGACTTATCAAGCGCTGCTTTTTCTTCTGCAGTCAATTCAAGCTCGATTACTTTCTCGATACCTCCTGCTCCAAGGATTGTTGGAACACCAAGGTAGATGCCTTCGTATCCATACTCTCCTTCTAGATAGGCAATAGAAGGCAATACACGTCGCTGATCTTTCAAGATTGCTTCGCACATTTCAACCAAAGAAGCCGCTGGCGCATAGTAAGCGCTGCCATTCCCAAGAAGGTTGACGATTTCGCCGCCGCCTTTGCGGGTGCGTTCAACGATAGCATCCAGGCGATCTTTTGGAATAAGTGTTTCAAGAGGAATGCCTCCTGCATATGAATAACGCACAAGTGGAACCATGTCATCGCCATGGCCTCCAAGAACGAAACCTGTTACGTCCTTAACTGACAGGTTTAATTCCTGGGCAACAAAAGTACGAAAACGGGCAGTATCCAATACTCCCGATTGGCCGATTACGCGATTTTTAGGAAAGCCCGACTCTTTGAAAATAGTGTATGTCATCGCATCGACCGGATTAGTCAATACAACGATGAAACTTTCAGGAGAGTGCTTGGCGATTTCCTGGGCTACACTTTTCATGATTTTTTGGTTCGTCTGGACTAGGTCATCACGGCTCATGCCAGGTTTGCGTGCAATACCAGCTGTTACAACAACGATGTCTGAGCCTTTCGTATCTTCATAGCTGGAAGTACCGGTAATGTTAGCGTCAAAACCCTGGACTGGGCTCGCTTCAAGCATATCAAGCGCTTTACCCTTTGTAGGGTTTTCCATTTGCGGGATATCGACTAATACTACATCCCCTAGTTCCTTCTGTGCTAGCAAGAATGCTGTTGTTGCTCCTGTGAATCCTCCACCAATGACTGAAATCTTTTTGCGTTTCAATGACATAAGGCTTCCTCCTCAGAACGAATATATTTTTAAAAATATATGTTATTTATGTAAAGGCTATCCTTATAAAGGATAGCCTTCCGCACATTTTTAGCCCATGTTCTTGATCAGTTCATCACCGAACTCAGAAGTCTTGACTTCTGTAGCGCCATCCATCAAACGAGCAAAGTCATATGTTACAACCTTTGAAGCAATTGACTTCTCCATAGACTTGACGATCAGGTTCGCTGCTTCAGTCCAGCCAAGGTGCTCAAGCAGAAGTACGCCTGAAAGGATAACTGAAGATGGGTTAACTTTATCTAAACCAGCATATTTAGGAGCAGTACCATGAGTAGCTTCGAAAATAGCGTGGCCAGTTTCATAGTTGATGTTCGCTCCAGGAGCGATACCGATACCGCCTACCTGTGCTGCAAGTGCATCAGAAATGTAGTCTCCGTTAAGGTTCATTGTTGCAACAACATCGAACTCTTTCGGACGTGTAAGGATCTGCTGAAGGAAGATATCTGCAATCGCATCTTTAACGATGATCTTGCCAGCAGCCTCTGCGTCAGATTGAGCTTTATTCGCTGCATCTGTACCCTGTTCATCTTTAATCTTGTCATACTGAGCCCAAGTGAATACCTTATCCCCGAATTCCTTTTCAGCAAGTTCATAACCCCAGTTTTTGAACGCGCCTTCTGTGAATTTCATGATATTGCCTTTATGTACAAGCGTTACTGATTTACGGCCTTCAGTGATGGCGTAATTGATCGCTGAACGTACAAGGCGCTCTGTTCCTTCTTTGGAAACAGGCTTGATACCAAGACCTGAAGTTTCAGGGAAACGGATTTTGTTTACACCCATTTCATTTTGCAGGAATTCAAGAAGTTTCTTAGCTTCATCAGATCCGCTTGCATACTCGATACCAGCATAGATATCTTCAGTGTTTTCACGGAAAATAACCATGTCAGTGTCTTGCGGGCGTTTTACCGGAGAAGGAACACCTTCGAACCAGCGGACAGGACGCAGGCATACGAATAGATCCAATTCCTGGCGCAATGCAACGTTAAGGGAACGGATTCCGCCGCCGATAGGTGTTGTTAAAGGTCCTTTAATCGCGATTAAGTACTCATTGATTAACTCTAAAGTTTCGCTTGGCAGCCACTCACCAGTCTGGTTGAATGCCTTTTCTCCAGCAAAAACTTCTTTCCAGACAATTTTGCGCTCACCCTTGTATGCTTTTTCAACAGCAGCATCAAGAACGCGGACAGAAGCTGCCCAGATGTCAGGACCTGTACCGTCACCTTCGATAAAAGGAACGATTGGATTGTTTGGTACGTTTAATACTCCATCTTTAACTGTGATTTTTTCACCTTGCATGTTATTCTCTCCCTCCAAAATCCTCATTCATTAACAGAATCAAAGGTTAGCAGGCTAAGTTGCCACTAACCTTGCACACGGAAATATCAGGCACCCTTTTCACCTATTAAGGAGCTGAAAAGGGTGCTTGAATTTCCTTACTCTCCTATTACAGCAATTTTTCACTAAAAAGTAAAATATTGCTCCTCTATCTCTTTAAATTATCTCATTTCAATAGCAACATATTCCTGTTTGCCAGGGCCTGTATAATCAGCACGAGGGCGGATCAGTCGGTTATTGTCATACTGCTCAAGGATATGCGCAAGCCATCCAGATACACGGCTTACAGCAAAGATTGGCGTAAACAGGTCATGATCGATGCCAAGGCTGTGGTATACAGATGCCGAGTAGAAGTCAACATTCGGCGGAAGGTTCTTCTCGCCTGTCACGATTTCTTCAATCTTTGTGGACATTTCGTACCAGTGAGGTTCACCAGTCAGTCCAGTCAGCCTCTTGGACATTTCTCTCAAATGCTTCGCACGCGGATCGCCCAGACGATATACGCGGTGTCCAAAGCCCATGATTTTTTCCTTGTTCGCAAGCTTTCCACGGATTGCCGGCTCTACATTATCAAGAGTGCCGATTTCTGTCAGCATCTTCATAACTGCCTCATTTGCTCCTCCGTGAAGAGGTCCTTTCAATGCACCGATCGCTGCTGTGACTCCAGAATACACATCAGACAGAGTCGCAACACATACACGGGCTGTGAATGTTGAAGCATTAAGTTCATGGTCAGCATGAAGGACTAATGCCTTGTTCATTGCTTCTACTGCTATTTCATCAGGCTCTTCCCCAGTCAGCATGTATAGGAAGTTAGCCGCGAAATTAAGGTCTTCTCTTGGCGCGATAGGCTCAAGACCCTTTCTTACTCTTGCGAAAGCAGTAACGATAGCCGGCATCTTAGCCTGCAGGCGGATCGCCTTGCGATAATTAGATTCTTTTTCCATCACATCAGCTTCATCATCGTACAATCCTAAAAGAGATACAGCTGAGCGAACTGCAGCCATCGGATGGACTTTGTCAATCGGGTACATCTTGAAATGTTCCAGTACTTCTTTTGGCAAAGCTGCATTCTCTGCAAGCTGCTTCTTCAATTCGTCCAATTCTGCCGCTGTAGGAAGCTTGCGGTGCCATAATAAGTAAATCACTTCTTCGAAACTAGCATTTTCTGCTAGATCGTCAATGTCATAGCCTACATAAGTCAGCGTGTCATCGATAATAGAGCTGATAGAAGATGTTGTTGCCACTACCCCTTCAAGACCACGTGTTACTGTCATACTCAATCTCTCCTTTGTAGTTAATTTCCCCATATCCCATTTTGTCTGTATGTTGGATTGCTGTTAAAAACAGCGATATCAGAAAATAGAAATTTCTGACACTTTATACGAAAAGCCGGACCATTCGCCGGCGACAGACCGATTTCAGCCGAAATGCCATTATATGATGCTATGGGTATCGAGCGCTTGCTCAGGCAACCGGCAAAAAGAAAATGCTTACATTTTGTTAAATAAAAAAACCGTGGATTCTCACTCCATCCCCAGGCCTATGTAGAGGGATGGAAGCAGTTACAAGTCCTATTATAAACAATTATCTGACATTTGTGAATGAAAACAACTTAAATCAATATAAAATATTATTTTACAAAAAGGCTATTTAAAGAATTCAAAGATTTTCATAGCTGCAAATGCGATACCTGCACCAATCAAAGGGCCTACTGCTACTCCTTTGAATAATGAAACGGCCAAAATTGTTCCCAGTACAAGTGCAGTTGTTATATGGGGATCTTCAGCCAGCAAGGTGACCCCGCCTTTTGCAAGCAGAGCAACTGCCATTCCTGAAATCAGAGCGATCCATGCATAAGGTGACTTGAAAGCACCGCCTAAATCTTTGAAGCCGATATCACCACTGGCGATTGGTGCCAGGACAGCAATAGTGATTACCGTTACACCCCAGTTAATACCCTTTCCCTGCAGCAGCGAAAATGTCTTGGCTTCAAATCCGGCAATCTTCATCACAATCAGGACCAGCACCGCAAAGATTAGTGATTGGTTTTTCGCCAGAAAAGCGATCGCCAATAAAGTTAGTAAAAAAAGCATAGGCTCTAGCATAATTTTGTCATCCTTCCACGGTTAAAACTATTGTAACATAATTAAAAATATTACACCAAACAAGTAGGGTTTAGATTAATGCACCTGCTGATTATACGCCTCAGGTGTTTGTTTAAATTCGATTTTTTTTATATGGGCGGTTTCCGTAAACTTTGCAGCTTTCGCAATCCATGTTATGACTCTTTTACGCATTTAAGTTCGGAAGTCTCCTCTAAAAGAGCCAAGCTGCTTTTAACAATGAGGATGCAGGATCTTTACGAAAAGCTACCTTAATAAAGTAAATTTAATTATTCATAATTCCTTTTTCATTGGCGATAAGGATGCCAGGATTTCATTAGAAAACAAGATCCAATCCTGAATCAGGTCATAAACGGGATATTTTAGACTTTAAAGGATTTTTAAAAAATAAATCGAATCTTTTAAAAAGGAAAGCCGTATATTTTAGGTAATTTTCAGGACTGGCTTCAAAATTTTAAGATATGCAAAAAGTACCGGCAACCAGTTGGCCATTCCAAAAGGAGGAACCTGTTTGAATCCCGTATACCTTTATAGAACATTGCGTTTCATTTTTGTCATCGGTGCCGTTGTGGCCGGCGCGTTTGCACTTTTTTTCATTTCCAAGGTAACTTATCCATTCATCATCGGCTTCCTGATTGCCTTTATGATGAATCCGCTCGTCAATTTCTTCCAGACACAGGCAAAAATGCCAAGAGCCCTGGCAGTATTCATTTCCCTTTTGCTGATAATGCTGTTGTTCGCAGGATTGGTCACATTGCTTGTGGTGGAAATTGCTTCGGGTGCAGAATACCTTGCGAAAGTAGTCCCTGAACATCTGATTACCCTGATTGATTATATTGAACATTTATTTGCCGCTCAACTCATACCCATTTACAACCAGCTAACCGGTATGTTCCAAAGCCTTGAGTCAGGCCAGCAGGATACCATAATGGATAATATCCAGAATGTGGGCGCCACCATCGGAACAACGGCTGGGAATTTTATCAAGGACTTTTTTGAAAAAATCCCTAACATTCTGTCATGGTTCCCGAACGCAGCAACTGTCCTCATTTTCTCGCTGCTGGGTACTTTCTTTATAAGTAAGGACTGGTATAGATTATCATCAATGGGCACTAAGCTTTTGCCTAATCGCGCAAGGACAAGCAGCAAGACTGTTTTTGACGATTTAAAAAAAGCCTTATTCGGATTTGTCAGGGCTCAGGCAACATTGGTTTCAATCACTACCGTCATCATTCTGATTGGTTTGCTGATCCTTCGTATCGATTATGCCATCACGATTGCTCTGGTTACCGGTATAGTCGATATCATTCCCTATCTCGGTACAGGTGCGGTTTTCGTCCCGTGGATTATCTATGAGGCGATTGCCGGCGAGATGAGTACAGCAATCGGGTTAGGTATTTTGTATGTTGTTGTATTGGTCCAGAGACAGATAATGGAGCCGAAAATTCTTTCATCAAGCATAGGCCTAGATCCGCTGGCGACCTTGATCGCTCTGTTCGTCGGCTTCAAGACCATCGGCTTCCTTGGACTCATCGTCGGTCCAGTCATCCTGGTGATTTTCAATACCCTTCAGCGCGCGAATGTATTCCAGGATATTTGGACATTCATCAAGGGCAAAGACGAAATTATTGTTAAATAAGGCTATCGTCAGTCTGAATGATGCGACCTGAAATCAAACGCTTATACTAAAAAACGCCAACCGATAGGGGTTGGCGTTTTTCTATTTGTCTAGCTTCAGCGCCTACCCCTCGAGTCACTTCGGTCCGCCCAATGAAGTCAAAGAAACGACTTCACTGAGCGGCCCTCCAGTGCTTGTCTGGGCTGACCAAGGCGCTTGCGCTTTTCTAAGTTAACGAATGACTTTGATCGTACCTTTATCTATCCAGTTACGGAATAATTTCAGCATTAATGCCTTGAAAAACTTCCTGGTCGGTGGTGCCAGTAGTAAAAATCCGAGAGTGTCAGTAATGAAGCCCGGAGTAAGAAGAAGGGTACCGCCGACGAGAATGCTCACCCCATCCAGGATGACATCTCCGGGCATCATGCCTCTGCTTAACTGGTCCTGAGTTCTTCTTATCGTTTCCAAACCCTGCTGCTTCGCCAAAAAAGCCCCGAGGAAACCTGTAAGGACGATGAGCAGAATCGTCGGCCATATGCCGATTGTTTGACCTGAAAGAAGCAGGATCCCTATCTCAGCAGCCGGAACAATAACTAAAAATAAAAAAATATATTTCATTCTCCACCTCAATGTTTTGGAATAGCGTGTCCTTCTATTATACGTGCCGGGATGGCGAGAATACAATAATATGATTGCTGGAGATTTGTAATGAGAAGAACGAGTGAAGATATAAAGCATGACTGAACCTGGATTGCTCGAATTCGGACATCGAGCATGTTTACACGCTGCATTGTTTGAACTTGATTCTACTTTTGACAGCTTTTCATCGTTTTCTGTGAAACCTGTCTGAACTTAATGTGTCATCTACAGCCTTGAGCCGAACACAACCCGTTGTGGTAACTTCGAAGGGACATTTCAGGCATGATCAGATTCGGTTTTGTCTGCCCATAAGGTGCCTTCATTAATCCTCATAAATAAAGCGTGAAATCAAAGTTGATTTCACGCTAAATTTGGAACTTATCTTAGATTATAAAACGCTGGCATGTCCTTTGTAGATGACACCTCTTGCAGAGTCAACGGTAATTTCCTGGCCATCTTTAAATAGTTGCATGGCGTTTTCTACGCCAACGATGACTGGGATTCCAAGATTTAATCCGACTACTGCTGCGTGGCTTGTCAAGCCGCCTTCTTGCGTGATCAAGGCGCTGCACTTCTCAAGTGCCGGCACCATTTCACGGTCTGAACCGATTGTTACCAGGATGCTGCCTTGCTTTACCTTGCTGATCGCTTCTTGTGCATCCTTCGCGACAACTACTCTTCCGTATGCAGATTTACGTCCGATACCTTGAGCTTTTGCAAGGATATCGCCTACCACATGAATCTTCATCAGGTTCGTTGTGCCTGCTTCTCCAACCGGGACTCCTGCAGTGATGACGACGAGGTCACCGTGGGAAACAAGGCCGCTGTTCACACTTTCTTCTACTGCGATTGCGAGCATTTCGTCTGTTGTTTCTGCTTTCTGGCCGAGTTGTGGATAAACTCCCCATACAAGAGCCAGGCGGCGAAGAACATGGTCATTCGAAGTCGCTGCAATGATTGGAGCCTTCGGGCGGTATTTGGAGATCATACGTGCTGTATGGCCGCTTTCAGTCGGCGTGATGATTGCATTGACTTCAAGATTCAACGCTGTATGTGCAACCGATTGTCCGATAGCATCCGTGATATTGTGCTCTGTGTCTTTGCTGCGAGCTGATAATAGCTCTTTATGATCAAGCGCTTGTTCTGCACGTGATGCGATGTTATGCATTGTCTGTACAGCTTCAACTGGATATTGTCCTGCAGCTGTTTCGCCGGAAAGCATGATGGCATCTGTACCGTCAAAGATCGCGTTTGCTACGTCACTTGCTTCCGCGCGTGTAGGACGAGGGTTGCGCTGCATAGAATCAAGCATCTGTGTTGCTGTGATAACAGGCTTTCCAAGTGTGTTGCACTTCTTGATCAGTTCTTTTTGCACAAGTGGTACTTCTTCAGCCGGGATTTCAACACCAAGGTCTCCACGGGCAACCATCAGGCCATCAGAAACTTCAAGAATTTCATTGATGTTGTCGACGCCTTCCTGGTTTTCAATTTTCGGGATGATTTGGATATGAGTTCCGTTGTTTTCCTCAAGAAGCTGGCGGATTTCCAACACGTCTGTCGCGCGGCGAACAAAAGATGCTGCGATAAAATCTACGCCTTGCTCGATACCGAAAAGAATATCCTTTGCGTCTTTTTCCGTGATTCCTGGCAAGTTAACAGATACACCAGGGACATTGACGCCTTTTTTATTCTTAAGTGTTCCGCTGTTGAGAACTCTGGTTTTAATTTCATTGCTGGACTTGTCGATGCTGATGACTTCCAGCCCGATCAATCCGTCATCAAGGAGAACCTTCGCCCCTGGATGTACATCATCAATCAACTGGTCATAAGTTACAGAAAACTTTTCTGCAGTACCTAGAACTTCTGTCATTGAAACGATGCACTCCTGGCCAGTCGTCAGCTCGATCGCTCCGTTTTCCATATCGTTCGTACGGATTTCCGGGCCTTTTGTATCAAGAAGAATACCAACATTTTTCCCTGTTTTACTTGCAGCTTCTCTGATATTCTTGATACGTGCTGCGTGTTCCTCGTGATTTCCGTGTGAAAAATTAAGACGGGAAACATTCATACCTGCTTCAATCAATTGAACCAATTTGTCTACACTTTCACTAGCGGGACCAATTGTACAAACAATTTTAGTTTTGCGCATAGCTTGCAACCTCCTGGTTTACTGTAAAGAGATTAAATAGAAAGCTCTTTCGATAATTTATATAAGTTCAAGTCAACAGTATGTTCTTTTGCCAAAGCTTCAATGATATCGTAATCAACTAGCTGATTATTTTCCATTCCGACAGCACGTCCGCCTTTACCTTCCAATAAAAGCTCTACTGCCCGTGCTCCCAGCCTGCTTGCCAGTACACGGTCGAATGCTGTAGGCGTTCCGCCGCGCTGAACATGGCCAAGGACTGTTACGCGTGTGTCAAAGTCAGTCTCTTCCTGCAGTTGCTTCGCGAAATCATATCCGTTCATGACACCTTCAGCTACAACAATGATACTGTGTTTTTTTCCGCGTTCATGCCCTTTTTTAAGGCGGTTAGATATATCCTTCATATCATGCGGATCCTCAGGAATCAGGATTGTTTCCGCACCGCCTGCCAGACCAGCCCATAATGCTAAATCTCCAGCATTGCGTCCCATCACTTCGACAACAAACGTTCTTTCATGCGAAGAAGCAGTATCGCGGATTTTATCGATTGCATCGATGACAGTGTTAAGCGCTGTATCAAATCCGATTGTGAATTCAGTTCCTGGGATATCATTGTCGATGGTTCCAGGCACACCTACACAAGGGAATCCCTGCTCCGTCAACGCCTTCGCCCCTCTGTAAGAACCGTCTCCGCCAATAACGACTAGTCCGTCAATACCAAGCTTGTTTAACTGCTCGATTCCTTTTTGCTGGCCTTCTTTTGTCTTGAATTCTTCACTTCTTGCGGAATAAAGGAAAGTTCCGCCACGATGGATGATATCACCAACAGATCCAAGTTCCAGCTTTTTAATATTTCCACTCATCAAGCCAGCGTAACCGCCATATACACCATAAACCTCTACATCATGGTAGATGGCTTTTCTAACAACCGCACGTACGGCAGCATTCATGCCAGGCGAATCCCCGCCGCTCGTTAAAACACCAATTCTTTTCATCTTTTCACCTCATTCAGTATGTACTGTACCAAAAACTAATCACTGTAGTATCCTGTTATTAGCTTATCTTATTATGAACAGAATACCCGGGAATATTTCTAAAATACCACGTAGAATACCGTATCTCAACTGAATCCTCAATATTGACAATAAGACGGAATTATCACGTAATTGCAAGCGCTTCAATAGGGTTTTTAGCCCAGCTGCCTCCGCATTGTTGACTGATTTTAGGTACTTATCCGAGTTGTCAAGCTTTAATTTTATAAAATAAAAAATAAAACGTGCAGATTGGCACGTTTTATTTTACCCCTATAAATTCAGTTGGAAACGAAAACTCTCCAATTCGTTTGTATTTTTCATAGCGCTGGCTCAGCAGTGTTTCCTCATCCAGCACAAGCAATTCGGACATCGAATCTTTTAAAACTTTATCCATATACTTCGCCTGCTGCTTCAGATCTTTATGTGCTCCGCCTTTTACTTCGGGAATGATTTCATCAATGATCCCAAGCCCCTTCAGATCCGGAGCTGTAATCTTCATCGTTTCGGCGGCTTTTTTCGCCAATGAAGAATCCTTCCAGAGAATGGCCGCTGCGCCTTCAGGTGAAATAACGGAGTAGGTCGAGTTTTCCAGCATGTGAATATAATTACCGACTCCAAGAGCCAGTGCTCCGCCGCTTCCGCCTTCGCCGATGACAACACAGATTACCGGAACCGTAAGTCCAGCCATCTCGAATAGATTTCGGGCAATCGCTTCACTTTGCCCGCGCTCTTCTGCGGCTTTTCCGGGATAAGCTCCCTTCGTATCGATGAAGCAGATGATTGGGCGCCTGAATTTTTCAGCTTGCTTCATCAAACGGAGAGCTTTTCTGTATCCTTCTGGATGTGGCATGCCAAAATTCCTGCGGATATTTTCCTTTGTATCCTTACCGCGCTGATGGCCAATGACTGTCACCGGATAGCCATGGAACTTCGCAATACCGCCAACGATAGCTTCATCATCTCCAAATGTCCTGTCACCATGACATTCGAAGAAATCGGTAAATAACAAAGAAATATATTCAAGTGTAGTAGGACGGCTCGGGTGACGGGCAATCTGCACCCTGTCCCATGGTTTCATGTTTTCGTAAATTTCCGATTCGAGCTTTTGGAGCCTCGCTTCAAGTTTATCTATTTCAGAAGTGAGATCGACATCCGCTGTCTTGGTAAATTCCTTTAGCTCGCTGATTTTTTTTCTTAGTTCCAACACCGGTTTCTCAAATTCTAGTTCTCCTGCCATTCGAATGTCCCTCCTGGCTGATGGATTTCAAGTATTCCCGCAATTTTCTCCTTCAGTTCTGTCCTCGGAATCACGGCATCTAGCTGACCATGCTTAAGCAAGAATTCCGACGTCTGGAAGTCTTCTGGAAGTTCTTCGCGGATTGTTTGTTCAATGATTCTTCGTCCTGCGAATCCGATCAAAGCTCCTGGTTCTGCAAGATTGTAATCCCCCAATGAGGCAAAGCTCGCGGAAACTCCTCCTGTTGTTGGGTGAGTCATGATCGAGATGATTAACCCGCCATTATCACTGAACCTTTTCAATGCTACGCTTGTTTTGGCCATTTGCATCAAGCTGAGGACACCTTCTTGCATCCTTGCTCCGCCCGATGCGGTAAAAATGATGAATGGAATGGATAATTCATCAGCTTTTTCAATAGCCCTCGTAATCTTTTCGCCTACGACGGAACCCATGCTTCCCATCCTGAAAGTCGCATCCATAATCGCAATCGCGACATCACAGCCATTCACACTGCCTACCCCGGTTACTACCGCTTCATTTAATCCTGTTTTTTCCCTGTCCTTTTCGAGCTTTTCCTCATATTCAGGGAAGCCCAATGGATTGCCTGAGACCATCTCGCGGTCCAGCTCGCGGAAGCTTCCTGCATCAAGGAAGCTATCAATCCGTTCTGCTGAATTCATCTGATGATGGTAACCGCATTGGAAACACACCTTACAATTTTTATTCAGTTCTTTTGTATACATGATTTTCTTGCAGTTCGGGCATTTCGTCATGATTCCTTCAGGAACATCCTGCTTCGCTGCTTCAGAAGGAATTGTCGCGTACTTTTTCTTTTTCGTTTTCGTAAAAAGCTCCTTAAGCAAGTTAAAACCCCCTCCGAATAATACTAGTTGTTTTGTAATATCCTAAATTTAGGAACAAAGCACTAAGTGGCCAGACCGCTATTTCAAAAAAGAAAGAGAGGCTGCCCTCCAGGCATCATAGGCATGTCCACAAGTATATAACATCCTTTCATCAAAGGATGTTACTTCCTGTCGTCATTCTGTCGACATTTTCCGCAGCTTGCGATACCTTTCCAGGATCAGATCTCCTCTTTTTGTCTCAAGTGAGTCTGCCAGTTTGTGATAATCTTCTTTTTCAGCATGTGATACTTTCAGCTGAAGTGCATTATAATAGTCATTCAGTATATACCAGATTCGATAAAAAAGATGATTGTCGGCAAGTTCGGCAATTTTCCTGAAAAATTCCTCGTCCTCAAAATTATGGTCATCTATCCAGACCTTTAATCTTCTGATTTCGTCTTCCTGTATCTTTTCAGCTGCCAGGTATAGACAATCGACCTCAATCATATTTTTTGTTTCGACAACATCATCTTTTGCTTTTTCATCCTGCAGGATAAAGGTGCTTAATAATTGGACAAGCTGGTTGCCGCGGAAGTCCCTGATGAATGTCCCTTCTCCCCTTCTCGTCTCAATCAAGCCGAGAAGCTCTAGGGCACGCAATGCCTCGCGAACGGAGGAGCGCCCGGCATTCAGGCGCTCTGAAAGTTCACGTTCGGATGGAATTTTATCCCCTGGCTTTAAGCCGTCTTTATTAATCATTTCCCTTAGCTGCCTGACGATTTCCACATATACCTTTGTGCTTTTTTCAGGCTGTGCCACTAAGAGATCACTCACCTTTTCCAATTAATGCAAGACGCATGGTGCGCTCTTTGACTTCTTCCGGATCCACTTTAATTCGTGCGACGCCGGTTTCCATCGCCGCATTCGCAACAGCCGCCGCAACAGCAGGTGCCACACGCGGGTCAAACGGGCCTGGAATGACGTAATCACTTGAAAGCTCGGATTCCTCAATCAGGCTGGCGATCGCATTAACTGCTGCTACCTTCATCTTTTCATTAATATGGGTAGCCCTGGCATCCAATGCTCCGCGGAAGATTCCCGGGAATGCAAGAACATTATTCACCTGGTTAGGGAAGTCGGATCGGCCTGTACCTATGACTGCTGCTCCAGCTGCCTTGGCTTCATCAGGCATGATTTCCGGCACTGGATTTGCCATAGCAAAAATAACAGGATCATTATTCATTGTCTGGACCATTTCAGAAGTCAGTGCCCCAGCGACAGAAACTCCGATAAATACATCTGCTCCTTTGATGGCATCCGCGAGTGATCCTTCAACATTGTCACGGTTCGTGAACTTAGCCACTTCGTCCTTGATCGCATTCATGCCGTTAGGGCGGCCTTCATAAATCGCACCCTTTGTATCGCACATGATGATGTCCCGGACTCCGTAAGAATAGAGAAGCTTAATGATCGCAATTCCAGCAGCTCCTGCTCCGTTCGCGACCACTTTAATTTCATTCATTTTTTTGCCGACAATTTTCAAGGCATTTACGAGACCAGCCACGGTGACAATCGCAGTTCCGTGCTGATCATCATGGAATACCGGAATATTCGTTTCTTTTTTCAAGCGTTCTTCTATAGCGAAACAGTTTGGAGCAGCGATGTCTTCCAGGTTGACTCCGCCAAAAGTCGGCTCAAGCAGCTTTACAGTCTCAACAATCTTATCAACATCTGTTGTATTCAAACAAATAGGAAAGGCATCGACTCCGGCAAAGCTCTTAAAAAGAACAGCTTTTCCTTCCATTACTGGAAGTGCGGCTTCAGGACCGATATTCCCCAGGCCCAATACGGCTGTGCCATCAGAAACAACGGCTACCATATTGCCCTTCATTGTATAATCAAAAACAGTTTCCGGCTTATCATATATTTCCTTGCAAGGCTCCGCCACCCCTGGCGAATAAGCAAGGCTTAAGTCCCTTGCATTCTTTACAGGCACTTTTGATTTTGACTCTAATTTCCCTTTGTTTACACGGTGCATGTGCAAAGCTTCTTCACGTAAAGTCAACTCAGGTCCACTCCTTAGTTATAGGCTTTCTTCGTCAAAATTTGGCTTTTGCCGTACTCCATTCAGCTATGAACCAGAGAAGAGCAATATTTTCGCCAAAACGACAATAATAAAATACCTGGTTATAAAAAAAAGTCTTCAGTGGTCTGACCACACATATCCTTTTTCCAATATAACACATCTATTATACTTGTAAAGAACTAATTTTTCAGTACAACATTATTGTCACCCAATACCTTCTTTAGATCTTCCATACTTCCTCGTTCTGTGTTCACGCTGAACTCACCAGGCAGCAGCAGCGATTTTTCGGTTTCTTCGTTATACACTATTACCTGCACAGCACCTGGATGTTTTTTCAATAAAGCTTTGAGTTCTTTCATCTTTTTGGCACTGTCCGACCCTTTAGCAATCCGCAAATATAAAACTGGCTCTTTTTTTGCTTCCCTATCAAGCTCAAGGACCTGGTTGACGATAAATTGGCTCTTCCCTTCCCGTTCATCGAACTTGCCTTCCAGCAGCGCCATTTTCCCCTGGCCTAAAACATTTCCATATTGCTTATAGACAGCCGGGAATACAACAGCATCTGTTTCCCCGCTAGCATCACTAATGGTAAGGAAAGCCATTGCTTCGCCTTTTTTCGTCCGGATTTTCTTATCCTCAGTGATATAGACGCCAAGCCTGACTTTGCTACCAGGAGGTTTTGAGGCTATCTTTTTGACGCCGGCTGCGTTGAATTCCTTTTCATAAATGGAAGCAGGATGCTTTGATAAATAAACTCCAAGCACATCTTTTTCCAGACTAAGCTTGTCCTCAACTCGCATCGGGTCGACCTCGGTATACTTTGGCTTCAGGGAGAACTCCGCTTCTGCGAACATATCAATCTGGCCGGAGTCATCAGGAGCTACTAGCTGTGCATGTTCAATCGCAACATCAACCGTTGCTAAAAGGACGGCGCGGTCCTGGCCAAATTCATCGAATGCGCCTGAATAAATCAGTGCTTCGAGCACTTTTCTTGTAGCAGCCTTTTGGGGCAAACGAATGCAAAAATCGAATATGTCCTTAAAAGGCTGGTTTCGTCTAGCCTGGAATATTTCCTTCAGTGAGGCGATTCCTACTCCTTTTATTCCGGCGAGGCTGTAGCGAACTGCATCCCCTTCTGGCTGGAAGCTGAAGGCACTCTTGTTGATCGAAGGAGGAAGAAGTTTGATCCCCATTTGCTGCAGCTCTCTTGCATATTGTGCGATTTTAACATCATTGCCGATTGCCGACGTCAGCAGCGCCGCCATAAAATAAAGCGGATAATGAGCTTTGAGGTACGCCAGCTGGTAGGCAATCATGCTATATGCAACCGCATGGCTTCGGTTAAAGCCATAGTTAGCAAATCGGACGATCAAATCATAGATAAGATTCGCTGTTTGCGAGTCATATCCTTTCTTTAAAGAACCATTCACAAAATGTTCACGTTCCTGGGCAAGAACTTCCTTCTTCTTCTTTGAAACTGCTCTCCTCAGCAAATCCGCTTCTCCCAGAGAAAATCCAGCCAGCTTTGAAGCAATCTGCATAATTTGCTCCTGATAAACGATGACCCCGTATGTTTCCCGGAGAATGGGTTCGAGGTCCTTATGGTAATAGTCTATAGGCTGCCTTCCATGTTTGCGGTCGATGAACAATGGGATATTTTCCATCGGACCTGGACGATAAAGGGCATTGACCGCGACAATATCTTCAAACCTCGTTGGTTCCAGCCTTGTCAGTACCTTTCTCATCCCTTCAGATTCCAGCTGGAAGATACCTGTCGTTTCACCCCTTCCAAGCATCTCGAAGGTTAGCTTATCTTCAGCCGGGATATCGTGAATGTCCAGCTCGCGCCTTGTTTTTTGCTTGATGGACTGAAGGATCGAATCTATTAAGGTCAGGTTCCTCAGGCCCAGGAAGTCCATCTTCAACAAGCCTAATTCTTCAAGGTGATCCATTGAATATTGAGTAAGGAACACTTTCGACTGCCCGGATTGGATCGGCACGACATTTGTAAGCGGCTGTTCGCTGATCACAACACCCGCAGCATGTGTGGACGTATGCCTAGGCAAACCTTCGAGTTTCATTGCCGTTTCAAGGATTCTTTTATTCTTGGACGATTCTTCGATAAAACTCCTTAACCCGGCAGACTCCTCGACTGCATCTTTCAGGGTAATGCCAAGCCTTGATGGCACAAGCCGAGACAGACGATCGAGCTCCTTCGCGTTCAAGCCGAATACGCGGCCAACATCCCTTACCGCTGCTTTTGCAGCAAGTGTTCCAAAAGTTGCAATCTGTGCTACATGAAGCTCCCCGTATTTTGACGCGACATATTCAATAACCTCGTCCCTGCGGTTATCAGGGAAGTCGATATCGATATCTGGCATTGAAATACGTTCTGGATTCAGGAACCTTTCAAAGAGAAGATTATGTTCAATTGGGTCGGCATCCGTTATGTACAATACATATGAAACGATTGAACCAGCCGCGGATCCACGTCCCGGTCCGATGAGGATTCCTCTTTCCCGCGAGTATTTTATGAAATCCCAGACGATCAGGAAGTAATCGCTGAAATTCATTTTCTTAATGACTGACAACTCATATGTCAGCCTGTCTTTGTGTTGTTGGGACGGATTTCCATATCGCTCTTCAAGTCCCTTAAAACATAATTCTTCGAGCATCCCATCAGCATTTTCCCCCGGTTCTGCCGGGTACTTTGGCAGATGCCTTGTTTCAAAATCAAGCATGACATTGCAGTAATCTGCTATTTTCAGGGTATTTTCCAATGCTTCTGGATACTCCGAAAACAGCTCGCCCATTTCTTTTGCCGGCTTTAGGTAAAATTCACTGCTGCCCAGCTTTTCACGGGTATCATCCTGGAGCTTCTCGCCATTTCTGATCGCCAGCAGGCATTCCTGGGCAAAAGAATCCTCTTTTTCCAGATAATGCACCTGGTTGGAAGCAGCCAGTGGGGTGTTGGTCTCCTTACCTATCCTTGCCAGCTGTTCAACCAGCTCCCCTTGTCCCGGGAGGCCCTGGTTTTGTAAGGCTAGGTAAAAATGATCCTTGCCGAATATCTGCTTATATAAATCCAGCGTCTTTAGCGCTTTCTCTTTTTCACCATTTGCTAAATAATACTCGATTTCTCCCTGGGTCCCCGGAGTGAGTGCAATTAGTCCAGAAGCGTAATGCTTCAGCCATTTCACCGGTATTCCCTCAGGAGATTTTGTCTGTACAGCACTTGAAATCTTGATCAGGTTCTGGAACCCTTCGTTGTTTTTCGCAAGCAGCACAAGCGGAAAAGACTCATGTTCCAAAGTCTGGCTGACAACGTCAACCGTCAGGCCCAGCAAAGGTTTGATCGAGTTCTTCAGGCATTCTTTGTAAAATGCGACTGTTCCATACATTACATTGCGATCCGTCAGTGCGAGTGCGGAAAATCCTTTTGCCCTGGCATCGCGGACTAGCTGCTCTACTGTCGCCGTACTCGTGAGCAGGCTGTATGCACTATAGACATGAAGGTGAATAAATGGCATTTCTCTCACACCCTTAAAGGTTAGGTTCATCTTCTTTCATTATAGGCTTTTCAGGCAAAAAAAGAAAATATGTTCTCATTTGTTCAAGGAAGTTTAAACATATTGATTGCAGATTGTCCATATGATGAATTACGAGGAAAAAATCTACCATTAACTGAGGGTGTTTTATTTGAATCAGCCATTTGCTTCCCATCTGTTCGAAGCTTATTTTATCGCGCTCGGTGTTTTGCTTGGCGGCTCGCTGATTGGCGGATTGGCCGCTTTTTTGACAGGACAGCCTTTAATGACGGAAATTGCGCGCTTCTCAAGTTCCATCCGGATATGGGCCATCATCGCTGCGATCGGCGGTACCTTTGATACTGTCTACAGCTTTGAACGCGGGCTTTTAAACGGTGAAACGAAAGATATTTTCAAGCAATTCCTTTTGATCCTCACAGCCATGGGCGGTGCACAGACAGGAGCACTGCTAATCAACTGGCTGACGCAGGAGCATGTTTGAAATGAGGATTCCGCCATATTACCGCAGGCCTGAGTGGCAGAGATTTTTTTCTGGTATGGCCATAGGCGCTCTCCTGAGCTGGGTATTATTTTTATACATTAATGGTGTTTGGATGGAAAAACAGGCAAAAAAAATTGAGCAGCAGAAGGATGAAATAGCCGACCTGAAAAGCGATATCCAGATCTGGATGGAAGATTACGAAGAGCTAAACAAAAAGAATCAAGAGAATTTGACTGTCCAGGAGATCAAAGTGAAAATCGTCAATGATAAAAAATATAAGCAGCTTGATACCCTAAGCATCTACGAGATCGAGGAGGAAACCAAAGGGCAGTTGAACATGCTGCTTGCCAAGGATCTAGATTCGGTTTTTAAAAGCAGGGATTTGATCACCAAGGTCATTGAGAACAAATCCATCAAGGTGAATGACAAACGTTATAAGCTGAAAATCAAATCGATGGTCATCTATACTTCGGTGAGCATCCAGGTGGAGATTAGTTTGGATTGATCGGGGAGCCAGTTTTCGTGCCTGGTTTGGGTCAAAACAAGGGAAAATCTTACGATTACAGTTGCTTTTGACAGCTTAGGAGCGTTTTGCATGATAGCTGTCACAATCCCGGATTTTTCTTGACAGCTTTAGGCTTTGAACCCTGAAACCTGTCACAATAACTGCGTTTTCTTGACAGCTTTGGGCTTTGAATCCTGAAACCTGTCACAATAATCACGTTTTCTTGACAGCTTTGAGCCTTGAACCCTGAAACCTGTCACAATAATCACGTTTTCTTGACAGCTTTGGGCCTTGAACCCTGAAACCTGTCACAATAATCACGTTTTCTTGACAGCTTTGAGCTTTGAACCCTAAAACCTGTCACAATAACTGCGTTTTCTTGACAGCTTCGGGCTTTGAATCCTGAAACCTGTCACAATAACTGCGTTTTCTTGACAGCTTTGGGCCTTGAACCCTGAAACCTGTCACAATAATCACGTTTTCTTGACAGCTTTGAGCTTTGAACCCTGAAACCTGTCACAATAATTACGTTTTCTTGACAGCTTTGAGCTTTGAACCCTGAAACCTGTCACAATAATCACGTTTTCCTGACAGCTTTTAAGCTTGCCACGCATACCCTGACACGATTCCAGCTTAATTATGACAGCTTTAGAGCCTTTCGCATAAAACCTGTCACGATTCCGGCTTACCTTTAAGGAGTTCTAAGCAGTAGCTGTCAAATTCCCGCCAGAAAATAAAGGGAATTATCTCCAGTTCCCTTCAGTTTGTGTGACTCCTGATAAAAACGGGAAATATAAGCATATGCGAAGGAATGGACAGGAGGGATTCATATGAGTTTTAACAATGGAGCTGGAAACAGCGGCAGTGGTGTTGCCGGAGGTGTTTTCCCGGCGTACGCCATGAACAACGCTAATGGTGAAAACCAGGTAAAATTGAATGAGGACCAGTATGATATATATGTGAATGATGATTTTGTCGGTCAAAAAAGCCTTAAAAATCAAGGTGAACATCTTTCAGACATCGATGACTTCTTAAAGCAGCAGGGAATCACTGATTTTACAGCTTCCCTTGACGGTGACCACTACAAGATCCATACCGATGGATTGAATTCGGAAATAAGGGATGCTTTAAAGGTTTATTTTAATAACAGATGATGTTCATAAGTAAGGTGCGCTTCAGTATTGAAACGCACCTTTTTTTGTTGTTCTCTATTCCTCACATGCTTTGATTAAGTCTGCAAGAACCCGTTCAACATCGTCCCATGAATAAATGGATGCACCTGCAGCCAGCGGATGGCCCCCGCCATTGTAATTTCTGGCGATTGAATTAATAACAGGCCCTTTGGAACGCAGGCGAACCCTGATTTGATCTTCTTCCTCAATGAAGAATACCCATGCCTTGATGCCTCTAACATTGCCCAGCTCACTTACAAGCAATGATGCTTCAGATGGCTTGACTGAATATTGATCAAGCAGCTCACGTTTCATCACTACCTTGGCCGCACCATTTTCCAGCAGTTCAAAGTTCTGGAGAATGTAACCATTCAACTTCACCACATTTGGCGCCAGCTCATACATTTTGTCATAAAGCTCTGTACGCGAGAAGTTATAGTGGATCAGTTCTCCTGCGTAAGCAAAAGTTTTGTTTGTAGTGCTCGGATAAAGGAACCGGCCAGTGTCGCCAACGATTCCGGCATACAGCAGTTTGGCTGCCTCATCTGACATCTTCAGGCCCTGGTCCTTGAAGGTAAGGTAAAACTCATAAATCATTTCACTCGTAGAGCTTGCTGAAGTATCCACCCATTGAAGATCACCGTACGGATCTTCATTCGGATGATGGTCAATCTTGACAAGCTGCTCACCTAAACGGTAACGCTCATCACAAATCCGCTCGGCATTCGCTGTATCACAGACAATGACAAGCGCGCCTTTAAAAGTATCGTCCGAGATAGAGTCAAGCCTTCTCAAGTAATTAAGCGATGGCTCCTCTGTGCCGACAGTGTAAATATTCTTTTCAGGATAGGAAGTCTTCAGGATTTCAGCCAGCCCTCCCTGCGAACCGTACGCATCAGGGTCCGGCCTTACATGACGATGGATAATGATCGTTTCATAATTTTCAATAGCCTCAAGTATTTGCTCTTTCATAAAAATGCTCCTCCATCTTTTTCATATCTTAATTATGAACATATTTTTTGGAAAAGAAAAGCAGAAACCTCATCTGGCAAGTTACCGGCATTCTATCCCAGTCTTAACCTTTGCTTGGCAATCTCCATGGATAAGCTGTAAAATAGAGTAGATTATGAATTTGGAGGAATTGCAATGCCTATTCTCGTTTTATTGATCGTTCTTTCATTTGTCTTCTATATCTTTTACAAGATTAAATATGTCCGCAGCAAAAGGCCTGCGGAGCGCAGCTGGCTTTCTGCCAAATCGAGCATTGCCCTGGGTTTGTTCGTCGCCTTATTCGGAATCAATCAATTGTTCCTTTTCCAGACTGCTGTCACATACATCGTGGGTGCTATTTTCATTGTCATTGGTTCATTGAGCGTCTGGGGCGGAATGAAAGCATACAAGTTCTACCTTCCACACGCTGCCAAGGAAGCCCAGGAAAATTAGAGCACAACAAAAAGCGCAAGCGCCTTGTTCAGCCCCGACAAGCGCTGGAGGGCCGACCGGTGAAGTCCTTCTTTGACTTCATTGGGCGGAACGAAGCGACTCGAGGGGCTAGGCGCTGGAGCTGGATTAAGAAAACTGCATGAAGTTATCCACAACTAAATAATTTTATAATTTCCTAAGAAACAACAAAGCCGATCCGGTTATGGATCGGCTTTTTACATCTATTAATGCCGATCGATCAGCATTTTCACATACATTAATGTCTGTCGATCAGCTGGCACATCATCATTGCCTTACCGACGAGAACGCCGTCATTGAAGGCTTCAATATCGACCTTACCGAACTTTCTTCCCACCTCTAGAACCTTCGGGTAAATCTCTATGACACTGTCAATCTGTACCGGCTTGATAAAATAGATCGTCATATTCTCGACAACCAGGTCACCTTTTTTATACCCCCGCAGCACACGGTTCGCGGCTTCTGTGACGATTGTTGTAAACACACCATATGAAATCGTCCCAAGGTGGTTCGTCATCTGCGGAGTTACCTGGCAGCGGAAAATGTCTTCATCCTTTGTTTTACCTTTTGCCAAAACCAGCTGGTTCGTAACCGTATCATCAAGCGTCTCCCCTACCTGCGGCTGTCGCTGGATCATCTGCAGAGCCTTCAACACATCCTGTCTGCTAACAATGCCCTGAATCCTGTTGGCATCGTCCACAACTGGCAGAACTTCAATGCCCTCCCACACCATCATGTGAGCAGATGAGGCTACACTCGTCGAACCGCTTACGGTCATCGGTTGTTTTGTCATGATTTTCTCAATCAATGTATCCTGTTCATGCCCCATAACGTCCTTCGATGTGATCATCCCGATTACTTTCATATTCTGGTCCACAACCGGAAAACGGCTGTGCAGGGATTCATCCTTGTGTCGATACCAATCTGACACACGGTCATTGGCCTTAAGGAAAATCGTATCAGTAACCGGTGTAAGAATATCCTCAACAAGGATAATTTCCTTTTTGATCAACTGATCGTAAATCGCACGGTTAATCATCGTCGCTACTGTAAAAGTATCATAGCTGCTGGAGATGATTGGCAGCTGCAATTCATCGGCCAATTTCTTCACATGGTCTTCAGTATCAAAACCACCGGTCACTAAAACAGCTGCTCCTGCCCGCAATGCCTGCTCATGCGCTTTGTCGCGGTTCCCGACGATCAGCAAGTTGCCCGCTCCAGTGTAGCGCATCATCGCTTCAAGCTTCATCGCCCCGATGACGAATTTGTTCAATGTTTTATGAAGCCCGGCACGTCCGCCCAGTACTTGTCCATCTACGATATTGACGACCTCCGCAAAGGTAAGCTTCTCTATGTTTTCTTTCTTTTTCCGTTCAATCCGGATGGTGCCGACACGCTCAATCGTGCTGACATACCCTTTATTTTCAGCATCCTTAATGGCTCTATATGCAGTTCCTTCGCTTACGTTCAGCGCCTTGGCGATTTGGCGTACCGATATCTTTTCTCCTATTGGCAATTCATCTATATATTGAAGTATTTGTTCATGCTTAGTTGCCAAGACTTTCACCCTTTTTAATAATTTTCCGTACAAAGTAGTTCTATCCATTATTATTATAAGGTTTATAAGGGTTGGATTCAATTTAATTAGGAATCGAGGAATTTGCTTCTTAAAATGCGCTTATAAATCAGGCTGTTGATTTTCGTTCCAGGCGCTTCGCTTTCCGCGGGGAAGAATAATGAAAAATCCCAAAGGCCGGATTTTTCAAAAACCAATTCTTCCTTGCAGTCGGGGAGCCTCCTCGGCGCTTTATGCGCCTGCGGGGTCTCCCCATGACTTGCTGATCCCGCAGGAGTCTACGCGCCTTCCACTACAATCAACAGGATGTAAAAACAACATTTAGCATACACATCCTATAAAAATAAAAACTGGCTGATCCACTCAGCCAGTGTAAACGCGCGATTTTCTTTTTAAGCTGTTTTCCATCTTCTTGCTGCCTGCACTAGAACGTTTTTTCGGCGTGTATAAAAAGGCTGCCAGATTTCCCGCGAAGACCAGCAGAGCCAGGAACAGCCATGAACCGGCAAATAAAGCCTCTTTTCCTCCCATCTGGAAGTTGAGCTCCGGCATTCCTATGTAAAGCATCATGCCGCACAAAAGCAAGTAGAGCAAGTAACGGTTCTTCTTCATTTTCCCCCTCCTACAGGTTGTCTTGGTTTATATCTATGCTTCCAGAGCCAAAATTAGCATGTCAAAAAGAAAAAGCTGCACAACTTTTTGTGCAGCTCGTAACTTCTATAAATCAATTGACTCTCCTGCTTCGAGAACAGTGCCTTTATTTTTCTTAAGCATTTTTACAAAAGCATGCGGATCCTGCTTGATTGGCGGGAATGTGTTGAAGTGAATCGGCACCACTTGCTTCGCGTTCAGGAATTCCGCTGCCAATGCCGCATCTTCCGGCCCCATTGTAAAATTGTCGCCGATCGGCAGGAATGCCAGGTCAATTGGATGTCTCTCTCCAATCAGCTTCATGTCTGAAAACAGCCCCGTATCACCTGCATGGAACACTGTCTTTCCTTCTGCCATGAACAGAATTCCAGCAGGCATGCCGCCATAAAGGATTTCATTGTTTTCTGTGACCATGCCTGTTCCATGGAAGGCCGGTGTCATTTTGACCTTACCAAAATCAAATTCATAAGCTCCGCCAATTGACATGCCGTGGGTGTTCAAGCCCTTCCAGCTTAAATATGTAGCCACTTCGAAATTGGCGATTACTAGCGCATCATGCTTTTTCGCCAGCTCGACCGTATCGCCAAGATGGTCGCGATGGGCATGGGTGAGGATGATGACGTCCGGCTTCACATTTTCCACCTTCAGATCGGTCAGGTCGTTGCCTGTAATGAATGGATCAATCAAGATTGTTTTCCCATTTGATTCGATTTTAACAACCGAATGTCCGTGATAAGATACTTTCATATTATCGCTCCTTTCATTCTAGGCTTTTTGGCAAAGGCTGTTGCATCAAACCAGCGGCAACCTGCAGCCTTAGCACAAAAAGCCCTTTCACTAAAATTATTTCAACACGCACTGTCTATCTCCTTCTACCAATTTCTTTTTACCCAACAACCTCTTTCGTTAAAAGTTTTACTTTTCACCTGTGAATTGCTACTCTCATAGTGTGATGTACATATCAGAGGAGGAATTTCTATGACGGAAAGATTGGCTGCGTTATCAGGATGGATGAAGGACAATGGTGTCGATGTCACTTTTGTTACATCTCCTGACAATGTATTTTACCTAAGCGGATTTTTAAGCGACCCTCACGAAAGACTGCTGGCTGTAGCGGTATTCCAGGATGCCGAGCCTTTCATGATTTGCCCGGCAATGGATAAGGAAAATGCGAAAAACGCCGGATGGGAGCTTGAAATCATCGGCTACAGTGATACGGATGATTCAATGGAGCTTGCTCATAATGCGATTAAAAAGCGCGTTCCTTCTATTAAGAAAACTGCGATTGAGAAGGAACAATTGAATGTGGAGCGTTATGAAAAAATGGCTGGCCTGTTTGGCGGCTCCGAATTCGTTTCTGCAGAAGAAAAACTGCGCCTGATGCGAATGATCAAATCAGAAGAAGAATTGCAGAAATTGAGAGTTGCATGTGAGCTGGCCGACTTTGCCATCCAGACAGGGGTAAATGAAATCCAGGAAGGCAAAACCGAGCTAGATGTCCTTGCAGCGATTGAATATGAATTGAAGAAAAAAGGCGTAACAGAAATGTCGTTTTCAACGATGGTCCTTACTGGTAAAAATGCCGCAGCTCCGCACGGGACGCCTGGCCTGACAAAGATCAAGAAAGGTGACCTCGTCTTGTTTGACCTTGGTGTTGTGATGGATGGCTATTGTTCTGATATCACAAGGACCGTTGCTTACGGTGAGATCAACAAACAGCAGGAAGAAATTTATAACACCGTTTTAAAAGCACAGCTGAAAGCCCTGGATACTGCAGGAGCTGGTGTTGCATGCTCGGAGGTTGACCTTGCTGCACGCCGTGTGATTGAAGAAGCTGGATACGGCGACTACTTCCCTCACCGCCTTGGGCACGGACTCGGAGTAAGCGTCCACGAATATCCATCATTGACCAGCACGAATCCTTTAAAAATGGAAAAAGGAATGGTGTTCACCGCTGAGCCTGGGATTTATGTACCTGGCGTTGCAGGCGTAAGAATTGAAGATGATGTCGTCATCACCGAGGATGGAATCGAAATTTTAACGAAATTCCCTAAAGAATTGGTCGTTGTATCGTAAAATAAACCAAAAACCGCCTGAGGTCACAAATCCAGGCGGTTTGTTTTGGTGATTTTAGCGGAAATATTCTTTTTTATAGCGCCTTTCTGCGAAAATATCTTTTTCTATAGGCGACTTTCATTTTTATATGTACGAAATTTTTTTATTATAGCGAGTTTCACTTTTATATAGCGAGTTTTTATCTTTTATAGCGACTTTCACCTTTTTATAGCGAGTTTCGACTTTTTATAGCGAGTTGGAAAATATCCGCGTTTTTTTCCAGTAAAAAAAGAGCAGCACAAGCAGCTGCTCTTCCCTATTTAGCGATTATCCACTTTTTCCGGATACATATCGTGGTTCATCATCCGGTAGTTTGCCATTTCTTCATACTTCGTTCCAGGCTTGCCGTAGTTAGTATACGGATCGATCGAGATGCCGCCTCTTGGCGTGAATTTGCCCCAAACCTCAATATACCTTGGATCCATCAGCTTGATCAGGTCATTCATGATGATGTTCATGCAATCTTCGTGAAAATCACCATGGTTCCTGAAGCTGAATAAATATAATTTCAGCGCTTTGCTTTCGACCATTAATTTATCAGGAATGTAGCTGATGTAAATCGAAGCAAAATCAGGCTGGCCTGTGATCGGGCAAAGGCTCGTGAATTCCGGGGTATTGAATTTTACAAAGTAATCCCGATATGGGTGCTTATTTTCAAACGTTTCAAGGATTTCAGGTGAGTACTCAAACAAGTATTTTGTTCCCTGATTGCCTAGCAGTGTCAAATCTTTCATTTCTTCATCTTTTCTTCCAGCCATTTTAAAGCCTCCTATTTGATCTGCAAACGCTTTTGAGGCCCAGGAACTCTGCTTATCAAATAAAAAACCATATCCTCTGGGATATGGTTGAAATTTTTCAAAGCCATAGTTTTTTATAGAGGGTGTCCGCTATGAACCTCTCCCGCGAATGCAGGATGATTTATTTATTTTTATATAGCAACTATAATGAAATCCCCTTTCAAAGTCAAAAGAAAATTTTGAGAGGAAATATGACAAATTCATGTATTTCCATTTTTTATTTTTACATATGTTCACGAGGTTATTTACATATGTTCACCTACCTGATATATTATTCATGTAAGTGACACATAATAAATTTGGGCTATATATTTTTCATTTAGATGAAAGCGTTTCAACTATTTTTTTACAGAAAGGGTTTGAACTTAATGACAAACGATTTAGCAAGAATGATTGACCACACATTACTTAAAGCAAATGCAACCGAAGCGGAGATTGTAAAGCTGGCTGAGGAAGCAAAAGAATATAAATTTGCTTCTGTTTGCGTTAACCCGACATGGGTACAGAAGGCTGCTGAAATTCTTAAGGATGCTGAAGAAGTAAAAGTTTGCACAGTAATCGGCTTCCCTCTGGGTGCTACAACTTCAGAAACAAAAGCATTCGAAACAAAGAATGCAATCGAAAACGGCGCGACTGAAGTCGATATGGTCATCAATATCGGTGCTTTGAAAGACAAGCAATACGATTTGGTTGAAAAGGATATCAAAGCAGTAGTTGACGCTGCAAAAGGGAAAGCACTGACAAAGGTCATCATCGAAACTTGCCTTCTTAACGACGAGGAAAAAGAAATCGCATGCAAGCTTTCTGTCAAAGCAGGCGCAGATTTCGTCAAGACTTCAACTGGTTTCTCAACAGGCGGAGCGACTGTAGAAGATATCGCTCTAATGAGAAAAACTGTTGGCCCTGATGTTGGGGTTAAAGCTTCCGGCGGAGTCAGAAGTCTTGAAGATGCACAGAACATGATCGAAGCTGGCGCAACAAGAATCGGCGCAAGCTCTGGCGTGGCAATCGTTAATGGCCTGACTTCAGACTCTTCATACTAAGATTAACAAAAACCAAAAGGGAATGGGGAATGGACGATGGATAGAAACACGCTTGTTGAAAAAGCAATTGAAGCAAGAAGCACAGCATACGTTCCATATTCTAAATTTCAGGTTGGCGCAGCAATCATAACAAGTAACGATAATGTATTCCTGGGCTGCAATATCGAAAACGCATCTTATGGATTGACAAACTGTGCCGAAAGAACAGCCATCTTCAAGGCAGTCTCTGAAGGTGACACAGAGATCAAGGCGATTGCAGTAGTCGCTGACACCGAAGGTCCTGTTTCTCCTTGCGGTGCCTGCCGCCAGGTAATTGCAGAGTTCGCAACTGACGAAACGAAAATTTACCTTGCCAATCTGAATGGCGATGTAAAGGAAACGACAATCAGCGAAATCCTTCCCGGATATTTTACATCCAAGGATATGGATAAGGTTGATATGTCCAAGAAAATGGTATAAATTGATTATTTTAAGTTAACAAGGGGCAACTCCTAAAGAGTTGCTCTTTCTTATTTGAACGTTTAAGGAGGAAAGAGCTGCCCCAATTATTGGGCGGCATACATCATGGGAGACGCAGGTTTATTACTATCAGGCGCAGCACTCTTCCTGAACAGCTTGATGCTTTTAGGAAAGGCTAACGCTAAAAGTGTAGCAGTATTCAATTTATTCATCGGGGCATTACAAGTAATTGTGCCCTTTTACTTGATTGCCGTATCAGACCAGAATAATTGGACGGTCTACAGTCTGGCAAGCATCTTTCTATTTGGTTTTACTTATTTATATGTCGGATTGACCTTGTGGAACAACCTTGATGGCACCGGCCTTGGCTGGTATTCCCTCTGGGTTGCCGTCCTCGCCATCATTTATGCTGCGATTGCCTATATTCATTTTAATGACATTGTCAACGCGCTTACATGGTTGATGTGGGCCTACCTCTGGTTCCTGTTCTTCTTATCAATGGGATTGAACAAGAAAATAGATGCATATATAGGAAAAGTAGCGATGGTCCAGTCTTGGCTGACATTGACATTCCCGGCACTGCTGTCGATGACTGGCTTATGGAAAACAGACCAGGTTGCCACTGCCTGGGTTTACTTCTCAATTGCTGCTTTTGTTTATTTTGCTTATATTACATTAAAGCTAAAGAAAGCATCTGCCAGAACAGAAAAATTCGCATAACCAAAAAAAACCGTCCTGCCAGTTTAATCGGCCAGGACGGTTTTTCTATCATAATTTACTTCGCAATTACGTTTGTCAATACTGGAACGACCTGCTTCTTGCGGGAAACAACGCCCTTTAGTGTCGCAGTATTATCTTCAAGAGTTACATTGAATGCTTCCTCAACAGCTGCTGCCTTTTTACCAATTGCAAGCGCTGCAGAATCATTCGTCAATATATCAGTGATGACCAACAAGAACAGATCCAGGTTCTTTTCAGTTATCTTATTGATCAAAGCTTCTTCAAGCTCTACCTTGCGCAAAAGAACATCATTGACATCCACTGTGTTTACCTGTGCGATTTCAACCTTAGATTCTCCCATCTGGAATTCCTTGGCGTCAAGGGAAATAAGCCCTTCGATTGTTTTGCTGCTAAGATCCGCACCAGCCTTCAGCATTTCAAGACCGTATTCCTCAGCATCCACTCCTGCGATTTCAGCCAATTCACGTGCAGCTGCAACGTCCTGGTCTGTGCAAGTCGGGGACTTGAACAATAATGAATCAGAGATGATCGCTGATAACATTAGTCCAGCGATATTCTTTTCGATTTCCACATTGTTTTCTTTGTACATCTTATTTAGGATTGTAGCTGTGCAGCCTACTGGCTCAACACGGAAATATAGTGGATCACTCGTTTCGAAATTCGCCACACGGTGGTGGTCGATAACCTCAACGATTTGAACATCTGTAATATCATCAGCGCTCTGCTGGCGTTCATTGTGGTCAACAAGGATTACCTTGTCCACTTCTTCCGAAACTCTTCCTGCAAGGCGTGGTGCTTCAGCTTTGAAGTAATCAAGAGCATACTGAGTTTCACCATTAACCTGGCCCAAACGTACCGCTTCCGCATCGACACCAAGCTGTTGCTTCAAGTTAGCATAGGCAATGGCAGAGCAGATTGTATCCGTATCAGGATTTTTATGTCCAAAAACAAGTACTTTTTCCATCATGACACTCCTCAATAACAAATTAACACGGTCATTCTAGCAACTAGAACCCGTATATCCCATAAATAATATACGCTAAAATTGAAAGATTTTAAACAGCTTTGTGCTAAATAGCATTGGTTTTCACTGCTGCTATAACGGAAAGAGAGTAAATAAAAGATCCGGAATATTTCATCCGGATCAAGAAAAATCAAATTTGCTCTAATAATGTTTTTGTTTCAGAGTATACAAGGTTATGCGCTTCTGCTACTGCCTGGTAAGTCACATAGCCATTGAGCGTGTTGATTCCCTTAAGCAATGCTTCGTTGTCCAGGCAAGCCTGCTTGTAGCCTTTGTTCGCAATCTGGACAGCGTATGGCACTGTCACGTTCGTCAAGGCGATTGTGGATGTTCTAGGAACTGCACCCGGCATGTTGGCAACTGCGTAGTGAACAACGCCGTGCTTTTCATAAGTAGGGTTATCATGTGTTGTGATTCTGTCTGTTGTCTCGAAGATTCCACCCTGGTCGATTGCGATATCGACAACGACTGATCCTGGGTTCATCGACTGGATCATTTCCTCTGTCACAAGCTTAGGAGCCTTCGCACCTGGAATCAATACAGCACCGATTACTAGGTCAGATGCTTTGACTGCTTCAGCAATATTCAAAGGGTTGGACATTAGCGTTGTAATGTCAGAACCGAAGATATCATCCAGCTGACGAAGACGGTCTGGGTTCAAGTCGATCATTGTGACCTGAGCACCAAGGCCGACAGCCATTTTAGCAGCGTTTGTTCCAGCTACACCGCCGCCGATGATTGTTACTTTCCCTCTTTGTACACCTGGAACTCCTCCAAGCAGGATTCCTTTTCCACCGTGAACTTTTTCAAGGAACTGTGCACCGATTTGTGTAGACATACGGCCAGCAACCTCACTCATAGGAGTAAGCAATGGAAGCGAACCGTTAGCCAGCTGTACCGTTTCATAGGCAATACCGACAACCTTATTCTCGATCAATGCCTTAGTCAGTTCTGGTTCTGGAGCAAGATGCAAATATGTAAATAAAATTAAGCCTTCACGGAAATGCCCGTATTCTTCTGCAAGAGGTTCTTTAACCTTCATGACCATATCCTGTGCCCATGCTTCTTCTGCACTTCCAACGATCAGAGCACCGGCAGCTTTATAATCTTCATCTGTAAAACTTGAGCCAATTCCAGCTCCAGTCTCAATGAAAACTTCGTGCCCGAAATTTACTAGGTTAACTACTCCTGCAGGCGTCATAGCCACACGATTTTCATTATTTTTTATCTCTTTAGGTACACCGATACGCATTATTGCATACCTCCTATATAATAATTGCCTACCATTTCAGCCTTGCCACCACTATATCATTTTTTCAATGAGTAAAGAAATATTGAGGCAAGATGAAAACACTTTCATTTTAGTAGAAAAAAATGCTTTTGGCAAAACAATTCGTACAAATTTCCCTAAAATATACTATTCTGTATATTTTTAATTTTTGAGGAAGTGGTAATGGAAAATGAAAAGGCTTGCCGAGCGTTGGTTCTCAGCAAGCCACCCTATCCTTTCAGCCAGACTATTTTCAATTTTCAATAGAGAGGTTAGCAAGCGTTATGAAAGCCTGTAACTATGGAAATAAAGCTTTTATCTATGTTCCTCGTTGTTTTCTGCTGCTGCTTTCATCTGTTCCTGCGGGACTACTCCGCTGTTGTATGAATCCATGATTTGCTGACTTACCTGCATGACACCCTGATCATCGTAATCGTAAAATGACTGGCCGCGCTGTTCCTTTTTATCCATGTGAAATCCTCCTTAAATATGATGCTTGCATCTATAGTTTTCGTTGGATTGTCACAGCTATACCAAAGAAACTGTTGTATAATATAGGTAAAGGAGGCGAGAACTATGGCACTTTATTATAAGAACATTTTAGTTGCCGTTGATGGTTCTAAACAAGCAGCATGGGCTTTTAAAAAAGCCATTGAAATCGCAAAAAGAAACGACGCGAGTCTGGTCATGACCCACATAATCGATTTACGCACCTTTGCTACTGTAGAGGCATATGACCGCACCATCTCAGAGCGTGCGACACAGTTTGCTACAGAGTTGATGGAAAGCTACAAACAGCAGGCACTCGAAGCTGGTATCAAAGATGTAGAGTATGACATCGATTATGGATCACCAAAGGTCAAGATTGCGAAAGATGTTGCAAAAAAATACAACGCCGACCTGATTATTTGCGGAGCAACAGGCATGAACGCAGTGGAACGCTTCTTCATCGGAAGTGTTTCAGAGCACATCACCCGCTATGCATCATGTGATGTCCTGGTTGTCCGGACTGACAAAGAGAATTAACCTGACTGACATACAAAAAGCACGAAGTATCTTCATTACGATACTTCGTGCTTTTTTCCATTATAATGACTTTTTTGCTTTCTCAATCTGAAGTTTCACTTGTGAAAAACCTGTGCCTCCAGCACTGTTTCGTCTTTTCACTGCATTATAAGGATTCAATGCCTCGAAAATATCTTCTTCGAACAATGGGTTCATGGATTTGTAGGCTTCCAGTGGCAGGTCTGCAAGATAGCAGCCTTTTTGGATACATTCAAGGACCAGCTTGCCGACGATTTCATGTGCTTCACGGAAAGGTACGCCTTTCGCCGCCAGATAATCAGCCAGCTCTGTCGCATTTGAAAAATCTTTTTTGACTGATTCTCCCATTTCCCCCGATTTCACCTTCATCGTACTGACCATGCCAGCGAAAATTTTAAGGGAGCCCTTCACTGTTTTAACCGTATCAAACATGCCCTCTTTATCTTCCTGCATATCTTTGTTGTACGCCAGCGGCAAGCCCTTCAATACCGTTAGGAGTCCCATCAGGCTTCCATAGACACGGCCTGTTTTACCGCGGATCAGTTCAGCCATATCCGGATTCTTCTTCTGCGGCATGATGCTGCTCCCTGTGGTAAAGGCATCTGAAAGCTCAATGAACTGAAATTCCTCGCTCGACCAGAGGATAAGTTCTTCGCACAATCGTGACAGATGCATCATTAAAATCGAGCTATCTGAGAGGAACTCGAGAATAAAATCACGATCGCTAACAGCATCCAGGCTATTTTCATAAATGCCCTCAAACCCCAGAATTTCTGCTGTCATATGGCGGTCTATCGGAAAAGTAGTTCCGGCAAGCGCCCCCGCCCCAAGCGGAGACAGATTGATTCTTTTCATGCTATCCGCAAATCGCTGTTTATCGCGATCAAGCATCCAAAAGTACGCCATCAGATGATGGGCAAAAGAGATCGGCTGTGCCCTTTGCAAGTGAGTATACCCGGGCATCAATGTCTCAATATTTTGTTCTGCCTGTTGTACCAGGGTTCTTTGGAACTCAGAGATCAGCTCGACGATTTCAGATACCTGCTCCTTCAGATATAAATGCATATCCGTTGCCACCTGGTCGTTTCTGCTTCTTGCCGTATGGAGCTTGCCGCCGGTTGGACCAATCAATTCTGTCAGGTGTTGCTCAATATTCAAATGGATATCCTCAAGTTTGGCTGAGTATTTCAGCTCACCATTACTTGCTTGCTTCTCCAGTTTCCTTAATCCTTGAATAATGTTGTCTGCTTCAGCTTCTGATATGATTCCGCACTTCGCAAGCATAGTTGCATGGGCGATACTGCCTTCGATATCCTGCTTCGCCAGTTCCTGGTCAAAGCCGATCGATGCCCCGAATTCATCGACCCATTCCTCAGCGGAGCCGGTGAATCTGCCTCCCCATAATTTCTTCACACTGTCACCTTCTTGCCCTGGACCATACTGTGAACAACTGTTGGCAGTCCCCACAGGTTAATGAATCCAACGGCAGCATTATGGTCGAACTCATCGTCTGCAGTGTAAGTGGCCAGCTTTTCATTGTATAGAGAATATGGAGATTTTCTGCCTTCAATGATTGCATGCCCCTTGAAAAGCTTGACACGGACAGTACCCGTCACATGCTTCTGTGTTGATTTCAAGAACGCTGCCAGGGCATCCTGAAGCGGTGAAAACCAGAGCCCTTCGTAAATCAATTCTGTCATCTTCTTCTCAATAACCGGCTTGAAATGGGCTACCTCTTTTACAAGTGTGATATCCTCCAGTTCCTTATGCGCCTTAATCAAGGTGATCGCAGCAGGAGCTTCGTACACTTCACGTGACTTAATGCCGACTAGACGGTTTTCCACATGGTCAATCCTTCCGACACCATGCTTTCCTGCAATACTGTTAAGCTCAAGAATCAATTCTGAAAGAGGATAAGTTTTGCCATCAATAGCTGTTGGAACACCCTCAACAAATTCAATCTCGATGATATCCGGTGTATCCGGCGTGTCTTCAAGTTCCGCTGTCAATTCATAAGCCTCTACTGGTGGGGCCTGCCAAGGATCCTCTAAGATTCCGCATTCATTGCTTCTTCCCCAAAGGTTCTGGTCAATTGAGAACGGGCTATCTAGATTGATTGGAATCGGGATGCCATTGTTGGCTGCATAAGCAATTTCCTCCTCACGTGACCATTTCCACTCACGGACAGGAGCAATGACCTTAAGATCTGGATTCAATGCTTTGATTGAAACCTCAAATCGCACCTGGTCATTTCCTTTACCAGTGCAGCCATGCGCAACAGCTGTTGCACCCTCCATTTCAGCTACTTCTACTAGTTTCTTAGAAATTAAGGGACGAGATAATGCTGATACGAGCGGATATTTGCCTTCGTATAATGCATGGGCCTGCAGGGCGAAAAGTGCATATTCATTGGCGAATTCTTCTTTGACATCCAAAACGTATGATTGGATCGCGCCGACCTTCAAAGCTTTTTCTTTTATGAACTGAAGATCCTTTCCCTCACCAACATCAAGACAGCAAGCTATTACAGCGTAACCCTGGTCCTTCAGCCATTTGATCGCAACAGATGTATCAAGCCCGCCGGAATAAGCAAGCACCACTTTATTTTCAGTCATTTTTCATACTCCTTTTTGTCGAATATTTATACATAAATATAAATTTTTATTCATGTTTATAAACTTAACAGGTTTTTGGGCACATTTCAAGATAAAATATGTTTTTTTTTAATCCAGTACATCTGCTCATAAATCAGACTGGTCTGGAAGCAGGATTAAAAGTATAGTAGAATGTAAGCAAGATTACCGGAATGGGGGCACCATCAGAAATGGAACAATTTTTTCTTTTTAACAGCCGACTGGGCATTCCCCTGCCAGACCTACAAGGTAACTGGGAAGATTACAACCTTGATACACGGCACGCAATTCTCCTCCATTGGGAAAAAATTCGCGGCAGCATACCTGACCGGATCGCAGAGCTCGAAAAAACAATCAACCTGAAGCAAGCTCAGCTTTCCGATGAAAGCGACTTCATCCGCTCCTGTGAATTGAACAGCGAAATTTCCGAGCTTGCGTCCATCATCAATGACCTCTGGCTCTGGTATCGCACCCAGCAGGACATTTCAGCTGAGAAAATACATCGATAATACTTTCATTTGCATAAAAAATAGCCTGGATCAGCTCCAGGCTATTTTTTGTGTTTATTTTTATTGAAGAAATAAACGGCTGCTATTAAAATAACGCCCCTGTTAATCACAACATATTGTTTTCGATTTCCTATGGTTTAACCAATTAAGGATGCTGCCAATCATTACAAAAACAAACCGTGATTACAAACTTCATGTATGCTGCCTTGTAAGTTTTTTTCCCATAATGACATAAGCTTCACCTGTTTCATTTGGATAAAAGGCATCATTTAAAACAGTCCACCCCAGGTATTCATATAGACCTCGGGCAGATTCATTATTATGTTGCGTTGTTAAAACCGCTGTTTTATGTTCTGCACCATCTACCAGCCGGGTTACCAATTGCTTTGCTAATCCTTGATTCCTAAATGCTGGATGCACCCCTAACTCAACGAATTCAAAACAATCTTCTAGCCAATTTCGATACTCTTCTTGGTTAAAAGCTTTTGTCAGCAGCCCATGATAATACTGACCTGGCTGAGAAAAGTAACCATAGGCATAACCAGCCACAACCCCCTGCTCAGAAATTGCCACAATGCCTCTATAGCCCTCATAACCCGAATGCCTCACCACTCGATCCCTAATGGAACTATCTTCTTGGTCCCATACTTGTTGGTATAAGTCCGCAACTTGGTTCAATAACTCTTCGTCTCTAATAATTTCTCGATACTCGAACATCTTGTATGCTTCCCCCTTGCTATTTTGACAGCTTTTCTTGTGTTTGAGTCAAACCTGTCTTAAGTTGGCTCTTCTTTTGACAGCTTTTCTCGTTTCCCACTCAAACTTGTCTGAATTGAAGCCGCTGCTAACAGATCAAAAAACCATTTTCCTTTTCTCTGGAAACTCCATTCAGTTATTCAACCAAATTACCCAAATTCCTTTTAAAAAACAAAAAAAGATGAAATCTGTTAAGATTCCATCCACAATTAGTTATAAATCCTTTGTCAATTCTCTTACTACGTGTCCAATTTCGGGAATGATCAGTTTTTCCATTGCCAGGCGTACAGCACCTGTTGAGCCTGGTGTTGAGAAGACGGCACGGTCATTCACTACTCCGGCTGCTGCGCGCGATAGCAGGGCAGCCGAACCGATATCCTCGGTATAGCTGAGCATGCGGAAAATCTCACCGAATCCGGGTATTTCTTTTTCGAAGACGCTTTGGACTGTCTCGATTGTGACGTCACGTTTTGCAATCCCAGTGCCTCCATTTGTCAGCACTACATCCACATCAGTATTATTGCAGCCTTTCAGCACTTCTGATTTAATCGGTTCTGCCTCATCTTTGACAATCACGTAATCAACAATCTTATGACCTGCGGCCTCGAGCATTTCCATCATCAATTTACCGCTCTTATCTGTTTCCGGCGTTCTAGTGTCGCTTACTGTTATGACTTTGCAGCGCACCTGGCTCGGTGCAGCTTGCTTGTGTTCCTGAGTACTCATAACCCTATAGAGCTCCTTTTTCTTTGAAATATCTCATCTGGTAAAATTTATGGGCGAAGTCAGTAACCCTTCTCGTCAATTGATAGTTTGCCCCTGCTCCAATCGCCATGCTGATCACCGGCATGCCCTGGACATGCTTTTTGCGGAACATCAGGATCGCCATTCCCTTGAAAATCTGTTTGATTGGCTGTTCCAGCCAAGTTACGTCCGTCAGGTCATCATTGCCTTCATAGAAATAATAGTCCTCTGCCTGTTCGAGGTCATTTTTCAACTCTTCCCAGCCAGCGCTCTGCATCCTTGAAGGCATTGTCGCCGTATGGAAAACCTTCAAAGCGACCATCATTTCAAATGGAGTATTCACTTCGAATCCATACGTCATCGCAACCAGCTGGACAATTCGCAGATTTATGACCGCCATCGCCGGCATATCTGCCCCTAGTACAAGGTTTCCACCGCTTCCCGACATACCGCCCTGGACAAAAGAATAGAGTCTGTGGCGGGCAATTTGCTGCCTGGCAATGAAATCAAGCTGTTCAATCGGCAGCTCCCTTAAATCCTCAATCGTTTCAAGGTCAGGCTGGAAAACCCGCCCGGCAGAAAGAATGCGTTCCTTGGCATCCATCTGCAGCTGTGAACCCTGAATTAGAGAGTGAAGATGGAAAAGCCAGCCGTCGAACAAAGTAAAAAAGCGTTCCTGAACCTCTTCTGGCAAAAGCGAAAAAGACCGTTCAAGATATCGATCATACGCCAATTCAAAATCATTCGGTTCATAATCGTAGAGATTGTTTTCCCAAGCACTTAATTCATCCAGCACCTTTTGTTCCCGTTGAGTCAAAGGCATTGAAAAACCTCCAGCATATCTGAATTTTCTTCCAGTATAGCACAAGAAAAGCAGAAGCGCCTTGGTCAGCCCCGACAAGCGCTGGAGCTTGACTAAATCCAAAATTCCACTCTACACAAAAAGGCAGAAGCATCTGCGCTTCTGCCTGAAAAAGTGTGATTTATTTAGCCAAACGCACGACATCACGAGCGATCATGACTTCCTCATCTGTCGGGATGACCATTACTTTTACTGGAGAATGCGGGTAGCTGATGAAAGCTTCTTCGCCGCGAACTTTGTTCAAAGCTGGATCCCAGTAGATGCCCATGAACTCAAGGCCCTGCAGGACGCGTGCACGGATTGCTGTACTATTTTCACCAATACCTGCCGTAAAGATAATTGCGTCAACACCGCACATGCGTGCTGCATATGAACCGATGTATTTATGGATTCTGTCCGCAAAAACTTTCAAGGCAAGCTCAGCACGGTCATTTCCTTTTTCTGCTTCGTCTTCGATGTCGCGAAGGTCACTTGAGAATCCTGATACACCAAGCATACCGCTCTCTTTATTAAGGACATCCAATACTTCATCAGCCGTTTTATCTGTTTTTTCCATGATATATGGAATCAAAGCAGGGTCGATGTTACCCGAACGAGTCCCCATCGTCACACCCGCAAGCGGAGTGAAGCCCATTGACGTATCGATTGACTTGCCGCCCTCGATAGCCGCGATACTTGCACCGTTTCCAAGGTGGCAGGAAATCAGGCGCAGGTGCTCAACCGGACGCCCAAGCATTTCTGCTGCACGCTGGGAAACATACTTGTGTGAAGTACCATGGAAGCCGTACTTTCGGATTCCATACTTTTTATAGTAGTCGTATGGAAGACTGTATAGGAAAGAGTTCTCAGGCATTGTCTGGTGGAAAGCTGTATCAAACACCGCAACAGCCGGAACATTCGGAAGTACCTGCTGGAATGCGCGAATACCAGTCAAGTTAGCTGGATTGTGCAGTGGCGCAAGCTCTGAAAGCTCTTCGATTTTTTGTAAAACCTCTTCGGTAATTAATATCGAATCATTGAACTCTTCACCGCCGTGAACAACACGGTGGCCGATTCCTTCGATTTCATCAAGAGACTGGATGATTCCTAAAGACGTTAGTTTATCAAGAAGGATTTTTACCGCTACCTCATGATCCGGGATATCAGTAACTTCCTTGTTCTTTTCGCCATTAACAGAGATAGTGAAAATGGAATCTTTCAATCCGATTCTTTCCACGATCCCTTTAGTGATGACCTCTTCGCTGGGCATTTCGAACAATTGGAACTTTAGTGACGAACTGCCGGCATTAATTGCAATGATTTTGGACATTTGTACCGCTCCTTTTATATAACAACCTGATTAAAAATACAGTTAATAGTACACAGTTATTGTGTGCCACAGGCCGCAATTATATCTCTCATTTTCTCATTTAAACACTGTCTTTTTCACATTTCAAGCAAAGCTTTTCTAAATAGGAAATGAGTTTTTATTCAGATACTTCTAAGGATTAGAAAAAAACATTGCCATGTTTTATATACCCGAAACTATGAGGAAAAAGCACAAACTCGAGGTGCAATGTCCTTGCGCTATAAAAGTAAAAAAGAACCGGAATTCCATCCGGTTCTATTGCTGTTCCGTTTTATTATCTTTAAACCATTGATCGATTTTATTCAGCATCCTGTTCACGGCTGGGCCGTCAGATAGCTTTGGAAGCTCAGCAAGGAGTGCTTGTTTTGGCGCTTTCACTTCTGCACCATTCTTTTGCAGAATAAGGATACTTTTAGCTGCCTGCTTGTTTTTAAACAATGAAGCCGGAAGCTGCAAAATGCCCTGGACAATTAGATGGTTTTTAATGAACTCATGAAGCATTGGGGCTTGTTCACTTTCAAAAAGACCATTAGGTATCATGAAAAACAAATATCCGCCTTCTTTTACATGCTTCGTACTTTGCTCAATGAACATGTGATGAGAGTATGTATGGCCTTCTTTTGCTTTTACCTCATATTGCTCAGCTCGAAGGTCATTCGGATAGTAGCCGACTGGAAGGTCACAAATGACTGCTTCCGCCGGATCAACGAATAATGGTTCAAGGCTGTCTTGATTGAAAAACTCGACCGGATGCTTTTGTAAATTAGCATTTACGAAAGCCAGCCGGATCAGCAAGTCATCAATTTCAACACCGACAGACTCGATTACCTTATCATTCTGCTGGTTCAATACCGTCGCCAGCAGGTTCCCAGTTCCAACCGCAGGGTCAAGCAGCCTAAATGACTTCTTGTCGACAAACTTATTAACCAGGTAGCCAATGAACATGCCGACAGAATCAGGTGTCATTTGATGGTTCGGTTGAACGTGCTCCTTCATTCCTTTCAAAATTGCAAGCTGGAAACCTTTGCGGATTTCTTCTTTGCTAAAAGAATCAAGGTTAGTCTCCTTATATACTTTTTCAAGACGTTTTGTTGTGACTTCGTTCAGTTCGTCCTGGAGCACTGTGCCCTGGAACATGTTTTCCCCGCTTTCAGCCAGCGCCTCTAAGTATGTACATGATAACTCTTCTTTTAAAATATCTGCAGTTGTATTGAATGCAGTAAATAATTGTTCGACCGGAGTCATACTCACTTTTCTTCCTCCTGATTTGAATAGATATTTATATATTTTAGCCGTGTTTCGCCTTGTGTACAAGGCATATGGCTGGAAAGGAAATGGAGAGGATTCAGGTGCTAAATTCCATGCTGATATTCTATCGGACATTTTCACTGTTTTCGTTCTTCTTTTGTCCGATAGAGCACTTTTATCGGACACTTTCTCCATTCTCCGACCTCTGTTTGTCCAATAGAGCCCTCCTATCGGACATTTTCACTGCTTTCGCCCTTCTGTTTGTCCGATAACAGTTATTTTCAAAGTAAAACAAGCCGCAGTTCCTTTCTGCGGCTTGTTCCAATGTTGTGTGTATTAGTTTGCTTGCTGTGCAGCTTCTACTGCTGCTTCGTAATCCGGATGGTCTGTTGCTTCGCTTACATACTCAACATATGTTACTTTGTCGTTTGAATCGACAACAAATACTGCGCGAGCGAGCAGACGTAGTTCCTTGATTGCTACTCCGAAAGCTTCTCCGAATGAAAGCTCGCGATGGTCAGATAGAGTCTGGACATTATCGATTCCAGCCGCTCCGCACCAGCGCTTTTGAGCGAATGGAAGGTCTACGCTGACTGTCAGAATTTTAACGTTATCAAGGTTGGCAGCTTCCTCATTGAAACGGCGAGTCTGCGCGTCACAAACTCCTGTGTCTAGTGAAGGAACAACACTGATCAAACGTACTTGTCCTTTTGAATCCTGAAGTGTCACTTCGGAAAGATCGTTTGCAAGCACTTTGAAATCTGGTGCCTGGTCTCCTACCTTTACTTCATTTCCTAGCAATGTAACTGGGTTCCCCTTAAATGTAACAGATGCCATACCTGCTCATCCTCCTTGTCCATTATATGTACAGTGTTAATATATCTTTTAAAGAATTTTTTTGCAATTATTTTAAATAAAGCGCAAAATCACTTCGCCCCGGTCAGTCTCCTGACACAAGCAAACTGCCTCTTCATTTTGAAAAGGCAGCCTAGTCCTAAATATCAAGATCAGTTTTCGGGCCATTATAGTCATTTTGCTTTTGATCCTTGTTCTGACTGCTATCCTGGCTGTTCTGGCTGTTCTGGTCTTTCTTTGACATCATTTGCTGGATTTTTTCCACTGCCTGAGGGGCAAGGTCCAGAATCTTTTCATACAAATGTGTATTTTCATCAAGATGAAGCATTTTTACACCCTTGGAGTTGACGATTAAGAAGGCAATTGGCGTGATTGACACACCGCCGCCGCTTCCTCCTCCGAATGGGTGCTGGGCTCCTCCGGATTGTCCCCCAGAGCCGCCTGATCCACCAGATCCGCCAGATCCTCCCTTCGAGCCTTCCAGAACAAATTCACTTCCACCGGCCGCAAAACCGAAACCTACCTTTGAAACTGTCAGGATTACACTTCCATCCGGTGTTTCTACGGGGTCCCCAATGATTGTGTTGACATCAATCATTTCTTTCAAGCTTTCCATGGCAGTTGTCATTAGTCCTTGAATTGGATGGTCGGACATTCCTGTTTCCTCCTTATTTTAGACAGAATTAGAATTATCACCGGAAAGAGCGGATAATGGCTTTGATTTAAATTCAGGCCAGCCGCCTCTCCAATATTTAACCAGCTTTATTCCTGCTAAAATAGCATGCCCGACTCTGACTTGAATCATACATTTAAAACTAGTAATTGATACGGTTTGCTGGAAGCTCGGTGTGATCGTCATGACAGGCATCTCTTTCATTTTCATATAGTTGCTCAGAAGCCCGATCACTCCGCCTTTGACTGCCCAAAAGGCACCTGTAATGACTCCTGTGGCTGCTGCATCCGATACTCCAACCATGGTGTGCCATTCAATATTCCTGATGGTCACCTTCTTTAAAAAAAGCCGGATGATTTTATGGAGGCCTGCGATATGGGTGATCAGCTGCTTGAAATCATGCAGGCTATCAAGTAAATCCTTTTTATCAACCTGAGTGGTTTTTTGTTGTTTCATATTTTCATCGGGACCTGTTTTGACTTTTTGTTCAGCAATGATAGTGGGAGAATTATCATCGATTTTAACAACCGGCACCTCTATCTTGAACTTGATTAAACCGCTCCATGCTTTAATCGTTACCTTAAAATGGTCATTATCATTGCCGTGGAAATAATCTAAGAAAATCTTAACTTTTGTAAAAAGGATTATAAGTACAAGCACCGTGAGAAGCAGTATGGCAAGCAGCACCCATTTCATCGTCCTCCACAACCTTTCAGCTTATTATTATCAACAAAAAGGCAAAAAAATAAACCTGCCGCAGCAGGTTCATTCTAACGTGGTTCATATATGACTGTTGTATCTGCGAACAGATCATGCAGCCCCTGTTTCTTTTTCGTAAAAGCAACGACCACATATAAAATCATAATGGTCGCAGATATGAAACGGCCAATCCATTCGCGAAAAATAACGGTTCCCCAGGAAAGTCCCTTGCCGTCCAGTTCGACTACTTTCAAACCAAAGACCATTTTTCCGAGAGTTTGGCCGGAAAATTTAGTCATTAACACAAAGTATAGATAGAAGACAATTGCCGTAGCAATGGCCATCGGTGAAAAAATTCCATCTTCGATCAAGGATACATCCAGTGCCCGAAACACTGGATTGATGATCATCCGGTTGATGCTCCCGATTACAATCAAGTCAAGCAAATACGCCCAAAAACGTGTCCAGAAACCCGCATAGAGACCGGCATATATATGATTCTCCGGTTCAATCCCGCCTTTTATATAAATATCAGCTTCCGGAATGTCCTGAATTTGTATATTGCCAGAATCAGACTGGAGTGCTGGACGGTCGGTTTCCGATTGATAACCCGATCTGTTTTCAGAGGGTTCAGAACTATTCATGATATCGTTACCATCTTCCGTTTGAGATGGTACATTTTCCCGATCTTTAAAGTCATCCGAATTCATTTTTCCCCCTCCTTATTCCGCATATAAATACATGAGGCGCGGAGAATTAGGCTGGGACAATAGCTTCATTAAGCCTGCCATTTCTGCGTCTTTCCCCATTATTTTTTGGGCACCCATGCTGAAAAATGAACCAAAGCCCATGCTTTCTGTGTATTTAACGACAGTAGCGTCGCCAAGGTTTTGGTCATTCCTGACACTGTCGATGACATCCTCAAGATAACCAAATCCATCGATCAAATTCAGCTGCTTTGCCTGGCGTCCATCATAAATCCGGCCATCCGCAATTTCCTTGACCCGTGCAACAGACATGTCGCGTCCTTCCGAAATGACTTTAACGAATCCCTCGTATGAGTTGTCAATCATCGATTGGAGGATTTCACGCTCCTCCTCTGTCATCGGTCTGGATGGGCTCATGATATCCTTGTATGGCCCGCTTTTGATTGTTGTGAATTCGACCCCATACTTTTCTGCAAGACCGGCATAATTGACTCCCTGCATGATGACACCCAGCGATCCAGTAAGCGTCTCAGGGCTGGCAAAAATTTTATCTGCCGGAGCAGACACATAATAACCGCCAGAAGCGGCCATCGACCCCATCGATACATAAACCGGTTTTTTCGTTTCCTTCTGGATTTCCTTGATCTTGTCATGGATTTGCGCACTTTCCACGACGCCGCCGCCAGGAGAGTTCACTTGCAGGATGATCGCCTTGACATCATCTGCTTCCTTGACATAATCAAGCTGTTCCATGAACGCCCTATGATTATAGAGTGGACTTTCAAAAAATGATTCAGCATCACCAGTATCCTGGATCACTCCATTGATGGACAATACTGCTATTTTTGAGAGCATGTCACCTTCTTCGATAATTTCTTCCGCAAACATTTCTTCCGATACTGCAAACATATCTGTAAAAGCACTTTCTGCGTCACTGAAAGCGAATGTAGACAGAAGATTTATAACTGTTGATGCAATGAATAATCCGACGGCAATCCCTAAAGCCGCCCACCTTTTACCATTCATATTGAAGCCCCCTTGTAAGTTTCTGTACTTTCACAACCTTATGAAAAAATGATAAACTGATGTCAATAACATTTATTTTAGCAAAAGTTTTTAAAAGTGGGTAAAAATATGGAAGAATTACATAATGTTTGGAGGAATTTATAATGCCAGATCGCCGCAATATTTATTTTCACCATACGCCAGACACAACCATGCTGGAAAAAGTTGAGCCTTTATATGAGCTGGCTCGCCGCTATGATTTCAATATCGTGAATGACCATCGTACCGCAAATATCATCGTAAGCATTGGTGATGACGGTACCTTCCTTCAGGCTGTCAGAAAGACAGGCTTCCGAGATGATTGTCTGTATGCCGGCATTTCGATCACCGGCTCTCTGAATATGTACTGTGATTTCCATCTTGAAGACACAGATAAAATGATTGAAGCAATCACAAATGCCCAAATCGAGGTCAGGCGCTACCCGACCATCGAGGTAACAATCGATGAGGAAACAACATTCGGCTGCCTGAATGAGTTCAGCGTCCGTTCAGCGATCATCAAAGCTTTTGTGATGGATGTATTCATCGACGACAAGCATTTTGAAACATTCCGTGGAGACGGGATGATCGTCGCAACTCCTACAGGAAGTACAGCGTACAACAAGTCGGTCAATGGCGCAGTCGTCGACCCGCTGCTCCCTTGCATGCAGGTGAGCGAGCTCGCTTCAGTCAACAACAACCATTACCGTACACTCGGCTCATCTTTTATCCTTAGCGGTGACCGCAAGCTTACCTTCAAGGTTGCCCAGGACGGCAATGATTATCCAATCATGGGAATGGACAACGAAGCGGTGAGCATCCAGCATGTCGAGAAATTCGATGTAAAGCTGAGCAACAAAATCATCAAGACTGTTAAACTCAAGGACAACTCTTTCTGGGAAAAAGTGAAGAGGAGCTTTTTATAAGCGGCAAGTCTTAGAGGCCAAAAAAGCCCAGAGTGAACTCTGGGCTTTTTAAGAATGGACCTTTTTAGACTTCTAACAACAAATACTATCACTCAATTTTATTGATATTGATTCTTTTCTGAGCCTGCCAGGTATTGATCAAGCTTGGAACTCCTGCTAATAAACTCACCATAAAACTCCACATCACATATCTCCATTCTCCTGTGAAAACAGAGACACCAAGAAAGAAAACAAGCTGTCCAACAAGCGCAAACCAAGTAGCAATCCAGGCAAACCTTAAATTCTCCTTCATTTCACCACTCCCGACTCAGCAATCTATTCTGTTAAGAATATTTTAACATATTTTCCCTTAATTTGTATCTACACAATGAGAAAAGAGCTGCAGAATCGTCCGCAGCTCTCTTTTTTACATAGGCATTCCTTTTTCTTTTTTCCACTTAACCGTCAATGCTGCGGCCATCTTAGTCCTTGATAAGGAGTAGAGAATCAATGCCGACCAGATAAAGGTAAAGGCCAGCAGGTGGACGGACGAGAATGTTTCGTGATAGACGAAAATCCCTAGGATGAGCGTCAATGTTGGAGCAATATACTGCAGGATACCCAGTGTTGCGAGCGGAATCCTTTGCGCTCCTTTCGCGAAAAATAGCAAGGGAACTGCCGTAGCCGCCCCTGCACCTGCAAGCAGCAGGGTAGTCGACATTGAACCCGCAAACAGGGAGTTCGTTCCCTGGATCATAAGGTAACCAATGTAGATAGCTGCGAGCGGCATAACGACCAGTGTTTCGAGTGCGAGACCTACAGCAGAATCCACCTTTATCAGTTTTTTAGCCAATCCGTACAAACCAAAGGAGATTGCAAGTGTTAAAGCGATCCATGGGAATTGTCCGTAGGAAATTGTCATGATCAGCACACCGATTCCTGCAAGCGCAAACGATATATATTGCAGCAAGGAAAGACGTTCCTTCAGGAATACCATCCCTAGCAGGACGCTTACGAGCGGATTGATATAATAACCTAGGCTTGCTTCAATCATCTGGTCTGTATTGACTGCCCAAATATACATGAACCAGTTAATACTGATTAGCATCGATGCCACAGCCAGGGCAACGAATTGCTTTTTATTTTGGGCCAACCCAAGTAATGTCCCAGTGAAAAGTCCCCATTTCTTATTAAGGACTAGAATGACAGCAATGAAGAAAAACGACCAGAACACACGGTTAGCCAGGATTTCATCAGCATTTACATGATTCAATAGCTTCCAATAAATAGGAAGGACACCCCATAATATATAAGAAAAAGCTGCGTATAAAACTCCAGCTTGTTGTTCGGTCCTTTTATCCATCCGAACAGCCCCCTAATCTTTCTAGACTCGAAATAATATCATTATAAAGGCGGAAGCTAGGACTGACAATCATTTTTTGGCGTTAATTGCAGACAAAATTTGCGGACATGGCTTCTTCTCGTGTTTCCATAAGGATGATGGATGACGCTTTTTGCTGGTTCCGCTTCTTTTGGTGTCTCCATAAGGGCAATGGATGTCGCTTTTTTCTGACCCTGCGCCTTTTGGTGTCTCCATAAGGGGTGTGGATGACGCTTTTTGCTGGTTCCGCTTCTTTTTGTGTCTCCATAAGGGCAATGGATGACGCTTTTTGCTGGTTCCGCTTCTTTTGGTGTCTCCATAAGGGCAATGGATGACGCTTTTTGCTGGTTCCGCTTCTTTTGGTGTCTCCATAAGGACAATGGATGTCGCTTTTTGCTGGTTCCGCTTCTTTTTGTGTCTCCATAAGGGCAATGGATGCCGCTTTTTGCTGGTTCCGCTTCTTTTTGTGTCTCCATAAGGGCAATGGATGTCGCTTTTTGCTGGTTCCGCTTCTTTTTGTGTCTCTATAAGGGCAATGGATGACGCTTTTTGCTGGTTCCGCTTCTTTTTGTGTCTCCATAAGGGCAATGGATGACGCTTTTTGCTGGTTCCGCTTCTTTTTGTGTCTCCATAAGGGCAATGGATGCCGCTTTTTGCTGGTTCCGCTTCTTTTTGTGTCTCCATAAGGGCAATGGATGCCGCTTTTTGCTGGTTCCGCTTCTTTTGGTGTCTCCATAAGGGTAATGGATGCCGCTTTTTGCTGGTTCCGCTTCTTTTTGTGTCTCCATAAGGGCAATGGATGCCGCTTTTCTCAAAAAAAAATAACCCATACTCGGGTTATTTTTCGTTTCGTGATTTAAGCTTAAAGTTATAGCCAAATGTCTCTTCAGCAGAGGATATTTTATAGCCAAACCCTGGCTTGAAATCCAGGAAGATTTTATCCGGGAGAGATTCCACCGACTTTTTTGGCACAAAAAAGTTAATGCCGCTTTCTGTTATCACTTCATCATCATCCCGCTTTTCCTCTATTTGCAATTGGATGTCCGTCGCGATCGAACATGTTCCAACAAACTCTGCAAGAATTCTAATTCCTTCGTTTTCGCTGAATTGGACCTTGTTTAACTCTTCCAATGCAGCCTTCCTGATTTGGATTTCCATAGATGATCACCCTTTCTATTTTAAATATACCCAAGTTTTCATCCTCAACGCATCCGATGCCTTTCCCTATGTGCAAAATACAAAAAGCAGACACTTGGCCTGCTTTTTGTTATTACTATTTATTTTGCGCCTTCCAATTCCTTCTTGCGCAATTCAATGCGGCGAATTTTACCGGAAGTTGTCTTTGGGAGTTCTTCAAGAAACTCGATCTTCCGCGGATACTTATATGGTGCGGTCAATTCTTTTACGTGCTGCTGCAGCTCAGCAACAAGGTTCTCCTGTTCAGGGCTGACGCCGTCACGCAGGACAACAAAAGCCTTGACGATATGGCCGCGAATTTCATCAGGTGATGCAACTACAGCACATTCTTTTACATAAGGATGCTTTACAAGGGCATCCTCAACTTCGAAAGGCCCGATCGTATATCCAGAACTGATGATGATGTCATCGCCGCGTCCCTCAAACCAAAAGTAGCCTTCTTCATCTTTGCTCGCTTTGTCCCCTGTTACATAGTAATCGCCGCGGAACTGCATCGCTGTCCGCTCAGGATCCTTGTAATAGTTCTTGAATAACGCTGGTGTTTCAACATGGACAGCGATATCCCCGACTTCTCCTGGAGTACAAGGCTCACCGTTTTCATTGATAATTTCAACGCGGTTTCCAGGCGTTGGCTTGCCCATCGAGCCCGGTCTTAGTTCCATGCCTTTCGTCACGCCGACAAGCAGAGTATTTTCCGTCTGCCCATATCCATCGCGTACCTCAACATTGAAATGCTTTTTAAATGTATCAATTACTTCACGATTAAGTGGTTCTCCTGCAGAAACAGCACTGTGGAGCCCTGGCAGATTAAAGTCACTTAAGTTTTCTACCTTTGCCATCAGACGGTACTCCGTCGGTGTACAGCAAAGGACATTCACATTGTATTTTTGTAAAAGTGATAAATATTTTTGCGGCTCGAACTTGCCCTGGTAAACCAGGCCGGTTGCCCCTGTCCCCATAACGGATAAAAACGGACTCCAGATCCACTTTTGCCAGCCAGGACCTGCAGTGGCCCAGACCGTATCACCATCCTCAATGCCAAGCCAGTTTGTCGCTGCTGTGCGAAGATGCGCATATGCCCATCCATGTGTATGGACGACTCCCTTTGGATTGCCGGTTGTTCCTGAGGTATAGCTAAGGAATGCCATATCATCTCTTTCTGTATTTGCCAGCTCAAGCTCATCCGATGCAGTTTCCATTTCTGCATCCAAATGGATCCAGCCTTCTTTTTCATCTCCAATAACAAACTTAGGAAGTTTATCGGCTTCCTCGATTCCAGCGAATTCATTTGTAAAAGGTGCAAAACTGACAATTGCTTTTACATCACCATGGTTGATTCGATATTGAAAATCTTTCATTCTTAGCATTTCCGAACTAGGAATGACGACCAATCCCATTTTCAATGACGCAATATAAACTTGGTAGGCCTCAATCAATCTTGGCACTACGACCAGTACAACATCCCCCTGCTGCAAACCATGTTTCAAGAAAACGTTTCCAATTCTATTCGCATTATTTAGAAGGTCACGGTATGTAATCTCTTTTGTAGTGCCTTCTTCATTTTCCCAGATAATCGCTTTTCTTACCTGATCCTGTGCGTAACGCTCCATTTCAGATACCAGATTATACTTTTGCGGCGCAATCAATTGTTCCCTGTTCATACTCTTCCCCCTAATCATGTTTTTTAAGGCTGTTCCGCATAGCGAATCATTGCCTGTCTATCCCCACTTCTCATTATACAAAATTATTTAAAAATTTAAAATTATATGATAACACTTTTTTAATATAATAAATTTCGCGCAAAAAAAGAGCAGGGCATCTGCCCCGCTCCTTGTAGCCATATTATTCATTTTTTAATTAGCGAGAGAATCCGCCACCAAGTTGTTGTTCAGCCATTTGAACTAAACGCTTAGTAATCTCTCCACCTACAGAACCGTTAGCGCGAGAAGTAGTTTCTCCGCCCAACTGTACACCAAATTCAGAAGCGATTTCGTACTTCATTTGGTCAAGAGCTTGTGATACTCCAGGTACTAGAAGTTGATTTGAGCTGTTGTTGTTTGCCATGTGTTTCACCTCCTTGTGAGTATAGAATGTGTAGAAACACATGGCTTAATTCAAAACTTTAATTGGTAATTGTTCACAAATTTATCACAATCTAAAATAGGTCATTCATTGTATCATCCACTGTTTCCGAAGCTGGTTTGAGGACCATACGCTCAGTGCCTTCAACTGCCCTCTGGATCATTTCCTCGAAATTGAAAAAGCTCTCAAAGTTCTGGACTTTATCCAGCTTTGGCTTTGTTTTTGGTGATGAAGGAACAAAAACGGTACAGCAATCCTCATAGGGGCGGATTGAAATATCGTGGGTATCAATTTCATGGGCGATATCCATGATTTGCAGTTTGTCCATAGTGATTAAAGGCCGGATGATCGGCGTATTAGTCACTTCATTGATAGCATACATGCTTTCAAGCGTCTGGCTGGCAACCTGGCCAAGACTTTCACCAGTGATGATCGCAAGGCCGCCCTGTTTTTCCCTAAGGGCGTCCGTGATGCGCAACATTAGTCTTCTAGTCGTTGTCATCGTGTAGTTTTCCGGTATTTGCTTATGGATGGCCTGCTGGATTTCAGTGAATGGCACTATATGAAGCGCAAAATGGCCATTAACCTCGGCAAGCTTTTCAGAAAGGTCGATTACCTTCTGCTTGGCGCGTTCACTTGTAAAAGGCGGGCTGAAAAAATGGACACCTTCGACTTCGAGTCCCCTTTTCATCGTCAGATAGCCGGCAACAGGGCTGTCAATTCCGCCGGAAAGCATCAGCATTCCTTTGCCGCCGGATGCAGCAGGAAGCCCTCCCGCACCCTTGATCGTTTCGGCAGAGATGTAGGCTGCTTCTTTCCTGATTTCGATCTGGAGATTGATATCTGGCTTCCGTACATCCACTTTCAAGTCTTCAACATTCCTTAAGATATGACCGCCAAATTCCGAATTGATCCCGTTTGTGTCCAATTCAAATGTCTTGTCCGATCGTTTAGCGGTTATTTTAAAAGTCTTGCCAGGCTTATGGATTTTCCTGAAAAGCTCCAGCGCCACATCTTTCATTTTTTCGAGATCTTTTTCTACTTTAATTGCCGGGCTGAAGGATTGGATCCCGAATATGCCCTTCAATTTCTCGCTAATCCCATCGCTATCTTCACCGTTAAGGAGGATGAACATGCGGTCGCGTTCTGCCTTGATGGCTGCGTTCGGATAGTCGCTTAAGGCTCTCTTGATATTCTTCCTGAGACGATCGATGAATTTATTCCTGTTTCTTCCTTTTGTCGATATTTCTCCATACCGAACCAAAATACGGTCATACATCATTTCTTTACTACCTCGCTTAAATGTTTTACTGTATCTGCAATTGCCTTTGCGGCTATTTCTGCTTCTTCCACTGTATTGCTGTATGTCAGGCTGACCCTGATCGCGCTCTCCGCTTCCGACAGAGGCACTCCCATTGCCAGCAAGGTCTTGCTGGCAGCTTTCTTCTTTGAAGAGCAAGCGCTTGTTGTTGATACATAAATATTCTTTTCTTCCAGCGCATGCACAAAGGTTTCCGCCTTCAATCCACGGATTGAGAAGTTAAGGATATGGGGCGCGCTATTTTCTTTTGGAGTGTGAATGGTTATTTCCTTGATTTGGCTGATTCCACTTCTTAATGTTTCCATTGCCGCAACCATTTGATTCAGACTTTCTTTTCTATGTTCAAATGTCATTCTTAGTGCCTTTGACATCGCAACAATGCCCGCTACATTTTCTGTTCCGCTCCGCTGCTTCCACTCCTGATTCCCGCCGGAAAATAATGGGGAGAGGGTGACCCCTTCTTTGATGAACAACGCGCCTGTCCCTTTCAGGCCATGGAATTTATGACCCGAGATGGTGGAAAGGTGGATTCCAGCTTCGTAAAAATCCAGAGGCGCCTTTCCAACTCCCTGAACGAAATCAACATGGAAAAACGCTTTAGGATACTTTTTAAGCAAGCTTCCAATTTGCTTTACAGGCTGAATCGTGCCGACTTCATTATTGACATGGATCACGGAAACGAGGATGGTATCATCACGCATTTCTCTCTCAATCGAATCCGCGCTGATAAAGCCATTACCATCGGGCTTTACATAAGTGATCTCAAAGCCGAGCGATTCCAGCTGGATCATGGCATTTTGGATCGAAGCATGTTCAATGCTTGTTGTAATGATATGCCGGCCTCTTTCCCGATGGGCCATAGCGATCCCTTTTACCGCTAGATTATTGCTTTCCGTTCCTCCGGATGTGAACAGGATTTCTGCTTCTTTTACATTCAGCAGCCTGGCGACCTGGGAACGTGCCTGCTGCAGCAGCTTCTCAGACTGGCCGCCAATTTTATGAAGTGATGAAGGATTACCGAAAAAATCCTCTGAGACCTTTACAAATGAGTCTAATACTTCTTTATAGGGTTTAGTTGTGGCACTGTTGTCTAAGTAAATCATCGTATCCCCCCTTGTTGTTCATGCTAACTAAAAATCTTATCATAAGAAGTAATTAATGAAAATAAATGGAATGGATATTTTATAGTATGCCCCAAGGCAGGTGTCACCCAAAAAAACAGGTCTCCATTGCGGAGACCCATGTTTTACATCACTCTTTTTCAGATAACATTTGCTCAATTCTATTCAAGGCACCAGGATCCACTTCTTCGATTGAAGTCGCCGCCTGTTCAAGGGCTTCACGATAATCGTAATTGCGGAAATGTTCTTCTGCTTCCCGAAGTCCGCGGTCAACCGAAGGATATCGGCTTCGGTATCTGTTGCCATATTGGATGACCCGCTCGGCCAGCATGACGGTCTCAACGATTTCTTCAGTCGATGCTTCCAGCTTTTCAACTGTCAGCACAGAGATTTCAAGATACTGTTGGACAACAGGAATATCAAGAGGCTTTTCCTCAAGCTTTTCATTGACTTGTTTGATGCTCTCATTGGCATCTTCAAGAAGATATTTATATTCCTGTGACAAACCAGGCATATTGCTTTTAGAGACGGTGCGGATCAGTTCAGAAATCTTTTTCGACAGATCCCAGACTTTTTCCCTTGCCGCCATTTCGTCCTTCCTGAGGGCACTCAACTTCTCCATCAATACTTTTTGCTCTTGGACCAGCTTATCAAGCTGCTCTTTCGCTTCTTCAAGCTCCTGTTTAATCAGGCTTTGCGCTGTATCATTTTCGGTGATTCTGTGGTCGATCAGCTCGAACCGCTTTAGCAGGCCTTTGAGCTGCTGCTCTACATTCGTTTGTGCTGATAGCTCTTTATCATTAAGGTGGTAGCTCTCCTGGATATGCTTTGTCTCTTCTTTCATCGTCTTGCTTTCTGTTATTGCTTTTACGAGAATTTCCTTTGCTTCATGTTCGGTCTTCGTAATGTATTGTTTAGCCATGACTTCCTCTTCAAGGAGATCGAATAGCTTCTCAATACGTTCCTTCAACCCCTGGATCCCTTGTTCAGCGACTTCAACATCGCCTTTCTCCAGAGAAGCTATATATTCATTTAGTTCTTTGCTGATTTCCTCAACTTCTTTATCAGCGTTCAGATGGTCAAGTACATAACCTTTTGCAGTCATTTCTCTGACTCCGTCCTTCAGCTCGCTGACCTGGGAAGGTATGACTGATTGGCAGTCATGCAGCAGCGCGGGAATCGATTCCATTTTACTGGATACCTGTTCAAGCATTGACTGGATGGACAGGACAATTTCCCTTGCTTCAAGGTAGTTGCCATTCTCTGTTTTCTCATCAAACTCAACAAATTTCACCTGGATGTTTTCAAGCATCGCCTCAAGACTTGCCTCGGCGCTTCCGAAGCTGTGACGGTGCGAAAGAAGGTTTTTCTTATTATCCCTGTAATGCTCCTTCAGGCCATCGATTTCCTCACGGTTCTTTTCTTCACTTCCGACAAGTTCATTCAATTCTCCGAGGATCTTTTTAATCTTATCCTCTGTCTCCGTAAGCCTACGGTCAATGACTGCCAAAGATTCCTTCGCCTTCTTGAACCGGTACTTATCGATATACTCTTCCGCATCAAACAGATAATCTTCGATGCCCGGCAGCTTGGATGTCACAAGTTCATCCCACTCCTGGCGCCAACGCTCGAAAAGCTCCTCTGTCTGGCCCGTCATGTTCAACTGTTTTACCTTTGACATTTCATCAAGTACAGGACGGTTCATGATATCAATTTTCCATGATTCATACCTGTCGACCTCGCTGTAATACTTGCGTTTCATAAAATATCCGCTTAAAAAAAGAATTATTAATAAAGCAATTCCGCCAATTATGTACTCCATTGTTATCCCCCTGGCCTCACAAATTCCAAGTTCTGAATCCTTCTATATAAAATGAATTTATAAATGCGTGTATAATGTATTTATATTACCATGTAAACGACATTTTTTGACTATTAAATTCATATTTTTTGTTGAAATTATCCGAAATAAGCCGATTTAACTTGAAATTTCGCCTTAAATATTACTTTAGGAGGTCGGGAATCATGAAGGATGGCCACGTCCACACATCTTTTTGCCCGCATGGCACAAAAGATTCGTTAGATGACTACGTCCAAAGGGCACTTGAGCTTGGCTGCAAGGAAATCACCTTTGCCGAGCATGCCCCATTACCAGAAGGATTCACAGATCCTACACCATTGCAGGACAGCGCAATGCGTTACGAAGATTTGGAACCATATTTTCAAAGTATCGAAGAAGCAAAGAGAAGATACCACGGAAGAATAAATATCAATACTGGTTTCGAGATTGATTTTATCGAAGGATACGAGGTTAAAACGGCCAATTTCCTCAATGAATTCGGAGCGCGGCTAGACGATGCCGTTCTATCGGTGCATTTTTTGAAAAATCCTGCCGGTGAATATGATTGTCTTGATTACAGCCCTGACAACTTCGGGAAGATGGTTAAAGAATACGGTTCTGCTGAAATGATCCATCGACACTACTATCAGACCGTCTTAAAATCCATTCATGCTGATCTCGGGCCTTATAAGCCTAAACGTATCGGGCATATTACCCTTGCGAATAAATTCCGCTTAAAATATCCAATTGTACAGGAATGTACTGATGAAATCATTGAAATACTGGAGACCGTTTCGAAGCATGGCTATGAACTGGATTATAACGGGGCGGGTACCGCAAAGCCTTTATGCCGTGAGCCATATCCGCCAGATTGGGTAGTCAGCGAAGCCAAAAAGCTTGGGATCAGACTTGTGTACGGCTCTGATGCCCACCAGGCGAAGGAATTGGGACAGGGGCTTGACAGAATGCTTCTAAAACAAAAATAAGGAAACCGGCAGTTTGACCGGTTTCCTATATATTAATCAACATTTTTTCATTCACTTGATGGCCTGTACCAAGGGTTCCCTTAATCCACTGTGAGATCTCATGGCTGTACTTGTCAGCAAAGTATTTTTCATGAGGCTGCACATGCAGAACCTCTGTCACATAATGGGTGTTCAGAAATGGCATCGACAGCAGACCTTTTAACTGTAAAATGCTGTACTGGATGGAATGCTTTTTGAATTCTCCATTCTCCATCCCAGCCTCAAGCACCTTTTTAAACATATAGCGTTCTTTTACATGATAGGTGGACATAATCTCCCTGACAACCTGAGAATCGATCGTCATTTCTCTTAAAATGAACCTTGTCAATTGGATGTTCTGGCATTGGTATCTCAATATATTGTCAACCATTGCGTTCAGGCATATTTCCGCCCCGTATTCCAGCAATGAAAAGCCCTTCTCCAATTCTTCCATATAGCTTTCGAAAAAAACGGTAAAACAATTTTCGAGGAGTCCATTTTTATTCCGGAAGTAGTATGAGATATTCGCTGCATTTACGTCTGCCTTTGCTGCAATATCCCTTACTGATGTCCCATTGAACCCCTTCGTATTGAATAAGTAGATGGCCGCATCAATAATCGCAGCTTTTGAATTTTTTCTCATTGCTCCGCCCCTCACTTTCCGCAATTAACCTTACTGTTTACCTTTCTGGAAATCATTTAAATTTCCTTTATAAAAAGCTCGACAAAGTCTCCATTGTTTCGCCGATTTTTGATACAATGTAGATTAAAACTTCAAGAATGAGGGGGAAAAACTGTGTTTAAAGTCGAAACATACAGCGACAGCCGTGAAAAAAATTATGATTTATTGATAAAGCAGCTCAAAGCCTTGGTGGAGGATGAAAAGAATGCGATCGCGAATTTCAGCAACGCATCAGCTTTATTGAACCAATTTCTCGATCGCGTCAACTGGGTCGGCTTTTATCTGATGGAGGATGGAGAGCTTGTCCTCGGACCATTCCAGGGCCTTCCAGCCTGTGTAAGAATCCGGCTCGGCAAAGGAGTTTGCGGCACTGCCGCTTCCAGGCAGGAAACATTAAGAATTGAAGATGTCCATGCCTTCCCGGGCCACATCGCATGTGATGCCGCGTCACAATCTGAAATCGTCGTTCCGATGGTCAAAGACGGTCATGTCATCGGTGTTCTTGATATTGATTCACCGGAAAAAAATCGCTTTGATGAGTTGGACCAGAAAAAACTCGAAGAATTCGTTGACATGCTGGTGCAGTATATAAGCTGATATTGAAAAACCCTCCCATTCACGGGAGGGTTTTTGTAATGAAACTCTTAAATCGATCCAGTCTCCATCGTACTTTCTTTCCTGACAGCTTCGAATGCTGCTTCAAGGTCATCTCTGATATCCTGCCATGCTTCGAGTCCGACTGAAAGCCTGAGCATATTTTCTTTGATGCCCATTTTTTCTCTAGCTTCTTTTGGCACTACGGCATGAGTCATTGTCGCCGGGTGCTGAATCAATGTTTCTGCATCTCCAAGGCTAACCGCTATTTTAATCAGCTTTAACTTGTTGATGAATGCCTGAGCTTCCTTTTGGCCTCCCTTTATATTGAAGGAAATAAGGCCGCCTGGCTTGCGCATTTGTTTTTTCGCAATGGCATAATCAGGATGCTTAGGGTCCCCTGGGAAAATGACTTCTTCTACTGCGGGATGAGCAGAAAGATACTCTGCCAATTTTTCGGCATTGTCACAATGGCGGTCCATCCTGACAGGCAGTGTTTTCAACCCGCGAAGCAATAACCATGCATCAAATGGCGAGATTACGCCGCCAATGTCCTTTTGCGTTGTCATGGCGATTTTAGACATAATTTCCTTAGGGCCGACCGCTACACCCGCTATGACATCACCATGTCCGCAAATGTACTTCGTTGCACTGTGGATGACGAAATCACAGCCAAGCTCGATCGGATTTTGAAGATAAGGTGAGCTGAATGTGTTATCAACAACTACCGGAATTCCTTTTTCCCTAGCGACATCCGCGACCATCTCCAGGTCAACGAGTCTCATTGTTGGATTAATCGGCGTCTCGATATAGATGACTCTTGTCTCTGGGGTAATGGCAGCCAATACTTCTTCTCTCGTCGACATCATTGAAAAATCATGGTTGATCTCATATTTTTCTTTCATGAGCTGCAGAAGTCCAAACGTACACCCATACACTCCCTGTGAGCAGAGGATATGGTCACCTGTGCGTGTCAGTGCTACCAGTATCGCAGAGACAGCAGCCATCCCTGAAGCGAACGCAAGGGCTTTCTCCCCTTTTTCAATCGTCGCCATCCTTTCTTCAAGCATCGCAACCGTAGGGTTTCCAAGACGTGAATAGATGAACCCTTCCTCTTCCCCGGCAAAGCGCCTTTCTCCCTGTTCAGCAGTATCGAAAGTGAACGTACTAGTCTGAAATAATGGAGGCGCAAGGCTTCCCCTGAATTCGTCCGATCTATATCCGGAATGGATTACTTCTGTTTCGAATCTTTTCTCTCCCATTATGATTCCTCCTATTTGTTCTGTAACCGCTTACAATTTACCCCCATAATCAGGATATGACATTTACCCCTTTATTGAAAGTAATTTCTCTCACACCTCGACAAAAAGTCCTGTGGTTTATTAAACGAAAAAAGCACTCATTCCTGAGTGCTGGCAAGAAAAGCGTAAGTGCCTTGGTCAGCCCCGACAAGCGCTGGAGGGCCTGATATTGAAGTCGTTCATTGACTTCATTGACAGGACCGAAGCGTCTCGAGGGGCTAGGCGCTGGAGCTGGACAATTCTCAAAGTGAAAGTTATACATTATCACTAAAGAAAGATTGTTCTTCATTCTGAACGACTACTTTATTTTTACCTGATCCCTTTGCTAGATATAAAGCCTGGTCGGCCCTTTTGAACACTGTCTTGGTCGTGTCCTCCTGTCCCCTGATCCATGTGGAGACACCGCATGAAACAGTGACATTCGGGTTCGTATTTTTTTCAACTTTATCTACCAGCCTATTCGCAATTTTGACACCAGTCTCGAGAGGGGCACCTGGCAAATAAATCGCCAGCTCCTCGCCGCCCCATCTTGCACCTATGTCTGTTCCGCGGATATTTTTGGCAATCTGGCGAGCCAGTTGGATGAGTACTTCGTCTCCAACCTGGTGGCCATATTGATCATTAACGCTTTTAAAATTATCGACATCAATCAAAATAAAGGTTCCCTGTTGATCTTCAAGCATGGAAAGGTTCATTTTTTCATCCAAATATCCTCGAGAATATAGCTTCGTCAAATGATCCGTCACAACCATTTTCTCCAGCTCTTCTCGAAGCATCGAATTGGTGAAAGCCAAAGTTGAATGGTGAATAAGAGACTGGAGCAGCTTGAATGTATCAAACGCAAAGTGGTAAGGCTCCTCATGCATGACAAGCGCAAATCCTTTTAATTCACCGCTCTGGATCATCGGAACACCCATTACCGAGTGGAAATGCAAGGGAGCGTCCTCACGATCTGAAGAGATATCTCCCAGGAACAATGGCTCCATATCCTGCCGAATTCGATGGGCAACGCTCAATATATAGTTGGAAGCATCCTTTGAAAAGAAAAAGCTTGTGCTGCCCTGGAGGACGGAGTAATCATCATGTTCATCGTCAAGCATAATGAAACCGACTTCCTGGGCATTAAAGGACTTGATGATTTGCCCGCAGATAAATTTCATGGTATCTGTCAGGCGCAAGCTTGTATTCAACTGATGTGAAGTTTCATTGATCAACTGCAAATCGGCAATCAATTTCCTGGATTGCTCATAAAGCTTGGCATTTTCCAGCGCACTCCCGGCAGTATTGGCGAGAAGCTTGATGAACTCTACTTCATTTTGCGGGAAAACCAGTGAGTTTGGGGCTATGACCTGCAAGACACCGTAAACACCCTGTTTTCCTTTCAAAGGGGCGTACATGATTGAATTTTTTTCTAAGACTGAGTCCTCGAACTGGATCTGTCCGCTTACATATGACTGCATCGCCGTCAGGTTATCGCTATCGTATTCAAGGTCTCTGACCGGTAAGCCTCCATATCCCTTATGATCATGGGACAACAAAAGGTAATAGGTGAAAGAAGGATATACTTCCTTTAATGTGGAAATGATTTCACCGAGAACGGCATCCATGTCCATCGTTGAATGGAATTTCTTCGTAACCCTGAATAATTGCTTATACCTTTTTTCTTCCTCCATTGTTTCCGCCAGGTTTCGCACTCTCTCAATGAACACACTGCATTCATATGATAGCTTATTGAAAAAACGGTCTGATAATCGGTTTAGAAAGTCGCTGTCCATTTGGAAGCCAAACAGGCCCTTTGGTTTTTCATTCGCTTTCAAAACCAGCAACAGTTCATGCTGAGGCATGGATTCTGGATATTTAATGAAGGGATAAGGTTTAGCTGCCAGTTCATTCACCAGACAATGAGGAAAAGTCTCCAACACACCGTCATTAGTCGATAGACGGGTTGTAGCTTCCAGGAACATCCCTTGCTTCCATTCCTGGCAGCTGTAAAAGTCGACCACATCGGCTTGCAGGAGTTCTTTTAAAATAGCCGTCATTTGCGAGAGAACCTCTGAGGAAGAAAAAGATAATCTGCCAGTGCTGATCAAATCGAAAAATTTGCTTTTCAGTTCTAATATAATTTCCCGTTCTAATAATTCTTCCATATATATCACCTGATTTAAAATCACTTAACAGCGATTTATAAGTAGCTGTTTTGACAGGCAGCAGCCTGAATAAACTAAAATGATTCATCACGCGGCAAGGTAATATCCAAATATTTGAAAAATAAAACAATTACTACTCATTATACCATAGACCTAGTAAAATAGTATGATATAAAAGACAAACTTTTTAAAGAAGAACGATAGATAAAAGCGGCTTTAATTTCATTATACCCTTGACTTCTTTACAGAAAAAATTATATAATACTCTTTGTGTAAAATATCGCAGCCTATGTGGTCTACATTATGTATGTATTTTGTTCCTCAAACATGGTTTGATGGTGTATCTCGTAACCCGCTGCTGCTAGGGCGAAGGTACATGAAAACAAAATACCCATAAATGTTTAATCACAATCTGTTTTTATTTTACAAAATAAAAACTAAGGAGGAGTCATTCATGGCTCGTTATACCGGCCCAAGCTGGAAACTATCCCGCCGTCTTGGAATTTCACTAAGCGGTACAGGTAAAGAATTAGAAAAACGCCCTTACGCACCAGGTCCTCATGGTCCTAACCAGCGTAAAAAGCTTTCCGAATACGGATTGCAACTTCAAGAGAAGCAAAAGCTTCGCCACATGTACGGAGTTACTGAGCGCCAGTTCCGTAACTTGTTCGACAAAGCAGGCAAAATGCCTGGTAAGCACGGCGAAAACTTCATGATTCTTCTTGAAGCACGCCTTGATAACGTTGTTTACCGTCTTGGTCTTGCTCGCACTCGTCGTGCAGCTCGCCAGTTAGTAAACCACGGCCACATTATGGTTGATGGCGCACGCGTAGATATCCCATCTTACCGCGTAGCTCCTGGCCAGACAATCACACTTCGTGAAAAGTCTCGCAACCTTGATGTAGTTAAAGAAGCAATCGAAGTAAACAACTTCGTACCTGACTTCTTGACTTTCGATGCAGACAAGCTAGAAGGAACTTTCACTCGCATGCCTGAGCGTTCTGAACTTCCAGCTGAAATCAACGAAGCTCTTATCGTTGAATTCTACTCTCGTTAATAGAGTGCTTAAAGAACCCCAGCCAATTTGGCTGGGGTTCTTGTTTGTTTTCTTCCTCACCATCCGGACTTTCTTCAAACGCCCGCTGATTTTTCAAGTTGGTCGATATAATTGGAAATGTGGTCGATATATTTGAATATCCGCTGATATATTCGAAAATGTGGTCGATATATTTAAAACAAACACTGATATATTCGAAAATATATGATTGATAAAGCTAAAAACAGATCTCTTTATCATAGGCTCTGTTAAAGCCCAATGATGTTTTAAAGCCCCTGTTGATTGTAGTGGAAGGCGCGTAGACTCCTCCGAAAATGCTAACTAATTTTCATCGTGCGTGGGCGGGTTCGAGGAAGTGTATTCAATGTCCTGCGGGATGAGAAAGTCATGGGGAGACCCCGCAGGCGCTTAAAGCGCCGAGGAGGCTCCCCGACTGCAAGGAAGAATTTGATCTTTGAAAAAGCCGGCAGTAGGGCTTTTTCATAATTCTTCCCCGCGGAAAGCGAAGCGCCTGGAACGAAAATTAACAGCCAGGTTTAACAGAGCCTAAAGAAACAGCCTCCTGGTCCAGGATGGCTGTTTTCTTCATCTATATGAGCTGTTATCCTGATGAAGCAACAAACTCTAGTACTTAATCATAAAGTACTTCTTTTTGCCGCGACGGACGATTGTGAACTGTCCTTCGATCTTGTCTGCATCACTAAGGACATATGCAGTGTCGGTTACGCGTTCGCCATTCAGGGAGACTGCACCGTTCGAAACATCTTCACGCGCCTGACGCTTGGATGGCGAAATTTTTGCTGCAACGAGCAAGTCGACTAGACCTTGTTCTTCTTCCCCTTCTACTGTAAAAGAAGGAACGTCCTTGAAGCCTTGCTTGATTTCGTCAGCGCTCAGGTTTTTGATATCGCCGCTGAAAAGTGCCGCTGAGATCCTGATTGCCTGCTGTAAAGATTCTTCGCCGTGGATCATTCGTGTCATTTCTTCAGCAAGGGCTTTTTGTGCCTTGCGAAGATGCGGCTCTTCCTCAACCGCCTTTTCCAAAGCTTCGATTTCTTCTTTTTCTAGGAAAGTGAAGAATTTCAAGTATTTAACTACATCAGCATCAGCTGTGTTAATCCAGAACTGGTAAAACTCGTATGGTGACGTTTTTTCCGGATCAAGCCATACAGCGCCGCTTTCTGACTTTCCGAATTTTGTTCCGTCTGCCTTTGTTACCAGCGGGATTGTCAGACCGAAAGCCTTGGATCCTTCATCAGACATTTTGCGGATTAACTCAAGACCAGTCGTAATATTGCCCCACTGATCGCTTCCGCCTATCTGGAGCTTGCAGTCGTGCTTTTCGTATAAATGGAAGAAGTCCATCGCTTGCAGAATCGTGTAAGTGAATTCTGTAAAAGAAATACCTGTTTCAAGTCTTGAAGCGATTGTATCCTTGGCCAGCATGTAATTCACGCCAACATGTTTTCCAAAGTCACGCAGGAATGTAACGACATCCATGGAACCGGCCCAATCGTAGTTGTTGACCATTATCGCTCCATTTTCGCCTTCAACGTCAAAAATCTTCCCGAGCTGCTTTTGGATTCCTTCCACATTGAGTTGAACTTGCTCAAGTGTCTGCAGTTTACGCTCCTCACTCTTGCCGCTTGGATCGCCAATCAAGCCGGTTGCTCCTCCGACAAGAACAATCGGACGATGCCCTGCATTCTGAAAACGGCGCAGCGTCAGGAACGGAAGAAGGTGTCCGATATGCATGCTGTCCGCGGTTGGATCGACACCACAGTAAAGAGAGATTTTCTCCTTTGAAAGCAAATCCTTCATTCCCTCTTCATCTGTCTGCTGGTAAATAATCCCGCGCCATTCGAGATCTTTTAGTAATTCCATTTCTTCTTCCTCCATTCAAAAATATATTTCGCAACCGGATTGAGCCAATAAGAAAAGCGCAAGCGCCATGCTCAGCCCCGACAAGCGCTGGAGGACCGACCAGTGAAGTCGTTCTTTGACTTCATTGGGCGGACCGAAGCGACTCGAGGGGCTAGGCGCTGAAGCTGGACATTTCTCAAAGTGAGATTTACCCTTTCTTATGTCAAAAATAAAAAACGCCCCTGCAATAAATGCAGGGGCGCTGTATGCGCGGTACCACCCGGCTTGAAAACAAAATAAAAAAATGTCTTCCACTCAATAAAATAACGGTTAAACCGTCCGCGGCTACTATGTGACTTAAGTTCACTGCGGCGCTCAGGGAGGTAATTCATCCTTCTGTTTGTACCGGCTCACAGCAGCCGCCGGCTTTCTGGAACAGTGACAGAAGCACTACTCATTCCCTTCACAGCTTTTTGCTATAAAGTTAATAAAGCATTTTTACCATAAAGCGATACTTGTTGTCAAATTCGACATTAATTTTCAGAAAAATTAACATTAGCAACTATTCGACAGCCTGTTTATGCTATAATGTATGTGATTTTAGGGGGAATGATATGAATGCATGAAGGAAAACAGGCTTGGAAAGAGAAGCTTAAATCCTTTGGTGCTTTTTTTACGAATAAAAAGACCGTAAAAGGAGCCCGGATTACTTATTCGGTTGTCTGGAACATGCTGTTGTTATTGATCATTGTATTAGTTCTCGGCGGTGGCTTCGCCGCAGGCACAGGTGCCGGGTACTTCGCATCCCTTGTCAAAGATGAACAAATCCGACCTTATGAAAATATGAGGAAAGATATATACAACTATGAAGAAACCTCGGATTTATATTTTGATAACGATGTTTATCTTGGCAAGCTCCGAACGGACCTTTACCGTGAGGAAGTAAAGCTTGACGATATGTCGAAGCATTTGATAAATGCAGTAGTCGCAACCGAAGATGAGTACTTTTATGAGCATGACGGCGTCGTTCCAAAAGCAATCATGCGTGCACTTTTCCAGGAGGTCACAAATTCAGCAACATCCTCAGGGGGAAGTACACTGACACAGCAGCTCATCAAGAACCAGATCTTGACCAATGAAATTTCCTTCGAGCGTAAAGCGAAAGAAATCCTGCTCGCCCTTCGTCTCGAAAAATTCTTTGATAAAAAGGAAATTCTTGAAGCCTACTTAAATGTCGCTACCTTCGGACGTAACGCAAACGGCAGCAACATTGCCGGTGTCCAGGCCGCAGCAAAAGGTATTTTCGGAAAAAAAGCGAAAGATCTTACATTGCCGCAGGCTGCATTTATCGCAGGACTTCCGCAAAGCCCGTTCGGCTATACGCCATTCAGCAGCGATCGCGGCAAGCTGAAGGATCCTGCCGGTCTTGAGCCCGGCCTGTCCAGATACAAGACAGTTATCACAAGGATGCATGGAGCTGGTTTCATTTCAGATGAAGAGTTCAAGGATGCGATCAACTACGATATTACCAAGGACTTTGTAAAAGAAGTTCCAAGTGATAATACGGTTGAGCAATATCCGTTCCTGACTTTCGAAATCGAGAAACGATCCGTAAAGATTTTAGCAGAGATTCTTGCTCAGCGTGATGGCTATGAACCTGAAGATCTGAAAAAAGATGAGAAATTGATGGCTGAGTATCACACGCTTGCGGACCGTGACATCCGCCAGAATGGCTATAAGATTTATACGACCATCAATAAAGAGATTTATGAAAAACACCAGGAAACAGCAAATAAGTACCCATATTATGGAAGAAATAAACCACAGGAAGTTCCTGATCCAGATGATCCAAACAAAACGATTGTCATTGATGAACAGGTTGAAGTAGGTGCTGTGCTGATAGAAAACAAGACTGGTAAGATAATCAGTTTTGTTGGCGGACGTGATTTTGACATACAGCAAAGAAATCACGCAACAGATTCACCAAGACAGAATGGTTCCACAATGAAACCATTACTAGCCTATGCACCAGCGATCGACATGGGGAAATTGCACCCAGGTTCGGTCTTGCCTGACGTAGAGGTTCGTTTAAACCCAGCAAAACCTGGATCACCTTGGCCTACTAACTATGATAAACAGTACAGGGGCTTAACCTCAGTTAGGCATGCGTTAACCAAGTCTTATAACGTTCCAGCTGTTTTAGCATACAAAAACGTATTGGGACAAAGGCCTGCTACTTATTTAGATAAGATGGGGTTCTCTTCCCTTGTCAAAACTGACTATGAAATACTTGCACCGGCTATTGGATCAATAGATGGCGGTGTAACTGTTGAGGAAAATACCAATGCCTTCGCAACTTTTGGCAATATGGGTAAATTCGTTGATGCCTATTTGATCGACAAAATCGTCGACAAAAATGGAAATGTCATCTTCCAGCATAAAGCCGAGCCTGTAGATGTATTTAGTCCTCAAGCTTCATATTTGACTATCGATATGATGCGTGATGTTATCAACCGAGGAACGGCTACTGCTTTAAAAGGCAGGCTGAAATTTGGCTCTGACTGGGCTGGAAAAACAGGTACAGGTCATGATTATTATGATTCATGGTTTGTAGCCACCAACCCTAATGTTTCCTTCGGGGTATGGCTCGGTTATGATCATAACAAATCACTAGAGAGAAGTTACAAAGGGCTATCTTATGGAGTCCGGACCCAATATATCTGGGCTGACCTAATGAATGATGCTTATGATGTCGCTCCTCAGCTAGTCGATCCTGAAGAACGCTTCAAGATGCCTGGCGGAATCGTCAAGAGATCTTATTGTGCAGTATCCGGCTTGCTGCCTTCAAGCGCTTGCTCCAAAGCAGGACTTGTTGAATCGGATTACTTTATCGCGAAATACGCACCAACAAAGGTAGATGACAGCCTGGTAGAAAACAAATTCGTTACCGTTGGCGATAAGCGCTATATAGCACTTGATTCAACTCCGGCTGAATTCACGGATACTGGAGTAATATTGAATCCAGAGTATATGGAAAGCATCATCGGCCATAAAATCAGAGATCCGCAGCAGCTCATTCCTAAAAATGATGCCTGGAATAAAATCCTTGTTGCGGATGATAAGCTGAGTGAAAACGGAAAGACGCCAGCAGCTTTGGGTATCAAGCTGTCTGGAAAAACGATCACATGGGGCAAGCACCCAGAAAATGATATTGTCGGCTACCGGATCTATAACAACAAGAAAAAGGTCGGCAGCATCAAGGCAGGAGCTGAACTTGCTTTCAATGCAGGGGACGGTTCATTCTATGTTACGGCAGTCGATATCGCCGGAAAAGAATCCGCTCCATCCAATATCATTGAAATCGGACAAAAGCCAGAGCCTAAGGATCCTCCGGATGATCCAAAACCAAAAGATCCGCCACCAACCGACCCTAAACCGAAAGATCCACCTAAGCCACCACCTCCTCCAGGAGATGGAGACGGTGACGGTGACGGAGATGGTGATGGAAATGGTAACGGAAATGGTAACGGAAATGGTAACGGAAACTAGCACTTGAATATAAGCAGAAACACCGCATCTTGTTGGATGCGGTGTTTCTTTTTTCTGTAAATATAAAAGAGCGTGAAGCCCAGCTTCACGCTCTTTAGTACGATTCTATTAGTCTTCCATTGTGGACAGATCGCCAGTTGGGAGATCAAGCTCCCAGGCTTTCAATACACGGCGCATAATTTTACCGCTTCGTGTCTTAGGAAGCTTGTCGCGGAATTCAATTTCACGTGGAGCAGCATGTGCAGCCAGGCCTTTTTTAACGAATTGGCGAATCTCTTCAATCAATTCGTCCGACTGTTCATAACCGTCACGTAATGCGATGAACGCCTTGATGATTTCACCGCGGACAGGGTCTGGCTTGCCAATGACTCCAGCTTCAGCAACTGCAGGGTGTTCAACCAGCTTGCTTTCTACCTCAAATGGTCCGACACGCTCACCGGAAGTCATGATGACATCATCAATTCGTCCCTGGAACCAGAAGTAGCCATCTTCATCCATATACGCTGAGTCACCTGAGACATACCAGTCACCAGGCATGAAGTAAGACTCATATTTCTGAGGATTGTTCCAAATCGTATGCATCATCGATGGCCAGCCCTTTTTGATCGCCAAATTTCCCATTCTGTATGGCGGCAATTCATTGCCCTGATCATCGACAATCGCGGCTTTTACGCCTGGGATTGGTTTACCCATTGATCCAGGCTTGATTTCCATGCTTGGATAGTTACAGATCAATTGTGCCCCTGTCTCCGTCATCCACCATGTATCATGGATGCGCAGGTTGAACACCTTCATTCCCCATCTTACTACCTCAGGGTTCAACGGTTCGCCGACACTCAGGATATGGCGAAGGGATCCAAGGTCAAACTTCTTTACAACCTCATCTCCCGCACCCATCAGCATCCTGAAAGCTGTAGGGGCACTATACCAGACTGTCACTCCGTACTCTTCAATCATCTTATACCATGTCTCTGGATTGAAACGGCCGCCAATAATGACATTAGACGTTCCTGCAAGCCATGGACCGAAGATTCCGTACGATGTTCCTGTTACCCAGCCTGGATCCGCTGTGCACCAGTAGACATCTTCTTCTTTAAGGTCAAGTACCCACTTGGCAGTCTGATAATGCTGGATCATCGCATTATGTACATGTAGTACGCCTTTAGGTTTTCCAGTAGAACCGGAAGTATAATGTAAAATCAGGCCATCCGTGCGGTCAACCCACTCGATATCAAGCTTTTTGCTGGCTTCTGACAGCTTTTGTTTGAAATCAACGTACTTGTCGTTCTCCTCAATATTATCGCCGACAAGAAGAATGTGCTTTAAGTCAGGAAGTTCATCAACAGGAACACGCTCAAGCAGCTCAGGTGTCGTTACCAATACCTTTGCCCCGCTGTCCTGAAGTCTGTCACGGACAGCACCTTCCATGAACGCTTCGAAAAGCGGGCCAACAATCGCGCCTAGCTTGACCGCCCCGAGAACTGCGAAATACAGTTCTGGAGAACGAGGCATGAAGATAAACACGCGGTCGCCTTTTTCTACATCACCATAAGTTTTAAAGACATTGCCAGCTTTATTGGAAAGCTCTTTCATCTCTTTAAAAGTATATTTTTCTTTACGCACCCCATCCTGATAATAAAGCGCAATTTTGTTTTTCCTGAATCCTTCAGCATGGCGGTCGATTGCTTCATAAGCCATATTGACCCTGCCTGTATCAGACCAGGAAAACTCCTTCTCCGCTTCACTCCAATCGAATTGGCCATGAAGCTCTTGATAATTTTTCAGGTTATGATCCCCTTGCGTTACTGGTAGCGCTTCCACTTTCATGTGTCCATCCCCCTTGGCTTTATATTTAAAATCCATTATAGTATAAAAATTCGATTTTCTCAATTTTTAAAATATTAATAGAATATAAAACATTATTGTAGAGGTGAGATATCTGCAAGAAAAGTCATAAACTAAATACAGAAAATTTTGTGAAAGCGCTTTTATCTGTTAGATTTTATGTATAATAGAATTATCGTTTGAATTGTTAACGGGTGGTGACTGAATGGAACATAAAAAGACTTATAACGCAAAAGAATTAAAAACTCCTCATGGCCGTTTGATCATTGAAGGCCCGATTTCTCCGGAAAAACTTGCAAGCTATGAATTCCATGAAGATTTAGTGGCTTTTCGTCCCCCTGCCCAGCAGCACAAGGCATTGGTTGAGATTGCGGGTCTGCCGGAGGGACGGATTATTGTAGCCCGCTCAGGACATATGATTGTCGGCTATGTTACTTATCTCTATCCTGACCCGCTAGAAAGATGGTCTGAAGGAAAAATGGAAGATTTAATAGAACTGGGTGCGATCGAGGTCATTCCTGAATTCCGCGGCAGCCGAGTCGGCAAGAATTTGCTGATGGTTTCCATGATGGATGACGCCATGGAAGATTATATTATTATCACGACAGAATACTACTGGCATTGGGACCTGAAAGGAACCGGCTTGAATGTTTGGGAATACCGCAAAGTCATGGAAAAAATGATGAATGCCGGGGGGCTGACCTGGTACGCGACAGATGATCCGGAAATCAGCTCCCATCCAGCAAACTGTTTGATGGCACGAATCGGCAAGAGAATTGGGCCCGAATCGATCCAGAAATTTGACCAGCTGCGGTTCATGAACCGTTTTATGTATTGATGATTAAGGCTCTTTTCGTAAACTTTGTTGCTTTCTCAACCATACTAAGCAATCTTTATCCAGGGGTCTCCTCGAAAAGAGCCCAGACCTCTTTTTAGAGTGATTTAGTTCATGTACGAAAAGCAACAATCAATGGAAAAACAGTCATTATTAATAAGAAGCCTCATCATGTAAGGAGGAAGGAACCATGATCGTCGAGGAAATTATGAAGAGGGATGTCACGACACTTTTTCCTGAAAATACAATTGCGGATGCAATCAAGCTAATGGCAGATAAAAAAATCCGTCACATCCCAATCGTGAATAAGGACCAAGGTGTGATCGGCCTGGTATCCGACAGGGATATCAAGGATGCCGCTCCGTCCGTTTTTCATTGGGATGAGCATAAGGGTGAACTTGACAATCCTGTAAAATCGATTATGACGACTAATGTGATCACTGGACATCCCCTCGATTTTGTCGAGGAAATTTCCGCAATCTTTTATGAACATAATATCAGCTGCCTGCCGATCACCAAGGATAAAAAGCTGGTAGGTATCGTCACTGAAACGGACCTGCTCCATACACTTGTTGAGCTTACAGGTGCCCATCAGCCAGGATCGCAAATTGAGGTGAAAGTACCAAACAAAGCGGGCATGCTTTGTGAAATTGCATCTGTTATCAGCATGAGGAAAGCCAATATTCAGAGCGTGCTTGTATACCCTGACCAAAAGGATGAACGTTATAAAATCCTCGTTGTAAGAATACAGACGATGAATCCAATCGCAGTGATCGAGGACTTAAAAAAGGCCGGACATCACGTACTCTGGCCAAACCTGCCGGGTGTTTCATCATGAGCGATCGCTCTGTATTCGTCTTTTCAGAGGAGCTGCTGAACTATCGCTTCAGCAGCCACCATCCCTTCAACCAGATCAGGTTGAAGCTTACGCTGGATTTGCTTCGTAAAATGGGCGCAATTGATGATGAACATATAGTTGCGCCCCGGATGGCAACGGATGAGGAACTTCACCTCGTTCATGACCCCAATTTTGTAAACGCTGTTAAGCTTGCTGGCCAGGGAAAGCTTAAGGGTGAATCCGCGGAAGGATATGGACTGGGAACGGAGGACACACCGATTTTTGAAAATATGCATGAAGCGAGCGCTCTGCTTGTTGGGGGCACCCTGACAGCAGTGGATTATGTCATGACCGGCAAAGCCAGCCACGCACTGAATCTCGGTGGCGGCCTTCATCATGGCTTCCGTGGAAAAGCATCCGGCTTCTGTATATACAATGACAGTTCTGTAGCGATAAAATACCTGCAGAAAAAATACAATGCCCGCGTGTTATATGTCGATACTGATGCCCACCATGGAGATGGTGTGCAGTGGTCATTTTACGATGACCCTGATGTATGCACTCTGTCGATCCATGAAACGGGACGCTATCTATTTCCGGGTACAGGAAATGTGAATGAACGCGGCCAGGGCAAGGGCTATGGATATTCTTTCAATATCCCTGTCGATGCCTTCACAGAAGACGACTCTTGGCTTGATGCATATAGACATGCTCTGATGGAAGTGGCCGAGTTTTTTAAACCGGATGTCATTCTCACCCAAAATGGTGCAGATGCGCATTATCTTGACCCTCTGACTCATTTATCGGCTACGATGAAAATTTACCGGGAAATCCCCAAGCTTGCGCATGAAGTCGCCCATAAATATTGCGGAGGCAAATGGGTTGCTGTAGGAGGCGGAGGCTATGATATTTGGCGCGTTGTGCCAAGAGCCTGGTCACTGATCTGGCTTGAAATGATTGAAAACTCAAACTCTTATGGCAGCTTGCCGCTGGAATGGATTGAGGAATGGAAGGATCCAGCACCAGTGGAATTGCCAAAGGAGTGGGACGATCCTGAAGATTTATATCCGCCAATTCCTCGAAAGCCGGAAATCACGGAAAAAAATGCCCAGACAGTGGAGAAGGCCTTATATCCAATCAGGTCAAACAAAAAATCTGAAACTGTATAGAGTGGGAAACCGGGAGATTCAATGGCCCGGTTTTTTTGTGTGTATTTAAAGTAAATATGTCAGGTAGCATGCAAATGGTATTCCGGAGCAATACTTAAGGAGTTGGTCGAATTAATCGAAAAAGTGGTCAAATTAATTAGAAATGTGGTCGAATTAATTGTAGGAAGTGCCTGAGACAATATATTCGTGCTGAAAAAATGGCTGTTATTGGTTATATTCAATTTAGCGGCCAATTTCTCTTTTCAAACTCATATTTTTGTAAATCTTTCTCTTTGATTACATAAAAAAGCCGCTTGCATTAAACTGCAAACGGCTTCCAAATTATTTCGTCGATTTCCTGTTCTCGATCCGGTGCGGAAGGACGACGATATTTTCATCTACGTTTTCTTTGTTCATATACTTCGTCAGTAAGCGCATGGCAACTGCTCCGATATCATATAAAGGCTGGACAATTGTTGTAAGCTGCGGACGTACCATAAGAGTCAATCTTGTGTTGTCCGAACTGATTACTTCGAAATCTTCAGGAACGCTGTAGCCGCGGTCAAATGCACCATGAACTACGCCAAGCGCCATTTCATCCGAACCGACAAGGATTGCTGTTGGTTTCTGATTAAGCTCAAGGATTCTTTCAATTGCCTCGAGACCTGAATCATACGTATAATCTCCTTCGACAACAAGCTCTTCGTTATACTCAATTCCTGCATCTTTTAATGCTCGCTTGTATCCTTCGAGCTTCTTATCCTTATTGATTGGCTCAATTTGAGGACCAATAACGAATCCGATTTCTTTATGGCCTTTTTCAATAAAAGCAGATACAGCATCAAAAGTTGCCTGCTCGTAATCAATATTGACGGATGGAATTTCACCTGTTTCCTCAATTGAACCTGCAAGGACGATCGGAACTGGTGATTTCTTGAATTCCTCAACATGCTCGGCCTTAATATTGCCGCCCATGAAAACAATTCCGTCTACTTGTTTGCCGAGCATTGTGTTTAAGAGATGCAATTCTTTTTCAATATTCTGGTCAGAGTTGCTCAAGATAATATTGTATTTGTACATCGTGGCGATATCTTCAATTCCCCTTGCCAGCTCAGCAAAAAACGGGCTCGCTATATCAGGGATGATGACGCCGACAGTCGTCGTCTTCTTGCTTGCCAGTCCCCTTGCAACGGCATTCGGGCGGTACCCAAGTCGGTCAATGACCTCCATGACTTTCTTCCTTGTAGCCGGCTTTACATTCGGGTTTCCGTTAACAACACGTGAAACCGTTGCCATTGAAACGTTCGCTTCCCGTGCAACATCATATATTGTAATGTTCATCTATTTCACTCCTTCAGATAATAAACGGCGCTTTTCAGTTAGTTTACAGCAAAAATTGCCACAATAATCATATTTTAAGTTTGTGATTATATGTACAAGCATAATTATGTTATTAATCATACGACATCCTTATCAATCCCGCAATCTGAACAGCTTAAATTAATGCATTTTTATCAGTTTGTCTGATTAATCCAGCTGAATTTGGATGTAATGACCGTTTCTAATAAGTTACCCTGAAATTGTCCATAAAAAAACCTTCCTGATGAAAGGAAGGTTTCAAGAACTTTTATACTCTTACAAACGGAGTAGATTTCAATCCTTCTAAAAATTCATCAAACTGCTTAAGATCCATCTGCTGGGCATTGTCGGATAACGCTACTGCTGGATCTGGATGAACTTCTGCCATCACTCCATCTGCCCCGATTGCTAGTGCTGCTTTGGCTGCTGGCAGCAGCAGGTCTCTCCTGCCTGTAGAGTGGGTAACATCAACCATGACTGGCAAATGTGTTTCCTTTTTCAAAATTGGCACTGCTGAGATATCAAGTGTATTCCTTGTAGCTCTTTCGTACGTCCGGATCCCGCGCTCACACAGGATGATCTGGCCATTGCCCTGTGACATGATATATTCAGCCGCATTGATGAATTCTTCAATGGTCGCGGCCAGTCCACGTTTTAATAATATAGGTTTATTCACTGCACCTGCAGCCTTTAATAGCTCGAAGTTCTGCATATTGCGGGCGCCGATCTGGATAACGTCAAGGTAGTCGACAGCGATTTCGATATCGGCAGGTGTGACGATTTCACTAATGACTGCAAGATCATATTCATCCGCGACTCTCTTCAAAATCTTGAGACCTTCCACTCCTAGCCCCTGGAAGTCATAAGGTGAAGTCCTAGGCTTGAAAGCCCCGCCGCGCAGCATTTTAAAGCCCTTCGCTTTGACTGCTTCAGCCACGGTTGCCACTTGTTCATATGACTCAACTGAACAAGGACCAAAAACAAAGTCTGGTGTTCCATCGCCGATTTTTAAACCCTTAATATCAATGATGGTATCCTCCGGCTTTTTCTTCCTGGAAACAAGAAGTGCTTTGCGGTGATCATCAGATTGAAGCTCCAGTCCTGCCTTGAAAATTTCTTTGAAAATATGTTCAATCGTCGAATTTTCAAAAGGGCCGTTATTTTGCTCTTTGATCAAATCAAGCATTTCTCTCTCTCGCACAGGGTCATAACGGTACACACCCTGAGTTTCTTTTGCACGGCCAATTTCCTGGACGAGCAGGGCTCTTTCATTAATTAATGATAGAAGCTCTAAATTCAATTCATCCACACGATTTCTTAGCTGGTCAAGATTTTTACTCATTTTCTGTCCCGTCCTTTCGGAATACATTTTAGCCCTGACACCAAGACTTTTCAAACAAAGAGGCACCAAATCCTTTAACTGCACGCCAGAATTGTGTATAACCTGATCTGATCTCTTTACCAGGGATTTATAAAATCAGGTTTCTGTGGTTCCCAGCCTAAAGCAATGTCATTATAAAGCCGATATTAGAATAGGAGCCGAGGTGCAAAAGTGCAGTTAAAGTGCTATGGATCAAGCTGTATAATATGATAAAGGTAATTATATCTGAAATAATTTGGATTGTCACGTAAAATTCTTTAATAATTAAACGCTTTTAAGTGATAAAGCATCGTATGAGAACTTAAGTTAGAGGGTGCATGAAATGCATGTGAATAATAAACTGTTTGCATTAGATATAGGAACCAGGTCTGTAGTAGGAATCATCCTGGAGGAAGCTAATGGTCACTATGAAGCGGTCGACATCATGGTCCGGGAACACAAGGAACGGTCGATGCTGGACGGCCAAATCCATGATGTATTGTCAGTTTCCGAAATCATCACTGAAATTAAAGAGGCGCTGGAAGTTTCACATGGCCCCTTGACCAAGGTCTGTGTCGCTGCAGCTGGCCGCGCGCTGAAAACAGAACAATCAAAAGCTGCAGTTGATATTTCCGGCAAGCCGATGTTTTCAAAGCAGGATATCCTCCACCTTGAATTAAGTGCAGTCCAGCAAGCACAGGCAGCTGTTGCTGGTGAAAAAAACAATGAGCATCACTATTATTGTGTCGGATACTCGGTTCTTTATTACCAGCTTGATGGAGAAGGGATCGGCAGCCTGATTGACCAGCGGGGAAATGAAGCCTCTGTGGAAATCATTGCAACCTTCCTGCCAAAAGTTGTCGTTGAATCATTGCTTGCTGCACTGGACAGGGCCGGACTTGAAATGGACGCACTTACCTTGGAACCGATTGCCGCGATCAATGTGCTGATTCCTGCCTCAATGAGGAGATTGAATGTCGCTCTTGTTGATATAGGCGCAGGGACTTCCGACATCGCACTCACAGACTCAGGAACAGTAATTGCCTATGGAATGGTACCAGTGGCAGGAGATGAAATTACGGAAGCTGTTAGTGATGAGTTTCTGCTGGACTTCCCTCTTGCTGAAAAAGCAAAGCGGGACCTGCTTGTAAATCAATCAATCTCGATAACAGACATCCTTGGCTTTGAAACAGAGGTCAGCAAGGATGAAGCCGTTGAACGAATTGCCCCAGCGATTGACCGTTTGGCAGGAACAATCGGAGAGGAAATCCTGAAGTTGAATGGCAATAAACCTCCTAAAGCAGTCATGCTTGTTGGCGGTGGAAGTCTTACCCCTGATTTACCCAGGAGGCTCGCCGCTATGTTAAATCTTCCAGAAAACAGAGTCGCCATCCGTGGTCTCGATGCCATCAACTCTGTTTCATTTGCAGCACATATTACGAAAGGACCTGAACTAGTCACACCAATTGGGATTGCGATTGCTGCCAAACAGTCTCCTGTCCAGTATCATACTGTTTATGTGAACGGCCAGCCGGTAAGGCTTTTCGAAGTGAACAAATTGACAGTGGGCGACTGTCTGCTGGCTGCCGGGATAAAGATGAATAAGCTTTACGGCAGGCCGGGCCTCGCGATGATTGTCAGCCTGAACGGCAAAAATGTGACGATACCAGGTAAGCATGGGCAGCAGCCTGTGTTACTGAAAAATGGGATTCCCTGCTCATTCGATGATCAGGTGGATGGAGGAGATCAACTCACTGTCCAAAAGGGAGAGGATGGAGTCAGGCCAGAATTGACTCTTGGCGACTTAATCGGCGAGCTTCCATCCAAAATGGTCATCATTAATGACCAAAGGTATGAAGTCAGCTCGAAGATGACCTGCAATAATCTCCCTGCATCTATGTCCAAACCAGTTGAGGACAGGGATGAGATCATTTTTGAAATGCCCGATACAATCGAGAGTATTCTAAAGGAACTTAACCTTGCAGAAATGCTTAATGACACTCGTCCATTTTTGATAAAGATTGACGGAATACAGCACAAGGTCACAGAGTTCATGGGAAAAATGTTTGTTAACGGACTGGAAGCAAAATTAGAAACTAAAATTGACCATCTAGATGAAATCCGTTTTGAAAAAGGGAAGGAACCAACCTTGAGAAGATTAGTAGAAAAACTGGGGATCCCTGCTTCTGAATCAATGCCGATTTTTTTCAACGGACAGCAGATCCAGCTCGAGCAGGAATTAATCGAAATCTCCCGCGGGGGCATTAAACTGGGAATGGGCGAACGCATACATAGCGGAGACCTTTTAACCACTAAACAAAAGGATGTGCAACACTTCATCTTCCAGGACTTATTCAACTTTGTACAGTTTGAAATCCCAACGGACAGCCGAGGATTCACCTTATTAAAAAATGGAGAAAAAGCTGGATTCGACGACCGGCTGGCACCCGGTGATGAGCTGAATATAACCTTCGAGAACCCTATCGTTTTAAAGTAAAAAAACATCCATCGGATGTTTTTTTACTTTACATTTTCTTCTTTTGCTCCGGCTAATGATTTTGCAGTAATTTTAAAATGGGAAGCATGCCAGGCAACGTCTGAATTCACAAATAAAATGGCTTGCGGCGATTCATGCTTAACATGGAATTTCTCAGCTATATGGTTGGACAGGTCACGAGAATCCTGGACTGTCAGATAATATAAATTATCGCTTCCATTGTTTTCGAACTTCGCAAATTCATCGTACCCAGCCGCGCTGATCGGGCAAGTCGTGCTGTGTTTCAGCATGAAGAATGTTTCTCCGGAATCAACAAGCTTGTCAAATTGTTCAATTGAATCAATCTTTTTCATCCTACTCTCTCCTTTTATAAGCTCTTTACGATACTATTGTCACTTTCACCAATTTCTACGAAAATGCTTCTTATAAAAAATAAAACGGTGAAGTTATCTTACCACTTCACCGTTTCATTGACAATTTTACTGATTCAGCTTGCTTTCTGTATCATCGAAAGCTTTTTGTGTTTCTTCAAGCTTCTTTTGGATCTCTTCTCCAGTGGCAGTATGCGTGTTTTCCATGGAGCTTGTCTCTGCCATTGAAGTAGGAACCTCTTGAAGTTCTCCCTCGTCACCATCTGTATTCTGAGAAGAAACTTCGTTCTTGTTCTTCATATCCTTTACCTTGTTGACAATGGTTGAAGACTGTTGCGAAACAGTTTCTTTCAAGCCGCTTGCCTTCTCCTTCGCTGAAGATGCAAGATCAGCACTCTTGTTCTTTAGGGAAGACGTTTGCTCATTAAGTGAGCCTCTTAACTCTTTTCCTGATTTAGGAGCAAGCAATAGTGCCGCCAGTGCCCCGGCAAGCCCCCCAACAATAGCTCCAGTCACAAAATCTTTGGAATTGCTGTTTGTCTCCCTCATTGATCCGTTTACATCATACTGGCTTTGTTCCCTGTTCATACTATCTCCACCTTTCATTAATACCGAACACGTTCTCGCTGCCTTGCTACCATCTCTTCGCTCTCAAGCTGATGGTCAATCTTAGCTGTTTTTTTTGATTGCCACTTATCCTTCAACTCAAGGAATACGTTGCTCCACTGAACAACCTGTGAAATCTTGTCCTTATTCTTGTCAATCTGAAGATCAACCATTGTCTGGACATTGTGAATAGATTGATTGAATCTCTGAACAGAATTTCCTACATCCCTCACAGCATTAACAACACCGTTCAAGCTCTCAGATTTTCTGGAAATATCGTCGGCTAAATTGTTTGTTTTGTGCAGAAGCTCCGTCGTTTCACGAGTCACTCCATCCAACTGCTTCTCCAGGCCATCAAGTGTGCCTGATACACTGTCTAAAGTTGTTTGTAAGGATTTAAGAGTCTTGGACAATGAGACTACCAAAACCAAAAACGCGATTGCTATTACAGCAACACTTAGATACAAAATAATTTCCACTGTTGAACACCTCCGTTAGCATATGTACATTTTACCCCGCAGATTACGACATAAACCACCTTGTCTAATATGTATTTCAATATAAGCATACCCTTTTCCTTCCTGATTAAGAATATCTTTCTACATTTTATAAATCCAGCATTTCCATAGACTTCTTAGGAGATTATTTTGTCAATCTGAGAGCATTGGTAGGTTTAATTTTGTTTTCTGGCACACATCAACTTCATCGGTAGAGGTAAAATTGCTTGCACAAGGGTATCTTTCACCTTGAATGGCACCCTTATAGACGCGGGATTGCTTGCATAAGGGTATCTTTCCACTTGCGGTACTCTTTTAAAAGCTCCATTGGTGACCTGTTTTTCCATAATCCCGCTTTTTTTGGCCCCAATCCGCTTTCCTTCATCGCCTCTTGATTTTAACCAAATTGATTCTTCTCGATGTCCTGCAAGGAAATGAGCACAAACTTCTGGGTTTCGGTTACAATATGATTATGTGTTTTATTTTTATACATAGGAGTGATTTTGGTGAAAGACCCTCGTATTCAAAAACTGGCAAAGAACTTGATCAATTATTCGGTCAAGCTTCAAAAAGGGGAAAAAGTCCTGATTGAGAACTTTGGACTACAGCGCGAGCTTGTTACGGCTCTCGTGAAAGAAGCATACGAAGCTGGAGGCTATCCATTTGTATCATTGAAGGACCACCAGGTGGATCGTTCATTGCTCATGGGTGCCCAGCAGGAGCAATTCGACATGATAGCTGAGTTCGAAGCTAATGTGATGAGCAAAATGGATGCGTACATCGGCCTTCGTTCTGGAGATAACATCAATGAACATGCTGATGTTCCGGCAGATAAAATGAAGATCCATGGCAATACAGTTGGCAAGAAAGTTCATAGGGACATTCGCGTTCCGAAAACGAGGTGGGTCGTCCTTCGTTACCCTAACTCGGCAATGGCACAGCTGGCAAAGATGAGTACTGAAGCCTTCGAAGATTTCTACTTCGACGTCTGTAACCTTGATTACGGAAAAATGGATAAGGCAATGGACAGCCTGGCAGACTTGATGAACCGCACCGACAAGGTACGAATCACTGGAGAGGGAACTGACTTGACGTTTTCTATCAAAGATATCCCGGCTATAAAATGTGCGGGTGAGCTGAATATTCCTGATGGCGAGGTTTATACTGCTCCTGTCCGTGATTCAGTCAATGGCGTGATCACCTATAATACGCCGTCCCCTTACCAGGGATTCACTTTCGAAAATGTGAAGCTGACTTTCAAGGATGGGAAAATCGTTGAAGCTTCTGCAAATGATTCAGAGCGCATCAACAAGATTTTTGATACAGATGAAGGAGCTCGTTATGTCGGAGAATTTGCGATTGGCGTGAATCCATATATCCTCCATCCAATGCAGGACATCCTGTTCGATGAAAAAATTGACGGAAGCTTCCACTTCACACCTGGACAGTGCTATGACAATGCATTCAATGGCAACCACTCGAATATTCACTGGGATATGGTCAATATCCAGCGCCCTGAATACGGCGGCGGGGAAATCTATTTTGATGACGTTCTGATTCGTAAAGATGGACGCTTTGTCATCCCAGAACTCGAAGGCTTGAACCCTGAGAACTTAAAATAAAACTAGAGGTCATAAATAAGAAAAGGATGCGGACCAAATGGCCGCATCCTTTTTTGTAGTATCAGAAAGTATTAATTTTTCACTTCGAAAATTGTCTAGCTGCGGCTCCTAACGTTTCGGTCCTGCCAATGAAGCCAAAGAACGACTTCACTGTCAGATCCTCCAGCGCTTGTCGGAGTTGGACAGTCGCCTCCGCTTTTCGTTATACTTGTAACTCTTTCTCATATGCTTGCTGGAACTTCTGGATATCACCAGCGCCCATGAACAGGATGACGCCATTGCTATGCTCTTTCAGAAGCGAGGTATCTTCCTCAGCGATGATTTCTGCGTCGTCGATTTTTTCTTTCAGATCGGTAATCGATAGCTTCCCATGAATTTCACGGGCTGAACCAAAGATTTCGCACAAATATACCTTATCTGCTTTATTCAAGCTTTCTGCGAACTCGTTCAGGAATGCTTGAGTCCTTGTAAAGGTATGCGGCTGGAAGACAGCGACGATTTCACGATCAGGATACTTCTGCTTTGCAGCTTCAATTGTTACTTTGATTTCTGTAGGATGATGTGCGTAGTCATCAATGATTACCTGGTCTGCAATTTTCTTTTCGGAAAATCTCCGTTTCACGCCTTCGAATGTCTCAAGCTGGGCCTGGATCACTTTTGATTCGATATTTTCGTAATGGCATAAAGCGATGACAGCCAGCGAGTTCAGGACATTATGGTCACCATAAGCCGGTATCGAGAACGTGTCATAAAATGTATTCCGGACAAAGACATCGAACGTCGTACCCTCAGTGGACTTAACGATATTGCGGGCCTGGAAATCATTTTCTTCGCCGAAACCATAAAATACAACAGGTACCTTGGCCTGGATTTTTTGCAGCTGCTCATCGTCACCGCATGCGAAAATACCCTTTTTGACTTGCCATGACATCTCCTGGAATGCAGAGAATACATCCTCGATATTGGCAAAGTAATCCGGGTGGTCAAAGTCGATATTCGTCATGATGGCATAATCCGGGAAATAGGAAAGGAAATGACGGCGATACTCACAAGCTTCAAACACAAAGTATTGAGCATCCTTGTCACCTTTACCAGTGCCATCACCGATCAGGAATGATGTAGGTTTGGCGCCCCTCATCACATGCGCCAGCAATCCCGTAGTCGAAGTTTTCCCATGAGCCCCTGTAATCGCAACACTCGTAAAGTTTTGCATGAAATCACCAAGGAATCGATGATATCTGATGATTGGAAGGCCAAGCTCCATTGCCTCCTGAATCTCCTCGTGAGTATCCGGATAGGCATTGCCTGCAATAACTGTCATTCCAGGCTGTATATTTTCCTTATTAAACGGAAGGATCTTTATTCCAGATTTCTCAAGGGCTACCTGGGTAAAAAAGTGCTTATCATAATCGGAGCCCTGTACCTGATAATCCATATCATGGAGAACTTGAGCTAACGCACTCATTCCAGACCCCTTTATACCTACAAAATGGTAAATAGTCATATAAAGAACCTCCAACAACGTCTGTATGTAACACAGTATATGACAGATATCCCGATTTGCTCATTTTGCCTGTACACTGTATCAAACAGTTAAAATGCAATGGTGATATGTCTGTCTTTCATGTATTGAATCATTATAACATCATTACGGTAAATAACACAGTTTCATTAGTGCACCTTACAAAAGGATCGGCCTTTTCGCCAAACCCCATATCCAAAATGGCAGTGCCCAATGATTCTCTCCGTTAAAAATGCAATCATGAATAAAAGTACATATTCCCTTAGTTAGTTGCTTTCAAACTTGTTAAAATTCGACTCTTTCAAGCCGGGGATTCGGCCTGAACCTCCTGCCTGACTTTGCCTGATGCTTTCCATTCAACATGACATTGTCGCCAGTAAAGCCTATTTGCAACTTTAACAGGCTCCCGCCTACGCCATACATGTCGACTGGCACATCATGCTTTTCAAACTCCAGGATCCTTTTTTCACTGAAGCCTCCGCTGACAACAATTTTAACATGGTCAAAGCCTTCATCATCAAGTGCTTTTCTTAGTGCGAAAATCAATTCTGCGTTCACTCCGCGCGGGTCGAATGTTCCCAGCAAGTGCTGATTGCGCAGGAAGTACTGGTCGATTAGTGTTCGGGAAGTATCAACTCTGACACCTTTCAGCTTTTCGCCAAATTCCCTTGCGACCTTCAAAGAGTCAGTAATCGCATCATTATTATAATCAACAAGAGCGATCAAATCATCGTTCGGAAAGGTTTCGTGGTAAGCCCGGGTTGCTGCGACGATATCGCCGTTGAACATTTGGATCAATGCATGCGGCATCGTTCCTATACCATGCTTTCCCCACCATTCATTCATCGCATGGGTGGCCTGGGCAGTGGCGCCTCCAATATAGGCAGCGTAACCATCACCAGCCTGTGTTGTATAATGGTCGTCACGGTCTCCCATGAAAATGACCGGCTTTTGCTTTCCTGAATAACTTGCTGCCTTCACAACATTATAAACATTTGTCGAGACAGAAGTTCTTCTCGCCAAGATGCCATCGATAATTCCCTCAAGATAACCAAAACTCTGGTAAGGACCCGTAATAGTCAAGACCGTTTCAAACGGAGAGATTTTATCCCCATCCTTAAGCGAATGGATCTCCAGTTCCTCAGGTCGGTCCGCAAACGTTTTTACCAGGGCGATCACTTCATCCGTACCACACAACACAGCTTCGTCCTTCTGGAAAAATTGCATGGTGATGACATTGTCTTCTTGGTATTTCTTTACGAGCTCCCGAGTCTTAAGGAAATACACAGCTGAAAACCAGCCATCCCGGATCCTTTCATCAAATTTAAATGTATGATTGGTCAGGCGGCTGATTTTTCCCTGCATTTTCAATTCTATTTCTTTCATCCAAAAAGCTCCTTCAATAACAACCCAACGTCTATAGGCATTTATCCTTATTATAATTACATGCAGATAAAGAATACCACTTATTAATTGAATGCACTACTTTCCTGGAAGGCCTCAAGGTCAGCGGCAGTGATCAGGACATCTCTTGGCTTGCTGCCCTTACCCTCAGAAATGAATCCTTGCTGCTCCATCATTTCAATGAGTCTGGCTGCTCGGTTATAGCCAATTTTAAAGCGGCGCTGGACGCTTGAAGTGGAAGCGCCTCCCTGATCAATGACAAATTCACAGGCTTCATAGAAAAGCTCGTCTTCGTCCTCCGTCACCTGAGCCTTCTTTAACAGTTCATCCTGTTCAAACAAGTATTGTGGATCCCTCTGCTCCCTGACAAATGCAACAATGTCATCAATCTCATTGTCGGTCACGAAGGTTCCCTGCAGACGGAATGGCTTTGATGATCCATTTTCCAGGAACAGCATATCCCCGCGGCCTAGGAGTTTTTCTGCCCCACCGATATCAATGATCGTCCTGGAATCCACCTGTGAGGAAACAGAGAAGGCAATTCTTGTTGGAACATTCGCTTTAATCAGGCCTGTAATGACGTCCACTGATGGCCGCTGTGTCGCGATGATCAAATGGATGCCGCAGGCACGCGCTTTTTGGGCAATCCGGCAAATCGCTTCCTCGACATCACCAGGAGCCATCATCATCAGATCCGCCAGCTCATCGATTACGATGACGATATATGGAAGTTTTTCAGAAAACCTGCGATGCTTCTCGGCAATTTCATTGAACCTGCTGATATCACGGACCCCTGTATGTGCAAACAATTCGTAACGGCGTTCCATTTCCTCGACTGCCCACTTGAGCGAGGCTGTCGCCGCTTTTACATCTGTGATGACCGGGCTGACAAGATGCGGAATGCGGTTATAAGGTGCTAATTCAACCATTTTCGGGTCAATCAGCAGCAGCTTCACCTCATCTGGATGAGCTTTATAAAGCAGGCTCACAAGCATCGTATTGATGCAGACACTCTTCCCGGATCCAGTGGCACCAGCAATCAATCCATGAGGCATCTTTTTCAGATCGGTCACAATTGGATTTCCGGCAATATCAAGACCCAGTGCCACCGATAACGGAGATTCTAAATCCATAAAGCCTGCAGACTGTAAAATTTCACTCAATAATACCGGTCTGCTCGAGTGGTTTGGCACTTCAATGCCAATTGTGTGCTTCCCTGGTATTGGGGCCTCGATTCGGATATCCTTCGCCGCAAGGCTTAATTTTATGTCATCTGATAGATTGGTAATTTTATTGACTTTAACACCTGGTTCCGGCTGCACCTCAAAACGGGTAACAGATGGTCCCTGTGTCACATTAACCACCCTAGCCCCTACATTAAAATTCCTCAGGGTTTCGTTAAGCATATGCTCCTGTTCTGAAAGCCACTCGGGATCAGGTGCTTTGAACACTGGAGGGCTCAACAAATCCAACGGCGGGAAATCGTATACCGCTGCTGGATGGACATCGTGCTGCAGGGTGGATTCATGTTCAGGTGATCCGCCTACCTCACGCTCGGACTGGCCGTTCACTTGTATAGAAGAGGGGTTTGCCACAGTGGGCTCGGCTTGTGACTTCTCTTCTCTTAATACTGATGGACCTGCTTCAGGATTAACTCCTGATAAAACGCCCGCCTTTGATCCGTCTTCTTCAGCACCAGCTGAAACAGTTAATGCTTCCGGCTGTGTTTGAGTCTCAGCAACTGTTAACATTTCATGCTCACCAGTTGATTGCTTCTTCTCCTGTACCGGATGAACATCTGGAAGGCGGTCAGAAGACAGCTCTTCTTCGCCCGCTTTATTTTTCTGAGCAGACGCGGACCCTTCAAAATCAGGATGAATTTCCTTCGACTCGGACTGTTCCGTACCACCAGTCTTTCTTCCTTCAGTCATAAAAGAGGGATATTTAGACGTGTTCCGAGCTTCCCACTTCCTCTTGTCCTGCTTAAGCATGAGAACATTAAATGGAAGCTGCCTTTTTTGTTCTGCTGGCTTATTCTCTATTTTGGGTTCAGCAGCCTGACTTGGTTCTGCATCTGATACCTCTTTAGGATCTACAGCATCCGTGTTTTGTTCACTATGAACATTGACAGGCTGGCCATAAACATCTTCCGCTATCGGGTGATAGTCTGTTGTTTCTGGCTCTTCCACGCTTTGCTGATATGTGATTGTTTCAGTTTCTTCCACTCTTTGCTGATAACCGGTTGTTCCTGGCTCTTCCACGCTTTGTTGATAGCCGGTTTCAGATTCTTCCTCGCTTTGTTGATAGCCGGTTTCAGATTCTTCCTCACTTTGTTTGAAGTCAGTTTCTTCCGAATCTTCTGGACTATGTTGTAAGCCAGTCTGTTCTGACCCTTCAGGAATAGGCACAAGATCGGTCTCTTTTTGTTCTTCATGGATTTGCTGAGAACCGGCCTCTGATTCTACATGACTGTCTTGATAGATGGTCTCTGCCAGGTCAAGGTGGGAATCAATCACTTTTATCTCTTCCGGTTCAAGATTCGAATCAATCACTTCTATTTCTTCCGGTTCTGGGTGCGAATCAATCACTTCTATCTTTTCCTGGTCATGTTGATAGCTTATTGCTGCCGGCTCTTTGACCACGAGCTCATTACCGGCTTCAGTCAGCGTTTCAATTTTTGGTTCTTCATGACTAAAATCAGGCTCATTATTGAGAATGATGTCGATTGCCTCAGATTCCAGGTCCCACTGCTCTACTTGTTCCTCGAGTTCAGAGACTTCAAAATCCCGGGTTTCAGCAAGATCATCTTCTATGTATATTTCCTGCGTCAGTACATCATTATGAGCTTTGGTTGAATCAGGTAATGCCTCTACAGCAGGTGCTTGCGGCAGCCTGTTTGTATCGGTTTGACTGGTTTGATCAACTTGGACTGCTTGCCTTCTCTCAAAACCAGTCAGTTCAAATTCAACATCCTCAAGGTTTGTTTGGGCCTTACTTTTACTAGGAGGCCTGTTAAACGCATAAATCGGTGACGGTATTTCTGTTGGCCTGAACGGCTGCCTGAATTTAGGTCCGCTGTCCTTCCGTGTTTCGTAATGGAACTTCGCTGCAGGTTCCTCGGTTTTATTTGGCCTGGATGCTTCTTTCGGTTTCCTATTTGGTTCACGTCTGAATGTGCTTCGAGCATCCACGACGGGATCCTGGTATGGATCGTGCAAAGGGTCACTTCCAGATTGACGGTCATTCATCATCCTCAACGAACCTTGCTCTTTAATGAAAGGCTTTATTTCATCAACTTGGCTGGCCCTTTCCTGCCGCTCTTTTCTCGGCTTTGTTTTTTCAGGGGCTGGGTTCTCGTCCGGGATCAGCGGGAAACGAAACTGACCTTTTGGATATTGGTATAATACTTTTGCCTCTATATCCCTTTTTTCACTCTTCTCACTTTTTAATGGCTTTGAGACAGGCTGATCCTGATCCATACCAGTAAATTCATCATCGTTATCGTTTTGGAACTTGGTAAAAATCTTTTTAATCCAACTCAATTTAAATCACTCTTTCTTTCGCATTTCATTATTTATTTTAACAGTAAATCCATATTTTTCGAGATAAATTGAAAGAATGAGCATTTTTTACGAGAAGAAACCTTACGGAACAATCAACTTTAGGCTCAGTTATTTACAAAACATGGCACCAGATGTACATAAAGGAAAAAAGCCCGATATTTCCGGGCTTTCGCTACTTTCCTTACTATTCCTTTTTTGTTTTTCCTAAAATAAAGATTGGTTCCAGTTCTCCATCTTCATACAGGAAACTCAGAGCAGTGATTGGCACTCTTCCACTCGCAAAAAAGCTCATTGTCATCTGGGCCAAAATATCATAGCCTGTGTTATTTTCCACATCGGCGATAATCAAGACATCTTGATGGGGAACCGCCACAGTCATGGTTCCCTTCATCCTTTTCTTCATTTCATTCAAAAAGCTTGTATTCAAAATCCTGCTCGCATCATAACCGTCATTCGTATTGAGGAAATAAAAGGTGTTCTCGGCGACTCGATCCTCTTTTATTTTTACAGAGAGGGAACGGACATTGAACAAAGCGGTCTCGCGGACCTGACCCGCTGACCATCCTTCTTTTTTCAAGAGCTTCGAATCAATCAGCCTGTATGTTGTACCTAAATCCAAAGCATAATAGATCCTTGTTTCCGCGGTATGATCATCATAAAGAAAGGGAACCCCTTCTTCAGCTTCCGTTGGGAAGGATGTCGAACGGATGACAGGAAAAATATTCTTTTCCTTTCCTGACAGTTCGAGCTGGCTTTCCATCGCATTGAGGCCTTCCGATACATAATAGACCACCTCATCTATCGCTTTTTCCTTTTGATCCTGCCACTTGGCGACAATCCCAGGCAAAGAGATGGTGATGCCGCGTCCAGTCGTTATATTTTCAATTCTCAACTGATCCTTTTCCCTGTCATAGGAAAAAGTCCGGTCGGGATGTTGAAGACGACTCTCCAGCTCTTTGCGCATTTTTCTGCTATCCATAGTACTACCCTCCATTTCTTCAGGAGTTTCTGCAACTCATTTTACATGAAATTTCCCTCCACCTCAAAAGATGGAGGGAAAGATTTAAGCAAGACCTTCTATGAAATTTTCGATTTCAGTCTGTGTCTTTCTGTTCTTGCTGACAAAACGGCCAAGCTCTTTGCCATTTTCAAAAGCGACAAAGCTAGGAATGCCGAAAACATCCAGCTGGATGCAAAGATCGATAAAATCATCACGATCGACCGAAACAAATTCGTAATCGCTGTATTTGCTTTCAATTTCAGGCAACACTGGCTCAATTACACGGCAATCCGGGCACCAGCCCGCTGTAAATAAAAATATATGCTTGCCATCGTTTTTCAACGCTTCAAACTGTTCGATTGATTCCAAGTTTTTCATAACAAATCCTCCTGGGGAAATCTCATTGTACTTCCCTTATTTTACCCATGCATGTTTAAAAAAGAAACTAATCTGATTTAAGCTTTTTCGGCAAAATCTGGAGCCAGACAATCCGCTGGCTGCAGTAATCTGTACTTTATAATTGAGGCTCTTTTCGTAAACTTTGTTGCTTTCTCTACCTGAGGTATTCAGGATCAGGTACGAAAAGCAACAATCAATCCGGAAACAGCCCGAATAAAAAAACGCCATCAAATTGAATGGCGTCACTTCATTTTAACCGAGTTGGCAATTTGCATCATAGCTTCTGCGTCTTCTTTTACGTTCTCAGTTTCGGTAGTCAATTTGACGCCGCCAATACCGACAATCAGCTGATAACGGTCTTCTTTCAGCTTTTTAACAAGCATATAGCCAAATTTCCCATCCTTACTGAAGGTCTCATTAGCATCCCATTCCTTCTGCTGCTTCACAGTAGAATCATAGACCACTTTACTATCTTCATTTTCATGCTGATTGTAAAAAAGGATATATGTTTTTTCTCCATCTTTGAGCAGTACATTATTAGGTGTTTCTTTATCTACATTGACACCAGTCGGTAAATAATATTCTATGTCTTTCGTACTATTGTTTGTTTGCTCAGGTTTGCTTTCAAAGGTAGCCGCTACTTCCTCTTTTATGTCAGCCTTTTGTTCGGAAAACGAGGCAGAACAGGCGCTCAGCAGAAATACTCCCGCTATAACAAGCCCAAATGCCCTTTTGAACTTTATCATACTTTTTTCCCCCTTGCTAAGGACTTAACCACTTCTTTTCTATCATACCTTTCTTAAATGATTGGTGACAAGGCTTCGTTTGCACTTTTTGGTGAAAATAATGGTATTTTTCAGAAATTTGTCGAGAAATATTAGTTTACGGGGTATTGCGGAATAAATGGTGACCTGTTTTTCCGATATCTGGATTTTCAGGACACCAATACGCTTCATTGGTGACCTGTTTTTTCAATATCTGGATTTTCAGCGCACCAATCGGCTTTATTGGTGACCTGTTTTTCCAATATCAGGATTTTTAGGGCACCAATACGCTTCATTGGTGACCTGTTTTTTCAATATCTGGATCTTTAGGGCACCAATACGCTTCATTGGTGACCTGTTTTTTCAATATCTGGATCTTTAGGGCGCCAATACGCTTCATTGGTGACCTGTTTTTCCAATATCAGGATTTTCAGCGCACCAATCGGCTTTATTGGTGACCTGTTTTTCCGATATCTGGATTTCCAGGGCACCAATCGGCTTTATTGGTGACCTGTTTTTCCAATATCAGGATTTTTAGGTCACCAATACGCTTCATTGGTGACCTGTTTTTCCAATATCAGGATTTTCAGCGCACCAATACGCTTCATTGGTGACCTGTTTTTCCAATATCAGGATTTTCGGGGCACCAATCGGCTTTATTGGTGACCTGTTTTTCCGATATCTGGATTTCCAGGGCACCAATCAGCTTTATTGGTGACCTGTTTTTCCGATATCTGGATTTCCAGAGCACCAATACGCTTCATTGGTGACCTGTTTTTCCAATATCAGGATTTTTGTGGCACCAATCGGCTTTATTGGTGACCTGTTTTTCCGATATCTGGATTTCCAGGGCACCAATACGCATATATGGCCTTTCCCAAGAGTCTGAATGAATTGTGAGGAGTAAAGAAAAAAAACAGCCATTTAGACTGTCTTTTTACCTTGCCCTATTTGATATTCATATTGTCCGGCAAGCAGTTTCATGACATGAGTGAACATTTCACTTCTGTTGATCTGTCCATTCGTAAAGATTCCGACTGCTCCTTCGTTTTTGCGGACGTTTTGTTTTTTTGCATATTCGTCCATTACCGGGCCTAGTTCGGCACCCTTCAATAACTGCCTGGCAATTTCTTCTGGGAGGGGGATCCTTGCGCCGCCGGCAATGATTGGCTCCATCCCTTTTACAGCTAAAGCTCCCCAATTGCATAGCATCAGTCCGTATGGAGTCTGCTGGACGCCGCCTTCCAGTCCAATCCCGATATCAGCTCCCGCTCTTTCGGCAGCCTGTATGGCCCTGTTGACTGCCCCTTTGATTGTTTCCTCATCAGACATCGGCTGCTCGCTGACGCCTGATTCAGCATCAACAGAAACGATTTCATATGAGTCATCCATGAACGCGCCCTTTACCGCGTTTATTTTAGCCGGATTTTTTGAACCCACTGCTATTCTCATAATTTGCGCCACCTTTCTTGCCATGAAAAAGGAGCAGTTTTTCAGCTGCCCCTCATTACTGTTTTTATTAGCTATTATTCTTGATTGTTTCCACAGTTGTTTTATCTGCTGCTTTTACAAGCTTGACTAGAAGTTCTTTTGCAGCCGCATAATCATCTACGTGGATCATGGATGCTGCAGTATGGATGTAGCGTGAGCAGATGCCGATTACGGCACTTGGAATCCCCTGATTGGAAGTATGCACTCTTCCTGCATCCGTTCCGCCCTGGGAAACGAAGTACTGGTAAGGAATATCATGAGTTTCCGCCATATCAAGGATGAACTCTCTCATGCCTCTGTGCGTGACCATTGAGCGGTCAAGGATCCTCAACAGAGTTCCCTTGCCAAGCTGGCCGAACTCATTCTTATCACCTGACATATCATTGGCGGGGCTTGCATCCAGTGCGAAGAAAATGTCCGGGTCGATCATGTTCGCAGCAGTTTGCGCGCCTCTTAAGCCGACTTCTTCCTGGACCGTAGCGCCTGAGTACAACATGTTCGGCAGCTGGATATCCTTTGTTTCCTTTAACAGCTCAACTGCCAGGCCACAGCCATATCGGTTATCCCAGGCTTTCGCAAGAATCTTCTTCTCGTTTGCCATTGGAGTGAACGGACAAATCGGTACGATTTGCTGCCCTGGTTTGATGCCGATGTTGATGGCATCTTCTTTATCGTCTGCACCGATATCGATCAGCATGTTCTTGATTTCCATCGGTTTATTTCGCTTTGACTCATCTAGCAGATGAGGCGGGATCGAACCGATTACACCTGTTACCGGTCCATTGTTCGTGATGATCTGGACGCGCTGTGCCAAAAGAACCTGGCTCCACCAGCCGCCAAGGGTCTGGAATCGGATCATCCCGTTTTTCGTAATTGATGTGACCATGAAGCCAACTTCATCCATATGCCCGGCGACCATGATTTTCGGGCCGTTTGGGTCACCCTTTTTAACGCCGAATACACTGCCCAGTTTATCCTGGATCAGTTCATCCGAATACTGCTCCAATTGCTCGCGCATGAATTTACGGACTGCATGCTCGTTGCCTGGTGCTCCAGGCAGTTCTGTCAATGTTTTAAACAGACTCAATGTTTGCTCGTTCATATAACTTCTCCTTCTCACTAAAAAATTTAGATTTACTAAAGATTATGTATTTATACATTTCATTTTACAGAACATTCATTATGCTTGCCAGTCTAAATCGTGCCATACGCGTTTTTTGCGGGCATTAATTCTTTGCTCTCCATGTGTGATTTGTTATGATGAAGATAACTTGAAATTCCATATATAACCTTGGAGGTCCTTGACTATGAACTGGAAAGCCTTTTTCATTGGCGTTGGCGCCGGACTGGCAGGTGCGTATGCTGTAAAGGAACTTGCTTCACAAAAAGAAACCGTGTCAGCCGAAAAAGTACTGAATCATGCGAAGGCAGCTTTTAAAAAATCAGGGCCGATCAGCGGCTCATGGATCAATATGACGGCTGAACCATATTCAAAACCGCCTGTTGACTACCAGGTATATAAAGGTGGTATTTCCCGCAATGTCGACGGTAAGGTCGAACAATTTGAATTCATCGCCGACGCAGCAACAGGAGCTATTCTCGATGCATACCCGCTGGATTAATATCTGTTAAAATGAAGACCTGCTCAGCGCAGGTCTATTTTTTTCTCTCAATTGTTTGAGTTATTTTACCATCCTGATCAAATTTTACTGCGCGATAGACTGCATCATGATAAAAAGTGAACCAGGCATCTTTGCTGATCCCAAATTCAAGCCATTTCTGTTTGGCGAAAATCGAATCCATTGGATAATCGTCGTAGGCCATCACCCAAAGAGGATTCTGATGAGCGTGAGTAGGCATGATATCAGCCATGTGGACCACTGTAAGTTCTTCATCTTCAATGGTCAGGATTGAATGTCCATCACTATGGCCGCCAGTGTGGATCATTTTAATCGGACCAAATGACCATTCCTTTTCGAATGTCTCAACCTGCTGCTCAATTCCTTGCCAGTTTTCTTTCCAGTATGTACTCTTGGACCGGATATTCGGATTGCGCATTTCATCCCACTCGACCTGGGAAGTAATGATTTTCGCGTTCGGGAAAACTGAGACAAGTTCACCGCTTGAATCCATCGTCAACCCGCAAGCATGGTCAAAATGCATGTGAGTCATCAACACGTAATCGATATCTTCAGGCTTCAAGCCCCGCTTTTCCAGCTCTGGCATTAGGCTTGATTCTTCTAGGACTCCAAAATTGCGTTTTTGCTTCTCATTCAGTTTTCCATTCCCCATGCCGCTTTCAACAAGGAAATTCTTTCCCTCTGCCTGAATCAAAATTGGATCAGTTCGCAGCTCAATCTGATTTTTGTCATTCGCCTCATACTTTCGCGACCATAATGGTTTCGGGACAACCCCAAACATCGCACCGCCATCAAGATGAGTGACTCCACCGTTCAGCCACTCCAGTTTTACACTTCGAAGCTCAAGCTTTTCCATCGCACATCCCCCTTTTTTACTTGATTGTAACACTCGGATTTTAAATTTTTAAATAATTCGGCTCCTTTTTTAGTAGGTGACAGAGAATATGGTCATATTTTTAACATCATACAATAGGAATTCTATTATATTGCCGGAATTCAAACTTTATTGGGAATACTTTATTTTTATTGGCGATCAGATTTGCATTATCGATTCCACATTTTTATTGGCGAATTTCACATATTTATTCACGAACTGGAAAATATCGAGCTTTTTTTCCAAGTAAAAAAACCGGTCGATGTAAAATCGCCGGTCTTTCCATCTTTATTTTTCAGAAACAAATTGTACCTCACATCGGTAAATGCGGCTGCCGCGGGAGGAGAATTTCTCTTCGTATTCAGTCATGATGTTGCCTTCGTAATCACTGTTGTGAAGATCGAGGCTTACATAGTTAAGCTTCATGCCATAATGCGAAAAGCTGACAAGGGAGTATTCAAACAAACCCTGGTTGTCTGTCTTAAAGTGGATTTCACCATTTTTCACAAGGATGGATTCGTATACTTCAAGGAATGACTTGAATGTCAATCTTCTCTTTTCATGGCGTGTTTTTGGCCATGGATCGGAGAAGTTCAGATAAACCCTGCTCACGTCTCCGCTCTCAAAGTACTTGGCAAGCTCTGCACCATTCACATTCATCAGCTTGCAGTTTGGCAAATCCACTTCAATCAGCTTGTCCAGCGCACTGACGATGACGCTCTCCTGCAATTCAATTCCAATATAGTTAATGTCCGGATTAGCTTTTGCCATACCAGTGATGAACTGGCCTTTTCCTGTACCAATCTCAATGTGGAGGGGTTGATCCTTCTCAAACACTTTACCCCAGTTTCCACGGTGCTGTTCTGGTTCATGAATCACAAAATTCGAATACTCAAGTAATTTATCTTTAGCCCAAGGCTTGTTTCTTAGTCTCATTTTGACACCTCTGTACTATTTTCATTCGTTTCAAACAATATCATGCAACCCATATGTTTTCAAGGTGAAATTTATCGCGGCTGCATAAACACAAAAAGGAATCCACAATCTATAGGTGAATTCCTTTTAAAAGAAAGGGTGATCATTGTGCCTTTAAGCCACCATGACCAGGTAAATTTATTGAAGGATATATTAAGCAACCAGCAGACTGACTGCTGCGGTTCGGTTGCGGAGTATCAGCAATTAGAACGCCTGATCAAATCGTTGATGGTCAACACAAATGTTGACGGCAACATCAAATCGATTCTGCAGGATGTTTATCAGTATAGCCAAAACGGTGTCAATGCCTCTGACCTGGAACAGCATATCCAGACAAATCGAGGCCAGTTAACCCAATGGGTCGATGACATCGGACAATTCTCATGAGAAAAATTAAATAAGTGCCTTTAAAAAATCAATCCATTTTTCCATTTCTGGAATGCGGTTCTGGTTTTTATGCCATTGAATCGCTGAAAGTGACTGAGCAAGTGCATACCATTTCATCCGCTGCTGGAGGTTTTCCGTCAGGGTGATACCGTATTTATCCAGCCAGTCCTCCCATTCTTCTACTGGTATATAGGAATACAAGAGAAGTCCAAGATCGATCGCAGGGTCGGCGATCATTGCGCCATCCCAGTCGATTAAATACAACTGGTTGTCTTCGGTAAGCAGCCAGTTGTTATGATTTACATCACAATGACAGACAACCTTTTCGTCAACATCGATATGGCCAACGTTTGCAGTTAAAAACTTTAATGAATCTATGACAGCCTGCTTCGTACGAAGCTCCTCATCCAATTCCTCATTCAGGGCATGAAGGAACATCTCAGGTTTCAGCGGGCTTTTTCCCAGCCTGGTAAGCATCCCAAGAAGCGGTTCTGACGCATGGATCTTCTTCAACAGCTTGGCCACACGGTCGTTGTTCATATCCCCGGGCTTCAGCTCTCGTCCATTCATCCATTGCTGCGCTGTTATGACATCTCCGTTTTCTAACCTTTTCGTCCAAACAAGCTTGGGTACAATTCCTTCTGCGGAGAGAACAGCAAGAAAAGGGGATGAATTACGTTTTAGAAACAGCCTTTGTTCTTCATGCTGCGCAAAATAAGCGGCACCGGTTGCACCGCCTGCAGGAACGATCTCCCAATCCTGTCCAAATAAATGTTCCAAAGTTAGTCACCTTCATTTATCACTATTTCCCTTATGCTAAAAAACCGGAAATGGATTCTAATTCTAATTCGCCGTTGTTATTATTATCGGAAATAAAAAGACAGCTATTGATAGAAAAATTCACACACAATAGCTATCCTATAAATTTTATCCCCTAGAGGCTGAGTACGTCAACCCCATGGATCTGAATTTAATATTGTGAAAAAGTTATCAAAAGAAAAGCAGAAGCCCTTTGATTAGCAGGAGCGGGCACTAGACTGTGCAGTATTAGTGAGTCTCCCTATTTTGCCAGCACAAACAAAGAACATGGCTCCAGCAGGACTTTATCTCCTTCTATATGGCGAAATGGCTGTGCTGAAGCTTTTTCATGGTCGGCGAGGACACTCCATTTTGTATCTTCCGTAAGTTCCACAAGATGCTGATCCATCGATGGGTTAATGAGCACGATTATTTTTTCCCAATGTCCCCTCTCTTCTATTTCCGTCAGCAAATAGCCAATCAACGGAGCAGGCAATTGTAAGAATTCCATACGCCTGCGGATCTGTTCATTGTCCGGAAGGCGGAAAGCTTCGTTCGATCTGCGAATGTCGATGATTCCTTTGATGTAATCGACATTATCCATGTTTGCATCCCGGAGGTCCCAATCGAGCCAGTTTATATCATCAGGAGACCGGTAGCTGTTGCCAATCCCTTTTTTCGACCTGAAAAATTCCTGGCCGCTGTGCAAAAATGGAATTCCCTGTGCCAGCAAGACCATTGAAGTCGCCAGTCTGTGCTGCTTTTTTAAAATAGCTTCATCCTGGTCAGGATCACAAATTTTCAGCTTATCCCACAATGTATGGTTATCATGTGATTCAATGTAATTCACGGATTGTCCCGGCTGCAAAAACAAGCCCTGTTTCCGCTTTCCGATGCCTACGCTGCCTGCCATCACCTGTTTGGCTGCTTCCAGATAGCGATCATTGCCTAAAGCGTAGCCTTTATCATAAATATTAAAGGTACTGCCTTTAATGGAATCGCGGAACCAATCATTGAACTGTCCTATTCCAGGCAATTTCGACTGATTCGAAATATTGGCTTTTCGATCAGGCGGGAGCGGAGTATTCAGGTCCCAGCCTTCACCTATGATCAGTATGTCGGAACTCACAGTATTTACCGCATTCCTGACAGCTGTCATTGTATTGATATCCAAAATGCCCATTAAGTCAAAGCGGAAGCCGTCGACATGATATTCATTCAGCCAATACATAACAGAGTCAACGATATATTTTCTCGCCATCAGCCTTTCGGAGGCAATATCGTTCCCCACTCCGGTTCCATTTGAAGGAAGGCCATTTGCATCGTGTCGGAAATAGTAGCCGGGAACGATTTTTTCAAAAGGTGAGTCCTCGCGGATGTACACATGATTATAGACCACATCCATAATGACGCCCATCCCCTGGCGGTGTATAGCATGAATCAATTGTTTCAGCTCGCTGATCCTGTTATAGGGATCTTCGGGGTCAGAGGCATAACTCCCATCTGGTACATTAAAATGAACCGGGTTATATCCCCAGTTATATTCCCTGTCGCGATCCAGTTCGTCTACTCCTTCAAAATCGTGAAAAGGCAGCAGTTCTATATGCGTGACTCCCAGGCTTTTAATGTAAGAAAGTCCAGTCTCCATTCCGTTGGCACTTTTTGTAGCTGCTTCCGCTGCACCCAGATATGTTCCTTTCCTGACCGCTCCACTGTTCGGGTGCTTCGTCAGGTCCCTGATATGGACTTCATAGATGATAGCGTCAACTGGCTGTTTTAATTTCGGGACATCAGTATGGGCTGCCTTTGCCTTTTCTTTGTCGATGACAACGCCATATTCACCATTGACAGTTAAAGCAGTTGCATATGGGTCAACAGCTTCTCTCCATTCAAGGTTGATACAGACCAGGAACGAATACTTGTAAAGCTCCAGGTTCCGGTCTACCTCAATACTCCATACGCCCTTATCGACACGTTTCATCTCGAAAAGCTCAGAGGTCTGGTCATCTTCCTCGAAAAGCCTCAGCTTTACTTTTGTAGCGGTCGGAGCCCATAGCTTGAAAATGGCCGTTTCAGTTGTATAGCTGACACCAAGGTCATTCCCGCCGTAAAAAAATAATGAATCAAATTCCTCCGTTCGGATGACTGCTCCAATTTGCAGATCCGTTTGTCCGCCATGCTCATCGAAAATCACGTAAGTTTTACCTAACTCAGGCCTGATACTGCATAAGCAAATGTATTTTACTGCATCCTCCAGCAATACCTTCTCCTGGATTGCCAATGGCAAATCAACGCCTTCTCCTTTTAGGCGGAACTCATTGGAAGTTCCTTCAAAATATGAATAAGGAAGTAATACGGTAATAATATCCACTTGATCAAGATAGGCGTTAAATTCCCTTTCAATGGCAATCATTCATTTTCAACTCCTCGGTATGCCCTAGATTGTTTTTTCCAGATAGAATTTTCAAGGCTTTTGGACATGCCTGGATTTTCAACGGTGTATGTCCGATAGTTTCACCATCTGCATGCGCTAAAACTTCAGCAGTGGATTCAATAGTAATCGATTTACCAGTAAACTGCTCAACCTCCCGGAATTTAGTATGCTTTCCCCAGAAGACACTGATGAAAACCAATAACAGCTTCAATCTCGAGATCTTATGCACGACCGTTATGTCGAGAATCCCGTCATCCGGGAGAGCAGCTGGAGCAATCTTCATGCCCCCTCCGTAGTATGGCTGGTTCGAAACGGTGACAAACCAGGCTTTGCTGTATTTATACAATTTGCCATCAACTGTCACCTCGATAGGAATCGTCCTGAAAGTGAGTAGTTTTTTGACAAGAATATAAACATAGACCAGCCTTCCCAATGAAAAACGGTTGAGGAGGCCTTTCATCCGGGACTCATTTGAATCCTTTGCGACAGCAGCATCAAAGCCTACTCCCATATTATTCATAAAATAGGTTTCCTGTAATTCATTGTGCTGAATTTTTCCGATATCGATTTCTGAGGTGTAGCCATAACTTTTATCCACGATCAAACTTAAAGCATGTACTGACTTTTTCGGAATATCAAAGCCCCTTGAAAAATCATTCCCTGAACCGCCTGGAATGAACCCGACGGAAATGTTCGAGTAGGACGCCGCTCCGTTCACCACTTCATGCAATGTGCCGTCCCCTCCGACTGCCGCAATTATTACGGGTTTGCCGTCAGCTTTTCGGGCTAAAGACTCTGCCAGCTCTTGAGCATGCCCAGGGTATTCAGTAAAAAAAGCAAGGTACGCAATGTCCAGGTCCTCCAGCTCTTTCTCTATGTTTCTCCAAATCTCCCGGCAGCTCCCATTTTTCGCATTGGGATTGACGATAAAATAGATCTTCTCCATATGATCAACCTTTATCTAATTAATAGGGGTCTTTTTATTGTTCGCTCTTCGGACTGTTTTCCCACTCAAGCCTTCTGACCGATGTGGTCTGGCCGTACTGCAGAAGAACCTGTGCTGCTTTTAATTGCATATGCTTCAATGGAGATTTCATGCCTCTCAAGCCCATGAACCAGTCCTCGAAATTACGTTTTTCAATGAATTGTACGCCATAAGGCGGCTGTGGATAGTCGATGAACCCATTCCTGCTGATCAGCAGTTTTTGTACTGGAAGCTCAACATCGTACATATCAAAAAGAGTCTTGACGATTTTCTCTGTCCGGTTTAGCGCAATCAGCGGATTCAGGATTTTCTTTTCCTTATTCCTCGTTTTCTTGATCCAAAAGCGGTCCTTGGACCCGACATATGCAGCATTCTCTTCAGCTTCGATGAACGAAATGCACATGGCTGCAGCTGGAGTGATGATGATCAACTCTGCCTCGACCGGAGCTTTTTTTAATAAAAATATAGGTTTATATAAAATGAGAAAGGTATCAGGAAATCGCTGCAGTAAAAATTTCAAGGTCGGATCGCTGAAAAATTCTTTTGTAATGAATGACCTTTCCGTCAATGTCGAGCTGGCCCATTTTAGCTGGAATGGCAGCAACCCATCGAGGAAGTGCTGTTTTAATTCCTCAATTGACTGTAAGTTGGTTATTGAATGTAGCATACCGTCGTCCATCAAATGTTCCTGATCTTCCTTATGTTCCCGGGTGCCCTCCTCCTTCACAGGCTCTGGCTGGCGCACCATGCTTTTGAGCTTGTGAAGGAGATTATTTGGCTGCTCCTCCTGTTGGATATCAAAGTGATTTTCACTAGTTTGTTTAGGACCGTTTTCCCATTTCTCCCTAATGCCCTCCCATTGTTTTTTCTTCAGACGGACATATCTTGAGGGATAAAGGTAAATGTCCTGGGCATACCGTGATACATAGTCCTGGAGCTTGATTAATTGTGCCATTATTCGACCTGCCTTTAATCCTGCTTAGCAAGCGGGAATAGTGTAATCGGTTCATATTTTGGACTTTTCCCCAAATGAGTCTTGTACAAAACGACCCTCTCAGCTTGAAAAGTTAGTTCTTTTTTAAAAGGGTTGACTGCATCCAGCTGGCCAGCTTGGAAGGCTTCCTCGCCTGCCCATTTCCTCGCCATAGTGATATGTGGGCTGAACGGGCGTGCTTCAAGGGTAAAACCAGCAGCACTGCATGCAGAAAAAACTATTTTTCTTACTTCTTTCAAATCGGTGGATTTTTCAAGACCAGCCCAAAAAATTCTTGGAGAATCCTTTCGGCCGAAGGTTCCTAGATGATTGACCTCCAATTTAAAAGTTGGTGTATTATTCAATGCTGCCCTAATCACTTCATTGGCAGCCTTTATTTTTGCTTCAGGTGCATTTCCGAGGAAAGCAAGCGTAATGTGTAAATCCTGTGGATGTACCCAGGTTTTAAAAGGCATTTTTTCCTTCATGCTGTGGATTGTCTCCTCCAGTATTGCTTTTGACTTGCCCGGAAGTTCGAGAGCATAGAAATAATGCGTCTGCAATCAAATACACCCTTTCTTGTCCACTTGAATTTATTGTAGCAAATGGCATGTAATATTGGCAGAATTCCCTTATAAACATTTCTAATCCATACAAGTTGATAGGAATAGTCTTTTTTTATATGATTAAAAGAAGCTATAGTTATTTTTCAGTTGCATATCATCAATTATTCACTTAATTGGAATACTAAAGCAGGTCCATAACGATCAAGGAGGCTATCACATGAGAGTCGTTAATAATATCGCGTCATTAATTGGCGAAACGCCGCTTGTAAAATTGAACAAGTTGGCACCCGAGGGCGGGGCCTCGGTTTACCTCAAGCTTGAATACTTCAATCCTAGCAAAAGCGTAAAAGACAGGGCTGCATTCAACATGATTGTTTCAGCTGAAAATGAAGGAAAGCTGAAACCTGGTTCAACAATCATTGAGCCTACAAGCGGCAACACTGGCATCGGCCTCGCAATGAACGCCGCGGCAAGAGGCTATAAAGCAATCCTGGTCATGCCTGACACCATGACAGAAGAGAGGATTAATTTGTTGAAGGCTTATGGAGCTGAAGTCGTGCTAACGCCTGGCGACGAAAAAATGCCAGGTGCGATCAAAAAGGCGGAAGAGTTAGTAAAGGAAATTCCCGATAGCTTCATGCCAATGCAGTTTGAAAATGGAGCGAATCCAGACGCCCACAGGCAAACAACAGCAAGAGAAATCATCGAAGCGATGGAAGAACTGAAAAAGCCGCTCAGCGCGTTCGTCGCTACAGCCGGAACGGGCGGAACAATTACCGGCACAGGTGAAGCCCTGAAAGAAGAGTTCCCTGAACTAGCAGTACATGTTGTCGAACCTGCCGGGTCACCAGTGCTCTCAGGCGGGAAACCCGGAAAGCACAAACTGGTGGGCACAAGTCCAGGCTTCGTCCCGAAAATCCTCAATCAGGATGTGTATGAAAAAATCCATAAAATCGAGGATGAAGATGCCTATGAAACAGCTCGACGACTGGCCAAAGAAGAAGGCATCCTTGTCGGCCCATCATCAGGAGCCGCTTGCTTCGCTGCCATCAATGTCGCCAAGGACCTGAAGCCTGATGAAGTCGTCATCTGTATTGCCTGCGATACCGGGGAAAGATATCTATCCAGTGATTTATTCAGGTTTGAAGATTAGCACCATATGCTAAATAGATAACCAAAGTTTCAAAAAGGCGTGTGGTCATCCACACGCCTTTTTACTTGCTATTTATCCAGATCTTCCTCTTCATCTTCAAAAATCGTTCCCGAATGAAGTGTCACTCCTGACACGATTTCTTCCATTTCATCCTGGATCCTTTCGGTGATTTCCTCGCGTTCTTCAGGAGATAATTCCTCTTTTGTATAGCCGAAAAGGTAATTATCCAAATCAAACTCTCTCAGCTTGCACTTGGTATGGAAGATGTTTTCCTGATACACATTGATATCGACCATATCGAATTGATCTTTTACATTCTCAGGGATGTAGTTCTGAATTGAGCTGATATCGTGGTCGATGAACAATTTATTGCCATCTTTATCACGGGTAAAGCCTCTTACCTTATAATCGATTGTCATGACATCGGTTTCGAAAGAATGAATTAGGTAATTCAACGCCTTCAGCGGCGAGATTTCCCCGCATGTTGAAACATCGATATCGGCCCTGAATGTACTGATTCCCTCATCCGGGTGGAATTCCGGATACGTGTGGACGGTAATATGGCTCTTGTCCAGCTGCAATACGACATTGTCAGGCAGCGGGCCTGGCGACTCATCATACGCTTCATCAGGCACCTCGACAACCGGTCCTTCAGAGACAAGTATGGTCACACTCGCACCCTGCGGCACATAGTCCTGCTTGGCCACATTCAGGACATGGGCACCAATGATATCTGAAACATGAGTGAGGATTTTAGTAAGCCGTTCTGCATTATACTGTTCATCAATATAATCAAGATAAGCTTCACGCTCTTCCTTTGTCTTGGTATAACAGATGTCATACATATTAAAACTTAATGATTTCGTCAGATTATTGAATCCATGCAATTCAATATGCTGTTCAGAAGTGATTTTCATTTCTGTTCCCCCTGTTCGGTATTCTGCTGTAGTTTGTCTGAGTATGAACAAAAGCAGGTATCCAGATGATTTAAATATTTTTATGATACCCATTCCTGCCAGGAAAAAACAAACCAAGCGTTAAAACCTTCAGGTACCCTTCTTTGAGCAAAAAATAACCTGCAGCTTTAAAACTGCAGGATAAAGATTATAATTGGCCGCACTGGCTTTCAATTTCTGCTTTAAAAAGGTTTTGCAGGTTCTTTGTGACAAGGCCTGGCTCTCCATTTCCAACAGGCTTACCATCGACTTCTACAATTGGCATGACTTCGACGGTCGTACCAGATGAAAAAACTTCGTCAGCAGCAGACAATTCATCAAGCGTATAAGCTCGTTCCTCAAAAGCAATGTTCTCATTTCTGCAAATCTCAAGCACTTTTTGTCTTGTGATTCCATTAAGGATCAAATTGTCAGCCTGATGCGTGATGATCACGCCGTCTTTTACAATTGAGATGTTGGAATGGCTTCCCTCGGTGACAGTTTCTCCCCGATGAAGAATCGCCTCAAAACAGCCGGCTTCTGCTGCCTTTTGCTTCGATAGCAGATTCCCAAGCAAATTCAGGCTTTTGATGTCACAGCGAAGCCAGCGAATGTCTTCATCAAGAATGGTTCTGACCCCTTTTTCCATAGAATCCACAGGACGTGCCACCTTACGCGTGTACGCAACAAACGTTGGTGCCACATCTTCTCCTGGGAAAACATGGTTACGTGGTGAAGCTCCTCTTGTAAACTGCATATACACGATCCCAGTGTCCAATTCATTTTTCGAGATCAGTTCTTCCATTTTAGACTCAAGCTCTTCAGGACCATATGGAAGCTTCATCCTGATTTTATCTGCACTTTCAACGAGTCTGTTCAAATGCTCTTTACCTGTGAACATTTTACCGTTATAAACCCGGATCACTTCATAAACACCATCGCCAAATTGATACCCTCTGTCCTCGATGTCTACCTTGGCGACCGTCCTGTCAAGAATCTCGCCGTCTACAATTACATATTCCATCCTTTTCCCCTCCACGATGTGCGGTAATTCATTTTACTAACACAAAAGATGTTCGGTAATTCTCACTTTATTTTGCTATTCAAAAGATGTTCGGTTTTCTAACCCAAATGATGTTTGGTCATTCCCTTTATTTTGCCAATTCATAAATTGCCTGAGCATAAATCGCAGTTGCTCTGAGAAGGTCCTCAATGATCATGTATTCATCCTTCTGGTGAGCAATGTCAGGTCTTCCTGGGAAAAGCGGGCCAAATGCCACACCTGATTTCAGTGACCTTGCATATGTTCCTCCGCCAATGGAAATAAGTTCGGCTTTTTCCCCAACCTGCTCTTCGTATACCTTTTTCAAGGTCTGTACAAGGAAATCACTTTCATCGACATGGTGCGGGTTGGAGTTTGTGAAGTTTTCGATGACAAGTCCTTCTGCCTCTAACACTTGATTTAAGATTCCCTTTGTCTTCTCAAGGTCAGTAGTTACTGGATAGCGCATGTTCAATCCAGCGCGGCCACCTTTAGCCTTTGAGTAAGACAGCTTGCCGACATTGATCGTCAAGTCCCCGGTAATGTCATCGGCGTAAGCGACGCCCAGTTCCCGGCCGCGTGAATCTTTGCCCAAGTACTTGGCGACGAATTGAAAGAACTTTTCACTGCTTCCATCAAGGTTCATCTCAGAGAGGAAGCTTGCCATGAGCAGGCCTGCGTTTTTGCCATTGTCAGGCTCCATGCCGTGTGCTGATACACCTTCAAGCTCAAGGATTAACTTGCCGCTTTCTACGACAGCTCTGCCATCCAATTCATTGTTCCTCTTGAATTCCTCAAAGCGCTGGACAACATCTGTTTGCCCTTGCTGAACAACCAATTCTACCTTCGCAAAATCAGGTACCATATTATAGCGGCGACCGGATGAAAACTCGATTACCTCTGCATCAAAGTTTTCTTTTTCAATTCCAGCTGCTTTTGAAACCAAGTCATAATCGGCAATCCCTTTTTCTGCGTAGATGATCGGAAAGTCGGCATCCGGCGCAAAGCCCATCGCTGGCATTTCCTCATGTTCAAAATAATGGTCAACACAGCGCCATTCGCTTTCCTCATCCGTACCAATGATCATCCTGACACGCTTATTAAGGGGTAAGCCTAATTCTTTAACGATTTTCATCGCATAATATGCTGCCATCGTTGGCCCTTTGTCGTCAATCGCGCCGCGCGCAAAGATTTTCCCGTCGCGGATTTCTGCACCGTAAGGATCACTTGTCCAGCCGTCTCCTTCTGGCACTACATCAACATGGCAGAGGACACCAACGATTTCATCTCCCTGCCCGAATTCAAGGTGTCCAGCCAGATTGCCGACATTTTTGGCCGTAAAACCATCCTTTTCACCCAACTGAAGCATGAAGTCCAATGCTTCTCTGACACCCTCTCCTAGCGGTGCCTCAGCTGTAGAATTTTCCTCATCGAGCACACTCTTGATTTTAAGCAAGTCCTGAGTGACCTTAATTAAATCAGATTCTCTTTTTTCTACTTCCTTCGTCCAATTGATTGAAGTCATTATTCAAACCTCCATATGTTGTTCTATATGTATTTCCCTTAAGAATTACACTTAAGCCCGGCAATGTTCTTATTGTACCTTAAATTTCTAGTTAAAAACTTGATATTAATTTTACTCCTGTTAACCACAATCCGTAAACAGCAGCACGTTATATATTTTTTCTCAATTTTCTAAAAACTGTCATAATTAACCTGTTTAAAACCATATCGTTAAGTATATAAACGATTTGAAGGGAGGCAGTTTTCTAAATTAATTGTTAATTTTTCATAAAAAACAGTGAATAATCTGGAATTTTACATTATTAAAGTGTAAAATAGTCCAAAAGGTAAGACATCTTATGATTGCCTTTTAAAATGGACGCAAAAGGAGCTGTCTGGAAAGAAGAAAACTACATACTTGGGGATTCGTCTTCAATCAATAGTCGGTTGCAGGAATATGACAAAGGGGTTTAAAAAAGGATAGGGAGTGGTTGTTTGAAACCTTCGACTAACCGGATGATAAACCGCATCAAATCCATCTACATGTATATATGTCAGAATGGTACTGTCACAACTCAAGATCTTGTAGAGGAATTCGGAATTACTCCTCGAACCATCCAGAGGGATTTGAATGTCCTGGCTTATAACGACTTAGTGAAAAGTCCGAGCCGAGGTAAATGGACAACGACCCAGAAAAAGGTAAAGATGTCGTCTTAATTCGAAAAAGAGAAAGCAGAAGGACGCTTTCGCCAGACAATCTAATAATAGAAAAAAAAGAAATCGCCAGAGGAAGATCCCCGGCGATTTTTTTATACCTCATAGGTTTGCAGCATTTCCACTTCTTCATCGGTAAGTTCCCTGTATTCCCCTAGCTCCAGCGTTTCATCGAGCTTCAGCGGGCCCATTGATAATCGTTTCAGATAAATGACCCTTTTTCCGACAGCTTCGAACATCCGCTTCACCTGATGGAATTTCCCTTCGGTAATCGTCAACTCAATATCAGACGTTAAGCCTGATTTTAAGATAACAAGTTCACCCGGTTTTGTTTCATAGCCATCATCAAGTGTGACGCCTTTTTTAAACGCTTGGATATCTTCTTCCGTCACTTCTCCCTCAATTACCGCGAAATATGTCTTGGGGACATGTTTTTTTGGTGATAAGAGCCTATGGGAAAGCTGTCCATCATTCGTGATCAGCAAAAGGCCCTCCGTATCCTTATCAAGCCTTCCTACTGGAAATGGCTCAAGTACCTGGTCTTCAATCTCAAGCAGGTCGATGACCGTCTCATCACGGTTGTCCTCTGTCGCGGATATGACACCAGGCGGCTTGTTCATCATTAAATAAATAAATTCTCGATAATGAATTTCTTCCCTGTTTAATGTGATCATATCGTTTTCAGGATCCACATGGTGCTTTGCATCTTTGACAATTGCATTATTTACTTTTACAGCACCATCTTTTAAAAGTTTCTTCACGTCTTTCCTGCTTCCGTATCCAAGGTTGGAAAGCACTTTATCGATTCTCATTGCTGAACCTCCTTTATTCATTGGGCAGGTGCCCATTCCATTTCTTGCTAGCTTACATAGACTAATATCATACTTTACATCAGATTACGAGGAGATGACCTGAATGAACCATCGACAACAAGGACAAGGCTTGTACATCCCTATTCCCGGCCTGCCAGGCGGCGGCGGATTCCCCGGTGGCGGATACCCTGGCGGCGGATATCCCGGCGGCGGAGGCCAATTTGACCAGAGACTCGACCGCCTGGAACGGCAAGTTCAAAGACTGAGCAATCAAATCGACCGCCTGGACCGAAGGGTCGACAGAATTGAGCGCCGCCTCAATATCCGTGATAACGACCAGCAATTTTACTATTAGGTTGCATTAAAAATGGCCTTCATAACCGAAGGCCATTTTCCTATTAAACCGGCAGCCTTAATTTGCGCTTGAGTTTGGTGACCCGCTCTCCGAATAGCCTGTCTACCAATTTGGTCCGGAATCCGAGGTAAAAATAAACCGCGGCCCCTACCAGAGCAGAAATTCCAATCAGCACAATCGACTGGAACTTCGCAGCCGGCGAAAGGAATTCGACAAGCATTTCATAGAATGCCATCGTCACTCCAGCCATCAAGCCGGAGAAAATCAATATCAGGAAAATTCTCCTCGTCACGAAGCCCATTGGATATTTGGCGAACTTTTTAATTACAAACAAATTAATTAGGATTGCAGCCATATAGCCTAGAGCTGTTGACATTATTGCCCCCTGTGTTTCAAACACCTTAATTAATGGGATGTTGAATGTCAGCTTCACCAATAGCCCCGTCAGCAAACTCAAAATCGTGAATCGCTGCTCGTTAATTCCTTGCAGGATGGCTGCTGTTACAGAGAATAGTGCGAATAGGATCGCTACTGGTGCATAGGTTGTTAAAACTTCAGTGCCCAGGTCATCATGTGCATAGAAAACGGTATACATTGGTTCAGCTAGTATTGCTATTCCAATGGCAGCAGGTACGGTTAGATACATCAACACCTGGAAAGTCTGGTCAAGCTGCCGTCTCATACCCTTTCGGTCGTTTTCTGTAAAGGCCTTTGTAATGCTTGGTACCAGCGTCAATGAAAAGGCCGTAGCAAGGGAGACGGGTATTATGACAAGTTTATGCGATTGGAAATTCAATACTGAAAATGCCGAACTTGCTTCATTTGAGCTAAACCCAATTGAAGTCATCGTCTTGGTAAAGGTCATCATATCAACAAATTGGAACAGAGGATTGGCAATCCCGACAAATACAAAGGGTGCTGCATACAGCAAGATTTCCTTATAAATATCCTTTAAGGAGATATCCATCGTCCTCTTGTCTTCTTCTAGCAGTTTATCTAAATGAGGCTTCCTTTTTACCCAATACCAGGCCAGTATTCCAAGACTGCCCAGCGCTCCAATGAATGCCGCGAACGTGGCCACACTAACTGCTGTAACCATATCCCCCTCAAGTACATTCAGGACAACAAACGCCCCGGCAAGCACGAATACGATCCTGACTATTTGTTCTACAACCTGGGAAACTGCTGACGGTCCCATTGACTGATGTCCCTGGAAGAAACCGCGAATCAAGCTCATGAACGGAACAACAATCAAGGCAAAGCTGACCGCACGAATTACTGTTGTCACATCTGCAGCGGTTATTTTCACATTTTCATCATTACTTGTATCCATGACAAGTTCAGCAAGTCCGGGAGCTGTAACATACATAATTAAGAAAGATAGAATTCCGGTTGCCAGCATAACTGCCACACCAGACTTAAACAATTTCCTTCCGACCGCATACTCCTCAAGAGCATTGTATTTTGCTATGAACTTAGAAACAGCAAGCGGTACACCAGCTGTGGCAACACTAATGAAAATTGTATATGGAATGTAAGAGAAAGAGTATAATGCTGTCCCATACTCTCCCACAATCGCAAAAAAGGGAATAACATAAAATAACCCTAGCACTTTAGATAAAATCGTGCCAAGCGTCAATATGAATGTCCCTCTTAAAAGCTTTGATGACATAAAATCCCTACTTTTCAATCAATAAAATAAAAACAGATTACAAACTTGTATTTTACCATAAACACAACCAGACACTATGATATTTATCAATGGATGCAGATATTTCCTGCATCCCTGCTTACTTGCATTCTTGCTTCAGAAATTTCCCGCATTCCCTAGTTTACTCCTTCTCCAGGCTGACTGCCAGTTTTCCGGCTGGGAAAATCGTTTGAATGATCTCATTCATGGCAATGTTTTTAGTGAAGAGTTGCTTTATAATAATAAAAGTGCTGAAATGAGTTAAAAAAGTGAAACGAAAAGTTGGTGAAGCAATGAAATACGATGTAATCGTCCTCGGCGGCGGTCCGTCTGGCTTGATGGCTGCGATTGCTGCTGGTGAGAAAGGCGCAAAGGTGCTGCTGATCGACAAAGGAGACAAGCTTGGCCGAAAGCTGGCGATATCCGGCGGGGGTCGCTGCAATGTGACCAATCGGCTGCCAGTGGATGAAATCATTAAACATATACCCGGAAATGGACGCTTTTTATACAGCGCGCTCTCCATTTTCAGCAATGAAGATATCATTTCATTTTTCGAAGGGCTTGGCATCCAGCTGAAAGAAGAGGATCACGGCCGGATGTTCCCCGTAAGTGACAAAGCTCAATCTGTTGTTGATGCCCTTTTATCAAAGCTAAAAGAATTAAAGGTAGAAATCAAGACGAATACTCCTGTTGCCGATGTGCACTACAAGGATGGCAAGGCGGAGTCTGTTGAACTGAAGAGTGGTGAAGTGTTTCATGCAGGCAGCGTCATCATTGCTGTCGGCGGAAAATCAGTGCCACATACCGGATCCACTGGTGATGGATATGCGTGGGCAGAAAAGGCGGGCCATACGATTACGCAATTGTTTCCTACCGAAGTGCCGGTAACCTCATCTGAACCATTTATAAAAGAAAAGGTTCTCCAGGGGCTTTCGCTGAGGGGAGTCGCACTCAGCGTACTTAATCCCAAGGGTAAAGCGCTTATCACTCACAAAATGGATATGATTTTCACCCACTTCGGCATCAGCGGTCCTGCGGTTCTGCGCTGCAGCCAGTTCGTCGTCAAAGCGATGCAAAAGTGGAATCTGAAAGAAGTCGTCATGTCCCTCGATGCCCTTCCTGATATGAAAGAGGAAGAATTGTTCCAGGAAATTAATAAACTGATCAAGGCCGAGCCGAAAAAAGCGGTGAAGAATTTGCTTAAAGGGCTGTTGCCCGAACGTTACCTGATGTTCCTGCTGGAGCGCAATGAAATCGATTCCGCAATGCAGGGCGGACAGCTGGGCCATGAAAAAATCAGAAGTTTCTCCAAGTCTGTCAAGCAGTTCGAGTTCAAGGTCAACGGCACCCTGCCGCTTGATAAGGCATTCGTCACCGGTGGAGGCGTATCCGTCAAAGAAATCGAGCCGCAAACAATGGCTTCCAAGAAAACAGAAGGCCTGTATTTTTGCGGAGAAATCCTCGATATCCACGGCTATACTGGAGGCTACAATATTACCTCCGCCCTTGTCACCGGACGGCTTGCGGGAACTAATGCTGGGGAATTTGCACTGCAACAATAGAGTAAATGACTAAGTGTCTGTCATAGTTTTTATGACGGACACTTTTTCCTATTTTCCGCCTGTTTTTGTCCGTCATGGGCTAGATGACGGACACTTTTGTACGTTCCCCACCTGGTTTTGTCCGTCACGGCCTTGATGACGGACTTTTTTTTCGTTTCCCACTTGTTTTCGTCCGTCATGGACCTGATGACGGCACATTAGCACATTTTGAACCTGTTTCTGTCCGTGATCCCCACAAAAAAAACAAAGCCTGAGTAAATTTACTCAAGCTCTGTACACAACCATGGCGGAAAAACAGTAGATCTGTTCTTCGTCCTCTTCCTCTGGTAAGACCGCGACATTGTATTTAATGTCTAAAAGCTTTTTCTCATCAAGCTTCTCCAGAAAGCGGTTCATATCCTGTTCTAAATCCTTTTCATGTTCATGATCAAATACTCTGACCTGGATCAAGGGAAGTCATCCTTCCTTTTTTATATCCATTCTGGCCAGATTTTCAGAATTTTATAATTATGGACGCTTTGTTTCTCCGCCCCAGCTCATCATTCCGCCAACCATGTTGCGGACTTTGTAGCCTTGCTCGTTCATGTAGTGACAAACGTTGCCACTGCGTGCGCTTGAACGGCAGATGAAGATGTATTCCTTGTCCTTGTCGAATTCGTTCAGTCTTTCAGGAATCTCACCCATTGGCACGTGCTTAGCTCCAGGAATCATGCCTGATTCAACTTCATCATGTTCGCGTACATCAACCATTTCTGGCTTTTCGCCAGCTTCCAGCTTCTTTTGAAGTTCTTCCGGAGAGATCGTCTCAATTTTATTCATTAGTCATTTCCTCCATTATTTAGTAAATTTAATCCTAATTAAAGGATACAATACGTTATTGTATTTTCCCCTATTTATTATATAAAAACCAATTTTAAATTACAAAGAATAAACCTCATGGGGTATATCAACATTTTAAACAAAGGACCGCCTAGGCGATCCTCTGCTAATACATATTAGTTAGCAACGATATTGACAAGCTTTCCTGGTACAGCAATCACTTTACGGACTGTTTTACCGTCAATTTGTTCTTTGACAGCAACATCACCCATCGCGATTTGCTCTAGTGTTTCTCTATTTGCGTCTGCCGGTACCATCATCTTCGCTTTGATTTTACCGTTTACCTGGACAACGATTTCGACTTCGTCGTCAACAAGCTTGGCTTCATCATATGCTGGCCATGCTGCATATGTGATTGACTCACTGTGGCCAAGCTTAGCCCAAAGCTCTTCGGCGATATGCGGCGTAATCGGCGCCAGCATTTTTACAAAGCCTTCAACGTATGCTTTTGGAAGCTCTTCGGCTTTATATGCTTCATTGATGAAGACCATCATTTGCGAAATCGCTGTATTGAAACGAAGCCCCTCATAATCTTCCGTCACCTTTTTAACAGTCTGATGGTAGACCTTCTCAAGGTTCGTGCTTTCAACATCCTTGATTTTCTCACTCAAGCTGCCATTTTCATTGACAAACAGGCGCCAGATGCGGTCAAGGAAGCGTCGTGATCCATCCAAACCGTTTGTAGACCATGCGATGGATGCTTCAAGCGGACCCATGAACATTTCATAAAGACGAAGCGTATCAGCACCATGGCTTTCAACGATCTCATCCGGATTGACGACATTGCCTTTTGATTTGCTCATCTTTTCATTATTTTCACCAAGAATCATTCCCTGGTTGAAAAGCTTTTGGAAAGGCTCCTTCGTGTGGACTACTCCCACATCATAAAGGACCTTGTGCCAGAAACGAGCGTACAGCAAGTGCAATACTGCGTGCTCGGCGCCACCGATATAGATATCAACCGGAAGCCACTGCTTTAATTTTTCCTCATCGGCAAGTGCCTGGTCGTTCTTCGGATCGATATATCGCAGATAGTACCAGCAGCTGCCACCCCATTGCGGCATTGTGTTCGTTTCCCTGCGGCCTTTTTTGCCTGTTTCAGGATCCACGACATTCACCCAGTCATCGAGATTGGCAAGTGGAGACTCGCCTGTGCCAGATGGCTTGATATTCGTCGTTTTAGGAAGAACTAAAGGCAGCTGGTCTTCTGGAACTGCTGACATTGTTCCATCTTCCCAGTGAATGATTGGAATCGGCTCACCCCAGTAGCGCTGGCGGCTGAACAACCAGTCGCGAAGTCGGTATGTGACTTTCTTGGTTCCAATTCCTTTTTCCTCAAGTCATGCAATCATCTTATTGATTGCCTCTTCCTTGCCCATGCCGTTAAGGAATTCAGAGTTGATGTGCTCTCCGTCGCCAGTGTAAGCTTCTTTCTCAATGTTACCGCCTGCAACGACTTCCTTGATTTCCAAATCGAATTTTTTGGCAAACTCGTAGTCGCGCTCATCATGCCCTGGTACTGCCATGATAGCTCCTGTACCATATGAAGCTAGAACATAGTCAGCGATCCAGATTGGCATTTTTTCGCCGTTCGCTGGGTTGATTGCGTAAGCGCCAGTGAAGACACCCGTTTTGTCCTTCGCAAGATCCGTGCGCTCAAGGTCGCTCTTGCTCTTGATTTCATCGATATATTTTTCGACTGCAGCCTTCTGCTCGGCTGTAGTGATTTTATCAACCAATTGATGCTCAGGTGCAAGTACGGCATAAGTTGCACCGAACAATGTATCCGGACGAGTCGTAAACACAGTGAATGTTCCTTCATGCCCTTCGATGTTGAACGTGATTTCGGCACCTTCTGAACGGCCGATCCAGTTGCGCTGCATATCCTTCAGGCTTTCCGGCCAATCAAGCAAATCCAGATCCTCAAGAAGACGATCTGCGTAGGCTGTGATTTTTAGCATCCACTGTCTCATCGGACGGCGCTCTACCGGGTGGCCTCCGCGCTCACTTTTTCCGTCGATTACTTCTTCATTCGCTAAAACAGTTCCAAGTGCCGGGCACCAGTTAACTGCTACTTCATCAATGTAGGCAAGACCTTTTTCATAAAGCTTAAGGAAAATCCATTGCGTCCATTTGTAGTATTCAGGATCCGTCGTGTTGACTTCGCGGTCCCAGTCGTATGAAAAACCTAATGCCTTGATTTGGCGGCGGAATGTGTTGATGTTTTGTTCCGTGAACTCTGCCGGGTCATTCCCTGTATCCAATGCGTACTGCTCTGCAGGAAGGCCGAACGCATCCCAGCCCATTGGATGAAGGACGTTGAAGCCCTGCATCCTTTTCATGCGTGAAAGGATGTCAGTCGCTGTGTAACCTTCCGGGTGTCCAACGTGAAGGCCGGCACCAGATGGATACGGGAACATATCAAGCGCGTAGAACTTCTCTTTCCCTTTATCTTCAGTTGTTTTGAACGTTTTGTTCTGTTCCCAATGCGATTGCCATTTTTTCTCGATTTCCTGATGGTTAAAACTCATCGTCAATGTCCTCCTGTTTTAGGTTCGATTTATTTTGCGGATGGGATTTTCTTTTAAAAAAAATAAAAAACTCCCGTCCCTGTAAAAGGGACGAGAGGCTATGTATAATCTCCCGCGGTACCACCCAAATTAGTGTGCAACACTCGCTTCATTCAATCCTTAACGCGGAAAACGGCAAACGCTACTTGTGTTCACGTCTGCGACTCAAAGGCGAGTTCATGATGGACCCGTCTGGCTTGCACCAACCGCCAGCTCTCTTGCACAGGTTTTACACCACTACTACTCCTTGTCGAAGTCTTTCGTTATGATATAGAGATATTGTAATAAAATTCCCTCCCATATGCAAGCAGGGATGAAATAAATGATTATGGAGACTAGTTTATGAAGAAGTGTTTGATTTTGTGTGAGATTTTGATTATAAACTCGGACACAAAATTGGTAAAAAACGCGATGAATTTCCAGTTCGCGGAATTGAGGTGTATTTTCGCGGAATTGAGGTCTGTTTTCGCGGAATTGAGGTCCGAAATCGCGGAATCAACCTTCTATTTCGCGGAATTCACATCCTGTTTCGCGGAAAAAACTTTTCGATACGCAAAAAAGGATTATTTTCATTGGCTGCCGAATGTATTTGGTATCAAATTCATATGGAGTGATGCCTGTGATAGCGAAATATCGGTCAATCTCCCTTGAAATCCTCATTTATGACGCAGTTTATCGCCGTTTACCTGACCACCATCCCCGCAAATCAGAGTTCCGCTCAAAACTTGGCCGCTGGAAAGCCGCTCACAAGGGTGAAACGGAAGTGGATTATTATCTCTCTCTCTTTCCTGATGATGACTTAACAATATTCCAATACCTCAGACTCCCTCACAAAAATGGTCATTTCCAAATTGATACTCTGATCATCAGCCCATCATTTATCGCCATCATTGAATCCAAGAATTATGCGGGAACAATTGTGATAGATCTAGAACTGGATCAATTGCTCCAAACGTATGATGGCATAGAGAAAGGATATAACAATCCGATTTTACAAGCAGAAATCCAAAGTTTACACCTTAAAAAATGGTTCATCAATCACCAACTTCCTCTGGCTCCCATAGAAATTTTCGCGACCATCAGCAATCCTCAGACAATCATCAAAAATCCTGCTTTCGACAAAGAAGCAGCCTACAGAATATGCCGAGCGGCGAGAATCCCTTTTAGAATTTCAACCTTAAAATCTCAATACCAAAAAGAAAAATTGACCATGAAAGAAATCAAAAAAATCACCCGTTTGTTGCTGAAGGAGCATGTACCGTATGTCCCTGACACAAACTCACTTGATCTACCACAGGATCTCATCACAGGAGTCCAGTGCCCTCATTGCAACCATTTTGGAATGGAACGGATTCATGGTGCTTGGTTTTGCAGACATTGCGGGCATACATCAACGGATGCCCACATTGCTGCAGTGAAGGACTATTTTTTACTGAATGGCTTTATTTTAACAAATAGACGGTTAAGGGAGTTTCTTCACATAAATTCTGGAGATACAATAACCCGTATCTTGCAATCACTGAATTTCCCTTTTACTGGTGGAACAAAAAACAGAATCTACACCCCGCCCGAGGATTTTTTCAAATGAGCAATTTCTTAAACAAGCCGACCTTCCGAAGGGGAAAGCCGGCTTGAACTTACTGAATCGTATATCCTCCATCAATGACTGCCGCCTGGCCAGTGATTCCTTTGGCTGAATCACTGGCGAGGAACATAACATAGCTGGCAATTTCCTCGACAGCCAGCAGCCGTTTTTGCGGCACAAGCGGAAAAATGACTTCTTCAAGTACTTTTTCAAGTGGCACATTCCGTGTTTCGGCTAGGCCGGAAAGCTGGTTGCGCACCAGCGGCGTGTCGACATATCCGGGACAGACGGCGTTTACTGTGATGCCGTGCTCAGCCGCTTCGAGTGCAGCCACCTTTGTCAACCCAATCACCCCGTGCTTGGCGCTGTTGTATGCTGCTTTTCCGGCAAATCCGACAAGACCATTGATGGATGCCATGTTGATCACCCGGCCTGAACCCTGCTTTTTCATGACTGGAAGCACATACTTCAGAGCTATAAATGGAGCAGTCAGCATCACTTTAATCAATAGTTCAAATTTTTCCGTCGGGAAGTCTTCGATCATGGAGACATATTGCAATCCCGCATTGTTGATGAGAACATCGACAGTACCAAAGTGCTTAAGGCACTTTGCAACTGCCTCCTCAATGTTTTTTTCGCTGGTAACATCGCATTTAAAGCCAGCGGCATCATGCCCTAAATCACGCAGACTGGCAGCCGCCTTCTCGACAGCTTCTTCCTGTAAATCTGTTAAAAATACCTTTCCGCCCTGCTCAGCAAAACTCTTGGCGATCTCGTACCCAATTCCCTGGGCGGCACCGGTAATCATCACAACTTTATCTTTTACCATTGGAATCTCCTTTCATTAAGGCTGTTTTCGTAAAGATTCTTGTTAAAATCCTAAAACCGATTTTAACGTGATAAAAATTCCTTTTGTATGTCGGTACTAAGTTTGCAAGCTCTTTTCTCATAATAAGCGTAAATTCTATAAAGAAACTTAGGTAATACGATCCTATTTTGTAGTCAATAGCAACTAAGTTTGAGAAAAGGACCTTCATTAAATGCCTAATCCTAGAGAGAATAGAACAATCGCGATTGCCACACCAATCAACGGCACAATGACCGTCACAGCCGCCACTGGATTGTACGCATCCTGATGGGACTCGCCACAGATCGCCCGGACAGTCGTGACCACGTAACCGTTATGCGGCAGTGAATCAAGCGCTCCGGAGGAAATGGCAACTACCCTGTGCAGTGCTTCAGGATTGACGCCCATATCCATATAGTGAGGAGCAAGCAATGGAAGCGCAATTGCCTGGCCGCCGGATGCAGAACCAGTCATCCCGGCAATGACACTGACGGCAATCGCCGCACCAATCAACGGGCTGCCTGGAATATTCGTCATCGCATCAACCGCCGTCTGGAAAGCCGGCACCGCTTTTGCGACACCGCCGAATCCTACGACCGCAGCTGTATTACCAATTGCAATCAAGGCTCCCATCGTCCCTTCTGAAAGAGCTTCCCAGAAATTCTTAAAGTACTTGCGATTTAATAGATAGGCAGATACAACCCCGCCAAGCAGAGCAATGATCAGTGCTGATTGTTTCAATGAGTCATGGAAAACGAAAGAAATAACCAGTACCACGACCAAAGGAATAAGACCCATCAAAGGATGAGGCAGCGTCCGCTTTTCCAACATTGGATCTTTCTTCCTGGCTTCAAACTTCTCGCCTCTTGCAACAGCTTTTGTAATCATTCGTTTCAGCCACCAGTAGCCAAAAATCATCATGAAGACAGCAACGATGGCACTGACCTCCCAGCCTGCAACCGGTGTAGTATCCAGGAATTGAATAGGAATCCAGTTCTGGATTTCCGGAGAACCGGCAGAAGTCATTGTAAAAGTGACCGAACCGAAGGCCAATGCAGCCGGAATGAATCTCCTAGGCAAATTCGCCTGCCTGAACAAACTCAATGCCATTGGATAAACAGAAAACGCTACGACAAACAAGCTTACGCCGCCATATGTCAACACAGCACAGGCCGCGACAATTGCAAGCACGGCGTACTTCATGCCCAGCTTCTCGACGATGAACTCAGAAACACTGTCAGCCGCTCCGCTGTCCTCCATTACCTTTCCAAAAATCGCCCCAAGCAGGAACATCATGTACCAGGCAGTAACAAATCCAGAAAAACCGGACATATAGTTGCCGACAAAGTTGGCCGCTCCTTCTTCAACCAGTTGCGGAAACAGCGGCATTCCGCTGAACACAGCAACAAACAACGCAGAAATCGGCCCGACAATCAGCAGGTTCATGCCCCTCATCGTTAGATAAATCAACAAAGCCAGGCCGCCAATCAACCCAATCATACTCAGCATTCTTTTTTCCCCCTTGTAATTTAAAGTGAAAACGAACCAATCTGCCCTCCTTGCACAAAGTTTGATAACGCTTACAAAAATATTGAATAAAATTGCTGTAATATCTTATTGCAACTATCGTGCCAACTTTTCAGAGTATATGAATCAGTGTTTATTCTTAATTTTCAGTTATTTATTTCCGGATTTCCGGACACTATCATTCTTCCATTTGCTTTTACTTAATAGAATAGAAGTTATTCGACCTGTCCGTTCCCGCAAATTAATACCATTCATACAGTGAAAAACCTTGTAAATATTACTAGAAATGAAAGAAGTCCGGAAACTCGGACAGCATTCCGAACTTCCGGACTACAAGAGACCGTATTTATTTAACTTTTCATAAAGGGTTGATCTGCTGATCCCCAGTTCCCTTCCCACCAGGGCTTTATCGTCTTTATTCCTTTCCAAACTTTGCTTCAGCACCCATTGTTCTGTTTCTTCCACAATATCCTTAAGTTTTTTGTTCTTGAATCGGTAAATGGCTGTCTGTGTTTGCAGGTAATCCGGCAATGAATCCAGCGTAATCTGTTCTCCTTTTGTCAAATGAACCGCAGCTTCAATGACATTTTCAAGTTCTCGGATGTTTCCCGGCCAGCTGTATGATTTTAGAATTTCCAGTACGTTGCTTTCAATTCCTGCGATCCGCTTGCCTAACCGATTCGTGACCTTGTCAATAAAATAGGCGATCAGCAGCGTTAAGTCCTCAGCGCGTTCCCTTAATGGAGGAACACTGAAAGGAACGACATTGATCCGATAAAATAAATCCTCCCTGAATCGTTTCTCCTCAATCATGTTCTCAAGCGGCCTGTTTGTGGCAGCAATAATCCGGACATTAACCGAAATCGATTTTGTCGAACCAATCGGTTCTATCTCCCCGTCCTGTAAGGCACGCAAAAGTTTTACCTGCATGCTTAGCGGCATGTCCCCGATTTCATCCAGGAAAAGGGTCCCGCCATTAGCCAATTGGAACTTCCCCTTTTTCCCTCCTTTTTTCGCGCCTGTAAAAGCTCCTTCTTCATAACCAAACAACTCGGATTCTAGCAGGTTTTCAGGGATTGCTCCACAGTTCACCTTAATGAACGGCTTCTGGCTTCTGCTGCTTAACTGGTGGATGCTGTGGGCAAACAATTCCTTCCCCGTTCCGCTCTCTCCCCTGATCAAAATGGAAATGTCGCTGTTGGATACCATTTTCACTTTTTCTTTTAAATTGATAATCTGCTGCGACTCGCCAAGGATGTCATCCAGCGTATATTTTACTCCGGAATCAATTTTCTGGATGTATGGCTGCATCCTGGTCAGCAGGCTTTTTACATGGCTGTCCATTTTCATCCATTCTTGTGTATCCCTGAAAAACACCGTTCCAAATGCAGCTATTACTTCGCCATTTTTAATGATGGGCACCCGGTTGGCAATCATATAGTTGCCCTTGATGAATTGCAGGTCGGCCAGTTCCTCTTTACCGGTCTGAGCGACAATATGCATCCTTGTATTCTCGATTACTTCAGTCACATGCCTGCCAATCGTTTCTTCACGATTGACTTCAAGGAATTCACAGTAATTATGGTTGATATAGATGATCCTTCCTTCTCGATCAACAACAACAAGCCATTCAAACGCATTCTCTACAATGGTTTCAATTATATCTGCCGGGATATGTAAAAGCTTCGTATTCATAGTCCGCCACCTGGTTTTTCTATTGATTTTATCATATTTTTCTGAAAACGATGAATTGCATAAAAAAAGCACCTGAAACAGGTGCTTTAGTCTACATTAACTGCATTGTTGTAATGCAAGTGGCGTCATTCTCAAAAGTGGATATTTCTGATTCTACAGTTTTACCGTTATATCCAATCTTTGTTTTGAACTTTTTATCACGTGGAAGCCACAAATCGATGAAACCATTCTGATGGGATGTCATTTTCTCATCAACGACCACGTTTCCATCCTCATCCTCAATATATACATCAAAATCTTTTTCAACCAGTTCACCTTGACAACCTGTCAAGCTATGATTCGTTCAAGGATGGGTTTGATTTTCGTAAGGCGCGATTGAGACGAAGAAGTCTTCTTCCGAGATATCGTAGACTTGTTTGTCCCCTTCACTGTCATCAATTGTCAGTTCTTGTGAGGTGATGGAAGCTTTATGGCCCTTAATTTCGCCCGTGCTGTAATCACTCACCAATTCCTTGATGTCTTGTTGTTGTTTTTCAGGTTCAGCAGTTTGTTCCCCGCCATTACAGGCAGTTAATAAACCGGCAGCCAAAAACGCAATTCCGAGGATCTTAAATTTCAACCCATTCACCCCCTTGTCTTTCAAAAATGATTATATCATAATCTCACAGTCCTATATTAGATGTAAAATATGCATTTTTTATCGAGAAAAAATGCATAAATTGTGACTGATTATAAAGGAGCATACGTCTTGTTAAGTACAGACAAACTCTGGTGCCGGACAATCCTCAAATTTTTAAAAAGAGCCGGGCACCGTGCCCAGCTCTTTACTGATTCTTTATGCTTGTGCTGCAACGTTATGTGATTCCTTCATTTTCCGGTCATAGATGACAGTAGTGAAGATACCGACAAACATAAGTGCAATGAGGATTGCGAATAACATTGGCATACCGTATAGGTCGACAAGGATTCCTCCCATAAGCGGGCCGATCATCCTGCCGCCAGTTGCGGTGCTATTGACAATCCCCTGGTAAAAGCCTTCCCGGCCCTTTGGCGCCAGGTCATTCGCGATGGTCGGAACCGCCGGCCAAATCAGCATTTCCCCAATCGTCAGGATTACCATCCCAGCCACGAAGCCTGAGAATGCATTAGCTCCTGCAGCAACTGCATAGGAAACCATGAAGATGACCATGCCGATGATGATTTGCAGCTTCAATTTATTCTGGAACGGCTTGATCAGCCTGTTCACAACTGGCTGGCCAAGAACGATCAAAGCACCGTTGATTGTCCAGAGGATGCTGTATTGATTCAGGGAAATGTTCAATTCCTGAGTATAAGCTGCGATCGTGGTTTGCCATTGGACGTAACCAACCCAGCAAAGCAAGTAGCCAACAGCAAGGATAAGAAGCGCATACAGCTTTGTATGGCTCCGGACCGCACCATTCTCCTGAAGTACGTTCGTCTGCTTCGCTGCCCGGGTATCGATGCTGCGATAGCCAAAAATAGCGATCATCATAAAAATCAGGTACATGGCTGCATTCGCCATGAAAATCAGCTGGAAGGAATAAGATGCGACAAGCCCGCCAAGCGCAGCTCCCACCGCCACTCCGAGGTTCTGAGCCACATAAATGGCGTTGAACGCTTTACGGCCGCCTGCCTTCCACACCGAACCCGCCATTGCATACATCGCCGGAAAGACGATGCCAGAGCCAAAACCAACCAATGTCAAAAAGAAAATATATTGCGGCCAGCCTGGCCATAGCGTCAGGCCAAGCAGCGCGAGGATGGTAATGCTGATTCCAAGAATGATAGACTTATATCCGCCAATTTTATCAAAAAGACTGCCGCCAAAAAGATTGCCAATAACGCTGGCTGCAGAATTAAGCATCAATACGATCCCGGCAACAGACAAGGATTTGCCAAGGTGATCATGTATATAGATAGTGTTCAAAGGCCATAAAAAAGAGGAACCAGTAACATTGACTGCCATCCCGATAATTAAAAGCCACAAGGCTCGCGGCATAAAAAACGCCTTCTTTCATTAAGTAAGTTTCGAATACCAAAGTAATTCTAGAGCTTTTCACAATTGGTTGCAATAGGAATTTATGCAGGTATATAAAGTTGAAATTTTCTATTTTTTTGAAGTAGAACTGGAAAAAATACGTGGTTTTTTCCAGTTCGCGGAATTATATAGTCTTTTCGCGGAATCACACAGCATTTTCGCGGAATTATGTACTATTCACAGCCCCGAAGCGATTTCCCAGTTAAAATCATCCTCGATTTTCGTGTTAAACTGTTCTTTTGTAAGGGAATCAAGTATTTAAGAGTCATTTTTTACCGAAAAACAAGTAAATTTACTATCTTTCCGTGGCAATCTAGCGAGTTCTAGCGATTTGCAGCAATCTTACGCAGTAATCATTCACCATTTCACATCATAGACAAGCCTTTTTCCCCAAAAAATCAATAAATACCACTGGGAACCAGCGTCAATGTCTCAGTAATTTTGAAAAACGCCTTCCACAATTATTGACACTCAACCTATTTTCTGTGAAACTAAAGAAAACACCGTACAAACTACCATTTGCACAGTGTTTTCTTATTTATCTTTTCTCTGAATTTACTATTCTCTATTTTTTTGGAGCTGGCTGTTGTGCCGGGAAGTAACTGTTCACTGCTTTTTCTTTCTTCTTGAAGTTATCTTTTTCGTCGTAAACAGCCTTCTTCACTTTTTCAATTTCTGTTTTAACTTCTTCCAGATTTACGCCTTTCTTGGTCAATTCCTCGATAGCAAGATTGATCGCCTCATTCGACTCTTCAATTGACACCATCAATGAATCCATTGCTCCCTGCGGATTATGGAAGCCTGCTGCACTTTCAGCTGCAACAATATCCCAGAACCATTGTCCTTTTCTGATATGCTCCTGAGCCTGCTTGATTTTCTCCTCACTTACTCCCGAAGTAATCATTTTATTCACGTAATAGTGTGAGGTGATCGAAATATCCTCAGCCTTATGAAGTGCTTCCATATGTTTATCCTGGATACCGATAACTCGTTCCTTCAGCTCCTCCATATCCCTGTTGGTATGGCAGGTTGCACATGACTGATCCATTGTCTTAAGCGGTGACGTCCACCAGTGTGAGCTGATTTTCTTTTTGCCATCCACTCTGTCATATGGCATGTGACAGTCTGAACATGTAACTCCTGCTTCACCATGCGGACCTTCGATATGAGTCTCAAAGTCAGGGTGCTGCGCTTTTAGCATTGGCGTTCCTGAAACATTGTGGACCCAGTCCTTCTCAAAACCTTGTTCCTTAGCAGTAGTTTCGTAGTATTCGTACATATCTTCTGGCTCAAAACCGTTTGCCCAAGGATACGTTACTTCACCGTTATCTGCAGCAAAATAGTACTCTACGTGGCACTGGCCGCAAACATAGTTCCTCATATCATTCTTCGTTGGGTTGGACATGTCGATTCCCTGTGACTCCATTGCCTTAATGAAGCTAGGACGTGTGACGCGCAAATCCATTGTCTGCGGGTCATGGCAGTCTGAGCAGCCGATTGGTGAGTGACCCATCGCTTCTGCCTTTGGCCAGATATCTTCGTTAAAATTGCCGCCCCAGTAATCGTCACCCATTTCCTCAATCATGTGAGGAACAGCAGTCGACTTACAGGTTAAGCATGATCCGATTGATTTGTCAGTGATACGCGCAATCGCCCGAACATCCTCATTCGCATAGATATGGCCGCGATCCTCATTGTACTCAGTCGCAAAGCCATAGCCGTTAAAAAGGACTGGCAGATAGGGTTCCTTATCATGGTCGAACTTGCTTCGTTTGACGGAACCGCTATACTTCGTATCCTCCATTTTTTCGTTTTGCTTGTAGCTGTCATATTGCAGCGGGAAAAGGTCCTTGAAGGCCTCATTGCTGATTTCGTCTTTGCTCAGCCCCGTTTTCAGCTCACTTGCGGAAGTTGCTTCTTCTTCCGAGCTGGAGCAGCCTGTTATGATGAGCATGACAGCCGCAAGGAGCAAAAATGCCCAGCGGAAATTTCTAGCCATTGTTCATCGTACCTCCTTTATTTTCTAAAAGCTCGCCTGGTTTCGGCGGTTTAAAATAATCCTCTGTTTTGAAGCCTTTCCCGTGCGGCACTGCCTGGTGACAGCTTGAACAGCTGTCTTTTGCATCATGTGAAACGTTGTCCAGCGTATTCTCATGGCAACTGATGCAGTTCTCATTTATGACTTCTTCAGAACCTTCTGTTGCGTGGAGTACCTTCGGGATTTTTGCCTCGCCCAGTGTATTGAAATACACATGCGTCATTCCGGCCTTTGCCTTATAGGTGTATTTATTTACCATCGAATCATGCGGCAAATGGCAGTCGCCGCAGGACAGACCGGCGTGGTTGGAATCAGAGAACGAGTCATGGACCTCTGTCATGATATGGCAGCTCGAGCAAAATTCAGGTGAATCCGTATACGCAAGCGTTTTGACAGTGACGACAGAAACAATGATTCCAGCAAATACGCCAATGAATAACAGCATCTTTTTGTCTATTCCCAGTAGCTTTTTCAGCATCTTTCTCACCTCCCTTAAAGCGGATTCCAGCAATCTACTAAAAGCTGCATTCGCATGGTTCAACCGAAAACAGCTTTATTAAAACACGGATGTGCTTTAACCAAGGTTATGGTGAAACTTTTTCCTGGATCATTTTGATTAAATCGTCTTTCGTTGTCGGGCCGGAGAAACGTTCAACAATGACACCGTTTCTGTCGATGATGATTGTCTCAGGCTGGCCGATGACATTGTAATCCTTGGAAATGTCTTCTTTTGTATCTAAAAGATACGTAAGCTTAGAGTCGCTTTCGGAAATGTATTTCTCCATCCGTTTTTTCGATTCGCCTTTAGCGAGGATCAGCAGCTTTGCATCCTTATACTCTTTGCCGAATGCTTCCAGTTCAGGAGCTTCGTCAATGCACGGTGCGCACCAGGTTGCGAAAAAGTTAAGGACCACTGGCTGGCCTTTAAAATCCGATAGTTTATACGTGTTGCCTTCGATATCCTGCAGCTCAAAATCGATGGACTGGTCACCAGGCTGGGCGGATGCTTTCCCTCCCAGTCCGCTGACCAAAAAGCCGAGAACTCCGAGGACGGCAGCGATGACAATGACCGGAACAATCTTTTTGCCCATTCTATTCACCCGCTTTTAAAAATCTGAGTTCCATTCTTCAAGTAGTTCTAGCTCTTTCTTCAGCTGCTTCTGGCGGCGCCCAAGCACTACTACATAACCAGCGATCAACGTCCAAATAACTGAGTAAGCCATGAATAAGTAAGTCATTTTAAACTCCTCCTTAGTAATTATCCTGCAAGCTTTTCAATTGCTTTTGACTTTGCCTTTTTGACGATATGCCGCATTTTTTCGATTTCGATTCCTTTGCGCATCAAGAAAGTGTACAGCACGGTAATCGTAAAAATCGAGAACAGCAGTGCGACCAGCATATCGGGTTCGATTCCGCCGCCCGACTGGTTTTTGCCTTCACCGAAGACTACTGGATGCAGCTTCGTGTTCCACCAGCGGATTGCCATGAAGACAATCGGGACATTGATCACGCCAATGATGCCAAAAACAGCTGATAGCCTTGCGATTTTTTCCGTAGAACCATCCATTTTGCGGACGAACAGATAAGCTACATAGATGAACCATAAAATCAGTGTTGTCGCAAGACGCGGCTCCCATGTCCACCATGTATTCCAGCTTGATTTTCCCCAGATCATCCCGGTAATCAGTGTGATTGTCGTGAAAAGCACACCAATTTCAGCGGAGATTCCAGCATTGATATGATGCTGCAGCCTAGGCTTGATCAGCACTCTCACACTGTAATAACCCACGACACCGAATGCGAGGAAGGCGACCCAGGCACTCCCAACGTGAAAGTAAAATATTTTCTGTGCAGCGCCCATCACCTTTTCAACAGGCGACCAAATAAAAATCAGATAAAGTGCTATGAAAAATGACGGAATTAACGTGAACAGCAGCAGCCGGTCGATAATGCCAGTATTCTTTTTCATCAAGACCCCTCCATAATAAATTCGAATAAGAAAAAGCATGCAGCCAGGAACAATAAATCGTAAGCAGCTATCAATCTGATCCAGGAAGATGCATCCGCAATCACTTCATTTTCAAGGATGATTCTTGTCGCCTGGACCCCTGCGATCAGCAGTGGGCTTAGAAGCGGCAGCAGCAACACCGGCAACAGCATCTCGCTATTCTTTGCGTTTGCCGACAGCGCAGCCAGGAAGGTCCCGACTATGATGAAACCGAGTGTACCAATGATGACCACAAGGATGAACCAGCTTACTTTTCCAAAAAAGCGATAGTCAAACAGCAAAAACAAAACAGGGATGCTGACAAGCTGTACGGCCGTTACGAGGATGAAGTTTGCCAGCACCTTGCCAAGATAAATGCTCGAAGGATCGATTGGTGCAGAACGCAGTCCTGTCAGCGCATCGTTTTCGTGTTCGGAAAGGAAGGAACGGTTCAACCCAAGGATCCCTGAGAATACGGTAATCAGCCAGACAAGCCCCGGAATGACCGCTTTAACCATATTGTTCGTCGGATCAAAGGCAAAGCTGAAGATCAGGACGACAAGACTCGAGAAAATGACCATCATCCCGATTGTCTGCTTTGTTTTGATCTCATTGCTCAGGTCTTTGCTGGCAATCGTCCACGCATCTTTAAGGATTGAAATCATGGGCTCTTCACCTCAGCTTCGTACCAGGTTTTCATCTCTGCCAGGCTTACTTCCTCTCCAAGAAGCTTTGTTGAGACGATCTTTCCTTTTTTTAATACGGCCGCCCTGTCAGCAAGTGCATGAACCTGCTCAAAATCATGTGAGATGATCAGGATTGACGTCCCGCTGTCCCGTTTCTTTTTAATGATTTGATTCAAAAGCGCAACGGCCTCCTGATCAAGGCCAGTGTGCGGCTCATCGAGCATCAGGATATCAGGGTCCGGGAGCAGCACCCTGGCAATCGCCAGTCTTTGCATCATCCCTCTTGAAAAAGACCGGATCGGCATATCCCTGAAAAGGTAAAGACCTACTTCCTTTAAAAGCGCATTGGCTTTTCTGTCAAGATCCTTTACCTTGTATAGTTTTCCGTAAAATTTAAGATTTTCTAGCGGGGACAAGTTGTTATAAAGAAATGATTCGTGACCTAAAAAGCCAATCCGCTGCTTAATCTCAGCCGTATTTTTCTTAACAAGCCTTCCATCCAGGAGAATCTCCCCGCTCGTTGGCTGCAGGAGTCCGACTGTGCATTTAAAGAAGGTGCTCTTCCCTGCTCCATTCGGGCCAATCACCGCTAGGATCTCTCCTTTTTCCAATGAAAGGGTGATGTTCCTTAATACGAGCTTATCTCCCAGCATTTTGGTCATTTTCCTCAGTTCCAGCATGGTCCCCAACTCTTTCGTTAAGTATATTGTTCCAGTTCTTTGTTTACCTCGGCGAGATGGCTCTGGTAATCAAGCTTCATCTTGTTAAAATGCTCCTCGGTGATTTCCGCTGCCGACAGTCTTGCTTCAAGTCCGGCCAGTTCAGCTTCAATCACTTTTTTTCTTACCAAAAGGTGTTTGAACAACTGGTCTTCCTCACCAATGATGTCTTCAGCAGGCTTCCTCCGCTTTTGCCAAAACCAGACAGCAGTAATGACAGCAGCTAAAACAATCAGTAAATAGTGTGGGTTCAGCATGTTCAACCCCGGCGTCGTCAGCCAGAAGTTAACAAGCCACTCAGGATGGTAGGCAGGTGCCATTATGATCACCCCTTCTGCTGGCGAAGCTTCTTCAGCTCTCTAAGAATTTCTGCTTCTGCTTCGGCATCCTTTTTCTTCTTTTTGCCCTCTGCAAGATGCTTAGCCTTTCCTAGCTTGAGTCCCTCTGTTTCTTCCTTTAACATTTCAGCACCAAGCAATTGATAACTCTCTTTCAATTTCTCGAAATCCTCGCGGGTGATTTTCTTCATTAAAAAGTCCATTTCCAACTCATTCACAGCGCTGTATACCTGCTCCAGCGTCAGCTTTTCACTCTCTGTCTCCACTCCCGAGGCAGACACCTCGCCAGCCGAGAAGAAAGGAGAGATGATAAAGTAAAAGCAAGTAATGATTACGAGTGAGCCTATTATTAAAAATACATAATCCATTTTGATCAGCTCCTAGAAAAGCTTCCGGCGCTCTTCGTCAAATGTTTTTGCCGCAATTTCTTTTTCCACTTCCGAATTCCATGCATCCTTCGTCTCAAGCTTTGATTCTGCCTTTTTGACCGTTAATTTCCTTAGCCAGACACCGACAATCACACTGCCGATTCCAACTCCGGCAGCTGGCATTCCCCAGGCAATCCAGCCGCTTGTGCCGCCGCCCGGAGTTCTCAAAGCCGCCTGCCCGTACTCATCAACATAGGACTGGATGATTTCCGGTTCTGTTTTGCCGCCGTTCAGCATCTCGACCACTTCATCGTAGTAAATCTTCTTTACTGAACATGTCGACAATTCATGATCACCATGGCCCTGCATATCAAGCTGTCCGATGATTTGCTTGAATTCCTTTGAGTTGTAGGTGAAAGCTGTTGTCATGCCGGGAATCAAGATAAGCATAAGGAGTGTTGTTAAGAGAACTTTCCTATTCAATTTTTTCACCCTCCCACTCTCGAAATGCCTTTATTGATCTGGTAGCGGAATGTTGTCGGTCTGCCGCCTATGAGGGCGAATGCTGTGCCGATCACCATGATGATGCCGCCCATCCAGATCCAGCTTACGAATGGATTCACTTTAACCATGAATGTCACTTTGTCTTTGTTCTCCCAGGAGCTTAATACCACGTATAAATCCTGGCTCCAGTTCGTCTTGATTGCTACTTCTGTTGATGGTTCAGGCCATGTTTCGTAAAAGATCTTTTCCGGCTTGATTTTGCCGATATCCTTGCCCTTATACGTAACATCGATATCGGCCACCACTATTCCATTGCCGTTTTTCGTATGTTCAGTCAGTTCATTGAATTTAAGGCTGTAATCCCCGGTCTTGATGCTGTCGCCGGCATTTACTGTTTTCAGCACTTCAGTTGAGTAAGTGTGCGAAGAAATGACGCCTATCGCGATGACAGCAATCCCGATATGGACGATATAACCGCCATAGCGGCGCTGGTTTTTTACCGTCAGCTTGAACGCTGCCTTAAAGATATTCTCCTTTGTAGCTTTCCTGCGGGCACTTATGCCTCTGGCAAATTCCTGCAAGTGCGTCCCAAACATGAAGCTTGTTGCCGATAAGCCGATAATCGCGTAAATCCCCTTGACGCCAAAAGCGAGCAGGATGATTGCGGTGGCAACACCCATTGCCAGCGGCCAGAGCATGTTCTTCATGAACTTTTCGAACACCGCTTTTTGCCAGGCGATCAGCGGACAGATACCCATCAATACAATCAGCACCAACAGAATCGGAGCCATCACTTTATCAAAATAAGGCGCACCGACATTGACCTTTGTGCCTGTAAAAGTTTCCGAAATCAGCGGGTACATCGTTCCCCAGAAAACAGCGAAAGCTGCAGCCACGAGGATCAGGTTGTTCAGCAGGAAGCTGCTTTCTTTTGAAAAATAAGCCTCTATTGGGCTGCTGTCTTTTTTAATCATTCCGTATCTTGTCATTACGACATAAAGAGAAAACAGCATCATGAACGCCATGAAAACAAGGAAGTAGGTGCCCAGATTGCTGTCCCCGAATGCATGGACACTCGTCAGGATCCCGCTCCTGACAAGGAAGGTTCCAAACAGTGTCAGGATGTAGGATAAGATAATCAAGCTTACGTTCCACGTCTTCAGCATGTTTTTCCGTTCCTGGATCATAACTGAGTGCAGGAATGCTGATACGGTCAACCATGGCAGGAATGAGGCATTTTCTACCGGGTCCCATGCCCAGTATCCGCCCCAGCCTAACTCAAGGTATGCCCACCATCCGCCAATCACATTTCCGAGAGTCAGGAACAGCCATGCAAGCAAGGTCCATCTTCTCGTCAGCTTGATCCATTCTGAATCCATTCTCTTCAGGATCAGAGCCGCGATTCCGAAGGCGAATGGTACTGCCAGCCCGACATAACCCATATAAAGTGTGACAGGATGGAGGATCATTCCCGGATTTTGCAGCATCGGGTTTAGCCCTTTTCCGTCAGCCGGTATTTTATCGGTCATTTCAAATGGGTTGGCATTCAGCGCCATCACTGTGAAAAAGAACAGGATGTTGACCATCAGAATGCTGGATACGTACGGCATCATTGGATTCTTTTTTTCTTTTGAAAATACCACCATTGCTGCATATAGCGCTAAAAGGAAAGCCCACAGCAGAAGGGAGCCTGCATTACCCGCCCAAAATGCCGTCAATTTATAAGCCATTGTCAGACTTTCATTTGTATAAGAAGCCACATATTTATATTGGAACTGGCTTGTGCCGAGCAAGTAGAGCAGCAGGAAGGATGCAATGCTTGCTACGAAAGCAAGTGAGAGGACTGCCCCCCTTGCGCTTTCAATCCACTTACTGCTTTTCTTCTTTATCCCGACGATATTTGCAATGATTCCATAAAGCGAAATCACGATTCCAAGGTAGATTGAGATGTTCCCAATTAGATACATACAGATAACCACCCATCTGTTTTATTCCTGCTTGTCATTTTTGTATAATTCCTTATGCATCTCAGTATCATAGTTCTCCATGTCTTCGCCTTCATATTTGGTCGGGCATTTCGTCTGGACTTTTTCCGCTTCGAACACTCCGTCTTTTTGGATAAAACCTTCTACCAGGACGATGACATCCTCTGAGAAGTTATCCGGCTTGATGCCTTTATGAAATACCTGAAGCGTTCCCTGGCCTTCCTCGTAAAGCTCAAAACGGAGCTCAAGCTTGTCGGCATCCCATTTCACCGATTCCTTATTAAGCAAGCCCTGGGTCATAATATAATCGCCTTCATATTTCGAGCCATTTTTGCTGAGGTCGGCAATCGTGATTTCCTTGCTCCCTGCGCTCGGCATTGTTGAAAACATCATGATCACGAATGCCACTGCTGCCAGGCTCAGCCCCACTACGATTTTTTTATTTTTGGACATTATTTTCTACCTCCCGGCTTTTTGATCAATTCGTTGTACTCTGCTTCCGTTATGCTTCCTTCCACAAGCATTGAACGGAGCTTTGCCTTTTTGGCATCAAATTCATTTGGTGCCACGCTTTTTACCGGCTGAGCTTTCTTTTTCTTCATGATGAAAATTAATAAGATCGCTGCCAATATAGTCACACTGCCAACGACTGTAATGACAAGCCACAGAGGCATTTTTTCATCATTTTGTTTTACAGTGCCGGCCTTCTTCGCATCCCCGGCCATCGCTTCCATGATTTCCGCTGTAGTCCTATCGTCAGTTCGTTTGTATTCAAGTGAGATATTCTTTTCATCACCAGGCTTCATTCCCTGGCTCTGATACAGGAACATGTTCATGTTGTAAGAGTTTTTCTGGTGCTGCTCGGAAGCAGGCTCCAGCTTGAAGCTTTCCGTGCTGAGCGGCTCGACGAAAATCAGGTTAAATAATCCGATATCAGCGAAGTTTTTAAAATCATAGGTCATTGACTTCTTGCCGTCTTTTTCCTTGATGCTGTCGGTATAATACTCAATCACAAACTTGTAAATCTCCTGAGGCTGGATGTCTTCGCTCGTTTCCCAGGAAATCGTTCCTTTTTCTTTATCCAGCTCGTATTCAATTTCATTCATTTCTGTCAGGTCGCGGGAATAATCGGCCACAAAACCAATCCTGAAATTCTTCTCATCCATTGGCAGCGGAATGACTACCTTCCCTTTTTGCGCCTCTTCGGCATTGTTCTTCAAGGCCCCATGATAGCCCACCAAAAGCGGGGCATCCTTCTTCTTATCTTTTGGGTGATACGAATATTCCGGCATCACCTGGATCGTAAGCTCCTCCATATTAAGGATATTGGATTTTGCTTCGGCGTTACCCTTATCAGGCAGCTGGAATATGAATATTAAAATGATGGCCGATAATAACTTAATGAGTTTCATTTAATTGACTCCTTTCTATATGTGACAAATTCGTGAATGTTTTCACAAGACAACTCAGATGGAAAAAACGATTTATTTTTTATAGGTTTTTTTAACACAATCATTTCCTGGCCCTTTTTGGTCTACCTTATTTAAACCATTTCTGAATGACCCCAATCTGTGATTTACATCACGGAATTTTCATCAGTTTTATCCGATTTGTGAACGGGGGGTATGAATCAAAATCTGCTATTCGCCCCATTACACAAAAAAAACCCCACTTCCGCAAAGAAGTGAGGGTGTTACAAATTTATGAAGATTGCTCTGGTTCAGGATGGAATTTGGATTTTACAGGCTGCCCGCCGCTTTTTTCATATTTTTTCTTCGCTTCTTTTACCGGATCATGATCCCTTCCAAGCTCGAGATCCTGGTTATTGATGCCGTTCCTTGTTTTTTGTTCAGGATTATTCTGCTTTGAGCGCTTTTTCAAGATGTTTTCCCTCCTGTTTTAGTGATCAAGCAAAATCATATTGCTTTGGACTTGCTGCAGTTGAAGCCTCATTCTATGCAATTGCTCGCGCTGCTGGGAATTAGCGCTGAAGGAAAGCTTGGCAAGATCATTGTATGCGTCTTCTAGTGCCTGCAGTGCATTGGTAAAATTGCCATCATTATAATGCTGCTGTGTGGCAGCATCCTTGTATTGTTCCTGGGCAAGATTGATTGCATCCTCACATTGCTGAAGTAACTGGTCAACCGATTGACGTGTTGCCAATAGTAGCCCCTCCTTTACTTGATGCTGAAGCAAAGTCTGCTTCTTCTTTATTTTGTTCACAATACATTTTCCTATCACGATTTTGCGAATGTTTAATGATGGCAATTGCGTTGGATACATATTGTAATCTTTTTGCAATTGGATTCACGTTCTCTAAATGGTACAATTTTTATTATTCATTTTTTTGACAGACAGGCTATTAGGAGGTTTCTGGCATGATTCAGACCAACCCTTTTCACTACGCAACAGACGATAAACGATACCATACATGGAATTACCATTTACGTAATCATTTTGGCCATAAGGTTTTTAAAGTGGCGCTTGATGGCGGATTTGATTGTCCGAACCGTGACGGCACGGTAGCCCACGGCGGCTGTACATTCTGCAGTGCGTCTGGCTCAGGGGATTTTGCCGGTGACAGAGTAGAAGATCTTGGCAAACAGTTCAAAAAGATAAAAGAAAAAATGCACACAAAATGGAAAGACGGCAAGTACATGGCCTATTTCCAGGCTTTCACGAATACCCATGCACCGGTTGAAGTCCTGAGGGAAAAATACGAAACGGTGCTGAACGAGGAAGGTGTCGTAGGGCTATCGATTGCAACAAGACCCGATTGCCTGCCTGATGATGTTGTTGAATATCTGGCTGAACTCAATGAGCGAACATATTTATGGGTTGAGCTTGGACTTCAGACGGTTCACGAAAAAACAGCCAATCTAATCAACCGTGCTCATGATTATGAAACGTACAAAGAAGGTGTGGACAAGCTCCGGAAGCACGGCATCAGAGTTTGCTCACATATTATTAACGGGCTGCCCCAGGAAACACCTGAAATGATGATGGAGACTGCACAAGAAGTCGCGAAACTCAACGTGCAGGGAATCAAGATTCATCTTCTTCACCTTCTCAAAGGAACTCCTATGGTCAAGCAATATGAAAAAGGGTTGCTTGAATTCCTTAGCTTTGAGGACTATGTAAAATTGGTCTGCGACCAGCTTGAAATCCTCCCCCCTGAAATGATCATCCACCGAATTACGGGGGATGGACCGATTGAGCTGATGGTTGGACCGATGTGGAGCGTCAATAAATGGGAAGTCCTGAATGCGATTGACAAAGAAATGAAGCGCCGCAACAGCTGGCAGGGAAAATTTTATACTGGGAACAAAGTGGTGATTGAAAATGAAGCTTGAACGGATTCTTCCTTTTGCCAGGAACCTTCTTGAACTGGCAGTGAAACCCGGTGACATCGCAGTCGATGCGACAGTCGGCAACGGGCATGATACGATATTTTTAGCCAACCTGGTCGGCCCTTCCGGCAGGATTTACGGCTTTGATATCCAGGATGAAGCATTAATGTCATGCAAAACGAAGCTTCGTGAACATGAACTGCAGGATCAGGTGACACTGTTCCATACCGGACATGAAAACATCACAGAGTGCATTCCACCGCTGCATTTTGGAAAAATATCCGGCGCTGTTTTCAACCTCGGCTATCTTCCCGGAGGCAATAAGGACATCGTTACGGTCCCTGAGACGACCATCCAGGCAATCGACCAGCTGCTGGAAATCATGGCACCAGAAGGCATCATCGTAATCGTGATTTACCACGGACACCCAGAAGGCAAGGTTGAACGGGAGTATCTATTGCGTTATGTAAAATCACTGGATCAAAATATAGCACACGTATTAGAGTATAAATTCTTGAACCAAAAGAACAATCCGCCATTTATTATTGCGATTGAGAAGAGGTAGGAAAGATTCATTGATTTATGACGGACACTTTTTTTAGGCTTCCATCAAGTTTTTGTCCATCATCGCCT
>NZ_JAGGQP010000033.1 GCF_018613235.1 Bacillus sp. ISL-41
GGACAGTCGGCTATACATTTCGGTTTCGGTCCGCCCGATGAAGTCAAAGAACGACTTCACCGGTCGGCCCTCCAGCGCTTGTCGGGGCTGACCAAGGCGCTTACGCTTTTCATCAAGAAATGAGGTGGGAAGGTGTTTGCCTATTCTGTCAGAAGGTTTTTTTCACTGATTCCTGTACTATTGGGTCTTTCACTTATTGTATTTTTTATGATCAGAGCAATCCCTGGCGATCCCGCCCAAGTCATTCTCGGGCAGCTGGCCACTAAAGAAGCAATTGCAGATTTAACGAGAGAACTGGGGCTTGACCAGCCTTGGTATGTACAATATTTTACATATCTTGGAGGGCTGCTGACCGGTGATTTAGGAGAATCTTTAAGGACGAAGTCAGCTATCAGCAGTGAAATCTGGCCATATCTTGCAGCAACAATGGAATTGTCTTTTGTTGCGATGTTAATAGCAATTGTCATAGGTGTAAATGCTGGAATCATCAGTGCATGGTTCCAAAATTCCTGGTTTGATTACGGGGCAATGATTTTTGCGCTTATCGGTGTATCAATGCCAATTTTCTGGCTAGGTTTGATGGAACAGTGGCTGTTCGCCATCAACCTTGATATCCTCCCGACTTCAGGGCGTGAAGAAGTGCGGAATCCGGTCGATGCGATCACGAACTTTTATATCATTGATACCCTGATCCAGGGACGTACTGACCAGTTTGTCGAGGTCCTGAAGCATCTGGTGCTGCCGGCAATGGCGCTGGCGACAATTCCGATGGCCATCATTGCGAGGATTACTCGTTCCACGATGCTTGAGGTCATGAGGTCTGATTTTATCAGGACGGCAAGGGCGAAGGGTTTGAGCATGTTCTGGGTTGTTTATAAGCACTCCCTTAAAAATGCGATCATCCCTGTATTGACCATCATAGGCTTGCAGACAGGACTTCTGCTTGGCGGAGCGATCCTGACTGAGACAATTTTCAGTTGGCCGGGAATAGGTCGATATATCTACGAGGCAATCAATTATCGTGATTATCCGGTTATCCAGTCGGGGATTCTGATCATTGCCATAATTTTTGTAATGATCAACCTTGTAGTTGACTTATTATACGCAGCAATTGATCCTCGGATCAAATACCGTTGATGGAAGGGGAGAGAGCAGATGGAGATTTCAACTCAAAAACAGATACAGCCGCCAACCGTGCAGGTAGAAGAAAAAGTGGCGTCTCCCTGGGCAGAAGCATGGTATAGCTTCAAGAAGAATAAATTGGCTCTCGTTGGAACGGCCATCGTCTTGTTTTTTGTTTTGCTAGCAATCTTTGCACCTTTGATTGCGCCAGAAGGGATTAATGATCAGAAAATGGAGGTTCGTCTTCAAGCTCCTTCAGCTGACCACTGGTTTGGCACAGATGATTTTGGACGGGATATCTTATCGAGAGTTATATATGGAGCGAGGATTTCCTTATGGGTAGGGACCTTTGCGGTAATGGGTTCAATCGTTGTCGGCTGTCTGTTGGGAATTCTTGCTGGATATTATGGCAGATGGGTCGATACAATCATTTCAAGGATTTTTGATATTATGCTCGCTTTTCCTAGTATTCTACTGGCCATTGCGATTGTTGCCGTTCTGGGGCCTTCTCTGCGAAATGCGTTGATTGCGATTGCCATCATCAATATTCCAAACTTCGGAAGGCTGATCCGTTCAAGAGTCCTTAGCGTAAAAGAAGAGGAATACATCATGGCTGCCAAGGCGGTCGGAATGAAGGACAGCAGGATTTTGTTCCAGCATATATTGCCAAACAGTATGGCACCGATTATCGTCCAAGGTACGCTTGCGATTGCCACGGCAATCATTGAAGCTGCTGCTCTTGGATTCCTCGGCCTTGGTGCTGAGGCGCCAAATCCCGAATGGGGAAAGATGCTTGCTGACGCTAAGCAATTCATGATCCAGGCACCATGGACAATGATTTTCCCAGGCCTGGCAATCATGCTGACAGTACTGGGATTCAACCTGATGGGCGATGGCCTGAGGGATGCATTGGATCCTAGAATGAAAAGTTAGTGTAACTATAAGTAACAAGAAAAAGCAGCTGAAAAACCAGCTGCTTTTAAATTTCCGTATTTTGATCCATCGTTACATTGCTATCATCTTTATGGTAGGAATGGAAGCTGGTGACGAGAGTATCCAGATGCTCAACCTGCTCACCGTATTCCATGATGATCGATACGAGCTGCATGACATGATAAAGCATCTGGCTGTTCGTTTGAGCCAGTTCATTTCTCTGCGCTAAAAATAATTCAAACAGCTGCTCCTTATTCAGGCAAACCTCACCCTCAATATAGGATGCTTCAGGTCTTACTTTGCCGACATACTTTAGCATCACCTGTTCATGGTGGTTGATCAGGCAATCCAGCTGATGCTGGATGACTTCCTGGAACTCAACAGGAAGCTGATTAAATTCATTTTCGTAGCGGTGAAGCCTTTTGAGCGTCTCAAGCGATTTTTTAACCGTGGTGATCATCTGCCTGTATATGACAAGCTTGCGCGATTTAGCAAGTGGATTATTTTTAAAATAATCACGTTCTTCCTTATACATCATGTAGAGCTGATCCAGCTTGATGATACCCTCGCGGAGCTTCTCAATATCTACCTTCAGGAGCTGATGCTCGGAGGCGTGACGTGTGCTCAGCCTGATCCACTTCGTAATTTCCTCAGATAAAATAGAACTCTTGTAATACAGCTTATTTTCATACTTTGGCGGCAGGAATACAAGATTCACAATAAATGCTGATACAACCCCAAGCATGATGGTCGAGAAGCGGATCAGTGCAAACTGAATGAAATCATCACCAGGTGTCTCCATGATCGCAATCAATGTTACAAGAGAAAGCGAAATGGTGTTTCCCAGTTTCAGCTTAAGGTTTAAAGTGATCACAAGTACCGCGGCAAGGCCAATAATGAAAATACTGTTGCCGAACGCCATTACGAATAATACAGCGGTAGCGGCCCCGATCAGATTGCCCTGGATATGTTCAATAATCGATTGATAAGAGCGGTATACAGTTGGCTGCAGGGCAAAAATCGCAGCAATCCCGGCAAACACCGGAGATGGAAGATCGAAAATATGCGATAAAAATAAAGCGAGTGTGATGGCAATTCCCGTTTTCAGTATGCGGGCACCAAGTTTCATGGGAAGTGGATTCCTTTCATTCAGAGACAGAAAATCTCATTCATTAATTTATACTTTAAACCATTTTGTTCAAAACTAAACAATTATGTACTATACAACGGATTTCCAAGAAGTTCAAGCGACAATTTTACGAAAACTAAGCCTGTTTTTTATGTAAGTGGTTACAATGTCGATTAGAGTGGAATTCCTTGATACAGCTTATTTATGTAATAATGAAAGATATTCTTGAAAAAGAGGTAATATTCTTAAAAATAATCTGTCAACAAGGCTGTTGATTTTCGTTCCAGGCGCTTCGCTTTCCGCGGGAAGAATTATGAAAAAGCCCTACTGCCGGCTTTTTCAAAAGGCGAATTCTTCTTTGGGGCTGGCGATGAACCTCCTTCGCAGCCGTTGGCGCCTGCGAGGTCTCATCTGTCCAGCTGATCCCGCTGGAGTCTACGAGCCTTCCACTACAATCAACAGGTGTTTCAAATCAATTATTAAGCATTAACCGAATACAACCTGAAAATCCAATTAATATTAATCCAGATGAGGAAACAAGTCATACATGACAAAACAAATGGCTCCGTTCAAGTGACGGAGCCATTTTCGTGAATCATTCAGTTGATACTGCTGGGTCTGCCTGCTCTTTGACAGGAACGACCTGGATGAAGTGATCTTCCGGATGTTCCAGCAGAAGGGCGAGGTCAGTAGCTTCGTTTTCCTGGCCATGGTTTCTGACCATTTCGATGTAGTTCGCCAGCAATTCTTTTACATCGCTGATGCCTTTTGCTGAGAGGGTCTCAATGGAAACTTTCGCGCCTTTGGCGATTCGGCGGGCGATGGCTTCTTTTGTCAAGCCCATCTCCGGCTGGTGTCTCAGATAAACGACACCGCCTGTCATGCCTGCGCAAATCCATGGTCCTGGATCGCCGAGTACAAGTCCGCGGCCGTTGGTCATATATTCAAAAGCAAAGCCTTTGATATTGGCGTTTGTTCCAAGATTCCCGAATTCTTTTACAGGAATAGGCTTTTTCACCTGACCGCCGATGATCATATCTGCTCCCGATAAACGGATCCCTGCACGAGCATCTGCATTGCCCTGTGCTACGAGCAAGCCTTTCTGCGCCCCGTATCCAAATCCTTTACCTACGGAACCGTTGTAGAAACCTCCGTCCTTGCCAGGAGATTTTGCAATTAAAATTGCTCCTCCGAATGACGTCTTGCCGACTCCGTCCTGGCCGCCGCCATCAATTTCTATACTGATGCCGTCTGTGTTATAAGCGCCAAGTCCGTTTCCAAGGATGGATCCTTTATAACGGAGCTTAACTGGCTGTAGCTTTCTGTAGGAGCCATCCAGGCGTCCGCGGACTCGGTGGCAGGAAACCCTGCTTGCAAGCACTCGCTGCTCGGCAGTAACAGCCTGGAATTCACGTGACTGATGAAGTTCTTCATCGACAGCATCAAGGTATTCAGCGCCTGCTGCAACCTGAAGCTTTGCAGAAGCAAGGGAAGCGGCAGCCTCTTTTTGATGCGTGATTTGGCCAATTTCAAGCGGCTTCAGCAGGTAAGTCAGGTCAAGCATATCTTTTCCTTTGATTTGTTCAAGCAAGTCTGAACGGCCAACTGCTTCCTGTAAATTCTTGATGCCGGCAGATGCAGCGAGGGCCTTAAGCTCATTGCCAAAAGCAGTGAACAGATTCATGATGCCCTGTACAGCAAGATCGAACTGGCGCGGTACAAATCGGCGCAGTCCGTGTTCCTTAGCCTGTGCCTCGGAATCAATCTGTGTCGCGATTCCTACATGGCAAGTATCAAGATGGCAGCCGCGGCAAGTTGTACAGCCGATAGCAAGCATTGACAGCGTACCGAAGCCGACGCGATTCGCACCTAAAAGCATATATTTAATGACATCCTGAGCACTCTTCACACCACCGTCAGCCCAAAGCTCGACGTTGTCGCGCAAGCCGGCTTCAAGCAGGGCGTTGTGTGCGGCTTTGATGCCGATTTCTGCCGGCAGCCCAACATATTGAAGGGCGTGAATTCGGGCAGCACCAGTACCGCCATCGAAGCCGCTCAATGTGATGATATCCGCACCAGCTTTTGCGATACCGACTGCAATCGTGCCGATATTCGGAACGACAGGAACCTTAACGGCAACTCGTGCCTGGTCATTGGCTGTCTTCAACTCATGAATCATTTGCGCAAGGTCTTCAATCGAATAGATATCATGGTTGTTTGACGGTGAAATCAAATCTGATCCAATTGTCGCATTCCTTGCTTCCGCGATTTTAGCCGTAACCTTAGAACCAGGAAGGTGTCCGCCTTCACCAGGCTTCGCGCCCTGGCCAATTTTGATTTCCAAAAGGTTGGAGGAATTCAGCAATTCAGCATTCACGCCGAAACGTCCCGAAGCAACCTGCTGGCCGCGAGTGCGCGGGTATTTGCCAAGCATATCCTTTATTTCGCCGCCCTCGCCGTTCATGCTGACCATGTTAAGACGGTCGGCACCTTCAGCATAAGCGCGGAAAGCAATTTCATTTTGAGAACCGAATGACATCGATGCAATGACGAACGGCAGGCTGTGGTCGCCAACACCAATTTCAACTTCCTCCGGTGAAACCCCTGTCTCAGCCTTCTTCAATCCAGTCAAATGACGGATGGTTGTCGGGTTGCTGTCTTCCTGTTCGGAAATTTTCTCGCGGTAGACGCTGTAATCTCCAGTGGAAGCAACTTCGCCAATCGCCTTCCAGATACGAGGGAAGAGGTGGAACGTTTTGCCGATCCGCTCTTTTTCGTTTTGGAAATCTTCAGCTCTTTTCAATGCATCTTCTTTCATTGCCTCGAAATTGTATGCAAGTTCATTGGAACCAAAGAAGTTCACGACCACCAAATAATCTGCTACTTCATCATTCAGGCCTATGCTTGAGAATAAACGTCCATATGCACGCAATTCATGGATACCAATAGTAGAAATAACTTTTTCAAGGCCCTTCGTCAAGGCGCTGTATAGGTTAACGAGCGGCTTGACAGACTCATCAAGCACGGTCATGAACATATAGTACGGGCTGACTGCGTCGGCGCCAAGGCCTAGGGCAACAATGATATCATGCAGCGATCTTAATGAAGCAGAACGCAGCAGGAGTGAGCAGTCACGGCGCAAGCCTTCTTTTACAAGAGCCTGATCGATCGCCGAAACGACAAGGTGCGGATCGAGCCACAGTGCATTTTCCTGATGGGACATCGCGTCGTCAAGAACAAGCAATGTTTTGCCATCCTTAACAGCAGCAATCGCCTCAGCAGCAAGCCTTTCAAGGGCTTCTTTAACGGTTTCATCATTATGGAAAACCGTTTCCAGATACGCCGCAAGCTTTTCATTCTGGTAGCACTGAATGACCTGGTCCATGCTTGGCTGGCCAGTTTCCAATGAAACCTCGTAGCCTGCCTTTCCTTCTACAAGGAGAGGTGTGATCAATTCTACGACTTTCCCTGTCTCGGATTTGCCGAACAGGGAAGGGCGCTTGCCGAGTACAGTCCGTGTTGAGAAATGTTCAGCTTCACGATCACGGTCTATAGCGGGATTCGTAACGACAGCAACACTTTCTTTAATGAAGTCTGCGATATTCTTTCGCTCTGGATTCATTGCAGCAAGCGGTGCGTCGTGTCCAAGCGAGCGGATTGGCTCGGCGCCTTTTTCAGCCATCTGTTCGACAAGCTGAATGTGGTCACGCTCCCAGCCAAATGCTTTATATTGTCCGTTATGGATTTTATCCGGATATGTCATTGTAACCGTCTTGCCAAGCTGTGGGCCCTCTAGGCGATGGCGGGCTTCCTGGAAAGCAAGGCGCTCTGAAAAACGCTTGAATACTTCACCCTGAAATTGTTCCATTTCAAATACTTCAATTGTGTCACCGTTCCATTTCAGGCCGACCTTCTCGCCTGGTGCAAGTGGTTTTGGATCACCTGTGTACTCGGTAGACAGGATGATTCCCGGCTCAGATGAAAATAGGTAAGAGCTTTCTGTGTCTACCATCCAAAGCGGGCGCAGGCCTAGTGCGTCTACACTGAATACTGCTTCATCTCCAAAGCGTGAAATGATGCCAGCAGGTCCCTGGGCGAAATGGCCCCATGCTTCGCGTATATAAGTATATAAATCTTGCAAATGTTCCGGATAAGCTTTGATTTCATTGATGATTGGCGGGAACATCATGTCCATTGCCTCAAATAAAGAATAACCATCACGACAAATAAACGTTTCAATTGTACGGCTGAGGTCCTGTGAGTCACTTCCGTCTTTTACAAGCGGCACATTGACCATGCGCGCTTCATCGCGTAGCCTTGCGATTGTATTGATTTCACCGTTATGCCCAAGGACGCTGAACGGCTGGACACGGAAAAAGCTTGATAGAGTATTAGTTGAATAGCGATTGTGTCCAAGTGTCATGGTAGATGCCACGAGCGGGCTGGCCAGATCATGATAGTATTTAGGAAGAATATCTCCTGCGCCCATTACCTTATAAACAGCATGATATTGGCTAAGGGAGGCCACATGAACCTGATCGTTTTTCTCGAAATCTACGATCATATCAAACAATTTGCCGGAAAGCTCCTGACCTGTTTGGTCTGCAAGGCAAGCGAACTGCCAGAATACAGGGTTTTCCTGAATAGCAATCGGGCCGAGTGCCCCTGAATCAGTGACCTTGACTGATGAAAAAATCAGCTCTATATTCTGTTCTGCTAGCTTTGCCTCAAGCTCATCCTGAATCGCCTTTGCCTGCTCCGTCCTTGTGATAAAAACATGTCCGACCACAAAGTTTTCTTTGTCGACTGCATTAACATCCGCGCCGACTGCAGCAAGCTTTTCCTTCCATAGTGCGCGAGGGATGTCAATGTGCACGCCAACACCATCACCCTCGCCATTGATAAAACCAGCGCGATGGTTCATCGTGACCAGGCCGTTGATACAGTGGAAAATATTCTCCCGTGTAGGGGTTTTCTTTTTTTCAATGCTGGCAACAATTCCGCATGCATCGTGTTCAAATCGTGAAAAGTCCTTAAATTGGGAAGGGTTCCATTGTGTTGTCATAAAAATCGGCTTATAAAGGGTTCTTTTAAGCCGTTTCACCTCCTGAAAAAATAATCTATGATCTGTTGTTTGATAGCTTGGTACATGAGGGTATAACCTTAGACGGGAATTTAAAGCAGGGATTTTAAGCGGCCACTTGAATGGCAATTTTAAAATATTAATAGCAATCATATCATAAGAATTTTCAGAAATCAATTAATTATACATTAATTTGGATGAAGGATTTTTGTGAATAGAGAGGTGGAAATAAAATACACCTTTAAATGTAAACGGTTTCATTCTTGGTGATAAAAATAACAGGTACCTTGTTGGCACCTGTTATGTATAAAAAATTGTATATTTATTCATTGGCCATTGAATAAAATGCCTGATCAACCGCATGAAGGGTTGCTTCGATGTCTTCCGTGGAGTGGGCAATTGTCACGAACCATGCTTCATATTTAGAAGGAGCGAGGTTAATTCCTTGCTCAAGCATCAGGTTGAAGAAGCGTGCGAACATTTCGCCATCGGTATTCTCTGCTTGCTCATAGTTCTCAATTTTTTCTTTTGTAAAATAGATCGTCAGTGCGCCCTTCAATCGATTAATGGTGATTGGAATGCCATGCTTGCTTGCAGAAGAAGTGATTCCTTCCTCGAGCAGCGCACCAAGCTGGTCCAGATACTCATAGACACCATCTTGCTTCAACACTTCAAGGCAGGCGATACCTGAAAGAATGGAAGCCGGATTTCCAGCCATCGTGCCAGCTTGATAAGCAGGACCAAGCGGAGCAACCTTTTCCATGATTTCGGCACGTCCGCCGTAAGCACCGATCGGAAGGCCGCCGCCGATGATTTTGCCCATAGCGGTCAAGTCTGGTGTAATCCCAAGCAAGTCCTGTGCTCCGCCGTACATGAAACGGAAAGCAGTAATGACCTCATCGAAAATGATCAGGGAACCAGCCTGATGGGTAAGTTCCTTCACTTCTTCTAAAAAGCCAGGTTTCGGCTCGACAATTCCGAAGTTGCCTACAATCGGCTCCACAAGTACCGCTGCAATCTGGTCGCCCCATTTTTCAAGAGCTTCCTTGAAAGGTTCAATGTCATTGAATGGCACGGTGATGACTTCCTGGGCGATGCTCTTTGGTACACCCGCCGAGTCTGGAGTTCCAAGAGTGGATGGTCCTGAGCCTGCAGCAACCAGCACCAGGTCAGAGTGTCCATGGTAACAGCCTGCAAATTTAATGATTTTATCCCGGCCTGTATATGCTCTAGCCACACGGATCGTTGTCATAACCGCCTCTGTACCGGAGTTGACAAAGCGCACTTTATCAAGCGCTGGCATTGCTTCCTTAAGCATTTTGGCGAATTTGACTTCATGCGGGGTCGGCGTTCCGTAAAGGACACCTGTTTCTGCGGCCCTTTTGATCGCTTCGGTAATATGCGGGTGAGCATGTCCGGTAATGATCGGGCCATATGCCGCTAAATAATCGATATATTGATTGCCATCCACATCCCAGAAATATGCTCCCTGGGCACGCTCCATCACGATAGGGGCACCGCCGCCAACCGCCTTGTACGAACGGGATGGGCTATTGACACCACCTACGATATGTTCAAGAGCTTCACTATGTATCCGCTCAGAATTCGTTCTTTGCATCGTAAAACCTCCTACTATATAACTGCTTTTTTATTTTATCATTATTTCTGTTTTTTACAGATTGTTTCACTTTTCGTTCATTTTCAGCGAAAAAAAAAGCCCGAAAGCCGTGAACTACTTTTCGAGCTTAGGCGGCCAGAAAAAGGCCTTTTTGTATTTTGAGTAATGCAAAAGTGGCTGCTTTGTTAAAAACTCTTGTTGTACAAAAGGTATGAGCATTTCATGTGAGATCTCAGCCTGGGCCCTTTGGAGTTCCCATTTTGTGTGATGTATGTCTCCGCGGATGAGCTTACTGCCGCGTTTTGTCCACAAACAATATCTTTCTGTAAGCCAATGTTCCAACGTCCCTGGACTTGCGAAAAACACCTGAGTTTCTGGTACATATCGCAGCTCCATTTTTGCGTTTCCAACAGCAGCCTGTACACGTCTGGAACTCATCTCAAAATGTTTTTTTTCCTGAAAGCTGATGTTTGCTTGTTTATAGTTTAGGCCGAAAATTGCCTTTGCTCCCAGAACTGCAAGCAAGTGGTCGGCATCCAGTGAAAAGAAATAGACACCAGTCCTCGGACCGTATTTTACGTATGTCCTTACATTCACTTCAAGATAGTAGCTGAAAAAAGGAATGGCAGGCGTAAACTTGCCCCTGGTGTTCTTGACCTGGAAAGGGACAATCCCGATCCAAGCGCTGCCGTCAAAAGTGTCGACCTCAAGCTCTTTAGGAACATGTTCCCGTAATGAAGCGGCAGGTACTGGCCAGTGAACAAATAAAGTGTGATGCCATTCCTGTGTCATAACCCAGTTCATATCAGGCAAAGGATAAGGGCGGTGGCTTTGGACCAGCAATTCCTTTTCCATTTGATACTCCTCCTTTTTGTGGATAAAATACCCTCTAACAGCCAGGAGTAATCAGGCATAGCATTTGTTTTAGCCAGAAGGATTGGCTAAACTGTTTGAGTGACCAAAGGAGGAAATATTCATGAACGCAATTGAAGTGAACGGATTGCGGAAGGAATTCAAGGCTTATTCAAGCCGTTCCGGATTATCGGGCGCCTTCCGTGATCTTTTTACACGTAATTATAAAATCGTTCCTGCAGTGAACGATATCAACTTTAACGTCAAACAAGGAGAGATGGTCGGTTACATCGGCGAAAATGGAGCCGGGAAATCGACAACCATCAAAATGTTGACCGGGATCCTGACCCCGACTTCAGGGAGTGTCATCGTCAATGGCATGAACCCTCACAAGGAAAGGGAAAGATTCGTGCAGACGATTGGCGTCGTATTCGGCCAGCGCTCTCAGCTCTGGTGGGACATTGCTGTCCAGGAATCGTTCCGTCTGTTGAAAAAGGTCTATAAAGTTTCAGACGCTCAGTATAACGAGCATATGGATCATGTAATCAAGACACTCGATCTGGAGCCGTTGCTAGATAAGCCTGTAAGGAAGCTGTCGCTTGGTCAGAGGATGCGCTGTGAGCTTGCGGCCGCGCTGATCCATAATCCGCCGCTGCTTTTCCTAGATGAGCCTACTATCGGGTTGGATGTGCTTGTGAAATTAAAAATCAGAGAGTTTTTGAAGGAAATCAATGAAAAGTACAATACGACGATCCTGCTCACGACGCATGACCTGACGGATATCGAAGCATTATGCGAGCGGGTTGTCATGCTTGATGAAGGAAATATCATCTATGATGGCGCGCTGAAAAACCTGAAGGAAACGTGGGGCGAAGGGAAGGAAATCAGCTTTGAGTTCCTTGAAAAAGCCGACCTCAGGCGTCTCGAGACTTTGACGGGTGACCTTGATATCAAGTGGGAGCTGGATGAAAGAAAACAGATTTTCACTGCGGTGACAGGGGACGATGAGGAAACAGTATCGCAGGTAATCGCCCGTACAGTTGCCACCTATAAGATAAGGGATGTAAAAATCAATGAGCCGTCCACAGAAGAAATCATCCGCAATATCTATGATAAAGGGATGACACAGCATGGATAAATATATCGAGATGATCCGCATCCGATTTTTGATGATGCTGGCTTACAGGACTAATTATTATACAGGGATCTTGATTTACAGCATCAATATCGGGGCTTACTATTTTCTTTGGAATGCGATTTACGGCGGTAAGAGTGAGATCGAAGGCTTGAGTGCAGTCCAAATGACGACATATGTGGCGGTTGCCTGGATGGCAAGGGCATTTTATTTTAACAATATCGACCGGGAAATGGCGACGGAAATCAAGGAAGGTAAGGTTGCCGTCGAGTTGATCAGGCCATATAACTATCTCGGAATGAAAACGATGCAGGGACTGGGCGAAGGGATATTCAGACTGTTCTTCTTCTCGGTGCCGGGTATGGTCATCGTCGCATTGATTTTTCCGATGGAGTTTTCAGCGGTTGCAGCGACCTGGGGTATGTTCGCGATTTCGATTGTGCTTAGCTTTTTCATCAACACACAATTGAACCTGCTTACTGGAATTACCACTTTCTTTCTATATAATAATACAGGCCTGATCCGAGCCAAGCGTGTACTGATCGACTTGTTTTCAGGATTACTGCTGCCAATCAGCTTTTTTCCTGGATGGGCACAGGAAATCATGGGTTTCCTTCCGTTCCAGGGCATCAGTTATATTCCAAGCATGATTTTTACCAAGGGCTTCACTGGAAGCCAGGCAGTTGAAGGGCTTCTGATCCAGGCTGCATGGGTGTTGATATTGGTAATCCCGATTCAGATTCTTTGGGTCATTGCTAAAAAACAACTGATTATACAGGGAGGGTGACGTATGTTTTACATCAGCATGTTTTTTCAATATGTCGCCCAGTATATGAAGACAAGGCTCGAATACCGGGCGGATTTAATTGTAGAGATCTTCTCGGATTTATTGTTTCAGGCTGTCAACCTGATTTTTATCCTGGTGGTATTCGATCATACCGATTTCCTGAACGGCTGGAGCAGGGATGAAATCATCTTTATTTACGGTTTTTTCCTTGTGCCTTATGCACTGTTCTCGGCTTTTTTCAATATCTGGGATTTTAATGAACGGTATATTGTAAAAGGAGAGTTGGACAGAATTTTGACAAGACCGATTCATAGCTTGTTCCAGATCATTCTCGAAAGGATGGAGCTGGAGTCACTGTTCGGGGCCGTAACCGGACTGGCTGTTATGTATTATGCCGGAAGCCGGCTTGGTCTTGAGGTGAGCTGGTCTGATCCTTTCTTGTTCGTTTTATTCGTCCTGGGCGGTGTCCTTGTATACGCCGGCATATTCGTGATGATTGCCTGCATCAGTTTCTGGGCAGATGCCCGGACATCGATCATGCCGATGATGTACAATATCGGCAACTATGGACGCTATCCGGTAGATATCTACAACAAGGCAATCCGATTTGTTTTGACGTGGATTCTGCCATTCGCTTTCGTTGGCGTCTATCCGGCAGCTTACTTCCTGGGCCGCGATGAGTGGTACGGTTACTCATTTTTGACACCCGTGATCGGGCTTGTGTTTTTCAGCCTGTCTGTTTTCATCTGGAATGAAGGCGTGAAAAGATACCGGGGAGCCGGGAATTGAATATGTTGACAAAAAGCTACGGGCTGATTGGTTCCGTGGTTTTTTGTTTTGTATGTGGTATCCAAAAAGATTGAGTTATGGAGACACAAAAAGGGGCTTCCAAGGAAAAAAGCGCTATCCATGGGCTTAATGGAGACACAAAAAGGGGCTTCCAAGGAAAAAAGCGCTATCCATGGGCTTAATGGAGACACAAAAAGGAGCTTCCGAGGAAAAAAGCGCTATCCATGGACTTAATGGAGACACCAAAAGGAGCTTCCGAGGAAAAAAGCGCTATCCATGGGCTTAATGGAGACACAAAAAGGGGCTTACGAGGAAAAAAGCGCTATCCATGGGCTTGATGGAGACGCAATAAGGAGCTTCCGAGGATAAAAAGCGTTATCCATAAATCCGATGGATATGCGTAGTAACGATCATACGAAAAAGCGTCACCCAAAGACATGTTAAAACTTGGCTCATACAATCCTGCAGCTTTAATGAGGGACTTGCTTGCATACTCCGAATTTCACCAGCGTATAGTTGAAGGGAGAGAAGCAGGAAATGAGGCTTGCCCATGCAATTTTACATTTCGATTATTTTGATCATTTTAGCGATCTTTTTGAGTCTGAGAACATTATTTATTCCTCACAAGATAAAAGGTAAACAGGTCTCGTTCGAGAATTTCGTCACACTTGCGCTGATATACGCTACGGTGATGGCTGCATTTGGGCTATTGTATTATTTACTGGATCTGAAAGGGATCTGGGTGCTTTCTGATGTGAGCATGCGCCCGAGCACCTCTTCATATGAAAGGATGTCCACGAGTATGTACTTCAGTGCCATTACGCTATTTTCTGTAGGGTATGGCGATATAGCACCGGTTGGAATAGGAAGGGCAATTGCTGTTTTGGAAGCACTCATTGGCTACACGATTCCAGCCGCCTTTGTGACGAGGGCTATGTTTGACCAAAAACGATCATGACGCATTCCTTTGATTTGTATTCCATTCCAAAATTAGATAGGCTAAAGATAATAGAATTGATTTTGGAGGGATACATAATGACACTAGAAGTTGGAGGAAAAGCACCGGGATTTGAACTGCCGGCAAGCAATGGGGAAACCGTCAAGCTTTCTGATTATGCAGGAAAAAATGTTGTGCTTTATTTTTACCCAAAGGACATGACTCCTGGCTGCACAACGGAAGCGTGTGATTTCAGGGATCACCATGAGAGTTTTGTAGGAGTGGACGCAGTTATTCTTGGAGTAAGTCCCGACCCAATCAACCGCCATGAAAAATTCATCGAGAAGCATGGTCTGCCATTCCTGCTATTGGCTGATGAAGAGCACAAAACGGCGGAGGATTATGGAGTATGGAAGCTGAAAAAGAACTTTGGCAAGGAATACATGGGAATTGAACGTTCAACCTTCATCATTGATAAGAATGGCAATCTCGTCAAGGAATGGAGAAAAGTAAAAGTGAAAGGCCATGTTGAGGAGGCCCTTGAATATATAAAAGAAAATCTTTAATCAAAAGGACAGCCGGGAGAGAGGCTGTCTTTTTGCTGATTTGGCTAAATGTATAAGCTATAATAGGATATATTAATAAAAAACTATGACCAGTCAGTCATTCTTATTTTAAAAGTTGGGGAGGCTTTAAGAGTGAAGGAAAAGGAAAAAGCAATCATCGAAGCAGCAATCAAGCTCTATGCGACTAAAGGATTTGCATCCACTTCGATCCAGGAAATTGTTTCGGAAAGCGGGATCTCCAAGGGAGCATTCTATTTATACTTTAAATCCAAGGATGCTTTGTTGATCGCGATTCTTGAATACTACTTTGATTATATACAAAAGAAGCTTGAAGCGTATGAGCAAGAGCAGCTGCCTCCAAGAGAAAAGTTTTCATTACAGCTGGCTGCGTTATTCAATACAATGCTTGAGCATAAAGAGTTCATCATCATGCAATCAAGGGAACAGGCAATACCACTGAATGAAGAGGTAAAGGAATTGATGATCCGCAAGTATTATGAAGCCCAAATGTTTTATCAAAGCAGTCTGCGTGCTATATATGGACAAAAAGCTGAACCGCATCTTTGGGATTTGGCTCTTATGCTTGAAGGGTTCTTTAACTCATATATGAAGCTGCTGATTTTCAATCCGGAGGGCTTCAAGATTGATGAATTAGTGGGATATATACTTAGGAGAGTCGATTCACTAGTGGATGGCCTGGAAGGAGAGGAGCCGGTAGCCTCCGAAGAAAAAGTCCAGGAACTTATAAATAAAACAAAGGCGTTCTTCCTGGCGGATGCCCAGGATATTAAAACAATCCTCAAAAAAATGAAACATGCGATTTCCAATCTGGAAAATACCGAAGATTTGAATGTTTCACTGGAAGTGCTTGAAAGTGAAGTGGAAAGCGAATCGCCCCGGATTCCAGTGATTCAGGGGATGTTGTCGAACTTTAAGGCAGAACAATCGCTGGACAGCTTCCGAGAGGCAATTGCTGAGTTTTATGGTGTGAAAGGTTAAAGTTTAGCCGCCTATTTTTATCAATACAGGCTACTGTCCATTCATTTTACCTCTAACTGAATATCATTGTATTAGGGCATACCTCCTCAAACGATTTAGCGGGCTACAACAGCCCGCCTTTTTTTATGCTTTATAAAGGCTTGGAAGTTGTTTAATAGCGTGAAAATTAATACAATTATTAATATGACAATAGAACGAAGGGTTTGGTCTATATGAAAATTTACTCCTCTATTCTGCCTGCTGCTGCTTTGCAGGATGATGTGAAAAAGGAATTTCCGCAAGTCAGCTTTGAATTTCATAAAGGGATAAAAGAAGATTTGTTTTTGGATGCGGAAATCTTTCTTACATACGGCGAGGATTTAACAGAAGAACTTATTTACAAGGCAGACAAATTAAAATGGATCATGGTCATGTCAGCCGGACTGGATAGAATGCCATTCACGGCCTGCAAGAAGCGTGGGATTCTCGTTACCAATGTCAGGGGGATTCATAAAATACCGATGGCTGAATTTACAATCGGCATGATGATGCAGGATGCTAAGCAAATGAGATCCCTTTTGGCAAATGAACAGACCAGGACATGGGAGCGTAAATTGCCAATGGGAGAATTATACGGCAAGACATTGCTCATTCTAGGTATAGGTGCTATTGGCGGAGAAGTGGCGAGACTGGCGAAAGCTTTTAATATGAAAACAATCGGTGTGAATCGGAGTGGGCGTGAAGCCGAATGGGCTGACGAAATATTCACGATGGAAAACTATCGAGGTGCCTTGCCTCAAGCAGATTTCATTGTCTCAGTATTGCCAAGCACGAGCGAAACAAAGCATTTTCTGGATCTCACCGATTTTGACATGATGAAGAATACAGCAGTGTTCATTAATATTGGCCGCGGTGATTTGGTCACGGATGAGGTTTTAACTGCTGCGCTTCAGGAAAATAAGATAGCACACGCGTACTTGGATGTATTTTATGAAGAACCACTGAAAGAAAGTCACCCATTCTGGACGATGGAGAATGTAACGGTAACGCCGCATATATCAAGCCTTACGAAAAATTATCTGCCAAGATCTTTTGAAATTTTTAAACATAATCTGCATACATATATTAAAAATGGGTCGGATTATCTCAATGTAATTGACATGGACAGGGGGTACTAGATGATGAAAATTTATACGAAGACTGGAGACAAGGGAACAACTTCCCTTATTTATGGAACAAGGGTATCCAAGAATGATAAACGTGTAGAAGCTTATGGTACATGTGATGAAACGAACTCAATGATTGGGCTGGCTTTAAGCTATTTAAACGGTGAGTATTTCAGCGGCAAAGAAGACATGCAGGAAATGTTTCATAAAATCCAGACAGCATTGTTCCATGTCGGTGCTGAACTTGCTACACCTTCAGGAAAGAATGTGAAGTGGACTCTTGAGGAAAAAGACATCGAAGAACTAGAGGCGAAGATTGATGCCTGGGATGCAGCACTTCCGCAATTGTCTAACTTTATTCTCCCTGGAGGACACCAGGCTGGAGCAGCTCTGCATGTAGCAAGGACTGTTGCGAGAAGGGCAGAACGGCAGGCTGTTGAACTGGGCGAAGAGGTTAACCCGCTTGTCCTTTCCTATTTGAATCGACTCTCCGACTTCCTGTTTGTTGCGGCGAGATATGTGAACATGCATCTGGGGTCTAAGGAACAAACTTTGCACCAGGATTAAAACAAATGCAGCATTTGCGCACGTTTGTGATGTAGCAATATTGACAAAAGTGGAATGGAATTAGTACACTATTTATAAATATTATAAAATAAGAATTATAATCTAAAGTAAAGTGAGGTGCATGGCGGTGGTACAGAGTCAGTTAAAAGAAGCCCTGGATACCTTGAAGGATACAGGAGTCCGTATTACTCCGCAACGTCATGCGATACTCGAATTTTTAATAAACTCAATGTCGCACCCTACAGCTGATGAGATATATAAAGCGCTTGAAGGGAAATTCCCTAATATGAGCGTAGCGACAGTTTATAACAATTTGAGAGTATTCCGTGAAGTTGGATTGGTAAAGGAACTGACATATGGAGATGCTTCAAGTCGTTTTGACTTTGTGACTTCCCATCATTATCATGTTATTTGTGATAAATGCGGAAAGATCGTCGACTTCCATTACCCAGGACTTGACGAGGTTGAACACTTGGCTTCCCATGTAACTGGTTTTAAGGTCGGTAACCATAGAATGGAGATTTACGGCACTTGTCCGGATTGCTCTGCGAAGGAAGCTCATTAAACCAATCACTGATGGCAAAAGCTATCAGTTTCTTTTTTTTTTTTGAGTAAAATCCATATAAAAATAGAACTCGGCTTCAGCCGAGTTCTATTTTTGTTCTTTTCGGTTGTATTGTTCATCAAACTCTTTGCCCTCAAGAGTTGGGTCAAGAGTTAACGGTTCATTGCAATACATGCAAATATCCACACGGCCAAGCATTTTGGTCTGTTTATTGCAGTTAGGACAGACAACCTGAACTGTTTTTGTCGATAACATTCCAATCCAAAAATAAACAACCGTGCTTGCAACGATGAAAAGCAATCCCAGGATCATGAAAATGGTCATGACCAAGGGTGAGTTCCGAAAGAAGATCCCTGCGTACATAACGATGAAGCCAATGAAAATCAGGCTCAGCGCAAAGGTGCGGATTTTATTTATTTTACTAGAATATTTAGCCATTGGAATTTTCCCTCCCTAAAATCTAACTATATCATACCATTTGCGGCAAGATAATCATAAAAAGTCAAAGGGAGTGTCGAAAATTGTCTAGAAGAAATGCAGGAGATTTTATATAATTGTCGAACATATATGCTAACAAACAAATGGAGGAGTTTATTATGGAGGATATCCTTCGTTCAATTTATCAAGAACGTGCAAGCCATCCTAACACAGTAGGAGTAGTTGTAGTCGAGAAGAGGCAAAAAGCCCTCGCCGCAACCGATACCTTTGATGTCATCATGCTTATTATAGTAAAAGAAAATAATGATCCCGTCTTTGTAAAACATTATTCTTATGAAGATAAAAAAGCAGCAATGCATATTGTGACTGAAAAACAAATTAATGATTGGTTGTTAATAGGCAATAACAAAAAAATATTTGATTGGCTGTATAATGGAAAGATCGTCTTTGACCGTAATGAACGGATTGCCAACCTAAAGCACGAGCTCAGAGAGTTCCCTTTCTTTGGCCGAAAAATTAAAATGGGAATTGAGTTTGCTAAATTGATCAGAAGATATTCTGATGGCAGAGTACTCTTTGACAACTTTAATTATTTGGATGCTTATAATCATGTCGTCCATTCGCTGCATCACCTGGCTAGGCTGGCGGTAATCGAAAATGGTTTCCATCCAGAAGTTACTGTCTGGCATCAGGTCAAACAGATTGAACCGGAAATATATAAATTATATGAAGAGTTGATTTGCAGTGAAGAGTCCATTGAAAAGCGGCTGGAGCTATTATTCCTGGCCAGTGAATTTCTAATCCATAAAAGAACCAAGGTTGGTAGCCAGCATTTGCTTGAGGTGATGGAGAGTAATGATCATTGGTCATTCAATGAATTGATGTCACATCCTGAATTGGCACCCTACTCTGTAGACCTCGGTATCCTTGTGGAATATTTGATAGAAAAGAAAATCCTTGATGTAGTCAAAGTCGAAACAAAAGGACAAGGTATTTTCCACAGGTATTATCGATCTGCAAAAAAACTATCCTAAAAAAACAAAAAAACCTATTGACCATTTAAAAAATACTTGGTATATTAATAACCGTCGCTGCGGAACACAGCAAAAACATTTTCGCGGCAGACGGTTGAAAACTTAAAGTGCTTTTCAGTCGATAACATTTTTTGAAAAAGTTGTTGACAGAAAAAACACTGGATGTTATATTAGTAAAGTCGCTTCTGGGCGACGCGCTAACTAACTTGCTCTTTGAAAACTAAACAAACAAGCGTCAACAAACAATAAATGATCATGTTTCTCTTCTATAAAAACATGAGCCAACGTTTTAACTTATGAGCTAACTCATAACTCTTTTTTGGAGAGTTTGATCCTGGCTCAGGACGAACGCTGGCGGCGTGCCTAATACATGCAAGTCGAGCGGATCTTCATTAGCTTGCTTTTGAAGATCAGCGGCGGACGGGTGAGTAACACGTGGGCAACCTGCCTGTAAGACTGGGATAACTTCGGGAAACCGGAGCTAATACCGGATAATCCTTTCCCTCACATGAGGGAAAGCTGAAAGACGGTTTCGGCTGTCACTTAC
>NZ_JAGGQP010000034.1 GCF_018613235.1 Bacillus sp. ISL-41
GTCAAGTTAAAGGGCTATTCGTGACAGGTTTTTACCTGGAGGGGGTGAACCTGTCAAGATAAAGGGCTATTCGTGACAGGTTTTTACCTGAACGGTGTGAACCTGTCAAGATAATGTGTTATTGATGACAGCTTTTCGCCTGAAGGGGGTGAACCTGTCAAGATAAAGGGCTATTCGTGACAGGTTTTTACCTGGAGGGGGTGAACCTGTCAAGATAAAGGGCTATTCGTGACAGGTTTTTACCTGAACGGTGTGAACCTGTCAAGATAATGTGTTATTGATGACAACATTTCGCCTGAAGGGGGTGAACCTGTCAAGATAATGTGTTATTCGTGACAGCTTTTCGCCTGAAGGGGGTGAACCTGTCAAGATAATGTGTTATTGATGACAACATTTCGCCTGAAGGGGATGAACCTGTCAAGATAATAGACTAATTAATGACAACTCTTACTAGGTAATACTAGGAACTATTAAAGCTGTTGATAGAGTAAAATGATGACTAAATTTCCTTCCTTGACTACTTTAAGCCTGGAAAATTCTCTTCATTGACTAATCTTACAAAATCCGTGAAAACTTCTGATATATCGACAACTTCTCCTATTGAAATTTCCTCCTAAAGAGGTATGTTTAAGGTAGATGATGGAATATAAGGAGTGGTTTTTATGGGCCTTGTATCAATAGTAGCAAGAGAGGATTTCATTTCATTGGTAACAGATTATGGGACTCATCAGAAGGTCGATGATATCAGATTTAAAGAATTAATACCTAATACAGCGGTAATTGCTTACTCAGGTGATGAAGAATATGCCTTGATGGCTGCCAATGCTGCCGAAAGTCTTGTTATGCAAGGTTTCAGTCTTAAGGAACTGGCTGAATCAATTCAGTCATTGATCAATGATCTCACACTCATGGTGGATGGACAGCCCTTTGAAGCTGTGGTCGCAGGGTACTCTCAAAACGGAGAAGCACAGTATCATGTCATATCCAATATAAAGCCTCTGGAATCCTATTATCCTCGTACTGGTGAAAGTCTCTACTATGTAAACGGTCATGAATCTATGCTTGTACTTGAGAATTCCTTGAAGATGTATGGCATGGGGACAGTCGACCAGGCACAGGCTGCACAAATCCATCTGTTGCAGGAAGCTTCGAAGTTCATCCCAAACGTTCATACCAACGCATCATCACATGTTCTCAAAAAAGTAAATTAAAACCGCCCTGGGGATTTTATTAATCATTCTGTTTTAGGGTGCATAACTTATAAATGACAATGAAAATGGCGTGTAAACTGACATCAGTTATGACACGCCTTTTTTTATTTATTTTCTTATCCCAAAAAACACTCTTAATCATCATAAACCAGCAGCCTCGACAATGTAAGTAATATAAACCTCTTTTACCTCTATTCTCTTACTTAAGTTTTTTGTACCTAGGTGTATTTCCCGATTCAATTTCTCCTCAGACACTACCTATGTTGTTTCATAAATCTTTTAGGGATACTGTCCATATTGCATGTATCTGACTTATGTTTTAACCAGGAAAACAAGGGAATTATCGTTAATACCTATTTTAGAAACATATATTGATCATAGAAGCTAAAAGAGAAATGTTGACTTGAATTTTTGTTATTAAGGGCACGCGGGATAAACTCAAACCAATATAAGGGGGCACAAGATGAAGTTTTCAGGGGTAGGCTTAGTTATACTAGCCGCAATATGCTGGGGCATTAGTGGAGGGATTGCCGATATTTTAATGACCAAAGGCTGGGACCCTATTGTGATTTCACTTTACCGGGGCGCAGTTGGATTTTTATGTTTTTTCGCGTGGCTTCTCTTCCGCTTTAGACAGAATTTGACCTCCTCTACACGCTTATTCTTATGGTCCCTATTGGCGGGTGTTGGTGTAGCAGGAAATTTTACTTTTTATTTTCTAAGTATTCAAGCTTCCAGCATTGCTGTAGCTGCTACTTTAATGTACACGGCGCCTGTCTTCGTCCTCTTAATATCTTTTTTGTTGCGAATAGAACGTTCAACCTGGTTTAAATGGGGGTGCATTGCAGGTGTACTTATAGGCATTACCCTGCTTACAGGTGCCTACAACACAGAAACGGTTTCAGTGAGTTTTCTAGGAGTGGCAGCGGGGCTAGCTGCTGGTCTTTCCTATGCATTGTTTATATTTGGATTTAAAAATGCCTCGTCTATCGGAAATCCGCAGACAACGTTAACCATTGCATTTTTTTCATTGTGTCTCATCCTTTTTCTTTTTGCAGACAAAGATGAAGCAGTTGCTGTGGCTACGTCAAGCGACATAGGATGGTTTCTTCTATTAGGGGTCGTGGGTGCTGGCATTTCATTTATATTTTATGTGATTGGCATTCGCAGGACTGCTCCAACAACTGCTTCCATGGTTGCTATGGTAGAGCCGGTGACAGCTTCATTATTTGGAGTGCTGATTATCGGAGATCAATTGACCACCATTCAACTTTTTGGAATGATGGTCATCTTGGCTACGATCACTATACTTAGTGTGAAGCAATCTAACTGAGCAAGCTTGCCTTCACTCAAATAAATAAAGGGTGGCACAATAAGAAAAATGGCGCGGACAAATTTCCGCGCCATTTGCTATGTTTTTAACGTTGCACCCCAAAACAGAACAATTTTGGGGTAATTCGAGAATTTTGAATGCATTAAAGTGCATACTTAAGTACGAAATTGCCAAGGAACAGCAATGCAATCATATAAAGTGCAGGCTGTATTTCCCGGCCTTTTCCCATCAACAGTTTTAGGAGCGGGTATAGGATAAACCCAATCGCCATTCCATCAGCAATGCTGTAGGTTAATGGGATTAATACGATAATCAGAAGTGCCGGGAAGCTTTCCATCAAATCGTCAAGCTTGATGTTCGTTATATTCTGAAGCATCAATATTCCTATCAAAATCAATACCGGTGATACCGCACTTTCAGGTACTACTTTAATAACAGGAATGAGCACGATTGAAGCTAGGAACAGGACACCTGTAGTAATACTCGTTAATCCTGTTCGGCCGCCAGCGGCTATCCCAGCAGCACTTTCTACAGATGATACTGTTGGGCTCGTGCCGAAAATACCTGCAGTGGCAACCGAAATCGAATTAGCCTGGAGTGCCTTCTTACTTTTTTGAGTCTGATTAAGCATTTTTGTATGGCCATGGATCAGACCAATATTTTCAAAAATGACGACCATTGCAAGAGAAAAGGCTGTCAGCCAGAAAACAAAATTACCTGCCTGGGCAAATGACAGCTGCCCAAAAACAGATGTGTACTCACCAATAGCCGGCATACTCCACGATACTCCACCACTTCCGAAGTCCCCGAAAAGAAGGGAAAGTACAGATGTGAAAACAATGCTCAGCAATAGATTGCCAGGAATATTTTTAATAAATAAGACGACTGTGACAATTAAACCAATCAATGTGATGAGCGCAGTTGAGCTGCTAAGGTCCCCGATTTCTAGCAGGGTATGCTCCGAGCTTGTAATTATCCCGCTATTATCAAAACCAATTAAAATCAACAGTATTCCTATACCGACTGTAATTGCCTCTTTCAACGAGTCAGGAATGGATGCAATGATGGTTTTTGCCAGCGGAGTGAAGGCTAAAACCATGAACAGGATACCAGATACAAAAACCATTGCTAGAGCTTCCTGCCAAGTGAAACCGCCGGATTGCACGATTGAATATGTAAACATCGCATTTAACCCCATGCCAGGAATCACTAGAATTGGAGTGTTGCTCCAGAATCCCATAAGCAAACAGCCTGCGAACACGGTAAGAATCGTAGCAATGATTCCAGCTTCAAGTGGAATGCCTGCTGCTGCTAATATTGTTGCGTTGACAATGATAATGTATACAACTGTGATATAGGAAATAAGGCCTGCAGATAACTCTCTTCCAAACGTTGTACCATGTGCCTGTAATTGAAATAATTTATCCATTTTTTCTCCTCTCTCTTTTACAGATAAATTTTTCCGTTTTGAAACGAATGAAAATATCGTACCATAAACTTGTGCTATATTGAAAATATATAATTTATATTAAAATCATATCTTTTTTAAATAGAAGGAGTTTTTATGGATATTAGACAAATGCGTTATTTCATCGCAATCGCCGAAGAAAAGAATATAACAGCTGCAGCACATAGACTACATATGTCACAGCCGCCATTAAGCCTTCAATTAAAGCAAATGGAAGAAGAATTAGGAGTGTTGCTGGTTGAGCGTCATGGAAAAAAGCTTGAATTGACTGATAAGGGACAGTTGCTATATAGACATGCACTAAACATTGTCCATGCCTTTGAGGAAGTTAAAAATGAACTTCAAGAGACGGATGAGGGGAGGAAAGGTAATTTATCAGTTGGGATCAACACTCTATCTGTGCCGGAATTTCCCGAATGGTTGCAAGCATTTCACTCTTCCTTTCCGCTAGTCTATTTACGGATTGTACAAAATGATTCTGCTTACTTGGCTGAACTTGTAAAAAATCGAACAATTGAACTGGGGCTGGTCAGGCTTCCATTGGCCAATCAAGATCTTAACTACCTTCATTTATATAATGAATCATTCGTTTTCGTTTGCAGGCAAAATGGACAAGACAAGATATCCATAAAAGAAATCAGCGACTATCCACTCATTCTTCCATCTACAGAGGGACTGGGCAGCTTTAATATAATCCACGATGCCTTTACAAAAGTGCAGCTGCCGCTCCAGGTCATTTGTGAATGCTCGGATATGAATGTACTGATGCAAATGGTATCCTCAGGTATTGGGTCAACCATAGTTCCTGAATCTGTTTTTCAATCATATGGATATTCGAATCTCTTTGCCCGAAAAATTTCAGATGCCGAGTTGGTTTCATCTGTAGGGCTGATCTGGTTAAAACAACATCACCTCTCGAAACCGGCAAGAAACTTCATCGGGTTGGTAAAACAGAGGCTTGGCATAACTGAAAACGGTCATGAATAAAAGGAATTTATTCTTCCAATAATAACTGCAAATTCTTTTGCAGAAAGGAAGGTGTCATGCTTTGAATCTTCTTGAGGTAATGAAGGATGCATTCGGCCCTTTTATGGATGGTGAAAAAAAGCCGTTGCATGTCGGAGAAGTAATGAATCTGTGGTTTTATCTTCATGGAACCGAACAAACTCTCCGATATGACCAGCACGCTTACAATTTAGCACAGAATCCTGAACTCAAAGAAAAAATCATGGATATCATCGAAAATGTACACAGACCCATGATCGAAGAATTAACACAGTTTTTCAAAGATGAAGGAATCCCTCTCCCTGATGTTGGAGCGGAAAAGATAATTGGTGAATATCAGTCCCTTCCAGAAGGGGCAAGGATGAATGATGAGGAAATTGCCAATCTGATTGCCTATAATCTTGTAGTAGGAATCACTTCTGCAACAAGGGGAATTACTGAATCTGTCAGGTCAGATGTTGGTTACTTATTTGCAAAATACCATATGATGAAAATCACCTTTTCTTTGACATTTAAATCGCTTATGCAGGAAAAAGGATGGTTAAGAGTTCCACCATACTATATTACCGGTAAACAGTAAAAGCAGCGTCAAATGACGCTGCTTTTTTAAATGTCGATTCCATGCTGAAGGTAAAAACTTTTCTTTGAAAATAATTTTCACTTGCTATGGAGCCTATAATTGATAAAATGATATTTAGTTCAGAATTGTCTTAAAAGCCAGAAGGAGGATCACCATGGAAGAATCATTTTTACAATCCGTCAAATATGATGGTGAAAAACTATATATATTAGACCAAACAAAACTTCCCCAGGCAACAGAATTCCTTGAAATCGAGAATATTGAAGATGTATGGGACGCGATTAAACAGCTTAAAGTAAGAGGTGCTCCAGCGATTGGCATTGCGGCTGCTTACGGCCTTTCCCTTGGCATCAAGGAAGCTCCTGAAAGTGACTATGACACATTTTATGAGTTTTTTAAAGAGAAAGCAGATTATCTTGCCACATCTCGGCCAACTGCAGTCAATTTATTCTGGGCTTTGAAGAGGATGGATACATGTGCTAAGCAATCAAGCTCTAAGCCTGTAGCGGAAATAAAAAGTCTATTGGAACAGGAAGCTCATCTGATTCGCCAGGAGGATGAAAATGTCTGCAATTCCATTGGCGAGAATGCTTTAACTTTATTTAAAGACGGCATGACTGTGTTAACTCATTGCAACGCTGGCGGCATTGCCACAGCAAGATATGGAACAGCGCTTGCGCCAATCTATTTGGCTAAAGAACGCGGAATGGATATAAAGGTGTACGCGGATGAAACCCGTCCGTTGCTACAGGGGGCGCGCTTGACAGCGTGGGAATTAATGCAGGCTGGAATCGATGTTACCCTGATCACTGACAGTATGGCCGCTATGGTCATGCAACAGGGAAAGGTCCAGGCAGTCATCGTGGGGTGCGATCGCGTAGCAGCTAACGGAGACGTAGCCAATAAAATTGGCACATATGGTGTTGCATTGCTCGCAAAAGCCCATAATATCCCTTTCTATGTCGCTGCACCTCTATCGACAATTGATCTTGAGACAAAAACTGGGGATGAAATACCTATTGAAGAACGAGCAGCTGAGGAAATCACTGCTGGTTTTGGAAAATTGACAGCACCTGATGGAGTCAAGGTTTTCAACCCTGCATTTGATGTAACACCACATCACTTAATAACAGCAATCATTACAGAAAAAGGAATCATGCGAGGAAACTACAGCGAAGAACTGCCGCGTTTATTTGGACAATAAGCATAGTTTATGTCAGGGATGCACTCCCTGGCATTTTTTATGTTGGCTGGGATGGAGATGGTTTGTTTTAAAATGGGGCATAGTTCTAAGACAATTGCTTGTGTGTCGGTGATTAGTCGAAGGTGACCCAGGTTCGGACAAAACTCCGTGAGAGGAAGATGATTTTGTTTGAAGGTGACCTAGGTTCGACAAAGCTGTACATGCGGTGCGGTCTAAGCTTGTACATACTACTTATCAGTCCTGAAGATACTAAGAAATTCACCCCAGTAACAACTTCTTTATAAAATTCACATAATCCTCAAATTTTCTCACTTTTCCACTTTCATTATCTTTGTATACTTGGGATATCCTACTTGTAAATTAACCCAAGGAGGTTTTTCCTATGGTCAAAAAAGCGATTGTGGCTGGGATTCTTGCTGGACTGGTTTTGGTTGCCATTTTCCAGCAGTTTTATACAATCGAGGAACCACAAGCAATTGAAGCATCAAAAGCAACTACAGGAATTGGGGCGGGTATGGCAGCTCCTAATTTCAAATTGAAAAACCTCGCCGGTGAAGAGGTAAGCTTGAAGGACTACAGAGGTAAAAAGGTGATGCTGAACTTTTGGGCTACTTGGTGTCCGCCCTGTAAAGAAGAAATGCCGGCGATGGAGCAATTTTACAAAGAAAAGTCGAAGGATGTTGAAATACTGGCCGTAAATCTGGATCCCCAGAATAATGTAAAATCATTTGTGAAAGATAATAATTTAACCTTCCCTATACTGCTTGATCAAGATGGATCAACACAGCAAACATACTCGATCATATCGATTCCCACAACATTTATAATCGATGAGCAGGGATTGATTTTAAAAAAACACATCGGTTCGATGACATACGCTCAAATGCAGGAACTCACGAAGTAACACCAGTACAATCTACTGGTGTTTTTTTATGGTAAAAATTGCATGGGCAATACACGAAATTAGCGGGTATGAATAAAATACGATTAAATTTTCAAAAAGTTGTAATAATTGCAACCGTTTCCGGACATAATAACTGTTACAATGATGACAAAGGATGGTGAACACGATGAGAAAACCTAGAAAGCGTTCTTTTCAAGAGCTTGTTATGGAAAATAAACGCCAACTTCTAAATGACCGTGATGCACTCGAGAAGATCGAGGCTAAATTGGAGCAAAAACACTTGGGAAAAGCTGAGTAAATATCATACATTACCATTTATGAAAACCTCTTCTTTAGGAGAAACTTATTCTAGAGGAGGGATATACATGAGCAATCCTAAAAGGGACAGTAAGCATTATGTTCCAAGCCACCTCGGCACACAGCCGCGTGGTTTCAGTGGCAATAAAGGGAAGAAAATGAATGATAAATCGGGTGAACATGCCCAGGTAATACAAACTAAAGGTGAATAACTGGGTGAATATGCCTGCCAATTACTTGGCGGGCCTTTATTTTGCCAACAAAAGATATCCACTGTTTTCCGCTAATAATTGATATGGCTAGTTGCATACTATTGATGTACTTTTCAGAAGGAGGTACTTTATCATGGCAAACAATACACCAAAGCCAGATGATCGAAGCGATAACGTAGAAAAGCTGCAGTCTATGATCCATCATACGATTGAAAACATGGAAGATGCGGAAGCTGCAATGGTCAACTCGAGTCCTGAAGACCAGCAAAGAATCAAGGCAAAGAATGAGCGCCGCAGAGAAAGTATTGATGCCTTCAGGGCTGAAATTAAGGATGAAGCGCATAACCAGCAGTAAACCCAAAGGACCCGTCAACAGGCGGGTCTTTTTCCGTTTGGTTGAAAATGTGATAATATACGGAATGTAAACTAAACAACGAAAACTCTTTAGATAAAGAAGTGATTTAGATGGATCGACAAAAAAAGCAAATTCCCATGGATGAACAGATTAAGCTGTGGGAAGAGGAGATAAATACAAAAGGTTTTATTCAGGATGAAGCCAGCTTGATCACCGCAATCAGGAAACTGTCAAAAACGGAAGACCGTAAGCAGCTGTCTCAAACCCTGACTCTGGCTGCACAATCGAGAGCCCAGCGAAACGGGTATGATTCTCTCGTCCTTGAGTGGTTAAGGACTGCGATTGAACACGATACAGCAAACAAGAAGGCAAAATCCCTGCTGGCGAGAAATCAATGGAAAAATAAAGGGGATCTATTTGACCAGCTAGTTTATCCTCGGATCAGGGAAACTGATAATCGGGCATTAAAAAAGAAAACAGCAGAGCAGTACATAAATATTTCACAGCAATTCCTGTCACATGCTGAAGAAGAGCTGGATGACCTTCAAGCCCAGCAGCTTGAAGCAGGCTCTGAAGCTGAGGCTAAATTCAAAAGGCTGACCAATTTGCTGGAGCAGGCTGTAGAAGAGACTGCAGCCCTCTTGAAAGCAACAGAGCTATATGAAGAGTCGGTTACCGGAGTGTTTCACACAGCTGTCCATTATGAAGAAATGCAGAAAAGACTTCAAACCCTGGAAGGAATCAAGCTAAACTGGGAAGAAGAATTTGCTGAGGAATCGGAAAGCCAAAAACGATCTGAAATTGATCCTTTGGCCGAACTTAACAAAATGATAGGACTTGAATCGGTCAAGGAGAGAGTGAATGATTTTTACCGATTCTTGAAATATCAGAAAAAAAGGAAAGAGCTTGGTCTGCAAACGAAGGATGATCAAAGCTTGAATATGGTGCTGACCGGGAATCCAGGAACAGGGAAAACTTCATTAGCACGATTGCTTGCCAAAATTTATCACCAGCTGGGAGTACTGCCGCGGGAAGAAATAATTGAGGCGGATCGTTCCCAGCTTGTAGGGGCTTATGTTGGTCAAACAGAAGAAAATGTCAGAAAGGTCGTCGAGCAAGCTCTGGGTGGAGTGCTATTTATTGATGAGGCTTACAGTCTAAAGCGGGAAGGCCAGACTGGAAATGATTATGGCCAAACTGCTATTGATACTCTCGTTTCCTTAATGACCGGGAAAGAGTATGGCGGCAAATTCGCCGTGATTCTTGCTGGGTACCCAGAAGAGATGAGACAATTTCTTGATGCGAATCCAGGTTTAAGATCACGGTTCCCTCAATCAAATTTAATTCATCTACCTGATTATTCGAATAGTGAGCTATTACAAATCGCTGAGCAAGCTGCACAGGATAACGATTATGCCATGACAGAAACCGCAAAGCTCGAACTAACGGATCGTATCGAAAAGGAAAGAGTCGATGACACCTTTGGAAATGCCAGGACGGTACGCAACCTTGTTTTGGAAGCGATTTTTAAAAAGGGATCAAAGCAAAGTGAAGAACATGACTTTTCGACCTATACCTTATTGGAAAAAGAGGATTTTGAATCTACAGCAAATATTTCAGCTGAAAAACCACTCGACAAACTGAATGCACTCGTAGGATTGGACACTGTAAAAACAGAGGTTACCTCCCTGATCTCCTTCGTGAGGATGCAGCAGCTGCGAAAGGAAAAAGGACTGCCTGCTGTGCCGATCCAGCTCCACTCTGTATTCACCGGGAATCCTGGAACAGGAAAAACGACCGTAGCCAAGATTTACGCTGAACTTTTAAAGGAATGCGGCATGTTGAAGAGGGGGCACTTAATTGTCAGCAGCCGGGCGGATTTTGTCGCTGGTTACGTTGGACAGACAGCCATCAAAACAAAGAATAAAATCCGTGAGGCGCTCGGAGGAGTATTATTTATTGATGAGGCATACGCTCTTCTTGGACAAAGCTCGGGTGATTTTGGCAAGGAAGTGATTGATACTCTTGTCGATGAAATGACAAGACATAATGAAAATCTAGTCGTGATTCTTGCAGGCTATCCTGCTGAAATGGATATGCTGCTGGAAAGCAATCCTGGCCTAAGATCACGGTTCAAGAAGTTTTTCCACTTTCCTGACTATAGTGTGGGTGATTTGCTGCTCATCATCAGAAACTACGCTGGCAAGTATCAATATAGAATGGGGACCGAAGCTGAAGCGTTTTTGACTGAGCAACTTTCAGAAACAGAAATAAAAGGGAATGGGCGATTCGCCACAAACTTAGTGGATGAAGCGATTCAATCCCAGGCATTTCGGTTGATTGACTACGACCATTTAGACGATTTGGATGAGGATGTTCTATACCTGGAAAAACAGGATTTTGAAGCGGCTTTAAAAAAACTTTTAGGATGAAAATCCTTGAAAAATAAAGGGGAATACCAATGATAATTTCTACAAGGGAGATTGAGGTTCGATACGCGGAAACAGACCAGATGGGGGTCGTATATCACGCTAATTATCTGGTGTGGATGGAGCTGGGCAGAACACAGTTGATCAAAGAGCTTGGCTTTAATTATGCAGAGATGGAGAAGGATGGAATCATTTCACCTGTACTTGATATACAGGCTTCCTATAAAAAACCATTGAGATATGGAGATACAGCTACAATTAAGACCTGGGTGGATGAGTATGATGGAATCCGCTCTGTCTATAAATATGAAATCTTCGATGGGGAAGGGGAGCTTGCTTTGACTGGAAGCTCAAAACATGTCTGTGTTAAAAAAGACAGCTTCCGTCCGATTTCTTTGAAAAGGAGCTATCCTGACTGGCATGCAGCTTATTTACAGGCCATGAGAAAGCCGGAAGCTGAAAAGGAGCAGGTCTGATTGGCTTTCGGGATTAAACGCCCTGAACTGGATGAATGGAAAGCGAAAATAGACAGAGGAGAACTCGCTTTCCTCACGCACTATTGGCTGGATGACCGCTTCCCGGACTGTTCAACGGTTACGAAGGTGGGATGCAGGGATCTTGAAAGGTTAGCTGAGTGGGGGAGAAAGTATGGTTTGCGGCCAGAGTGGATTGACAAAAGGAAGGCCAATTACCCTCATTTCGATCTTTTAGGAACGAAGCAGGCTGAAATTTTAAAACAGGAGGGTATTGAAAGCCCCCTCATAAAAGGTGAAAAATAAGGCAGGCGCTTTCGCGTCTGCCTTATTTCTTTTCAAATTTAAAGTCAGGTTCATGGCCAACCGGGTGGAGTTCCACGATCATATCATGGCCATCAAAATACCAAATATCTTTTTCTTCAATATAATAGGTGATCCCATTTTTTTCTGTTTTAACACCAATGTGATCCGGTTCTTCCTTGGAGACACCTAATGAAAAACCTTTCTGGATTGAACTGAAACCGCCGTACCGGACAAAAAATCGCAAATAGCTTCCGGATGAAAGGTCCATTTCATTTTCATACCATGCTGCTGCATCATCATTAATTGTAATTTTCATATTGTTCTCCTTCCATACCAGATAGAACGATTATAACATAAGCAATGCCCGGTCTTCATGGACCGGGCTTTCTCACATTTATTCTTTTATTAATTGAGTCATATGATGCATGATCTCATTGTATTTATTTTCAGCTTCAGCAAGGCCGTATTGACCGGCTTGTTGCAATGGAACAACTCGGTAATTACTTTGCCTGCTGCTCGAAACAAAGGTTGGAAGGAAATCAGGGTTTTGCAATACGACTTTATTGCCATCGGGTGTAATGGTTTTTATTATTTCAACAGTAGCGAGACCGCCGATATCTTTATAGTCCCACATTTGACCTGACAGGAAATTTCCCAGAGAGTAGAAGACCAATGCCTTTCTGCCGTCCGTCGCCATCAGCCATTCCATAGGCTGAAGAACATGAGGATGATGACCAAAGATGATGTCAACACCTTCATTGATGAGAAACTGGGCAAGCTCTTTTTGATCAATGGTAGGGAAACGCTGGTATTCATTTCCCCAATGGATACTCATAACGACAATGTCTGATTCTGTTCGGGCGCGGTGAATCTCCGCTTTCATTGCTTCTCGGTCAATCAGGTTTACTAGGTGGTTCTTTCCAAAAGGGACGGGGATGCCATTTGTTCCATAGGTGTATGACAAATATGAAACATTTATCCCATTTCTATTTAGGATCCGCAATTCTTGCTTGTCTGCATCGTCCTTATACGAACCAACATAAGGAAGACCGGTCGCTTCCAAATTCTTTATGGATGCAAGAACACCCTTTTCAGATTTATCAAGGGAATGATTATTTGCATTCGATACAATATCCACCCCTGCATCGATCAATGCCTCTCCAACTTCAACCGGGCTATTGAAACTAGGGTAGCTTGATAAGCCGATTTCTTCACCGCCAAGAAGTGTTTCCTGATTCGCCAGCAAAAGATCCGGTTCTATCAAGTATTCTTTGACATTACTGAGCATTGGTTTGAAATCATACCCTGGATTCACAAAGGCATCTTCATAAACTGTATCGTGGATCAGGATGTCCCCGATTGCTCCAATCTTTACTGTTTCTACAAAACTCTTGCCGCTAACATCAAAGCTTCTTTCAAGATGGGATTTTTGAGATTTCATTTTAATACTTGGTGCCTTTGCCTCGGCTTCATGGTACATCTGGAATGTTAATACAGATGCCAAAACACCTAAGCCAGTAAACAAGGCCAGTCCATAAGGTTTTTTCTTCTTTTTTCTCATGGTAATCTCCCCAGATTAGAATGAGGCATTTTTATTTTTTCGCCTCTAAGGATAATATATTATAAGAATGGTGTTAAATGTATAATTTTCAGTATGATATTCACTATTTTGTCAAAATTCGATAATCTTTTTTTAAAAAAGGATATGGAAGAAAGTGACTAAAAAAGGGGGAGAGGACTTGTTCAAAATAACAGAAAGTGCATCTAAAATTTTGCGTCAGGCAATACGGAAAGAGAGCAAGGATGGGGAAAAGCTATATGTCCGACTGACGATGGGAATCGGCTGAGGAGGACCTCAGCTTCGGGTCGCTCTGGAAGAGCAGCCATTAAGAAATGATCAGATTTTTACATTTGAAGAGGTTTCTATCCTGATTCATGAAGGTGATTCAGTTTATTTCACTGATACAAAACTGGATTATGTAAAAGATGTTTTTGGCACGGGAAAGTTCAAACTGCTAAAAGTGTAAGCAGTAATGCAAAAAAAATGCGGTTCTTCGGGAATCGCATTTTTCTAATAACTAATTTTGTGAGGGGAATTTCTAGTCTATTTTCAAATTAGGAAATCCAATAATCAGTAAGAAACTTAGTGAATCATATTACCATTCCATTTTCTCCAGGAAATCCAATAGTTCATCCATATTCTTTATCTTGACCGCAGAAGGATCATTTTTTTCATTGTCAGGATTTTCAGTGAGAATTTCTACAATAAAATCATCAGGCGACGTGACATCAGCGGTTGTGGTTGTAAACACAAAACTTTCAGCCTGCTTAATAACTTCTTCCATTACAATCCGCCTTCTTTCCCTTATTCTTACCTACATTTTACCAGTCAAAGGAAGAGATGAACGATTTTCAATATGACAATTTTTCGAATAATCGAATGACCTCCACATTAACCAGCAGGAAGCGAAAATTTAAATATCGTTTTAAAGGGTTGAGTGGTAACACTCAATTCGCCCCCATGGTTTTCGATTATTTGCTTGCAGATTGCCAATCCCATCCCTGTGCCTCCTGTTTTTGTAGTGTAAAATGGAGAGAAAATCTTCTTTAGGGTGCATTCATCAATCCCGCCGCCGTTATCGATGACACTTACGGCAACTGAATCCCTATCCTTACTTACAACTAATTTTATAGAAGCCTTTGTATGATGATTTCCTTCAACAGCCTCGATTGCATTTTTTAACAAATTGACCAGCACCTGTTTAAGCGCATTTTTATCTACAAATACATACAACTCTTCACCAGGAAATTCACCACTGATTTCGATATCTTTCAGAATTGCCTCGCTTGAGAATAGCTTGATCATACTTGCTGCCAACTCGTTCATAGACAGCTTCTCTTTCTCAGAAGAGCCAGGTTTTAAAACAGAAAGAAAATCAGTAAGTAAGCTGTTAGCACGGTTAATTTCATCAAGAGCTACGTCTACGAACTCCTGCTTGCCAACAGCCTGAAGTTCCGGCTTCAGCAACTGGATAAAACCCTTGAGCGTTGTCAGTGGGTTTCTTATTTCATGGGCTAAGCCGGCTGCTAAATGGCTTGCTGAAACAGCTTGATATTCTCCTGTGGCAGTTTGAATGGCTTTTTGAAGGATCATTAAAGTCTGCTCTTTTTCAACAATTTCCTGTTCAAGTTTTAAACTTTTGCTTTGGAGATCTGCTTTTTTTTGATCTAAATCATTCATTATCAAATCATCCTTCGATATAGCGAGTTTATGAATCAAGAAAGATTTTTTGCTTGTTGGGCCAGCTTGGGATAGTGGTTGATGCATATCCATCTCCGTGCTGAAATGAAAGGGTTTAGAGCATGCTATTACTTGGATTTCGTTCACCTCTTTTTCCAGTGTAGGTTGAACTTGATTAGTTTGAAGCATTATAGTTTCGGGTAATTTCATCAGGAATTCACATCCTTTAAACTTGGCAGTCTAAATTCGATTTCTTTCGAATGTATATGACATAATCATTTAAATTATACCAGCAAAAACACTTTATTTGTTATAAAGAACAAAAAATATTTTATACAGAACTTACCGTTCAAAAGGAGCTATTAGATGGATAAAGCCATTCAGTTATTTAGAGAATTTCTAATTGATAGAGAAGAAAAAATTCTGATCAATATATTGGATTCAATTGATGATAATCAGCCTGAAGCATTCATTAAATTAACCAGCCAAACTAAACTTAGTTTTTATAAAGAACAAGTAAGAGAATTAATCCATTTGCTTGAAAGTCATTTAATCGGAGAATCAGACGATGAAAAAATCAAGGATTGGGGTAAGAGGGTGAGTGAAGATAAAGTGCGTTTCGGACTCTCTCTCAGTCAATCCATTCAGCATTTTAATGGTATTCGCGGTGCATTGTGGGAGGAACTCTCGATAATGGCCGATAATAATAAAAATCTTAGTGCAGGCCAAAGTTTAAGAGTGTGTAATCTTATAAATGAGTTCATTGACGGCCTGATTATCATTTTCACTAATTCTTATACTGGACAGGCCAATAAGCGGCTTCGGGCACAGCAAGAAGTTATTGATGAACTGAGCACACCAGTCATTTCTATTGTTGACGGGGTAGCTGTCCTGCCGATCATTGGTGATATAGATACACACAGAGCAAGGATCCTGATGGAGTACACCCTTCGGGAAACGAATAATAAGGAAGTTGACTGCCTGATCATGGATCTTTCAGGCGTATTCATTGTTGATACAATGGTTGCCCAGGAATTATTTAAAATCATTGACAGTCTTAAACTGACAGGAGTTGACGTGAACCTGACCGGAATGAGGCCAGAACTGGCTCATTCAGTGGTTACTCTTGGCATCAATTTTGATAATGTCAAAATGTATAACAATCTTGGACAGGCATTGAAGGCCTTTGGAATCGTCCGAAAATAAAAAGCCGGCAAACCTGTTTATATGGGTATGCCGGCCTGTATTTTTATTCTCTTAAGTTTTAAAGCCACTTTATTTTCGGCTCTGTTTTGTTGCGGATTCTTTCAAGATTAGCGCGATGCCTGTAAATGACGAAGCTGGCCAGGACAGCGACTACTATGATCAAAGGGAGATCCTGGGTAAACAGCGAGTAAATGAACGCGGCTATACCGGTTAGAATCGATGATAGGGAAACATACTTTGTTATGTACAAGCTGATGAAAAAGATAATGAGCATGAATAAGAACAATACCGGTATATACGCCAGTAAAACACCTCCGGAAGTAGCGACCGCTTTACCTCCACGGAATCCAGCGAAAACAGGGTACATATGGCCGATTACAGCAAAAACCCCTACTAAAAGCATATGGAGATCAGCATTCAGCAGCAAAGGCAGACTAGCTGCAAGAGTCCCTTTCAAGACATCAGCTATACTTACGACTAAACCTGCTTTAACTCCCAGCGTCCGGAATGTATTTGTACCGCCTAAATTCCCGCTCCCATGTTCACGGATGTCTTTCCCATAGAACACTTTTCCGATAATGAGACCAGAGGGTATTGATCCCAGCAAGTAAGCTAGAATAATGATGATTGCGTTTAATGCCATGAAATTTTCTCCTTTTAAGATTTTAAGGTTCTTTTATTTTACCATGTTCTCTTAAAAACTCCATGCAATTCTTGAACAAAAACTGTTTTGTTCATGAATGGCTGAAGTTCTTGCTGGCTAAGTTTATAACTTGCTGAATAAGTGAATAAGTAAGTATATCAACGATATTAAGGAGCCCTTCTAAATGAGGATCGGGAAAAATTCAGCTAATAGGAAACCATTATTGTTCCTAATCATCCTAGCATTAATACTTGGGATTACCGCTGTCTACCAAATAAATAAGGAACTCCCCGAAGGCTTATCCTATGAAGGGGAAGTCCACCGCGTCAAGGATGTCCGGTTTTTATCTGATTTAACCTACAAGGGGATGGACGGTGAAAAAAAGTACGAGCATGAAATATTCGATACGATCATCAAAAGGATTGGAGAAGCAGAAGAATTCATCGTCCTGGATATGTTTTTATTCAATGGCTATTACAAGGAGGACATGGGCTATCCGGAGATAAGCGAATCGATCAGTGATAAACTTATAGCCCAGAAGAAAAAGCATAAAAACCTTAAGATTGTTTTCATCACGGATGAAATTAATTTGACGTATGGATCCCATAAATCCGGTATTTTAAAGGAACTTCGGGAAAATGACATAAAAGTTATTTTCACCAATCTGGATCCATTGAGAGATTCCAATCCATTGTATACTGCTTTTTGGCGGGTTTTTCTCCAGTGGTTTGGACAATCGGGGGAAGGCTGGATTCCGAATCCGATGGCAAAGAATGCACCTGATGTAACACTTCGCTCCTATCTTGAACTGCTGAACCTGAAGGCTAATCACAGGAAAGTATTCGTCACTGAAAAGACAGCAATCGTGGCATCCGCGAACCCGCATGATGCAAGTGGCTTCCACTCCAATATTGCCTTTGAAACGAGCGGAAATATAATAGGAGACATTTTGGAGTCTGAGCAGGCAGTAATCGACTTCTCAGGCGGCGGCGACCTCCCTGATTACACACCTGTAAAAGAAAAAGGGGATATTAAGGTCCAGATTTTAACAGAAGGGAAAATCCTCAAGCATCTCCTGAACGAGTTGAAAAATACGGGGAAAGGCGATCATATTTGGATAGGCATGTTCTACCTTGCCGAAAGGAAAGTCATCGACGAGATTGACAAGGCCGCAGATCGGGGAGCGAAAATCAATATTATACTTGATCCTAATACCAATGCATTTGGCAACCAGAAATCAGGATTGCCCAACATTCCGGTATCAGAAGAAATAATGGAATTTGGCAGCGAAAATATCAAGATTAAGTGGTACAATGCTGGCCAGGAGCAATATCATACAAAAATGATTTATTTTGACCGGGGAAATAACAGCGTAATACTGGGAGGGTCCGCCAACTTTACAAGAAGGAATCTCGATGATTTAAACCTTGAAACCAACATCAAGATAGCGGCGGGACCTGATACTCAAGTCATCAAAGATGTTGACCAGTATTTCAACAGAATCTGGAATAATGACCGGGTAAAATATACACTGGATTATGAAGAAAATAAGGACAAGATGACGCCATTTAAATATGTAATCTATTGGATTCAAAGAATATTATGGTTTACAAGCTATTAACATAAAGGGCATCCTACGTGGATGTCCTTTTTTATGGTCTAAAATATTCATTCTCATTTACATTATCCTTAAGTACGATATTATTAAGGCGAAGGAAAATGGACTGCATTTATAGAATTAGGATAAAAACCTGAGCGCAATATCAGAATATCTGCACTATAACTTATTACGCCAAGAAGATGGAGATTTTAGATGAAGACTATATTATCAGCCATACAGTGGATGGCGTTTATCATTGCTGGTTCAATCGTTGCACCGATTGCGATCGCCGATTTATTCCAATTGAATGATTTAGAGACGACAGGGCTCGTTCAAAGGACAATGTTTGTTTTGGGCATTTCGAGTCTGCTGCAGGCCCTGTTCGGGCATCGTATGCCAATTAATGAGGGGCCGGCCGGACTATGGTGGGGTGTTTTTACTATATATGCAGGATTGAGTACGACACTGTTTTCCTCCAGCATTGAAACGCTGCAGGCTTTAGAAGGAGCCATGATCATCAGCGGTTTTGTATTCTTCCTGTTAAGTTTATTCAAACTTATCGATAGACTGGCTGTGTTATTCACACCTGTAGTCAGCGGAATATACTTACTATTGCTTGTCATTCAGCTCAGCGGATCCTTCCTGAATGGAATGGCTGGTCTTGGCGGAGGACAAAGCGAAGTCAGCCTCCCAATTGCGTTCTTCAGCTTTACTATGGTTGGGATCACTTTTTATCTGACAAGGCATCATATTAAGTGGGTCAGCCAGTATGCCATTTTAATCAGCCTGGCCGCTGGCTGGGCGCTATTTGAAATTTTTGACCTGGGAAAAGCATACGAACGATACGATGGAGCAAAGATCGCACTTCCGGAAGTTTTTGCATTCGGGAGGCCTGTTTTTGATTCAGGTTTAATTGTGACTTCTATTTTTATAACGTTCCTGTTAATCACCAATATGTTAGCTAGCATAAGGGTTACTGGACAAGTTTTAAAGGACATGGGGGCAGATATTAAGGATTTCCGCTATCGTGCCAGTGGTTTTACAGCCGGAATCAATCAACTGCTTGGAGGGGTGTTCTCGGCGATTGGCTCTGTTCCAATCTCTGGCGCAGCAGGATTTATTTCAACTACTGGTATCACAAGGGTCCTGCCTTTTATCATCAGTTCTTTGTTGATCGTCCTTGCAAGTATGCTGCCACATGTAATGTCTGTGTTTGCGGCACTCCCTGCACCTGTAGGTTACTCCGTTACTTTTGTTATATTCGTAAATATGACCGGGATTGCATTCTCGGAATTTGATCGTGAGAACGATAAAAAAAGGATTCGGGTCGTTATTGGAACCTCCCTCCTGGCCGGTGTAGGGGCAATGTTCATTCCGGGCGAGGCTTTTCGCAATATCCCGCCTGTCCTAGTTTCAATCCTCAATAATGGTCTAATCCTTGGCACGCTGATTGCTGTAGCCGTAGATCAATTCACACTTCAGCAAAAAAAGAGAATGGAGAGATTTAAGGATTGTTAGGCAAGTTGATTTGAGACTGAAGAATAGTACGATAAAATAAAGGGTAGGATCAAATTAATCCTTAGGAGTGATATAATATGGCAATTAAAAATCCAAGCCGTGAAGAAATAGGCCAAATCCTTAAGAAGGCAAAAAGGATTGCAGTTGTCGGATTGAGCGATAATCCGCAGCGGACTTCCTATATGGTATCACAGGCAATGCAGGCAGCAGGCTATGAAATCATCCCTGTCAATCCTACTGTTGATGAGGTTCTTGGAGTTAAAGCTGTTAAAACGCTAAAAGAAATCGAAGGGCACGTGGATATTGTCAATGTGTTCCGCCGTTCAGAATACTTGATGGAGGTTGCGAAAGAATTTGCCGAAATCGATGCGGATGTATACTGGGCGCAGCTCGGTCTTGAAGACGAGGAGGCCTATAATTTCCTAAAAGAAAAAGGGTATACCGTGATCATGGACAGATGCATCAAGGTAGAACATGCTTTAACGAAATAATATGCGCGTGAGGACTTATGTTCTCACGCTTTCCTTTTGTTTCGGCAAATTATCAGCCATAATAAAAGACAGTATAGTTATTGCAAGGCAGGGATTTTGATATGGAGTTTTTAAACAAAGAGCTGGCTCAAGAAATTGTAGACAGGACGATGGGGATCATCGGAAAGAATATCAATATAATGGATAACCGGGGCGTGATCATAGGATCAGGCGACCCAAAACGAATAGATGATGTCCATGAGGGCGCGGTCATTGTAATCAAACAAGGCACGGGTTTTGAAATAACCGAAGAGGAGGCAATAAAGCTCCATGGAGTACGGCCTGGAATAAACCTGCCCATCTTTTTCGATGGCAAAATCATGGGTGTTATTGGTATAACTGGTTCCCCGGATGAAATAAGGAGTTTCGGTGAACTCGTTCGCATGGCTGCTGAGCTAAGCCTTCAGCAAGCGGTTTTGATAAATGAAATCCAATGGGATGAAAGGCTGAAGGAGGAGCTCGTCAGCCAAATCATCCATTCTGAAGGCAAGCATGACTCGCTTTTCCTTGAAAGAGCTATGCGCCTGGGTATTGATCTTGAATTAGCCAGGACAGCAATCGTCATCATGACTCCTGACAGAAAGAAAACATTTGGCTACTTAAAAAGCCGGCTGAAGAAAGATGATTTATTACTGATGCAGCATGACAGGATCGTTGTTTTAAAAGTGGTTCCTCGTGACGACATAGATCATTTCATTAAAAAAATAACAGAAGCATGGCTTAATGGTTTAAGAAAGAATGATAATATTCAAGTGAAAATCGGGGTTGGTCAATACCATGAAGGATTGTCAGGGTTCACAGAGTCCTACAGGCAGGCGGTCCTCACACTGAATTCAGGGTTGAAATTGACCCCCCAGCATGACATTTACTTGTATGAAGATTATTACCTCCCTGTATTTCTTTTAAGTGCTGCTAAAAAAGGGCTGGCGGAAGGGTTGCAGCCATTCTATAAAAATTTGAAAGAAAAGGATGTAAAGGGTGAGCTGACTGAATCTTTAAGAGCACTGATCGAAACAAACAGCGACATGAATAAGGCTTCACAGAAACTATTTGTTCACAGGAACACGCTTCGATACCGCCTTGATAAAATCACAGAAATAACAGGAAAGGATCCACGCAAAACGACTGACCTGCTTCATCTGTATTTGTCGTTTCTTACTAATGAGCTGGAATGAATTGTGCAATTGCACAAAAGATCTGTTCTATTACAGGTCTTTTTTTGATGGTTTGACTAATGCAATAAGAATAGATAGCGCTTACAATTGGGTTACAAAAAAGTTTGGGGAGGAATCACCGTGGATATTCAAGTAAGCGCTTTCGGCGCTATTGTAGCACTAGTAGTAGCTATTTTCCTTATTTTAAAGAAAGTTTCACCAGCATATGGAATGATTGCCGGTGCTTTGATTGGTGGTCTTGTAGGCGGAGTTGATGTCACGAACACTGTTGCGTTGATGATGGAAGGGGCGAAGGGGATCATACCTGCAGTATTAAGAATCCTGGCTGCCGGTGTGCTTGCAGGCGTCCTGATTGAATCAGGTGCTGCTGCCGTAATCGCTGAAACAATTGTTAAGAAGGTCGGGGAAACACGAGCGTTGCTTGCACTGGCCATCGCGACAATGATTTTGACTACTGTTGGGGTATTCGTTGATGTTGCGGTTATCACTGTTGCGCCAATCGCATTGGCAATTGCCAATAAAGCAGGTATTTCTAAAACAGCTATCCTGCTTGCGATGATTGGCGGCGGTAAGGCTGGTAATATTATGTCACCGAATCCGAATGCAATAGCTGCAGCGGATGCGTTCCAAATCCCATTGACTTCTGTAATGGCTGCTGGAATCATACCAGCTGTTTTCGGATTGACCGTTACGTATATTTTAGCAAAGAAGCTAGTCAATAAAGGTTCTATCGTTACAGCTCAAGAAAGTGAAACAACAGTTAAAGGGAAACTTCCGGCAGTAGTCCCAGCAATTGTCGCACCATTAGTAACAATCATTCTGCTTGCACTAAGACCTTTGTTTGATATTAACATCGATCCTATGATCGCCCTGCCAGCAGGGGGGATCGCGGGAGCACTTGCTATGGGACGAATCAGGCATATCAATGACTATGCGGTTGCAGGTCTCGGTAAAATGTCAGGTGTGGCTATTATGCTCCTTGGTACAGGTACACTAGCGGGAATTATCGCTAATTCAGGGTTAAAGGACGTTTTGATTAACAGCCTGGATGCACTTGGTCTTCCAGCATTCGTCCTGGCACCAGTATCGGGTATTTTCATGTCCGCTGCTACTGCTTCGACAACTGCGGGAACAGCAGTTGCTTCCCAGGTATTCGGAACAACCATTTTGGAAATGGGTGTTACTGCATTAGCCGGTGCTGCCATGGTTCACGCTGGTGCCACCGTACTTGACCACCTGCCACACGGAAGCTTTTTCCACGCAACAGGCGGAAGTGTCAACATGGAGATTAAAGAGCGTCTAAAATTGATTCCTTACGAAACAGCAGTCGGTTTAACTCTTGCGATCGTATCGACATTAATCTTTGGTATCTTCAAGTTTTTCGGATAAATAAAAAGGGTCTGGATTTTCAAAGAAGTCCAGACCTTTCATATCAAGTGTATTGATACTCCGTATATGATGAGAGGAGAAACGAGCATGAAAATTGTGATTGCACCAGATTCTTTTAAAGAGAGCCTTACAGCGCTTGAAGTAGCTACAGCGATCGAAAATGGAATGAAAAAAATTCTTCCTGAGGCAAATTTCGTAAAAGTACCCATGGCAGACGGAGGCGAAGGAACTGTTCAATCCCTTGTTGACGCCACAGGCGGGAAAATAATCACGAAAACAGTAACTGGACCACTCGGTACTCCAGTTGATGCATTTTTTGGTATATCCGGCGACGAAAAGACCGCGGTCATAGAGATGGCCGCGGCCTCAGGACTCCATCTTGTACCTCCCGGAGAACGAAACCCGCTGGTTACTACCACTCGGGGAACAGGCGAATTGATTGCTGCGGCTTTGGATTATGGTGTTGAACATATCATCATTGGGATTGGCGGGAGTGCCACTAATGATGGAGGTGCCGGCATGGCAAGAGCCCTTGGGATCATGCTTCTGGATTCAGATGGAAGAGAAATTGGCGAAGGTGGAGGAGCTTTAGATTCTCTTGCTTCAGTCAACATGGATGGAATAGATAAACGGCTGGAAACAGTAAAAATTGATGTTGCCTGCGACGTAGATAATCCATTAACAGGCTTGAGAGGCGCATCACATATATTCGGACCACAAAAGGGTGCAGTACCTGAGATGGTTGAAGTATTGGACAACAACCTCCACCATTTCGCTGAAATTCTCCGTACTGACCTTGGCAAAGATATCGAACCTGTTTCAGGCGCCGGAGCAGCAGGGGGACTTGGCGGCGGGTTGATGGCATTCCTGTCAGCCGAGTTAAAAAGAGGAGTTGACATTGTACTTGATGCTGCCAATCTTGAAACCCACATACTAGATGCTGATTTTGTCATTACTGGTGAAGGCAAGATTGATGGACAGACAATTTTCGGGAAAACTCCTATTGGCGTTGCCAAGACAGCGAAACGACATAATGTACCTGTCATTGCCATCGCAGGAAATGTAGCCTCGGACAGTGAGGTAGTCCACGAGCATGGGATCGACGCTGTGTTCAGCATAATACCAGGTGTTATTTCTCTAGATGACGCATTTAAAAACGCACACACATATGTCGAAAGAATGGCAGCAAATATCGCATCCGTAATCAAACTAAGCAAATAAACGAATAATAAATAAACATGAAAACCGCGTGCTGCAAGATCAGCATCGCGGTTTTCATGTTTAAAAAGGTTGGTAATAGAATAAATATAATTAAAACTTATGTAAAAAATAAAAAAGCACCCTTAAGGTGGTTTTAGGTTTTAGGTTTTAGATATTTGTAATAAAGATATGTACATAGTAAAATGAATGATGGCAGTTATTAGACAAGGTTTTACATGCACAAAGATTCTAATATAACAATAACACAAATTAAAGTTGTAGTCAAGTATAAGAGCAGAGCTTTGAGTTTGGGAGTGATTTTCGTGGAAGAAAAGCAGCTTAAAGATTTAGGAATAGAACAGGAACGTGTCGATTCCATCATTCAGGAAATTGATAAAAAAGCAGAAAAATGGAATGAAAGTTCAAGTGATGTAGGCTCAGATGCTCTTCAAATCAGAAAAACCTTCTGGGAGGATGTTACGGTTAACTTCGATGAAGCTGATGATGTAGCGGAAACCTTCACGAGTATTAAACAGCAGGCCGCTCTTTTATCAGAACGTGAGCGGACACAATCACAAATGATCAAGCAGCTGCAAACATTATCACGCCTAAGGTTTTCACCTTACTTCGGCAGAGTCGATTTTAAAGAAGATGGGGAAAAAGAAGCTGAGAGGATATACTTGGGCATTGCAACCCTAATGGATGAAAAGGAAGAAAACTTCCTGATTTATGACTGGAGAGCGCCAATTTCGGGTCTTTATTACGACTACTCCCCCGGTCCCGCACAATATAAAACAGAAACAGATATCATTGAAGGATCAATGGAGTTAAAACGCCAGTTCGTTATTAAAGGCGGCAAAATCAAAGCAATGTTTGAAACCGGGGTAACAATTGGTGACGAAATGCTTCAGGAAGTCCTGGGCAACAATGCCGATACCCAGATGAAAACGATTGTGGCAACGATTCAGAAGGAACAGAACCAAATAATCCGCAATGACTCAAGCAGCCTTGTTGTTGTCCAGGGTGTGGCCGGGAGCGGCAAAACTTCTGCAGCCATGCAGCGGGTTGCTTATTTACTTTATAAGTACAGGAATATCATTACATCAGAAAATATTATGTTATTCTCACCAAATCCGCTTTTTAATAGCTATGTTGCAACGGTATTGCCTGAGCTTGGCGAGGAAAATATGCAGCAAGCTACCTTCCAGGAATATCTTTCAACTCGTTTTGGCTCGGATTATCAACTTGAAGATCCTTTTGAGCAGATGGAATTCCTTCTTGAGGCAGAAAAAAATGAAAGTTATTTTGACAGGATAGAAAGCATTCGCTTTAAGGCAAGTTTGGAATTTAAAGAATTATTGGATCAGTACGCCGGGAAACTTTCCAGGGAGACTCTTGTTTTTAAGAGTTTGGGGTTAAATAAACGGGCGATCATATCCAAGAAGGATATAGCGGCTTACTATGGCTCACTCGACAGCAATATTTCAATTCCGAATAGAGTTCAGCTTGTTAAGGAATGGCTGCTAAAGGAACTTAAGAAAAAAGCAAAAGCCGAATTGTCCCAGGAATGGGTGGAAAAAGAGATTCAATTCCTTGAAAAGGAAGATTACTTGGAGGCCTTCAAACAAAGTCAGCAAAAACAGGGAGGATCGGATGATACCTTCCATGATTATGACCGTGAGCAGCAGTGGCTCTCGGAAATGGTAGTCAAAAGACGTTTTAAGCCTTTGTTCAATGCGGTAAAAAGATTGAAATTCATTAATATCAGAGCCATATACAAGAATTTCTTCAAGGATGGACAGCTTAAAACTGCCTCAATGCCTAAAAATTGGACTGTCTCTTGTGAACAAGCCATCAGTAATTTAGAAAACAGATATATAGCATATGAGGACGCGACTCCTTTTCTGTACCTTCAAGACTTGATTGAAGGAAGGAAATCGAATACTTCGATACGCCACGTGTTCATTGATGAAGCACAGGATTACACACCTTTCCAGTTTGCCTATATAAAAATGATGTTTCCATACAGCAAGATGACTTTGTTAGGGGATATTAACCAGGCGATTTACTCGGGACCAACAGGCGCACCCACTATTCTTGCTGAATCAGCTCTTGAATTTGGGGAAAAGGAACTTTACAGGCTTACGAAGACATACCGGTCAACGAAACAAATTGTTGAATTTACCCGCCAATTGATCGAGGGAGGAGATATGATTGAGCCTTTCAATCGTACGGGACCTAAGCCGGTTATCGTTCAAAGCCTTGAAGGCAGCGATCATAATCTAAAGGTAAATGATATTATTTCCGATTTACAGAAATCAGGACATAAAAATATCGCGGTTATTTGCAAAACTGCCAGAGAGAGCAAAGCAGCTTTCGAGGAAGTGAAAAAAGCGTATGACGCGAGATTGATCGAAAAAGGCACATTGACGTTTGAAAATGGTATCAATGTTGTACCGACATACCTGGCAAAAGGGATTGAATTCGACGCAGTGATTATTTACGATTCATCGTCCTATACAAGAACTGAAGAAAGGAAATTGTTATATACCGCCTGCACACGGGCCATGCATGAGCTGTATGTCCTTTCTAAAGGAAGGCTTAGTCCGCTTCTTCAACAGGTAGATGAACAACTATATAATCTGGTCTGACAGCAACAAGCCGCCAAATATCAATGGCGGCTTGTTGTTTTATGGATTAATCATTATCTGAGCCATTCAAACAATGACTTCTCTCGTTTGCTGTGGCTTGGTTGTTCTCTGCCTGCTTCCTGCAGTGCTGAATTCACATCAATTAAGCCATTTCCATAGTTACTATCTTTCCCTTGTTCCCCAAGATCGATCGCGGAATTCTTTATGATTCTAATCACTTGAGAACTGCTTAAGTCGGTGTTGGCAGATTTAATTAAAGCAGCAAGGCCAGCGACATGCGGTGCAGCCATTGATGTCCCGGAAAGGGCAGCATATTGCTTGTTAAAATAAGTGCTGGGAATATAAACACCTGGAGCAGCAATATCAATATAATCCCCGTAGTTTGAAAAGCTTGCTTTGTTCCCATTATAATCAACTGCAGAAACACTCAATACTTCAGGATATGCAGAAGGATAGGTCGGCTGGTCTGAACCATCATTGCCAGCTGCAGAAACCATGACTACATTTTTCTTATAGGCATAACGTACAGATTCTTCAAGAACCTTTGAAGGCTGGTAATTGCCAAGGCTAAGATTGATCACATCCGCTCCATGGTCGACAGCCCAGACAATCCCTTTAGCGATATCGAATGTTGTGCCATAGCCTTTTGCACCCATCGCTTTTATGGGCATGATTTTACTGAACCATGTCATGCCGGCCACACCTTCGTTATTGTTCGTTTCTGAAGCAATTATTCCTGCTACATGGGTTCCATGCCCGTTGTCATCATCCGGTTCGGATTTTTCATCAATCACGTTATAGCCTTTAACAAGGCGGTTCCTTAAATCGGGATGGTCCAAATCAACACCTGTATCGACGATCGCTATTTCAATATCTTCATTTCCGCGGGTTACCTTCCATCCTTGTTCAGTACCTATGACTGGCAAATTCCATTGATAATTTTCCTGGTAGAGCAGGTCATTGGGACCGATCACTTCATTTTGCATCAAGATAAAGTTGGGCTCAGCATATTCAATATTTTTTCTCTGGTTAAAATACTCGATCATTTCCGGCGTTTCCATCACCGTTGACCTGAAAATATATATTGAGTTTAGATGCTTGATGACCCAGCCTTTAATATCACGTGTAATTTCTTCTAATTCCTCTACACTTGGTTCGTTAACAAAATCAACTGTGGCTTCATGATCATAATAGTGGCTTGTATCCTTTTTGTTATGAAAAATCAGTGTGACTTCTTCTTGTGTGTCGAGTTGATTCTTGACTTCCTCACCCATCTTCACGTTATTAACTTTTGCCATAGACTCTGTTAACATAATTTGCTGTCCCGAGGAATGGGTTCTTGCTCCATGCCCTGTTTGATAATCGTCATTCCTGAACACCCCGCCGGCAGTAAGGGCGAGAAGAAGGATGAATGACAACCCAAGAATAAACACCTTCGTTCTTCTCATAAATAAAAGGCCTCCGTAAAATGTATTTGTTCTTATGTTGCAGTACTACTGAAAAAATTAACGGCGGAAATCTCTGGGAGTTTAAAAGCCCGGTAATTGTGGAAGGGTGAAGGAGATTTATTTCTCTATGGGAGTGAATATACAACAAAAAAATGACATGAAAGCTTCACATTAGTCCCCAAATAACCGATTTTTTATGACAAAATTCCAATTAATTCTTGAATTCCGTTTGCCAAATCCCAATTAATCGCTACAATTAAGCATAGACGCCATTCTTATGGTAAAATAACTAAGAGAACAACTGTTCTGATACTGAAAAAGGAGATAAGAACCTAGTCCTTTTTCAACGGTTCTTTTCGTTAACGTGTTGTTTCACAAGCTAAAGAAACAGGTTATCCATTTAAAGAACACAGTTTCGAAGCCTAAATACGCTGGAGTAGACATTTTATACGAAAAGCAACTATCAATACGAAAACAGCCTTATTTAAAAAAGACGAATACTTAACGAATTCATTGACACTATACATAAAAACCGTCAATGTTGTTTGCAAGAAACGAAAGGGGTATGTTTGTGGCAAGAAATCAGCAAGCTTTTGATTATAATGATGATGCCATACAGGTACTTGAAGGCCTAGAAGCGGTTCGCAAAAGGCCGGGTATGTATATCGGCAGCACGGATACACGGGGACTTCATCACCTCGTATTTGAAATCGTTGATAACTCTGTAGACGAAGCACTTGGCGGCTACGGCAGTCAAATCATTGTCAAAATCCATAAAGATAATTCCATCAGTGTACAGGATAAAGGCCGAGGCATGCCAACGGGGATGCACAAGCTTGGAAAACCGACTCCAGAGGTGATCCTTACTGTCCTGCACGCAGGGGGAAAGTTTGGTCAGGGCGGATATAAAACGAGCGGCGGACTTCATGGTGTAGGTGCCTCCGTTGTAAACGCATTATCAGAATGGCTGGTTGTAACCATAAAACGTGATGGTTTTGTCTATGAACAGCGTTTTGAAAATGGCGGAAAACCAGTGACTACGCTCGAAAAGATCGGAAAAACCAACCAATCAGGAACGATAATCCACTTTAAACCTGACCCGGCAATTTTCTCTACGCTAACCTATAACTATGATACCCTCTCGGAACGTCTTAGAGAGTCTGCCTTTTTATTAAAAGGATTGAAAATAGATTTAATCGATGAGCGTAATGATGTAAAAGATGTTTTCCATTATGAGACTGGAATCCAGGCATTTGTTGAATACTTGAACGAAGAAAAAGATGTGATGCATCCAGTTGTCAGCTTTGAAGGTGTGTACAGCAACATAGAAGTGGAGTTTGCCTTCCAATTTAATGATGGGTACTCAGAGAATGTGCTCTCATTCGTCAACAATGTCCGGACAAAAGATGGCGGTACACATGAAGCTGGGGCCAAAACAGCGATGACGAGAGTATTCAATGAATATGCCCGAAAGGTTGGTTTGCTCAAGGAGAAGGACAAGAACCTTGATGGTGCTGACATTCGGGAAGGATTGGCCGGCATCGTCTCCGTGCGAATCCCTGAAGAGCTGCTGCAATTTGAAGGCCAGACAAAGGGAAAGCTGGGGACAAGTGAAGCCAGGTCCGCGGTTGATTCTGTCGTTTCAGAACATCTGTCATATTTCCTTGAGGAAAATCCTGATATCAGTACATTGCTGATCCGAAAGTCCATCAAGGCTTACCAGGCACGTGAAGCTGCCCGAAAAGCGCGCGAAGATGCAAGAAGCGGGAAGAAGAGAAAGAGATCAGATGCAGTGCTGTCTGGCAAACTGACTCCAGCACAATCAAAGAACCCTGCAAAAAATGAATTATACCTGGTAGAGGGTGATTCCGCTGGTGGTTCTGCCAAACAAGGGCGTGACAGGAAGTTCCAGGCTGTGCTGCCATTGCGCGGTAAAGTCATCAACACGGAAAAAGCAAAGCTGCAGGACATTTTCAAAAACGAAGAAATTAATACGATCATCCACGCGATTGGTGCCGGTGTTGGTTCAGACTTCAATGTAGAAGACATCAACTATGACAAAATAGTCATCATGACGGATGCTGATACCGACGGTGCCCATATCCAGGTGCTGTTACTGACATTCTTTTACCGTTATATGAAACCGTTAATTGAAGCTGGCAAGGTATTCATTGCATTGCCGCCTTTATATAAGGTCAGCAAGGGAACGGGTAAAAAAGAAATTATCGAATATGCCTGGAGCGACGATGAGCTGAAGGACGCGATGAAAAAGGTCGGCAAAGGCTATATTATCCAGCGTTATAAGGGTCTTGGGGAAATGAATGCCGACCAGCTTTGGGAAACGACAATGGATCCCGAGACAAGAACGTTAATCCGAGTGCGTATTGATGATGCAGCAAGAGCGGAGCGAAGAGTGACGACCCTTATGGGGGATAAGGTAGAACCACGCAGAAAGTGGATTGAATCAAATGTGGCGTTCGGCCTGGAGGAAGATGGGAACATCCTTGAAAATGAAAATATCTCAGTTGCAGAGGAGGTTGCTGACGAATGAGTTCAGTAGAAAAATTTCGTGACCTCCCTTTAGAAGACGTATTGGGCGACCGTTTCGGCCGCTATAGTAAATATATAATCCAGGAACGTGCACTCCCTGACGCAAGGGACGGACTAAAGCCTGTTCAACGCAGGATTTTGTACGCTATGCACGTGGAAGGAAATACAAGTGAAAAAGGCTTCCGTAAATCGGCAAAGACAGTCGGTAACGTAATTGGTAACTACCACCCTCACGGTGATTCCTCTGTTTATGAAGCCATGGTCCGTATGAGCCAGGATTGGAAAGTGCGGAACTATCTTGTGGAGATGCACGGGAACAACGGAAGCATCGACGGTGACCCTCCGGCTGCGATGCGTTATACAGAAGCAAGATTGTCGGCCATCGCCGGCGAACTATTAAGGGATATCGAGAAAAGGACAGTCGAGTTCATTCCGAATTTTGATGATACCTCAAGTGAGCCTACGGTGCTTCCTGCGATGTTCCCTAACTTGCTGGTCAATGGTTCAACAGGAATATCAGCGGGTTATGCGACTGATATTCCTCCCCATAACTTAGCGGAAGTAATTGATGGGGTCATCATGAGGATGGATAACCCTGCATGTACTGTGGAAGATCTGATGCAAGTCATAAAAGGCCCGGATTTCCCGACAGGAGGAATCATACAGGGAATCGAGGGTATGACTAAAGCATATAAAACCGGCAAAGGTAAGATCATCGTTCGCGGCAAAGCTGAAATTGAAGACATCCGCGGCGGCAAGCAGCAAATTGCAATCACAGAAGTTCCCTATGAAATCAATAAAGCCACTCTGGTAAAACGTATTGATGAATTTCGACTGGACCGTAAAGTGGAAGGCATTGCAGAAGTACGTGATGAGACCGACCGCACAGGGCTACGTGTTGTAATCGAACTGAAAAAAGAAGCGGATGCAAATGGTGTGTTGAACTACCTCTACAAGAACAGCGATTTGCAGATTACGTATAACTTCAATATGGTAGCCATCAACAAGAAAAGACCTGTACTGATGGGGCTTGCCGAGTTGCTTGATGCTTATATTGACCACCAGAAGGATGTTGTGACAAAGCGTTCGCAATATGACCTTCAAAAAGCTCGTGACCGTCAGCATATCGTCGAAGGGCTTATAAAAGCTTTATCGATTCTTGACCAGGTAATCGCAACGATCCGGGCGTCAAAAGATAAACGTGACGCCAAGGATAATTTAATTAAGAAATTTGAATTCACCGAGGTCCAGGCTGAAGCGATTGTATCCTTGCAATTATACCGCCTGACGAATACCGATATTACTGCGCTTCAAGCCGAGGCAGAAGAGCTAGCCAAGAAAGTAGAGGAGCTTACCGCTATTCTCGGCAGTGAGAAAAAGTTATTATCTGTCATTAAAAAGGAACTGAAGGATGTCAAAAAGCGGTTCTCGGATGAACGCAGAACAAAAATCGAGGAAGAGATTGAGGAAATCAAGATTAACCTTGAAGTTCTGATTGCAAGCGAGGATGTCATCGTAACTGTGACGAAGGATGGGTACGTTAAACGAACCAGCCAAAGATCATATGCCGCCTCCAATGGGCAGGATTTTGCGATGAAGGACACGGATAGGCTTTTATCACAGTTGAATATGAATACAAAGGATGTCCTGCTGTTGTTCACGAATAAAGGCAGCTTCCTATATTTGCCTGTCCATGAGCTGCCTGACATACGTTGGAAAGATCTTGGCCAGCATGTAGCAAACCTTGTGCCGTTAGACCGGGATGAAGAGATCATAAAAGCTGTCCCTGTCACGGATTTCGAACAAAATTCTTTCTTTGTATTTGTGACCAGGAATGGCATGGTAAAGAAATCCGAATTAAACCTTTATAAAGCACAGCGTTACTCCAAGCCGCTAACCGCGATCAATGTGAAAGGTGACGACCGTGTCATCGATGTACATGTAACCAATGGTGAGAAGGATTTATTCCTCGCATCACATCTCGGCTATGGTCTGTGGTTCAGCGAAGAAGAAATCAGTCCAATTGGGGTAAGGGCAGCTGGTGTAAAGGGGATGAACCTGAAGGATGGGGATTATGTTGTCGGCGGGAAAATTCTCGACAACAATCAAAGCCATTCTATTGTCATAGCTACCCAGCGTGGTGCCGTTAAAAAAATGAAGCTGTCTGAGTTCGAGAAAACTTCCCGGGCGAAACGCGGTGTTGTCATGCTGCGTGAATTGAAAGCAAATCCTCACCGTATTATTGGTATGGACGCAGTCAAGGACGATGAAGAATTATTCTTCCAGTCAGAAAAACAGCATATTGTTTCAGTAAAAGCTTCAGAATTAAGGTTTAGCGATCGATATACAAATGGATCCTTCCTTGTGGATGAAAGTGAAACTGGAAAGCTTACAGGAATCTGGAAAAGCGAGAATGAACAAGCAAAAGACTCTCAATAATACCAATTCCAACAAAAAACACAGTGAATTTGCTGTGTTTTTTGTTTTTCTTAACATAATCAGGGTAATAGGTAGGTAACTTCCTGTCTTTCTGAGGCAAATCTGATAATGGGAGTGAAGTACCATTGTAAAGCGATTACAATTTTGGTACATTAAAAACTATATTGAAATAACTTTGTCTAGAACATAATAAAGGAGTTTTTTATGGAGATTTTCAACAACATTATATCCGAATTAAACAATTATATGTGGAGCTATGTTTTAATTGCTGTACTGGTTGTATTGGGTACATATTTTACGTTCAGAACCAGATTTGTTCAATTCAAATACTTCCCTGAAATGATTAAAGTACTTAAAGATCCAGCGACCGTATCATCAGAGGGAAAAAGGGGCAGGTCTTCATTTCAGGCTTTTACGGTCAGCTTAGCTTCTAGAGTTGGGACAGGGAACCTGGCTGGAGTTGCGACGGCCATCTCTGCAGGAGGGCCAGGAGCGGTCTTCTGGATGTGGATCATTGCCCTTGTAGGCGCAGCTTCCAGCTTCATCGAAAGTACTCTAGCCCAAATTTATAAGGTTAAAGATAAAGATGAGGCAGAATATCGCGGCGGTCCAGCTTATTATATGGAACGCGGGTTAAATAAGAGATGGCTGGGAATCTTATTTGCTATAATTATTGTCTTTACTTTTGGTTTGGTCTTTAGTTCTGTACAATCCAACACCATTTCCCTTGCTTTTGACCAGGCGTTTGGATTCGATCGCTTTTGGATGGGAGTCATTTTGGCTGTTATGACTGCGGCGGTCATTTTTGGCGGGATTAAAAGGATCGCTTTTGTTTCTCAAATTATCGTGCCAATCATGGCGGTGTTATATTTGATTCTTGCCGTGATCATTGTGATCATGAATTTCAGTGAAATACCTGCTATGCTATCATTGATCGTCAAGAACGCATTCGGCCTGCAGGAAGTAGTAGGCGGTGGAATGGGTGCAGCGGTTATGATGGGAATCAAGAGAGGACTATTCTCCAACGAGGCTGGAATGGGCAGTGCGCCAAATGCAGCTGCTACTGCGGCTGTAACCCATCCAGTGAAACAAGGCCTAATCCAAACATTAGGTGTATTTACGGATACTTTACTGATTTGTACGGCAACAGCCTTTATCATCATCATGTCGGGCGAATATACGAACCCTGATTTAGATGGAATACAGTTAACCCAGGCAGCTCTGACAGCGCATGTTGGTTCATGGGCACCAGCGTTTGTCGGCGGAGCTATTTTCCTTTTTGCCTTCACCTCTATTATTGGAAATTACTATTATGGTGAAACGAATATTGAATTCATCAAGGAAAGCCCTACGGCATTATTAGTTTATCGTCTTGCTGTTATTGGAATGGTTTTGTTCGGTTCAATTGCCGAGTTAGCCATTGTCTGGAATTTGGCAGATCTCTTCATGGGCATAATGGCATTGATCAATCTTATAGCCATTACCTTGTTAGCGAAGATTGCGATGGCAGCATTAAAGGATTACAGGGAACAGCGAAAACAAGGAAAAGATCCAGTTTTCTATGCGGATTCAATCGATGGTTTGACAGGAATAGAGTCCTGGGATTATCGAAAGTCTGTAGAGTCCGAAAATAAGTAATCATGTCTAACCCTTCTGATTCAGTCAGAGGGGTTTTTTTGTGTATTTTTTTACCATTCCTGGAGAAATTAACTTTAACGGGGTGATTTAAAATGAGAAGGGAACTATTAATCACGTTTGGTGCATTCTTTTTTATGTCGTTAACCGCCTTCGCCGGCGTATATACAGGAGAATCCAACGAAAAAACGGGGACGATTTCAGAAGACAAAGTGGATATTACGGGCGACGGTAAGAAAGACTTGATTTATGGAAAAGGCGTGCCTTATGAAGAAGGTGCTCAGTTTCTCAAGAAGATTTTCCTGAAAATCAGGGCTTCCAATGGAGAAATCTATAAAATCGATCTAAAGGGTGGATACGATCCCGCTACTATATATAAAGATTTGAATCACGATTCTGTGAAAGACATATTTATCAGTATTCCTACGGGAGGAAGCGGAGGTCTTTCGAATTATTTTTTATATAGTTTAAAGGATTTCCAAGTTGCCAATCTCACTGTACCAGAAGCTTTGGCAGTTAGCAGCCAATTTGAGGATGGATACAAGGCTTCCATTAAGATTGAAGAAACAGGCCAGTCGTACAGCTTTGATTTAAGCGACAGGAAAGATGATTATGAAAGGCTCGGGCTATATCAGAATGGAAAATTAAATGAACCGACTGAACTAATGATTCTTCCATTCGGATTATTGGAGCCAGTAAAGGTCAAAAAGGGGCTTTACGGATTAATAGGCAGTCAGCGGATAAATGGAGCATATAATGCGGATGGAATCGCCAATCTTGAATCGTCCTGGTTATATGAAAACGGAAAATGGAAATTATTAAGTGCTGAAGTCAAACCCTTGAAAGCTCAATAAAATAGGCGATTGTCACGTATTTCACACAGCTGGCATAAGCTATCGGAAAAGGATTCTTTTATCAGGAAGGAGCCTTCTGACGTGAGCAAATTCAAGCCAGAACGACTGAAAGTTACCTTTATTCCACCAGCAACTGCTTTTGTGCCTATAGACAGCAGGAAGTATACTTTAACTCATTCTGACCTTACTGGAGAATTATTTCTTGCCATCGGGAATGAATATGACTACCAGGCCATCAATTATGAAATGCGCGATGAAGTACTGGCCGACTGGGTGACAATCAACGGTGAATACTTACTGTATGGAAAGGTTTATATCAGCAACGGAGAATTTGATCTGAATATGTCCAGAATCCGATATATGATTTTCAAGAAAGAACTGGATTTAGCATTGACAGCAATGATTTATGGAGATAGAAGCTTCTTCACATATTATCCATGGCTGCTTGATGTGCCAATTTACGTACAGTTTTCATCAATCTATCCAGAATTTAATCAAATAGGCTACTATGGTACGCCAAGAATGTATCTTAACAAAGCGAATAAAGAAAGAACACCAGAAGCACAGGCATGATAAATCCTGTGCTTTTTATATTTGCTGTTAGAGAGGAGAAATAACTTTATTATGTAAACTAAAAAACGTTAATAGGTGATATATATAGAATCCGGGAGATTAAGTGGATCTTAAGAATGAGTAACCAAAATAATTCGTAAAATCACTGCATGTGAGTAAATATAGCAGGGATTAAAAACGCTAGAAGCCATGAACGTAATGATGGTTTTACAAAAAAAAATTCACATGAACTCTAATTGCAATAACTTAACTGACTTACTGAAAAGACTTATATATATTTATGTATAAGTTTACGTAAATTTTTTGTTCCGTCTCACTAGTTTAAGTATACTTAGTGATTGAGACAGTATCAAAATGATTTTATTCAACTTCCTAGAATTTATGTTATGTAAACTAGAAAATAAGTTTTTTATATGAAGTTATTCTTCACTCCTCTCCTCCCAAAATTGCATAAGAAAACACGAAAAATCTTCTGAACTTCCTTCAGAACACTTTTCGTGTTTTTTAGTGTGCTTCTATTCCTCTATTTTATGCGAAACAAAATCACTATGTTGATTTACATTTGTGTATGTGGATCTTCCTAAATAAAGCGGAATCGTGAGCTTATCGAAATTCGGCATGCCGTTTTCAAGGAATTTATCAGCATCCCTGTAAAATTGTACGATATTTGCAACGAACCAATCGTGGTCGCCGTAACTATTGATGTCTATGACTTCACATTCATATGCTATGTATGCATCACGCAGTATCGGTGAATTCGTTGCTGATCCAGAGTTAAAACATATGTTTGCTTTTTCAAATTTGTTCACCTCTGAACCCGAATATACCCCTGCTTGCTGAATTAGAGCAGATTTATCAAATGGCACAAAATTAATGGCGAATTTGCCTGCAGATTTAACCAGCTGATGAGTATGGCGCTCACGACCGATAGAGACTCCATAAATTGGCGGTTGATAGGATATGTATGAGTGCCAGCCAGCAGCCATTATATTGTTTTCTTCTCGATGTGACACGGTAACGAGTGCGACCATTCCTGGATAACTATGCATGACAGTTTGATTGATTAATTGAATCATTATGTTTTGTTCCTCCATTTATTAAAATTTTCCGATGAATCATGGGCAACTGTCTATTTTTTCTATTTTCATGCCATCAAATTTTTAGTCACATATCCTATATTGAATAAAATATAGGAGGTTGCTCAATGAATTATCCTCAAACTTATTTTCACAGGCAAGGTCAGCAGAATGATGAAAGGATTATCCCATTATTGTTCCTCGCCGCTGCCGCACCTGCATTTTATGGCGGTTATGGATTCGGTGGTCCCTGGTATGGTTACGGACGTCCTGGATACTGGTACGGCCGCAGACCATGGTATGGATTTGGCCGACGTCCCTGGTATGGTTATGGACGTCGCCCCTGGTATGGCAGGCCATGGTGGTAATTCTTAAATAAATGAAGCTCCCTGTTCACCAGGGAGTTTCTCCCTTCTAATGAGAAATTTATTATATTATAGCAAAAAACTGAAATTTCGTATTGTGAAGTAAATTTAAAATCTTTAAAATAAAACAGTATAACTATACTACCTCATGATTAAGGGAGATATTATGAACACCAAAGTTTTTCTTTATGTAAAAGCATTTTCCGATCTTGGAACCTTTATGGATTTAATCGCAATCAATGTCTTGATGTATATTGCTACCGGGAGTCCCGCCTGGCTTGCAGCCACGATGGCGTTCAGGACACTGGGCGGAGTTTTATCAAGCTTATTTTCTGGTGTTCTTGCTGACCGATTTGACCGCAGGAAAATCATGATATGGACCGATGTTTTTCGGGCAATTATCATTTTGAGCCTGATCCCCTTCCCTAATCCGGTAATGATATTGGTTGTCTGCTTTCTGATCGGTTTAACGAGCAGCTTTTTTGCTGTAAGCTACAGTGCGGAAATCCCGCAAATTTTTGGCCAGGATAAGGTTTTAGAGACGAATGCCCTTATATCCAGACTTACATCGATCAGCCTGGTTTTTGGGTTCATTGGTGCTGGTTTAATCACAGATTTTCTTGGTTACCAGGTTACCTTGATTATTGACGCTGCAACTTATCTAATATCTGCAGCGGTATTAATCAAAATCAAGTGGGAAACAACTAAGCCAGCTCATTCAGGTTTGATAACGAATGGAGTTAAACAAAGAGTTTCCCAGATTGGTAAAGATTTAAAAGAAGTATTTTCATTCATCCGTTCAGTGCCAATGTTATTATACGTAAATATCGTTTTCCTCGTAGGTTCATTTGCTGGTGCTTCTCATAATCTTGGAATTCCTTTGTTAGCAGAATCAATAGATTCCAGCAAACAAAGCTTAATTTACGGACTCATTTGGGGTGTCTGGGGAATTGGTTCCGTGTTAGCCACCCTACTTTTACCCAGAATGAAATTCCTGCAGGGAAACCAGTTGTATCGAACATATTTTCTCGCAGCAATTTTGATGTCAACCGGCTTCATAATCTTCCTGTCTAATATAAATGTTTGGATTGTCATGATGTATGCCTTTCTTACCGGGATTTTTGATGCATGCTTCACCACCCTTCACGCGACAATCCTCCAGAAAACGGATAATTACATAAGAGGAAGAATATTTGGAGTTGGCATGCTGTTAAAGTCATTAGGATTTGCACTTGGTTTTGTCATTGCCCCTATTCTGTTAGAAGCTTTGTCACTGCCTAGAATGGTCTGGATTTTCCACGGAACCTTGATTATCTCAAGCCTTTTGGTGATGTTTTATTCAAATGCTGACAGGAAAAAGTATAGGGAAGTAAATCAAAGTCTATAACCGAAAAAGGAACTCCCATTTTTATAGGAGTTCCTTTCTTTAATTTTTAGACTGGGTCTCCCCCATGAAAACAAGGGTGAAATCTTCAATAAAGGCTGGTATGTCTGCTTCCATGCCTATCCAGTCCAAGTTTTCACCTGGTTCCTGATCAGGCTTTGGCCTGAAGTCTGCAATACTCTTGCCTCTGGCACGCCCGAATAATTCAACGGTTACTCGTCTTGGCAGATATTTCACCAGATTTTTGTTCACCAGGGCACTTAATGTGATTACATCATGAAGAGGCGCCCCCTGGATGCCCGGGACATTCTTTTTATACGCATCAAAGTAATAATCATATACAGGTTTAATCAGATCCTTAAAAGGAGACTGGCTGTTTTGTGCAAGATAGTCTATTACTGCTGGGGGAATGATGGCTCTATTAGTGATATTTAAAGGATGCAGAAATACATTTCTTGCCTTTTCCAGCACCTGATTAGCCGCAATCGGATCGGCATAGAAATTTGCCTCAGCTTCCGCGGTGACATTTCCAGGCACGAGGAAGGCTCCCCCCATGATATAGACAGCGCTGACTGTTTTGAACGCTTCCACGCCATATAAGATAAATGGGATCGCCAGTTCCGTTTGCCTTCCTACTCCGACGATTACAAGGTTTTCAGGATACTGATTAACAATTTCAAGGATTTTATCAATATCATATACCTCTACTTCACCCAAATCCTCTGGTGGTCTGATCGGGCCAAGCCCCTCTGGTCCATGTATCTCCGGATAAAAAGTAGCAAGTTCACCAGATAAAGGGCCGGATGCACCGGCGATGATCGGTATATCCTCTCTTCCTCCCAGCTGCAATAAATAGGCTGTATTATTTATTGCCTGTTCTTTTGTGATATTCCCGTACCCGGTAACAACCCCTACAACATTTAGTTCAGGATGAAGCAAGGCATACATAAGGGCCAATGAATCATCAACGCCTGAATCTGTAAACAACAGAATATTGTACATAGCTCGCCTCCTTGTTTTAAGATAATCTTCCGTACTGCTTTTCTTCTAATTTCGTGTTTATCCTGAAAGGAGCTTTTTGCTTACCAATAAGCCTCTTTGTCAGTATATGTTTCCCGCATTAATCTTCATTCGGATTACTTAAGGGTATTATGATTACCTTCCGTTCTTTATTGAGAAGGTAATCATAATGTACTGTTTTTATCTGCTTCTATTGCCAATCGAGAAGCAAAATCGTACAATCCAATTCGTGTGATTTATTTGAGAGGAGAAAAATGAGGATTGAAATTTAATGAAAATGAGAAGTTGAGCATCTATAACGGGCTTGCTTCAACTGCAGCTACTAACATGGTTAACGGTTATATTCCTTTGTTTGCAATTGGAGTACTGGGAGCAACAAACCAGCAAATCGGCTTGATTGTCTCCCTGCCATCAATAATCGGCATGCTTGCATTGATTCCAGGCGCTATTTGGCTTAATCGGGTGCATAGCAAGAAGAACTTTGCTGTTATTTCAACGTTACTTACCCGTTTATTATTCAGCTTGATCCTATTCGTTCCCTTCCTTGGAAGTCCATATGCAGCATGGGCACTGGTGATCCTGATTGCACTGCTAAACTTTCCTGGTGCCTTATCTGGTTTGTCATGGCAGTCAATGATTGGGGATTTGGTTCCTGAAAAACGCAGAGGGGAATTCTTTAGCTCGCGTAACCGATACAACACGATAGCAGCTATGGCTGTCACATTTGGTACTGGAGTATTCCTGCAGCAATTTGATAAAGATAACGCTTTTCCTTACCAAGTATTATTCATTGCTGCATTTCTGTTTGCAGTGTTTGAGATATATTATCTTTTTAAACACAAGGAACCTGAAAGGCTCAAGAATGAAAAAGTTACAGAAGAGAAAAGCAAGAAGCTTTCGCTCGCTGTATATAAACATAAGCCGTTCTTAGCATTCGTTATTTCAGCCTTATTGTTCGGTTTTTCTGCGCAGATGGCATGGTCTCTGTTCAGTATTTACCAAATTAAAGAGGCCAATGCCACCGCATTGTGGCTGAGCCTGTTTTCTGTCACAAACCAGCTGGCCCAAATCATCAGTATAAAATGGTGGGCGAATGCTGCAGACCGCCGGGGAAACAGCTTTGTTTTATTTATTGCTGCAGCCGGTATGGCTACTGCTCCTGCTTTGACGATGCTTTCAACGAACCTCGTCTACCTGACACTGATAAATTTGTGGATTGGCTTGTTTGTTTCTGGAACCAACCTGCTGTTGTTCAACCAGCTCCTTAAAGCTTCTCCAGAGACTGACCGGACGAATTATATTGCCAATTATAACTTCCTGCATTCGATCGTCGGGTTTATTGCCCCGCAGATTGGTGTCCTGCTCCTTAATGGTTTTGGAATGAATGCCCCCATGAATCTGATAGCCCTGTTCCGGATGATTGCCGCCTTTTCCTTCCTGTTTGTAGCTTTAAAATTCGAACGTAAAGTGATAGCGGAATCAATATAAACTTAACCTTTGTTAAAGCAGAAACAGGTCCTAACTGTTTCTGCTATTCTCATTAATCAGCAAGCTATAACCTTAAATTCTATTGCAATTCATTCTTTTTCTGGCAAAAAATTGTCTGTCGTCCTTCCTGCTCATTCTCCTCAAAAAAGAGAACCTTCCAATCTCGGAATTCTTTTAGCAGCTCATTTGATTCCAGCTTGTATTGACTCGAAACCTGCCCGTTAACTGCGGCTTTATGCTTGTAAAACGTTTCGAAAAACAAGTATCCCTGGTCCTTGATTACTTGTTTGACTAGTGGAAATAAAGAACGGTCCAGATAAAAGGTCATTATCGCTAAATCAAGCTTATGGCCTTTTAAAAAGGTTCTTTCCTTTGTGAGATCGGTTACTTTAGCCGTAATATTCAACCCTCGTTTGGCTGCCTGCTCTTGTACATAGTTGATAGCAACCTCGGAAATATCAACGGCAGTGATGTCATAGCCCATTTCTGCCAGATAAATGCTATTGCCTCCCAGTCCAGAGGCAAAGTCGATTGCTGACCCTCCTTTCAAATAAGCAGCCATATTTAGCAGCCTTCTATTTGGTTCTGGAGGATTCCCGTCTATTAATCTATCCATGTATTTTCGATTCCATTTACTTTGAGCATCCACTTTATATCACTGCCTTCAAAAGAAAAGTTAACAAAAATATACCATAAATATATTGCTCTCTCATTTTTATCGTGTATTTTTAAAATATTCAGAAAACGTATTGTCTTTTCAAGCGAAAATAGTCATACTTTAAATGTAACAAAATATTTATAATTATCAGTTATTTTAGTAAGCGCTTTCATTTTCATTATTTTATTTTTAGGAGGAGATGAAATGTCACTAACTCGTAAAATCCTTTATGGTATGGGATTGGGTATTATTGTCGGCCTTATTTTTAACTTGGCATTGCCTGGAGTGTTCGAAACAGTCAATAGTTATCTATTTGTCCCTCTTGGAAAAATCTTTGTTAATTTGATTAAAATGCTTGTTGTCCCTATTGTCATCGTTTCTCTTATATTAGGAACTGCGGGAATAAGTGATCCTAAGAAGCTCGGCAGGATCGGCGGCAAGACGATATCTTTTTTCCTGGTTACTACCGCAATTGCATTAGTTCTGGCGATTGGAATGGCACTTCTGGTTCAGCCGGGTTCAGGCAGCTTCCAATCGGATGGCGCAAGTTTTGAAGCTGCTGAGGCACCCCCGGTTATTGAAACATTATTGAATATCATTCCTGCCAACCCTCTTGGGGCCATGGTTGAAGGTTCTATGCTCCAGGTGATTGCATTTTCAATTATCATTGGATTTGGTATAGCAAGAGTCGGTGAAAAAGCTGCTGGATTGATTAAACTGGTCGAACAGGCCAATGAAGTACTAATGTATTTAGTTCAGGCTATCATGAAATTCGCTCCATACGGCGCTTTCGGTTTGATAGCAACGGCAATCGGCAGCCAGGGACTGGAGGCCATCGCAGCAATGGGTAAATATATGTTTGTGGTTCTTTTCGTTCTGCTGCTTCACCTTGTGATCACCTATGGGTCAGCAGTATCTTTGCTCGGAAAACTGAATCCAATTAAATTCATCAAAGAATTCTCACCAGCTATGATTGTTGCATTCAGTACATCTAGCAGTGCTGCCACTCTTCCTATTTCGATGAAAACATTGCAAAATAATCTCAAAGTTTCCAAAAGTGTCAGTGGTTTCGTACAGCCGCTTGGGGCCACGATCAATATGGATGGAACAGCTATCATGCAAGGGGTTGCCACCATCTTCATTGCCCAGGTTTATGGAGCCGAACTTGGACTGGGGCAATTATTGACCGTCATATTGACTGCGACACTTGCAAGTATCGGAACAGCGGGCGTCCCTGGAGTGGGACTTATCATGTTGTCTATGGTATTAACTTCAGTAGGCTTGCCTGTTGAAGCTATAGCTTTAGTACTGGGGGTTGACCGTCTCCTGGATATGTGCAGAACCGCAGTGAACATTACCGGTGATGCTGCCTGCGCCGTCTATGTAGCCCGCTCGGAAGGGGAAACTTTAGAAGAGGTTGAAATAGACGAGAATATTACTGCATAAGTTAATCTCCTTTCTTATATGCTGTAAATAGAAACAGCTGCTCTTTTTCGGAGCAGCTGTTATTTATTCACAGTGAGTAAAACCCATTAGTCAATTCCATGCTTTTCACAGTATTGGTCGATTAGTCGCTCAGTAAGACTGGGATCAGGAGCTTCGCCTTGGAAGGAAAATCTCAACTCTTCGATGAATTCCCCTTTATGATATACATGGATAGCTCCGTCCTGGTTAATCACACTATATTCCGGTTCGAAAATATATCCGCTGCGTTCCACTGCACCCATCTGTTCCACCCTCCTTACAATTTGCAAATCCGTGCTTATTTAATAAACAGCTTCACTTTCTTCAGCGCATTCTTGGTGTTAGGATACCGGAAAGGAAGATCGAAGCGAGTGGTTTGCTTCAATATGCTTTTTTCATGTGAAAATACATCGAAGCTGCCCTGTCCATGATAAGCACCGATACCGCTTTCACCTACACCGCCAAATGGCAGGTACGGTGAGCTTAAGTGGTAGACGGTATCATTGATGCATCCACCGCCAAATGATATATGTTCAAGAATCATTTTCTGGACCTGTTCACTTTCAGAGAAGATATAGAGTGCGAGCGGCTTAGGCCGAGCATTGATTCTGGTTATCATATCAGATAAATCCTCGTATTCCAGGACAGGCAGAATCGGACCGAAAATTTCGTCCTCCATCACTTCATCTTCCCAGTTGATATTGGTTAGAACGGTAGGCTCTATTGAAAGCTTTTCTTCATTTGTTCTTCCGCCAAAGAATGTGTCACCATTATCGAGGAAACCCGTTAGTCTGTTAAAATGCCGCTCACTTACAATTTTCGTAAAGTTTCCGCTTGAAATCGCATCCAATGAGTATAATTCCTCTACTGATTCTTTTAACAGCTTTAAAAATTCATCTTTTACACTTCTATGGATATAAAGATAGTCCGGAGCAACACAGGTTTGTCCTGCATTCATGAACTTGCCCCATGCAACTCTCTTTGCTGCAAACTTTAAATGGGCATCATGGTGTACAATGCATGGACTTTTACCTCCTAATTCAAGGGTAACGGGAGTAAGTTTCTTAGCTGCCGCTTCCATTATGATCTTTCCCACCGGAACACTTCCTGTAAAGAAGATATAATCCAGTTTCTCTCTTAAAAGTCCCTGGCTGGTTTCCACTCCGCCTTCAACAACAGCCAGATATTCCTCAGGAAAATTATCATGAATGAGCTTCGCGAGGACCCCGGAGGTACGGGGAGTAAGCTCTGAAGGCTTTAAGATGGCACAGTTTCCGGCAGCGATAGCTCCAATTAAAGGGGCTACCGCCAGTTGGAAAGGATAGTTCCATGGAGCAATGACAAGAGCTACTCCATACGGTTCGGGATATATATAGCTTTTAGACCCTAACAAAGTCAGAGTAGATTTTACTTTTCTTGGCTTTGCCCATTTGCGGACATGCTTTATGGTAAACCGCAACTCCTCAAGTACTATTCCAATTTCGGTTAGGTATGAATCAAACTCAGTCTTATTCAAGTCCGCCTTTAAGGCATCCATCAGTTCCTGTTCATGGGATTTGATCAAGCTTCTTAATAATCTCAGAGCCTCAAGCCTGAATGGAATTTCCTTTGTTTTTCCACTGAAAAAAAACTGTCTTTGTTTCTCTATTAGTCCACTGTAATTCTCCATCCTGTCCCCTCCAATAAGAATAAAAAGTTTCTCTTTATTTTCCCCATTTCATATAATCCATACCTAATTGGATTTAATAGTTCAATTCATACCTTTTACAATAGTAAATAAAGGGTAGATTATATACATGTGCGTTATACAAACCTTAATGTGAACCAGAGTTTTATTTTGTATGACCTAAGAATTTTCAAGGAGGTTATCTGATGAAAGTACTTGTCGTAGGTGCAAATGGACAGATTGGCAAACAACTCGTTGATCTGCTTAAAGAAAGCAGCGAACATGATGTAAGAGCGATGCTGAGAAAACCGGAACAAACTCCGGAGTTTGAAGAAAAAGGTGTTGAAACTGTAATCGCCAGCCTTGAAGGTACCGTTGAAGACATCGCATCTGCAGCAAAAGGCTGCGATGCCATTGTGTTCGCAGCAGGTTCAGGAGGACATACAGGTTTGGATAAAACTCTGTTAGTGGATCTTGACGGCGCTGTGAAAACGGTGGAGGCTGCAGAACAGGCTGGGATTGACCGGTTCATAATGGTCAGTGCCCTGCAAGCACACAAAAGAGAGAATTGGTCTGAAGCCATTAAGCCTTATTATGTAGCAAAACACTATGCGGATCGCGCTTTATTGCAGAGCAGCCTTAATTATACAATCATCAGGCCTGGCGGGTTACTGAACGAAGCAGGTACGGGTAAAATTGAGGTTGCTGAGAACCTGAAAACGGGCTCGATTCCAAGAGTTGATGTAGCAAAAACCGTATTGGCATGCTTAAAAGCGAAAAATACATTCAAGAAATCTTTTGATTTAATTTCTGGAGAAACTGATATTGTTGATGCTCTTAAAAACATTTAATCAGCATCAAAAAGAGAGTTTGCCATGCTGGTAAACTCTCCTTTTTCTTATTCTGCTTCTTCTGATGTGAAATGGTTAGTTTTATCACTCATTTGGAAGGTTATTGCTGGCAGCTGAATATTTTTATCGACAAAAATCGCTGCTACCATATGTCTCAATTTACTTTCGATCTTCTCTTTAATTTCAAAGTTAACGACCGGAATTTCGATCAGGAACTCCATTGCCTTGCTGTGGAAATCAATAAAACGGATATCAGGTTCCGGAGAATCAAGGATTCCTTCCTCATTTTCCTTAATTTCGTGTACCGCTTGTTCAAGCAGTGCCTGCACCATATGGGTATCTGTTCCAAAAGCGACACTCACCTTTACCTGAGCCATCATTCTTGCGCTGGTTCGGTTCTTGACGATCTGTTCGATAAAATACTGGTTAGGAACAATCAAAGTCCCTTCCTTTGCAGTACGGATAATTGTAGATCTTAAGCGGATATTTTCTACCCGTCCGACCTTATCATTGATCTCAATGATTTCCCCTACCTCGATTGGTCTTTCAAACAAAATAATGATACCCGATACAAAGTTACCAGCAACATTCCTCATGCCAAAACCAATACCAATGCCAAGAACTCCAAAAACGGCTCCTATCGCAGTCAGGTTGATCCCGACACTGGTCAGACTTACAGCCAGTGCGGCAAACATAACAGTATAGTATATTATTTGGTTGAAAGTGTAGCCCAATCCTCTATCCACTCCGTAGTAATCGTAGATCGAGGATAAAATATACTTATTGAAAAGCTTAACTAGCCTGTGTGCCAGCGAAACGATCAGGAAGGCTATGACAATCAGCAAGATTGTCACCTTTACTTCCCCATGGGTATATAGCGGTTCAAATAACCATTCATTCTCTGAGAAGGTTAATAGGAGTAAAATGATAATCCCATAAAAAGTTACCCAGTCCGCAAGCGAATCGATTATCGGCAGAGATCTTTGGAAGAATCTCGAATCTTGTGCAGCCGAAACCTTAGCAACCCTTTTTATTAGCCAATTTCCTACTATAATGATCACTAAAAATACAGCAAGTCTGATAATATCGCCGCGAGAAATGTCCCTAATAAAAGTATCTACCATGTGTCCCACCTGCAATTCCAATATATCAGTCTATTCCTGTAAAACAAGGGCATTAAACTTAACAGGGATAAAAGCAGCGGATCTGCTCAAATTCAGTATAAAGACTTCAAATCATATAAAAAGACTGCCTCGGCAGCCTAACAAGGAGAAATATAAAATTTCACTCAGAGTAATGTCCAGAGTCCAGCGCTTGCCGGGGCTAAACAAAGCCCATGCACTTTTCATATTAATCCGCAAGGTTCAAAGCGGTATCGGCAGTATCCAAATCCACTCTGATTTGTTCCCCAAGGTTATGCGGGTGGTAAAATCCCATTTCGATCATATACTCTGAAATGTTTTCATGAGCTTCTACAGCCGCCCTCAGCTGTTCTCGAAATGCCTCCCTTAATTCGGGCGTGGCAGTTTCCGTGATTGCGAATGAAAGGTTTCGGATCCCTGACTTAATGGAAATCAAATAATCCGTTGAAATTACCTGGTCTGTCATTCCTGCCATACCCGCCAGATTGTGCAAGATGTTCGTCATGCCCGATTCTCCTCCTTCTTGGTCAATAGCTCCTTCATCCGATTGATGTGTGCGGTTGTTGCCGCCACTTCATCGGCTAAAATTTCTTTTAGCCGTAAGTCCTTAACAAGCAAGCCCATGGCTGTTGCTTTTGTCAATGTCACACTTTTGAACGTCATAACCTCCAGCAATTCAAGGGTCTCATGTATACCTAAATATTTCGTCATCAGCAATCTCTCCTAATTTTGTGAGCTCTCCCTGTTATATTTCCATTAAAACAATTCATTATTCTGTCATTCTGTATAAACACCCTCCATAATTGGAAAATTAGATATGTTCTTATTGGAGGTGATTTTATGGAAAAAGAAACACTTGCCTTCCATGAAACAATGGAAGCTCATGAAATATTGAACCTTAAAACGATTAGTGTCCTTAAATCAAAATTAATGCAAGGCCTCTGTTTTGATAACGAATTAAAAGCATTGATGGAAAAAGATGTCCAACAGTCGATCGCAGCAATTGATGAATTGAAAGTATTTTATAAAGGTGCTAGAACAAAACCATTGCAGGAAGGTGAAGTCTAATGGAAATGGATTACCTCGATCCCCAGGGTGCTGAGCACATGCCCGAGATGGCCGATGCATCATTTGCGCTGGACTTTCTTCTCTGGATCAAAACTGGTATACACACTTACGGTATTGCCATCACTGAAACAGCCAATGCAGAGCTTAGGAAAACATTATACAAACAAATGGAACAAGCGATTGACCTTCACGCTGAAGTTTCCGACTTGATGATGAAGAAGGGCTGGCTGTACCCCCATGATGTAGGAAAGCAGGTGGAACTGGATTTAAAATCTGCGGACATGGCAGTAAGTATCGGAAAGATGGATTTATTCCCAATTGACACGGATCGGCTTGGAATGTTCGCGACACCAGATAAATAAAGGAGGAATGTCTATTATGAAAGCCGTTACGTATCAAGGGAGCAAAAATATACAAGTCAAAAATGTAAAAGATCCTGAAATAAAGAATTCAGATGACATCATCATAAAAGTAACCGCTTCAGCTATTTGTGGGTCTGATTTGCACCTTTTGCATCAAATGATCCCGAACTTGCCTACAGATTATGTAATTGGGCACGAACCAATGGGTGTAGTCGAAGAAGTGGGACCTGGTGTGAACAAACTAAAGAAAGGCGATAGAGTGATTATTCCTTTCAATGTCAGCTGCGGAGAATGCTGGTATTGTAAAAATGACATCACTTCACAATGTGATAATTCCAATCCTCATGGAGAAATGGGCGGTTTCTTTGGCTACTCAGAAACAACGGGTGGTTATGCTGGCGGCCAGGCCGAATATATGCGTGTACCTTACGGAAATTTCACTCCTTTTAAAATCCCCGAGGATTGTGAAGTTGAGGATGAAAAACTTGTACTTTTGGCTGATGCTGCAGCAACAGCATTATGGAGCGTTGACCATGCAGGTGTCAAATCAGGCGACACAGTGGTAGTTTTAGGCTGCGGTCCGGTTGGTTTGCTCGCACAAAAATTCGCCTGGTTCAAAGGGGCGAAGAGAGTAATAGCTGTTGATCATTTAAACTACCGTTTAAAGCATGCAAAAAAGACAAATAAAGTAGAAACAGTTAACATAGAGGAACACCAGAATACCGGCGAATACCTGAAAGAGATCACCAAAGGCGGAGCTGATATTGTCATTGATTGCACAGGCATGAGCGGGAAAATGTCTCCGCTTGAATACCTGGCTACTGGCTTGAAGCTGCATGGAGGTGCGATGGGCGGTCTTGTCATAGCCTCTCAGGCTGTCCGCAAGGCTGGTACAATCCAAATCACTGGTGTCTATGGAGGCAGATATAATGCTTTTCCACTGGGAGACATCTTCCAGAGAAACGTGGATCTCAAAATGGGCCAGGCACCGGTAATCCCTTATATGTCCTACCTTTATGATATTATTTCTACAGGAAAAATGGATCTAAGCGATGTCATCACTCATGTGTTGCCGCTCGACCAGGCGAAACACGGCTATCAAATTTTTGATACCAGGACAGATGGCTGCATTAAAGTGGTCCTGAAGCCGTAAAGCCTGAACCAAAACGTCCCATTTTCAGGGACGTTTTTAGGTTCATAAGAATATTGGTGATAAGGCTTTGGTTTCATTGATAAAAATAAAGGCATTATATCTTCTGGCAACATAGGATGGAACATAATTGCCCAAGTGTTCGAGCTCAGGATCATAGACGACCCCGATGGCTCGATGGCCTAAAACACGATCAAAGTCCCTTTCGTTTGCCTGATTGAATAAAATATACTTATCGAATGCTCCTGCCTGGTGCAAAGCATCCTCCCAGCTTCCAGCCTGAGCCTCCGGAACGTCTTTTACATCGACAGAACCGCCCCACTGATCAGAAGCAATCACTGTGCCATGGTGTGTACCAAAACCAATAGCGTAAACATCCTGGCCATATTTTTCCCTTAGAATTTGCCCAACATTTATCATGCCTTCATCCGCCATATCTGTTGCCCTTGCATCTCCAATATGGGTATTATGCTCCCATATGATGGCTTTGGCACCTTCCCCATGGGCGTGCACGACCTTTTCAAGTGCGCTCACCATGTGGGTATCACGGATGTTCCAATCCTCTGCACCGCCTGTGGCCATTGCCCGGTAGTAACGTTCAGCGTCTAGCATGACAAGGCTGTTAACCTCCAAATTCAAGTCGCCCTCCTGCTCTTTTGGGTAACTCTTCCGTTTTTTCTGAAGATCAATCAGGACCTTTATGACTTCCTCTGTACAATTTTCTCCATAATAAGCTGATGAAATCGCATAATTCTCCCCTCGTCGATCAAAGGGTTCGAAGCAGGAAAAAGCTTGCTTCGCCGATTCGACATCATCAGGCGATATTTTTTCAAGCTGCCTGATGATTTCTTCCATTGACTCCCACAGACTGTAAACATCAAGACCGTAGAAACCAACTGGTTTTTCTGCAGACTCATTATAGTTCTTTAACCAACTTACAAGTTCAAGTATTTCTTCATTTGCCCACATCCAGGAAGGCCAACGGTCGAAATCTTTAAGTGCTGTATGAGCGTCGGTGACACGATACCCTTTAATATATTGATTCACAGTGAAACACGATGGCCAGTCACCTTCTACAGCAATAAAAGAAAACCCATGGTCTGCAATCAATCTTTTGCTGATTTCTGCCCTGATGGTATAGAATTCGGATGTTCCGTGAGAAGCTTCTCCCAGCATCACATACTGTTTTTCTGCTGCAGATTCTACAATTGCATCGAGGTCATCATATGTATCAAATCTTACTGCATGATTTTTAATAGATTGAAACAGATCACCTTTTGTAGCCATGGTGCACCTCCGCTTTTATAACTTTTTTTTCGTTATGCATGATTAAATGGATTGAACTAATATGCTGGCTATCCGTTCATTGATTGTCCTTTTGGCTGCAGACTATTATTAATTTACCCTTTCTTCCCACAAGAAATCTGTATTCTGGAAAATTAGAGGGATTTGAATGAGCACATAGAAATATATAGTAAATAATATTAGGAGGTTGACAATGGAGTTTAAAGATTATGAAGAGTTTTGGCCTTTCTATTTATCGCAGCATAGTAAACGTTCAACAAGAGGATGGCATTTTGTTGGTACAAGTTTCGTTTTCGTATTTTTGGTCGCTGCTTTCATTACGTTTAACTTCTGGTTAATATTGTTGGCTCCAGTCACTGCTTACGCGTTCGCATGGTTCAGCCATTTCTTTATCGAAGGCAACAAGCCAGCCACATTCGGGCACCCAGTCTGGTCACTCCGTGCAGATTTCCGCATGTACAGGTTAATCTTATTAGGTAAGCTGGACAAGGAGCTGGACAAACATAAGTTGGCAGGTTAAATTTTTACAAAAAAACAAACCCATTCTGCATAGGATTGGGTTTGTTTGATGAAACAATTAAGCTAAATCAACATTATGGTATACCTGCTGGACATCCTCTAAATCTTCCAGCGCATCAACTAGCTTCTCGAATTGTTCCTGCGACTCTGGGTCCAGAGCAACTTCATTCTGAGGCAGCATTGTCAGTTCAGCAACAGTAAAATCTGTGATACCGGCATTCCTGAATGCCTCCTGGATTGCGTGGAATTGTTCAGGCTCACCATAAATAATGATGGATTCATCTTCTTCTAGGATATCGCGTGCATCAACATCCGCTTCCATCAATATTTCCAATGCCTCATCAGCAGACTTTCCTTCAAATCCGATTACTGCTGTTTTGTCGAACATATAAGATACAGATCCTGCTACTCCCATATTGCCGCCGTTCTTTCCAAAAGCAGCTCGCACGTTGGAAGCCGTACGGTTTACGTTGTTTGTAAGTGCATCAACGATCACCATGGATCCATTAGGTCCAAAACCTTCGTATCGAAGCTCCTGATAATTTTCTTCGGCTCCGCCCTTGGCTTTTTCGATTGCACGGTCAATGATGACTCTTGGTACATTATATGTCTTTGCTCTTTCGAGGACGAATTTCAGCGCCTGGTTGGATTCTGGATTTGGTTCACCCTGTCTGGCTGCAACATAAATCTCAAGCGCAAATTTCGAATAAACCCTGCTTGTATTTGCATCCTTGGACGCTTTCTTCTCTTTAATGTTGTTCCATTTACGACCCATAAATTCCACTCTCTTTCAACTTATATCAGATAGCTGCAATGTTTATACATGTAGCAGCTGCTGCTCACAGATAATATTATACCTTAAATGAAAGATTTGTTAAGAGGTTAGTATACTGTGGAAGCAAAGAGTACATGTCCCAATAGGCACTGGTGGAGCACGAAAAAGAATTTGTGTCTCAATACGGGTTATTAGAACATGAAACTTCGCCCAACTGCTAAAGCACCTCTCCCCCAATTAGTTCATAGGATTTTATTCGGTCCTCAAATGAATACGTAATGGTCAGGATCATGATTTCATCCGGGTTAAACTTCTTGTGTAATTCGATCAATCCATCTTTTACTTGCTTTGGATTCCCCATGATCATTCTTCGCTTCATGTTTTCGACAGTTTCATATTCTTCTGGCGAAAGCTTGTAATTCTTTGCGTCTTCAATAGAAGGTACACCGGATGTTCCTTCACCTTTTCCCTGCTGGATACTCCATATGAGTGAGCTTAATGCAATCTCTTCCGCCTGTTCAGTGGTTTCAGCGCAAATGGCCGAAACCGTCAAAATGGTTTGCGGAGATGTTGGGCTCCCTGGCAAGAAAGAGTCATAGTAAACTTGCAAAATGTCTCGAGGGTCTTTGTCGCTCATAAATAAACCAAACGCATAAGCCATACCGTACTCAGCCGCGAGCCTTGCGCTTTTTTCACTCGTACCTAGAAGCCACGGTTCCGGACGGACTTCTGGGAATGGTGCGGCTTTGATTTTAGCAAATTCACTGTCTTCCGGATGACTGTCATTAATAAAATGAAGAAAGTTCTTCAATGATTCAGGCAGTTTCCAAACATTTTGCAGGAAGTTATCTGTTAAAGCATTGGTTACTTCTGCAGACCCTCCTGGTGCCCGGCCGATTCCGATATCAACCCGGCCTGGGAACAATGTTGCAAGCAAATTATAAAGCTCAGCCACTTTATACGGTTTGTAGTGAGGTAGCAATACAGCACCAGAACCTATTCGAATCTTACTTGTCCTTGCCCCAATATAGGGCAGCATGACCTCGGGTGCAGGACATGCCAAACCAGGTATATTATGGTGCTCAGCGATCCAGTAACGCGTATACCCTAATTTTTCGGCAATCTGTGCAAGTAATACGGATTGCTCCAATGCATCTCTGGCAGTCTGCTTCGCCGATATCGGAGCCTGGTCAAGTATGCTTATCTTCATGGCTTACTCCTTTACTTCCAACAAGACTAATTTGAAGGTACCGACCTGTCCGCTTTTATATAGGTTCGTAACCGAAGTAGAGTATTCAACAATTTGTCCCCTAAAAGCTATGTCTTTAGCAGGAACCTGTACATCAAATTCGCCTTTATATAATAATGTGGTGACATCATGATAATCTTCGCTTGTAACGGGAAAATGCACTGCAATTCTCTTTAGTCCGCCAGTATTGTCTATTTCAAAATGACTGATTACGATTGTTCGTCCATCTAAAATAACTTTGTCAACCAAAATATCCACTCCCTATATTCTTGCTGAAATACATTTTATCACTCATGAACTACAAATAAAAAATGCCTGCCCTAAGTGGACAGGCTGCTCCGACTCGTTATATTTTTGCAAGAAATTCTCTCATCACCTTAACAAGTTTCTCAGGCTGTTCATACATGCTCATATGGCCCGCATTTTGAATAACTTTCTTTTCAATATTTTGTCTCGATACAGTAAATGTTTTTTCAGGAGGGATAATTTGGTCCTGTTCACCAGCAATCAGGAGCACAGGAAGTTCCGTTTCCTCTAACACTTGATTTCGATCTGGTCGATCCTTCATCGCCATCAATGCACTGACAAGCCCTTCCACTTTGGTCATCATGCCGATTTTGACTGTCTCTTCCATTTCCTTTGCATTCACTTCTGTGTTATCAGGAGAAAATAGCTTCCTGGAAAGTCCTTCGATAAATGGTCCAGCACCCTCTTCCTGGATTTTCTTTGCATTGTTTTCCCGGGCTTCCTTCGCTTCTTCAGAATCAGGATTAGCCGTGGAGTGTACCAAAGAAAAACCTTTTAAATACTGAGGATATAGCTCGGCAAATGCCAGGGTGATATATCCGCCTAGTGAATGACCGTAAAGTGTGACTCTTTCTAACCCTAACTTGTCCAAAAATTCTTTAATTGTACTGGCCATATCCTCAATGGAGTTTCTGTCCTTCCCCATTCCTGACTCTCCGTGTCCAGGAAGGTCGAGTGCGATGACTCTATACTCGTTGGCCAAATCGGGAATGATTTTATCCCAATAGTGCTTGCTGCCGGCAAATCCATGTATGAGGAGAATTGGATCACCTTTGCCTTCATCATAAAAGCTCATTTCCGTGCTTCCAGCTCTTACTTTCTTTGAGTCCATATCCTTCCGCCCTTTCATTGAGTTATAGTTATTATATTCCCTGATTCCCGTTTATTAATCTATTGCTGAAATCGATAGGCTGATATTTCCACAGCTATAAAGGTGTATTCTCTGTTACAATTTTGAGGTTGATAAAACACAGGAGGATACCCTTATGAAAAAACGTTTCCTGCCTCTGATGGTCATAATCCTCACCTTCGTGGGCGGTTTTATATCTGGAACACTCTATTCGAATACGAAAAAAAGCAAGACGATCGCTACCAGTACAAAGGCTTCCTATTCAGCCAAAATACCTGGGGTTAAAAAAGAACCACAATGGAAAAAGCAAGAAGCAAAGGTTTTAATCGGCTATGTCCAGGATTTCAGGAAGCCAGAAGAGATTGATTATAAAAATATGACTCATGTGATTTTTTCCTTCGCGCATCCAGACTCGGATGGCAGCCTGTTAATGAATGGAGATCATTCCGTCAAAAATTTAAGGGCGGTTGTTGCTAATGCACAAAAGCACGATACGAAGGTCATGCTGGCAATCGGCGGCTGGTACCACATTAATGGCGGGGAATCTTATGACTATTTCAAAGCAGCTATTTCCAGCTCTGAAACAAGAAAAAAACTAGTTCAAGAGCTTGTAAGTTTTACAGAAAAAGAAAAGCTTGATGGAGTCGATATTGACTTTGAGCATCCTCGCTCTTCAGAAGATGCCCGCTATCTCGCTTACTTCGCAAAGGAGCTAAGTGAGCAGCTGAAACCAAACGGTAAAGAACTGTCCATCGCTGTAAATGCCAAGGTGCACAGCGTGACAGGGACCGAAATTCACTCTGTCGTGTTTGAGCCATCCATGTTCAAGTACTTTGATCATGTCAATTTGATGGCTTATGATGGCCAATGGGATGGAGAATATAACGCTGCTAATTTATCTCCTTACTCTTATTCTGCTAATATAGTAGCCTATTGGGCAGCCCTTTTTGACCAGCATGGATTTTCAAGGGAGAAACTGGTCCTTGGTGTGCCGCTCTATGCACAGCCTGAGGATCCTTCAATCAAACAGGTCTCTTACGAAGCTCTTATCAATCATCACCCTGCTAATACCGGAAAGGACCAGGTCGAAATGAATGGGACGACCTACCATTATAATGGCCATTCCACATTGAAAAAGAAAACAAGTCTTGCCCTCTCCCAACAGCTGGGAGGCATGATGCTATGGGAAGCAGGACTGGACGCTAAAGGAAACCATAGTGCCACAGCCTTAATCGCAGGAGAATTAAAGAAGCAAGAAGATACACGTTACTATACGAGGAAATAAAATGAGGAAGCCGCAGTTGGCTTCCTTTTCTTTATGGTTCATAGTCCTGTAGGACACCGTTTAGTTACTGCATGAATAAGTTAGCAGTAAAGAACTATACGGTGGTGAACTGATGAATGAGATTACCAACTATTTTGTCCGGACCTATTATTAGAAGGGTCGACCCTTCATCTGTATATATCTGGATTGCTTTAAGCATACAGGTAGAAATCGACGCTCAAATTTTCCAGATCGAGTATAGTGCTGGCGAAAAGTATCAATATATTCCTTTACAGACACACACTGAGGCAAACACCTTCAAAGCAGGTGAAAATCTATATATTTATTTGCTTAGGATATCCCCTGATGATTTACATTTTCCTCCTTGCACTCTCCTCGGTTATGATTTGTTTTTTAAAAAAGGGCGAAAAGTACGTACTCTAGACAGTTATAATCTGCTGGATCCTGAAAATCCACGTTCAATTGTATACGGAAATCTTAAGTATCCTTCGTTTACAATAAACCATGAAAGCGAGCCTGATAACTTGCTGTATGGCTCTTGCCGAAAGCCGCATGGACAGGGCGATGATGCCTTTTTTGCAGCAGATGTGCTGGTTGAGAACAAACATCTTAATCTTACAGAAAGGCCCAATGCTTTATTTTTAATGGGAGATCAGATTTATGCTGATGATGTTGCTGATCCGCTCCTTCCCATCATAACGGAACTTGGAAAGGAATTGGTCGGTGACAGTGAAAGGGATAAATTGAACGAACTGATCCCAAAAAATTTAATTCCCAGACTACACCAGGTGAATGGAAGGCAATTCTTGATTGAACACCTTGCCAATTTTTCAACAAGGAAAGGTGATAACCATCTGATTGCTTTTGGTGAATATGCTGCTATGTATTTATTCAGCTGGAGCCCGGAAATTTGGGATTATATCCATGAGAATGAGCTCCTCCTTTCTTTTCAACAGTTAAAAAAAAGAGAGAAACTACACCTTAAATTGGAAAATGATAAGAAAAGAAAAAAAGAATTATCCAGGCTGGAAGCAAGGTATGAGGAACAAATGGATAATGTGAGGGATTTTGTTGTCTCACTGTCTGCGGCCAGACGCTTAATGGCAAACACGCCAACTTATATGATCTTTGATGATCACGACATGACAGATGATTGGAACATATCCCATAAGTGGACTTCTGCTGTAAGTGATTCCTCTTTAGGAAAGTATATTATCGGTAACGGACTTGCTGCCTACTGGCTATTCCAGGGTTGGGGCAATGAACCTGATAACTTTGACCGTGAATTTGCCAAGGAAGTTAAGAGCTATTTAACATCATCCAGCATTGATTCCGCTGCCAATAAGAATGGCTTGAATCATCTTTGGGACTTTCATTCCTGGCATTTCATTGCTCCAACAAATCCAAAAACTGTTTTTCTAGATACAAGGACCCAACGGGAGTTCGACCCAAGACCGGAGGCAGTTAAACTGGGCAGCTTGATCGAAGAAACAACACGCACGCCGCTATTGATCAGTGAGGCAGGCTGGGAAAATATAAGCCAAAAATTGCTTCAGAGCGGCTGGAGAAGCCAAACGCCCCTGAATATCGTATCTCCAACCCCTTTTTACGGGATGGGATTGGTTGAATCCTTTCTCCATAAATACGTATATCCATTCAAAGTTTTAGGCTTCCCTGTCCAGACAACCTTTGACTTTGATGGATGGAAGTACAATGGTAAAGGATTTCATGCATTTATTTCACAAGTGGCCAACTGGGATCCGGCGTATTCTATTTTGCTTTCCGGAGATGTCCACTTCTCATCATCCGTGAAATCGAATGTCCAGTTTCATTCCGGAGGAAAACAATCATTCTACCAATTTACAAGCAGCCCTATTCATAATGAGAGCTTTACCGGATTATGGGGAGTTTTAATGAAGTCAGTGCTCTGGTTTAACGCTAGCAAACGGAAAGACCAGTCTCTTTACCGCAGCTGTGGGGAAACTTACAACCTCACGCTTGAAAAAAGTGATGTGAATCCCAAAGAACAGCTTTTATGGGAAGAAAGTATTCAGTATTATTCATTCGAAGATGGCAGCATTGCCGAAACGAAAAACTCTATCGGATACCTGAAGGTTGAGAAAAACAGACTTGAAAATACCTTACTCAGGACTGTGGATTACGGTGAAAATGTGGAATAAACTTAAAAAAGGGTAATCCTTATAGAAAAAGTGATTTATTGTGTGTCTCAAATCCAAAATTCAGAAGCATAAAATCGTATTTTAACGCGAAATAACCCAGGGGGGTGCCTCTGGGTTATTTAAATATAAATTTATAAATACATGGATGATCGAATTAAGTGTTGATCTCTTCAAACTCTTTAATCTTCTCAAGCTTTTCTACGAGCACCACGCACTTTCGGTCTCCAATTTCATAGATATACATTTTATGCCCGTTTTCTTTAAGGAGCTTCTTGAATTGGATTTCGCCGGATAAGTCATATCCATTCGCCAAGTCAGTAATTTTCTTCAGTATTTGCTCCCTGGTGGGTTCGTTAGTAGAGGCTATTTTAATAGGTATTGGTATTCCCTTGATTTTAAAGGTAACAAGGATGACGCTATCCAATGGAATCAACTCCTTCCAAAAAACAATTCGACAAACTCGTTTGATTTCCTTCTATTTACAACTTTTTTACGTGAACATGCTTGCCTACTACTAATAATACCAAAAAAAGAGAAAGGATTAACCTTTCTCCTGCTCGCTATTCTTCTTCATTCAGCATTTCATCAAACGCGGAAGAAACTTTTTCGAATTCTTCATCCGAATCAATTGCAGCTAAGTCTCCATCTTCATCCACTTTTAAGAAAAAGATATCGATATCTTCGTCCGTTTCTGTTTGAAGATCCTCTACGAAGCTTACCGCTGCATAGTCAGTGCCCTCTATTGTCACAGTCCCAATAACCTCTACCTCTTGCTCCGCATCATTTTCATCACTTATTGTGAATACTTCACCAACTTCAAATTTTTCCATCGAAAGTACCTCCTGTCTTTTTTTTACACAGCATAGTATCTCAAAACTATGTAAACCACATACTGTTTAAGCCTAAGTTAAAAAGAAATTTTTAGCCAGTATAAAGCCTATTTACCCGATAAAAAAGATGCTATTTTATCTTTATTATCTTGAAAAACCTGCCGTCCCAGATTCTTGAGTTCCGCCATATTAGTAAAATCATCAAAAGGTACTTCTTCTGAAAGTTCTGTATTTAGCCGGAGATAATGATCGCTTAGCAAAAGCCGGCAGTGATAAGAAACTGATTCAGAGGATAAATCCATAGCCAGATCCAATAATTTTGGGGTAACCTTTAAAGTTGGAAAATGGAAAGGCAGCCATTGCCGGATGCCCCAGTACTTTTCCTCCCCTATGGAAAAATCGATATTCTGTTGGCCAGTTCCTATCGACAGGATATGGATGTCAGCCAAGTCAGTTTTAAAGTGGTGCAAAGCTTCCGTCACACAAACCAAAGATGGATTATTTGCCCAAAGTCCTCCATCGATTGATAAATATTGATTGTTTACATTGTTGGGTGGAAAGTAGATTGGCGCTGAACAAGACGATAGTACAGCATCCCACAACTTTATCGATAATTCATTTTCGGACGAGTAACCAAAATCCGTTCGATGGATATAAGGTTTCCCATGTGTTATATCAACAGCGGGTATCAACAAAGGCTTTTCGATATCGCCAAGAGTAATTTCCTTGAAGGCCTGTTTTAAAAGCCGGCGTAAATACCTGTCACTATAAACACTCTTGAAAAGACCGATTTTAGATTTTCTCACAAAAATCTTCTTGCCATAAGTCTCGTACCTGCCCATCACCTCTTCCATAGATGTGTTCAAAGCAGCTGAAGCAGCAATGATTGATCCTGTACTTGTACCTGAGATCACATCAAAGAGTTCACCCACAGGCTTTCCAAACTCTTCCTCTATCGCTTGCAGGATAGCAATCGGGAAAATGCCTCTTATACCGCCCCCATCGATGCATAACATTTTCATGAAATTCCCCCGATTCTTCCTTAATGCTCTCATTCTTCCCATTCCACCGGGACAATATAATCAAACAAATTAGTCAAAAAGAAGAGCTGCCCTTTAAAAGGCAGCTCTCCCTAACAGACAATATTAAGAAACTTTTTCCTTATCATGGTTGAAGGAATATTCTTCTTCCCAGTATTCAGCATTTTTGATGCCGAGTTTTTTGGAATTGAAGACTGGATCAAGTCCTTGTTTTTTCTGTTCCTCATAATCCTTCAAGGCAATCAATGCTGGTTTCGCGAGCAGGACAATGGCTATGAGGTTGAGCCATACCATCAATCCAAGGCCGGCATCACCAAGAGCCCATGCGAGTGAAGCTTCTTTCACTGCTCCGTAAAAAGTTGCTCCGAGGATGACAACTTTCAGGATAAACATTGGCACCTTGCCGTTTCTTCCTCTAAGAAGATAAGCAATATTTGTCTCAGCCATATAATAGTATGCCATGATTGTTGTGAAAGCGAAGAAGAAAAGTGCTACAGCGACGAATTCAGCACCGAAGCCAGGAAGAACCGCATCTACTGCAGCCTGTGTATATCCTGGACCTGCTTCCACGCCTTTTAGGTTTTCGACAATGAATGCCCCGTCAGCACCAACCGTGTTGAACATTCCAGTGAATAGGATCATGAATGCTGTAGCGGAACAAACGAATAAAGTGTCGATATAAACAGAGAATGCCTGGACCAGGCCTTGTTTAGCCGGGTGTGATACTTCAGCAGCAGCAGCTGCGTGAGGCCCTGTACCCTGACCTGCTTCATTGGAATAGATACCGCGTTTTACACCCCATGCAATCGCGCTGCCTAGAATACCTCCAAACATTGAGTCAGCACCGAATGCACTTTTGAAGATTAAAGCGAACACCGCAGGAACTTCTGAGATATTCATTCCAATGATGACGAGGGCGACAAGGATGTATCCGACAGCCATGAAAGGAACGGTATATTGCGCGACAGTTGCAATCCTTTTAACGCCTCCGAAAATGATTAATGCCAAAAGTGCGATCACGACAGCTCCTGTCACTGTCTTGCTAACGCCAAATGCGTTCTCAAGACCAAGTGCGATTGAGTTGGACTGAATTCCTGGCATCAGCAGTGACATTGCCAGCAAGGCAGCTATGGCAAAAGCAATGGCAAACCACTTGATACCAAGCCCTTTTTCGATGTAATACGCCGGACCGCCTCGATAAAGACCATCTTGTTTTACTTTGTAGATCTGGGCTAAAGTCGATTCTACGAACGCACTTCCTGCCCCGATAAATGCAATTGTCCACATCCAGAAAACCGCACCAGGACCACCCATCGCGATAGCAGTGGCAGTTCCTGCAATGTTACCAGTTCCTACACGGCCGGATAAAGCGATAGATAAGGCCTGAAAAGATGAAACACCCGCGTCGGAACTTCTTCCAGTGAACATAAGTTTAACCATGTCCTTCAATAATCTGACTTGCAAAAAACGTGTGAGGATCGAGAAGAGTAAACCGATTCCAAGAATGATATAAATAACCGGGTTGCTCCAAAGAATCCCATTGAGCCAAGATACAAAAGCTTCCAAATGAATCCCCCTTTACAAAATTAATTTCTTGCTATTTTGAATTATAAGATAATTTAGGTTAAAGGACAATCAAAATGTGATATTTAACAGGAAACATTTTCTTAAAACTGTGTTCAAACACGATATTGTGCGTTAGTTTACTGTTGTCCTGCAAACCAGGCTGTAATTGCCTTTTTGTTCAGACAGGTTTTGGCTATTTGCTGAAAAGCTGTCTTAAGTCGCCCTATGTTCAGCCAGGTTTTGGCTGATTCCCTCCAAACCTGTCTAATGTTTGCCTTATCCATTAATTAAACCAAAAAAGCGAGAGACGACTGTCCCCCGCTCATTCCATCAAGTTTTAATGCTCACTCTTCTCCCTCATAATCGGAAGTGTGCAGCATCTGAACGAACCACCAGATTTGATGATTTCTGTTATATCCACTTCAATAACTTCAAATCCTTTGCTTCGAAGCTGTTCATTAACGCCTTTATTTACAGGCAAGCTCAAAATTCTCTTGTTTCCGATACCCAGCACATTTGTTCCAAGCGTAAATTGTTCATCCTCACTCACATCAATCAAATCATATCTTGAACTGAACAGTTTAATATCCTCATCTGTCAATGCAGGTCGATAAATTAGTGCAACTTCCGGGGAAACGACATTGAAGACACAGTCAAGGTGCAAATACTCTGCTTTAAACGGAATAGCTTTAACTTCAAAGGTCGGAAGCAGTCCTTGCAGGTGATCTGCTGCTTGTTGGTTGGTCCGGTTGCTCAAGCCTACATATACTGTGTCTTGATCGATGACTACATCCCCGCCTTCGATCTGATCACCGATTAAATTATAGTAGGAGATTCCTTCATCTTCGAGCCACTGTTTCAGGACATCCTCCTCGCCCTTTCGCACATCGCTGGCCATATCCGCAACAAATACCGTTTGGCCGAGGGTAAACCCGATATCCCTTGTAAAGACTTGCTCCGGATATTTTTTGTGATATGGAAGCAGGATTACCTCGATGCCGTAATTTTTCAATGTATTCACAAATTCATTGTGCTGTTTCAAGGCAACTTCTATATGTATACCTTCATCCTTGAAGTGTTTCTGGGTTTCATTTATTACTTCGCGTATTGTCATATACTGTGGCTGACAAAGAATGACTTTCTTAAGTACGTCATATTCATTTATGACATACCCTCTATTTTCGGGTTGCATATTTTGTTCCATCCTCATTCCTCCTAATGAACAAATCATTATAGTTTTTCCGGATTTCACTTGAAACATTACTTCACTTTGAAAAATCCTGTCAGATATCCTGACGAAGCTGCTGACTTTTTAGCAGGAATTCTTTACGATTGAAAAAATGTTCCACAAATCGAGGAGATGAATATGAAAAGTCGGAATGGATTGGAATTGGCCCAATTGATCATCATGATTGATCTTTTTCGGGATCAATTGTACGAGGAACTTTTGAAAAGGCACGGAAACGACGCTTTTGAGCTGTTACGTACTGCTCAGAATGAAACTTATTAAGGAGGGATTCATTGTGTCCTTGCATTTGCGTACTGCCGTAGAAAAACTAAAGGACCATTATATCCAGCATCTGATCAAGTCAAAAATGACAAACGAAAGCGAAGAAGAATTAAGAAAGCTGACATTAACTGAACTGAAAAATTTAATAAATGGGTTTTAGCCAATTTACAAATCGATATCGCATGTGAGAAAATATAACATATACTATTAAAAGTGAAAAAGTGTGGTGAATGAATTGGCTGCAGACCCTTCCTCCTACAAAGAAAAGAAAGTGATTACAATTGGAATTGTCAGTGAGTTGACCGGTCTTTCAGAACGGCAAATACGCTATTATGAAGAAAGGAAATTAGTCTTTCCGGACCGAACCCCTGGCGGAAGCAGGAGATATTCATTCTTAGATGTCGAACAATTAGTTGAGATTGCAAACAAAATCGAAGATGGTGTCCAGACTTATGAGATTCGGCAGGAAATGATTAAGGAAAAGAAACGACATAAAGACGAGGCACATAAGAAAATGATACAAGGACAATTGAATGCTCGATTCGGAGTTCGAAAATACTAAACTGTAAAACCTTCCTATTTGGAGGGTTTTCTTTTTTGGTTAAATTTATGTGAGGTTTCCTGACATGTTTGTAGATTGTAAAAAAAATACATGCGACAATACAAACTACATTCACAATTTGAAAGGGGACGAAAAAATGGATACGGTATTTTTAATGAATAGCCTATGGGTTATGATTTCCGCGGTTTTGGTTATTTTGATGATTGGAGGTTTCATCCTTCTTGAAACAGGATCTACACGAATGAAGAACGCCGGCCACATTGCCGGAAAAACGATTTTGACATTCGGAATTTCATCAATCGTTTTCTGGGCTGTAGGATATGGACTTATTTTTGGCGAAGGTAACTCGATTCTGGGCTTCTCGGACTTTTTCTATTCTGGCTACGATGTAGAGGGCTTAGGACTTTCAGGTGCTGTATTCTTTCTGTTCCAGCTGGCATTCGCCGGGATATCCTTAACGATTGCCTTTGGCGGATTTGCTGAGAGAGCAAAATTGTCTGTATATCTTGTCTTTGCACTTCTATTCTCAGTTTTAGTTTATCCATTCATTGCTCATTGGATATGGGGCGGCGGCTGGCTGGCAGAACACGGAAAACAGGATTTCGCTGGTTCAACTGTAGTCCACCTGACTGGAGCAATGGCGGCACTGGCAGCGACCATCCTCCTGAAGCCGCGTATTGGTAAATTTAATAAAGACGGTTCAGCCAATAATATTGAAGGTCACAATCAGGTTTTCACAGCATTGAGCGTATTGTTATTATGGGTTGGGTGGTTCGGATTTAATGCAGGAAGCACCGTTTCTGTTGATGGAGCATTCTTTGGGTTTGTTGCTCTCAATACGAATCTTGCGGCAGCTGCTGGTACTGTGGCAGCCATGCTAATCTCCTGGATAGTTTTAGGTAAAGCGGATGTTCCCATGATGCTGAACGGAGCGCTCGCAGGTCTAGTGGCCATTACGGCATCCTGTGCTTTTGTTGATACTTGGGCGTCGGTTGTCATCGGGCTTATTGCTGGCATCCTTGTTTTCTACAGTATTCGCTTCTTTGAAAGCAGAAAGATAGATGATCCTATCTTTGCGCTATCAGTACACGGTACTGCTGGTGTTTGGGGAACTCTATCAACAGGATTTTTTGCGACACCTGAGCTAGCCACAGTTGGGAATCCAGGATTGTTTTATGGTGGGGGTTTTGAACAGCTAGGAGTACAGGCGTTGGGAGTTGTTGCCTCAGGTGCTTTCGCTTTCATAGTATCTTTTATCATCTTATCGATTATGAAAATAACAATGAAGGGCTTGCGGGTAACAGAAGAGGAAGAAATCATCGGCCTGGATATTAGTGAACACGGAAGCTATGGGTATCCGGAATTGGTCAATAAGGAAGCAGCAGCTAAGGTAACAATGGATGTCACCTCAACATCCAATGTCCCTTTGAGTTCACAGCAACCATCTGTCAATTAGATTATTGAAGTTTCATGTATTGAGCGGCGGCCCCTATTGTGGGCCAGCCGTCTCTTGATGAATGGAGAAAGGAGGACGTCCGAATTATGAACTTCGATGACTATTCAAATATAAATGCAATAAGAGTTAAAGGGCTGTCTGACTCAACTTTTAGCAATGAACAATTAAACCATTTCCATGACTTGATCTATGATCAAGTCATGTCTGCTGCAATAAGCAAACTGTTAAAAGAATACGGGAACCCCCCTTCACCTTTCTGTTTCTTCGTCATGGGCAGTGCTGGACGGATGGAGCAATCTATTTGGAGTGATCAGGACCACGGACTTGTTTTCAAAACAAACAGTAATGGTGCACAGGAGTACTTTTTAAAGTTAGGTAAAGAGATTTCCGAAGGATTAGAGCTGGCTGGCTATAAAAAATGTTCCGGCTCTGTTATGGCCTGCAATCCATTGTGGTGTAAATCGCTGAAGGATTGGGAGAATCAACTTGGACTTTGGGTTGGTGAATCTACATGGGAGTCAATCCGATATTTGCTTATATTTGCCGATGCCAGGACTATCTACGGCGATCATAGTCTATTAAATATCCTGAAAGAAAAAGCCTTTGACGAAGTTAAAAGAGAGCAATTATTGTTAAGAATGCTTCATAACACAATGTTTCTTAAAAGAGGGGTTGGAGTACTTGGTCAGCTGCTTGTAGAAACTCATGGCCCCTTTACTGGATCTATTAATCTAAAGGAGACAGCTTTTTTCCCCTTTGTAAATGCAGCAAGGCTGTTGTCATTTTACGAAGGGATAAAAGAAACTTCGACTCTCTCCCGTATCAGCCTTATATCTGACGTCGTGATGCTGCACCAAGATAAATCTTTGTACAGCAATAACTTCTCTGCATTGCTTGACTATCGCCTGAAACATGGAAGTCACAGGGATTATGATTCCGGACACTACGTTAATATCAATAAACTTACTAAAGATGAAAAGAAAGCATTAAAAGAGATTATTAAAGTGGGTGAACAATTTTATGAACATGTCAGAAAGCTGCTTTAAAGGATGTAAGTTTTTATGGGAATGAATGATATGATTCGTTTCCTTCGGCAAATGACCGGAAAGCTCGGATCGAACATCTATGCCGGAATGTCAACTCACTCAAATCCACAACAAATGTCTTTTTTAAGACAGCTGCAAAAAGAACTGAAGGAAGGAAATAGCCTTGACTGTCCGTTGGGAGAGTTGCCAGTCGTAGTTTTTGACCTCGAGACAACAGGTTTTTATCCTGAAAGAGGCGATAGAATCATCTCTATAGGAGCTGTTAAAGTAATTGGTTCCACAATACTTGAAAATGAGGTTTTCTATTCATTAATCAACCCTGAAACTTCAGTCCCGACTGATGTCCTGAAGCTGACTTCTATCACTGAAGAAGAGCTCTTGACTGCCCCGAAAACTTCACAAGCCCTGATGGAATATTTAAATTTCATAGGCAGCTCAGTACTTGTAGCTCACCATGCAAAACATGAGCAAGCCTTTATGAAGAAATTCACTAGCAGTCATTTACGCTTAAATTTTGAACACAGAGTGATTGATACTTCATTTTTAATTAGAATATTCCAGCCCGTTGTCAATTCCATGCCTTTGGAACAAATTTGCCTAGAGTGCGGGATTGAAGTGAAAAATAGGCATCATGCATTGTCAGATGCCAAAATGGCAGCGAAGCTTTGGGCATTCTATATAAAAAAAGCCCGGGATCAAGGCTACCAGAATTTGCGTGAGGTTTATGAATACCTATCTTTAAAAAGATAAGCTTGTTCCCCATATCCCTCCCCCAACTCCCTCTTTTAAATATCCTCATTCCTTTTATCTCAAAACATTTTATTTTGATTACCGAAAGATTCTTGTTACTATTGAATAGTATAAACGCTGGGAATAGGAAAAATGATAATCCTGGCGGTGAATATTATCCAATGAAGGAAGATGAAAAAATGACCGACAACAAACGTTTAAACGATATAAAATACTCCGTGCTCGACTTGGCTCCAATTCTTGAAGGCGGCACAGCAGCAGATGCTTTAAAGAACACCCTTGACCTTGCCCAGCATGCAGAAAAATGGGGTTATAACCGCTATTGGTTAGCCGAGCATCATAACATGCCCGGTATCGCAAGTTCTGCTACATCCGTTGTGATCGGCCATGTTGCAGCGGGAACAAGCTCCATCAGGGTTGGTTCGGGTGGCATCATGCTCCCTAACCATGCTCCACTTGTCATCGCTGAACAATTCGGAACGCTTGAATCTCTTTTCCCGGGCCGCATTGACCTTGGACTCGGACGCGCTCCAGGAACTGACCAGGTGACGGCCTATGCCCTACGTCGTGAACGCCGCAGTGATGGGCAGGACTTCCCGGAGCAATTGGATGAACTTCGAGCCTATTTCAATCCGGAACTCGATTCGCAATATCGCAGTGTCAGGGCAATTCCAGGTGAAGGATTGAACATTCCAATCTGGCTATTGGGTTCAAGCGGATACAGTGCGCAGCTTGCGGGACAACTTGGATTGCCATTTTCATTCGCCAGCCATTTCTCACCGGAAAATACATTAGGTGCATTAAAGCTTTATCGCAGGAACTTCCAGCCTTCAGATGTTTTGCAGGAGCCTTACGCAATGGTCGGCGTCAACGTGATTGCTGCCGAAACGGATGAAGAAGCAGAATTCCTGGCAACATCCATGCAGCAGCAGTTCCTGAATCTGTTCAGGAACAACCCAAGTCCTTTGCTGCCACCTGTTAAAAACCTGGAAGGCCAGCTAAGCGACTATGAAAAAATGCTCCTAGGCAGCCGTATCGGTTCCTCCATCGTTGGTAGCCCAGAAACGATCAAGACCAAACTTCAGGAATTCCTGGATGAAACACAGGCAGATGAAATGATTATTAACGCACAAATATTTGATCATCAAGCCAGACTAAAATCTTTCGAAATTGTTTCTGAGGTTTTTAAGCGTTAGAAAGAACATCATCATAGCAAGAGGAGAATCTAAAAAAGCTAGATTCTCCTCTTTTTATTGGCTTCCTTTTTCTGAATGTCTCAGCTTATCTGATTATAGCCCCGATTGCCCCACTGAATTCCCCGTTTTGCAAAAAGATTGGATCTAGTCCCGACATTTTACAATAGAAGTCCAGGTTTTCTTGCAATGGTTTATTGCCTGCCAGCGTACTTCCTATGAAAATGACTTTCTTAATTCCGTGCAAAGCAGCAGTTTGTACGGACAGAAGAGTGATGGTCTCTGACATCATATTCAAAAAAGAAGCCATTTTGTCAGCTGGAGAGCTTGAATTGATTGCTTCTGTCTTGGCAAAGTTGCTTGCCGTCAGATCGCCAGGAATCGGTGGTTCTTCCGGATGATAGATATCCTTCACCAGCAGGTCGACATTTCCCCTTTGTCCTGAGGCAGACAAACGAACCAGACTTGCAAAATCGCTGGAATCAGCCAATAGCTTACCTAGGCCCATAAAAGTCCCGCCGCCGATTCCGCTGCCAAGAACTCTGTCATAGCTTTCCCCATCAATTTTAATCCAGGAAATGCCGGTGCCAATATTGATGAGCAAGGATTTCCCCCCATTAGGCATTCCTTCCTTCATCATTAAGTAAGTCGCACCTTCACATGCTGCGGTGAATTCATCGACAATCCCTGCTTCCGGAAAAAAATCTGCTTTAATTCTTCCTGCTCTCCCGCCTGTCAGAAAAATTCTTTTGTTCGTAGAGACTATTTTCAGCCAAACTAACGCTTCGTCAATTTCCTCTATCGGTTGTTTGCGAAAATGTAATCTGCCATTTTCCTCATAAGCAATTTTAATTAATGACCCTCCGGCGTCTATGCCGATCCTATTATTCATGAGGTCTCCCCTTCCATGAAATTCAATCTTTATTTCTTATTGTAAGTTTTAAGGAAACCAGAAGGCAATAAGAAAAGCGCAAGCGCCTTGGTCAGCCCCGACAATCGCTGGAGGGCCGACAGGTGGAGTCGCTCTTTGACTTCATCGGGCGGACCGAACTCGAAAAGCGGAGGCGACTGCTCAACTCCGAAAAGCGCTGGAGGTCCTGCCCGTGAAGTCGTTCTTTGACTCCATGGGCAGGACCGAAGCGTCTCGAGGAGTTAGGAGCCGAAGCTAGACATGCGACTCGAGGGGCTAGGCGCTGGAGTTGGACACTAATCTAATAAAAAAAGTTTATACTTTCTTTCTAATCCAAAGAAAAAGCGGCAGTTAAATGCCGCTTCCTCGTCTTGTATTCCTGCTATTTATTATCGAGAGCAGATTTATATAACCCTACCGGGGCTAAATGACAACCTTTTAATCTGCCTTGATTGGCACAACTTTTCCGTCCTCAATCGCTGCTACAATAAGCTCGGCTTCAAACCCGCCATTCGGGTCAATCTTTGGAATGACATATACTTTTTTGTCTTCTGGCAGATTATCCAGGCCATCCTGCATATGGGCCATGATTTTTTCAGGGTCATCCACAGATCCTGCTGCTTTTATCGCTTCTGCGAAGGCATACATCGCGATATAATTCAAGCCAGCTTCAGAACCTGGGTCCTCATTGTGTTTAGCCTGATAGTTCTTAACAAATTCAGGAATGCCGGGACTGTCAGAATTGACGAGTGGCATAACACCAATTGCTCCATTCAAGACGTCGTAAGAACCAGTTACCTTCTTCATCTCATCGAACTTTGCCTGGTCCATAACAATGAATCCACCTTTGAAGCCAAGTTCTCTGGCTTGTTTGGCAACTTTTGCTGTTGGCTCGGACGGTCCGCCGATAAATAATACATCAGGCTTCTCCTTCAGGGCATTTGTAATGATCGTGAAGAAATCGGTATCTTTCGCGAAGTCAATCGAAGAGTTATACACAACTTTCCCGCCTGCCTTTTCCCAGTGTGGCTGCAGCTTTTCTGCCCAATCCTTACCGTATTGTGAAGCAGTCGGAAGGAAGGCGATTTTCTTGCCGAATTTCTCCATTGAATAATTTGTGAATGGCTCAAGATAGCCATCATAACGAGGAGGTATTCTGACCGTTAATTTATTGCCGCCTTCTGTTACCTTAGGTTCACTAGTGTAGGCGCCAATGATGAATTTTTCCTGTTGGTTAAACACCTGCATTGCAGCCACACCGCCGCTGTGCGGTGTGAAGATAATCGGCGTCTTGTTCTCCTGCATCAATCTCTTGGCATTCGCTCCCGCTTCATTCGGCAAATATTTGTCATCCAGGGAGACGACATTGAATTTATATTTCTTGCCATTTACTTCGACTCCACCGGCATTGTTAATTTCCTCGGCTGCCATTTGGACGCCATTCAATGTCCGTTCTCCGTAAAAGGCTGCCGGTCCGCTCAACGGCCCTGTATATCCAATATTAATCGTTCCTTCCCCTGCTTCAGCATCAGTTTCTGTTCCTCCTGTATCTGTTTTTTCAGAGTTGTTGCAAGCGGCAAGGCTGAAAATCAAAGCAAACATCACACTTAAGACTAATAACAGTTTAGACTTCTTCATTTGTTTTCCCCCTTAATTTGTTTTCTTAATATTCAGAAACATTATTGTAAACCGCTTCACAACCACCTCCCTATAGACAGATGTCGTATTAAGCACCTATATAAGCTTTCTTAATCTCATCATTCGCAAACAGTTCCTCTGAAGTACCTTCCAGGACAACTTCTCCGTTTTCAAACACATAGCCCTTATCTGCAATTTTCAATGCTGCATTGGCATTTTGTTCCGCAAGCAGAATCGTGGTACCCTCGCGATTGATGGTCTTAATCACTTCAAACATCTGCTCAACAATCAACGGAGCGAGCCCGATGGAAGGTTCGTCGAGAAGCATCAGCTTCGGTTTTGCCATCAGTGCTCTGCCAATCGCAAGCATTTGCTGCTGTCCACCACTCAGTGAACCGGCCATATCATCCTGTTTCTCTTCTAAAATAGGGAAAAGTTCAAATACGTGTTTCATCGACTGCTTTATCCCTTTCTTATGCTTTCTATGGACATAGGCTCCCATCTTCAAATTCTCTTCTACTGTCATTGAAGGGAACAGTTTACGCCCTTCTGCACACTGGACAATGCCTGACTGGACAATTTTATCAGGAGAGCGTTTGTTGAGAGATTGGCCTTCAAATTCGATACTTCCAGCAGATGCTTTGTTCAGCCCGCTGATCGTCTTGAATATGGTGCTTTTCCCTGCGCCGTTCGCCCCTAACAAAACAACGATTTGACCAGGATGAACCTCCAGATGAACATTCTGGACAGCTGTGAAGCTGCCGTATTTTACTGAAACATCCTGCAGTTTAAGCACTGGCGCTCCCTCCCAGGTAAGCCTTGATGACAGCGGGATCATTCCTGATTTCGTCCGCAGTACCCTCAGCGATTTTCTCCCCGTAGTTGAGAACCATGATCTTATCTGCCAGCTTCATGATCATTTGCATTTTGTGCTCAATCAGACAGACAGTGATCCCGCTATCAACCATTTTTTTCATTAATTGAGCCAGCCCCTCTGTTTCATCAGGATTGACGCCGGCTGCAGGCTCATCAAGAAAAACAATTTCCGGTTCCGTTGCGAGGGCCAGTGCAAAGGCCGTGCGCTTCTTCTCTTCCTGAGTCAGGCTGCCAACCAATTTCCCGGCAACCTTTTCCAAACCGGTAAAACGAATCACTTCAAGTGCTTTTTCACGGCATTGTTCTTCTTCTCTTTTCAGCCTCTTTGATCTTAAAACAGCATCAAGTAAATTTGATTTTGTCCTTAATCTGTGTCCGACTATTACATTGTCAAGTACAGTTGACTGTTCAAACAGATTGGTTGTTTGAAAGGTGCGTGCGATTCCCAATTCAGCTATTTTATTAGGAGGCATATTGGTGACATCCTGGCCTTTCAGAATAATGCTGCCTGAGCTCGGAGGATGGAAGCCGCTGATTAAATTAAAAAAAGTGGATTTTCCGGCACCATTAGGTCCGATGATTGCATTGATCTTTCCTTTTTCAACAGTAAAATCAACGTTGTTCACTGCTGTCAAACCGCCAAATTTCTTCGATAAGTTCTTTGTTTCAAGGAACATTCTTACCCCTCCTTCACCTGATTTTCCGCAGCTATTGTGCTTTGTGAAAACCGTTCGTCCAGCTTGTCTTGTGCAAGCTTTTTCTCCGCACGTTTTGCATTCCATCCAGCAATCGATCCGGCAATTCCCCGAGGGTAAAAGATCACAAGCAGTGTGAGAATCGGACCAAAAATAAGCATGCGGTAATCCTGGAGAAATTGCAGCTGCTGTGAAATCCAGACGACCAAAACAGTTCCCACGATTGGGCCTGAAAGCGTGCCGATTCCGCCAATCAACAGGTAGGTCAGCAAATCAAACGTGATGACGATGTTGCCGATATCAGGACCGATGAAGCGGATGAATGAAGCATAGAGAGCTCCTGATAACCCGGCAAAAAATGTTGAGAGTACGAATGCTTCAAGTTTATTTTTCATAGTGGATATACCGATGGTTTGTGCCAGGTCCTCACTATTGCGAATAGCAATGTAAGTCCTTCCAGTAAGAGAATGCACAATACGGTAAACAATCAGGATGACAACAAGCAGGATAGCGAGGACTAGGTAGTATTGTGATAAGGGTGTCTCAAAGGAAATCGGCCCAATGTTTGCCGGTGCCGGAATTCCGATCAGTCCACGGACGCCCTCTGTTAAGCTGTCCCACTTATCAATGACAAGATAAAGGATATATCCTACACAAAGCGTATAAATGGCAAAGAAGTGCTCTTTTGTCCTTAATGCAATCAGGCCAACCAAAAACCCAATAATGCTGGTGATGATCAGGGCGAGAACAAATGCCAGCCAGAAATTCATCTGCGCTTTTACAGTCAGAAGGCCTAAGGAATAGGCACCAACAGCAAAGAATCCTGCATGTGCCAGTGATAGATACCCTGTATATCCGGCTAATAGATTAAGCCCGTAGACACCAATCATCCAGATGAATGAGAGAGTCATAACATGGATGAAATAGTCATTTTGCGTCACAAATGGAAAGGCGATGGCAAGAAGCACAAGGGTCATTATGATATTCCGTTTATTAATGAACTTCACAACTAGTGCCCCCCCTTTGCAAAGAGACCAGTTGGTTTTACTGATAGAATGATCACCAGAAGGATGAACGCGATAATATCTTTATAATCATTTGATATATACGTTGCACCCAGGCTTTCACTGAAACCTAGAATGTAACCGCCGATGATGGCTCCTGGAATGCTGCCCATACCGCCAAGAATGATGATGACAAATGCTTTTAAGATGACGAGCTGTCCCATGCCGGGAAAAACCAGGTTGATCGGCGCAGCCAGAGAACTGGCAATCGCCGCAAGCCCTCCGGATATCAGGAACGTCAGCATCGCGACCCGGTTCGTATTGATGCCCACAAGGTTAGCTCCGTCACGGTCCTGTGACATGGCGATGATGGATGCCCCTGTATACGTCTTTTTCAGGAAAAGATAAAGCAGAACCATCACAGCAATCGCCGCAATGATGATCAGCAGTCTTTGCATAGTAAAGGTCAAACCGAATAACTGGATGACCTGGCCATATGGCGTTGGCATTGTTTGATAGTCCGCTCCCCAGATATACTGGGCAAAAGCTTCCAGGAACAACAGAATTCCAATGGCGGCAATTTTGTCGTGTATCGGCGGTGCGTGCCGTAATGGGTAAAAAACCAATCGTTCCATCAGCACGCCAATAAGTCCGACAACAATGACAGAAACAAGGATGGCCAGCCAATAATGAAGGCCATACTGGACCATCATCATCAACGTGATATAGCCACCCATCATATACAGGGCACCATGGGCGAAATTCGGAATATGAAGGATACCGTAAACTAGAGTCAGCCCAAGGGCCACCAGTGCATAAACACTTCCTATGGTAAGCCCATTGAACAGCTGCTGAACCAAAATCTCCATCAAGATCCTCCTTAAAATTTGATAGCTGCCTTAGACGGAGTGCTTTTACCTTACCTGCTTTTCAGCCTTTTCCCGTTCTTCCTCCTGTAATTTACGCCATAATATCTTGCCGCTGCTTGTCATGGGGAACTGTGACCTGAACTCGACCTCACGCGGATATTTATAGGCCGCCATATGCTGTTTGGACCATTCAATTATTTCATCTTCACTTACTTCACCATCGTACCCCTCATTCAGAATCACGAAGGCCTTCACGGACTCCCCTCTTCTTGGATCCGGGATACCAACCACCACCGCCTGCTGTATCGCCGGATGTTTGTAAAGATACGATTCCACTTCCGTTGGCCATACCTTATAACCGGACGCATTGATCATCCTTTTGACGCGGTCGACCATGAAGTAATATCCTTCTTCATCGAAGCGGCCTATGTCCCCCGTCCTGAAAAACTTTATGCCGTCTATGTCAATAAATGAATTCCTGTTTTCATCTTCCCTGTTGTAATAGCCAACCATTACCTGAGGGCCATTCACAACAATTTCCCCAATCTCTCCTGCACCAAGTTCTTTTCCGGTTGATGGTTCAATAACTCTTGCATCGACATCAAAAGACGGGATTCCAAGACATTGCATTTTTGGCCTGTCAGGCGGGTTAAAGTGGGTCTGGGCAATTGTTTCTGAAAGTCCGTAGCCTTCCACAAACCTCAGGCCTGTTAGTTTGTACAGTTTTTCTCCAACAGCCTCAGGGAGCGCTGCACCGCCGCCTGATATCGAGGTTAATGTTGCTATATCCTCTTGTTTCAGTTTGGGATTTGCAAGGAAGTCGACAATCATGGTTGCAATTGCCACCCAGTGCGTGCATCCCTGCGATTGAATCAGTTCAACTGCTGCCTCGCGGTTCCATCTTGTCATCAGCACCATTGTGCTGCCTGAATAGATTGGCATATGCATACTGTGGACCATTCCGGTAACATGGAACAATGGCAAGGTGGTTAAATGAACCGCACTGGTGGTAGAACTCGACCAGTGATAGGCGCCGATTGTATTCGCCTGGACGGTTCGGTTCGTATGCATGCAGCCTTTGGGCAGCCCAGTTGTTCCAGAAGTATAAGGCAGCACAACAAGGTCATCTGCCCTGGTCGTATGCTTTCCAGGTTCATACTGTGCCGCAATGGCTTCCTTCCAGTGGAAGTGACCCGGCTGGTCGTAAATCTTTCTTGCTGCCTCCGCCTCCGGGGGCACTGTTCCGTTGAAACCATCCCCTTTATAATCAGAATAAGCGGCAACTACCACATTATTTAACGGAGTTGTTCCTATAAGCGGCTCAACCTTGTCATAAAGCTCCTGGCCAACTAGTGCGGAATTGATGCCGCAATCCTTGATATAAAAGCTCAGCTCTTCTGCGGTCAGCATGGGATTGATGGGCACCACGACTGCATCTGCTCTTGATATGGCATAGAATCCAATCACAAATTGCGGGGAGTTCTGCATAAATAACAGAACTCTTTCACCTTTTGCAACACCCAGCTTCTGCTGAAGGAAGCCTGCAAGGGCGTTGACTTCCTCATCAAGCTCCTTGTATGAAATTGTATTGCCATAATAGTAGATCGCACTCTGGTCAGGGTATCTCGCTGCACTGACTTTTAAATTTTTATAGAGTGATGTTTCTGGCAATTTCAGAGATTTAGAGATTTTCGGCCAATGCTCAAAATGAAGATTAGGCATCATTCATTCCTCCTTTTTTTTACTCAACTGGTTTAAGGGATCTTCTGTTCTTAAAGACTTCTGCTGCATCTTTAATGGATTTCTTGCCGTCTGGCAGAAATTCAGTCATTCCCAGGAAACCATGGAGCATTCCTGGAACGCACACATATTCTGTTTCTACTCCGGCATTTTTCAGTTTCATGGCAAAGTGTTCACCGCCATCGCATAAAGGGTCAAGCTCTGCTGTCATAATAAAAGCTGGCGGAAGTTTTTCAGTTACATCATCAGGAATCAGCAAAGGTGCGGCAAGAGGGTTTTGTGTATCGGCTGTTGTGTTCAGGTATTGTTCACGGAACCAGTTCATTGTGGACTTTGTTAAATAATAGCCTTCGCCGTATTTTTCATAAGATGGAGTATATTCAAAGCCTGTAGATGGGTAAAACAGCATTTGGTAAGCAATCGGCGGTGTCTGCCTTTCTAATGAAAGAAAGCTGACAGCAGCTGCAAGATTTCCTCCTGCACTATCACCTGCGACTGCGATAAAGTTTTCATCGATATTCAGCTCATCAGCGTTTTCAAACACCCATTTAGCAGCTAGATATGAATCTTCAACTGCTGCCGGGAATTTGCTTTCAGGTGCAAGACTGTAATCCACAGAAACGACTATACATTCAGCTTCATTTGATAAGGTGTGGCAGAGGGCATCATGTGTTTCAATGTTGCCGATCACCCAGCCGCCTCCATGGTAGTAAACAATGGCGGGCAGCTTTGACTCTTCTGTTCTCTCGGGCGTATAAATCCTGATCTTTATTTCTCCGTTAAATCCATTAATCTTCCGGTCTTCTGTTTTTACATGTTTTTCAGCTCTGCTCATTTGTTTAGCAGATTGTTCAAATCCCTTTCTCGCTTCATCCAATGGCAGCTGTTCAAGTGGCGGAACAGGGTTGTTGGCGAATGCTTCGAGCAGCGCTTTTACTTCAGGTTTTAATTGCATATACTCTCCTCCTCTTTATGTAAACGCTATCATTTTATACTGCGATGATCCTTTTTTTATCTATAAGCATAGGTACCTTTATAAATATATTTTGCTGGGAAACGAATTCAAGTTCCTTTTCAAACCCATGTTTACTCAGCATCCGTCCGACTCGGGAAGCTTTTAAAATATCATCACTATTTTGATTGTGCCCATGGTAGAAACTGTACGCAGCATAGGCTGAATCAGTTAGAAAGAACTCGCCGCCGAATTGCTGGATGAGGGCGTCAATAAAGCAGCCCGCTCCCTGGAAATCTTCTACATTAAATTCATTGGAAGAACCTGAGCAGACAACCACAATCGTCTCATCCTGATATCCCTTTATAATATGGTTGGCAACTGCCTTGCAGTTCAACAGGGACGTAGCATATACTGCTTTGGCATCCGCAGAATTTTTGAGCGCGACCGTTCCATTAGTGGTAGATAGTATGACAGTTTTTCCCTCAATTTTTTCTTTCAATTCCAGAGGATTAGGAGAAAGAAACCCGTCGATCGTTTTTCCTTGATATTCTCCAACGAGAACGAAACTGTCTTTACCCCTGCCGGCAGCTTCCTGTTCAGCAGCCTTTCCATCGAGGACTGGGATTACTTCTTTCGCGCCGAACTGAAGTGCTGACGCGATAGTAGATGTTGCCAGCAGTACATCGAAAACAACAGCGATTTTGTTGTCGGCCATTTTCTGTCTATCGATGTCCTCTTTTTTTAGCAAAAGGTGGACCTTCATCATCCTTCAGCCCTTTCTGTTATTTTTTTCCTGCAGTGTAAAGGGCGTATTGGATCAGGCTGCTGACAAACTTATCAAGGTGTGCAAACCGTGGATCCTTTGTCTGTCCCTTTTTCCACCTGTAATAGATTTGCTGGCAAATGACTGCAAGCTTGAAATAAGCAAATGTTTGATAAAAATTCATGTTAGCCAGATCCCTGCCGCTTTTTCTTGCATAGTTCTCCATAAATTCATCACGAGTCATGAACCCAGGTGTTACCGTGACCGGAGGCTTTCCCATCCCTTTTTTCAATAGATCGGAGTCGTCGGGTTGTATCCAATAGCTCATCGCAACACCCAAATCAGCTAGCGGATCACCAACAGTTGTCATCTCCCAGTCGAATAATCCAACCATTTCGGTCATTTCCTCATTGAACATGGCATTGTTCAATTTGTAATCATAATGGATAATTGCCGGCGTTTCAGATTCAGACACATTCTTCAGCATCCATTGCTTTAACTGCTCAACGCCTTGAACGATATCCGTTTCCGCACGCTCATACCTGCGAATCCACCCTATGACCTGCCTTTCCATGAAGCCGTCGGGTTTTGTCATTTCCGTAAGCTTTGTCTTTGTGTAATCAATGCTGTGCAGCTCAACAAGGTGGTTGACCATTGTTTCTGACAAAGAACTGCATATCTCTCTGCCAGGCGTAATGCCTTCAGGAAAATCAGTGTCAAGGACAATCCCGCGCTTTCTTTCCATCACAAAAAATGGACTGCCGATGACACTTTCATCAGCAAACAGATAAGGTTCCGGAGCAGCTGCGAAATGAGGGCTGATCTCTTTCAGGATTTTATATTCCCTTTCCATATCATGCGCTTTTGGTGCCACAGGACCAAGCGGGGGACGCCGCAGGACCGCTTCCCACTCCCCCATCTTCAGTTGATAGGTTAAATTGGATTTCCCAAAGCTGAATTGCTGGATCGACAGGTTTACTTCAGGAAGATTGTGTAAATGCTCCCTTAAATAGTTTTCGATCGCGCTGATATCAAGTTCTTCCCCTTGTCTGATTGGAATCGTATCAGAAGCCATAAGTACCATTCCTCCTTTTAGCCGAAATATTTATTCGCGCTCTAAGATTGTGGCGATTCCCTGGCCGCCGCCGATGCAGGCAGTGATAAGGGCGTAACGTCCGCCTCTTCGCTCAAGCTCATAAACCGCTTTTGTAATCAAAATCGCTCCTGTTGCTCCCAATGGGTGTCCATGGGCAATCGCCCCGCCATTGACATTGATTTTTGAATGATCCATGTTTAGCTCTCTGTCACAAGCAATGACCTGTGCAGCAAATGCTTCGTTAATTTCGATGATGTCCATGTCATCAAGAGTCAGACCAGACTTTTCAAGTACTTTTCTGACTGCAGGTACCGGTCCAATGCCCATGATATTTGGATCTACCCCAGCTATTGCCTCCTCCCTCACGACCGCCAATGGTTTCACACCTAATTCCTGTGCTTTTTCCCTTGACATAACAATTAACGCTGCTGCGGCGTCATTCAAGCCTGAACTGGTTCCGGCTGTGACTGTCCCATTCGGTAAAAAAGCTGGCTTAAGTTGGGCCAGGGCTTCCAAAGTCGTTTGCGGTCTTGGATGCTCATCCTTATTAAAAATGACCGGTGAACCTTTTCGGACAGGTATCGAGATTGGGACAATCTGTTCGTCAAACCGCCCTTCAGCCATCGCTGCCGCCATTTTTTGCTGGCTTTCAAGCGCGAATTGATCCTGTTCTTCCCTGCTGATTAAATATTTTGTTACTAGATTTTCCGCTGTGATTCCCATTGGCGGATCGCCGATTTCTTTTGGTGACAGCTGGGACTTCCTGAAACTTGGCGGCACAGGGCTGTAAGGTCTTTCTGGTTTATCCATTAAATAAGGTGCCCTGCTCATGCTTTCAATACCGCCAACAACATAGACATCACCCGACCCTGCCCTAATTCCCTGGGCCGCAAGATTGACTGCATTTATGCCCGATCCGCACTGACGATCAATCGTCAGGCCGGGCAATTCAAGTGAAAGTCCTGTTTGCAGCGCTGTGAGTCGAGCAATGTTCCCGCCTCCGCTGATGACATTCCCCATGATGACATCCTCGACCATTTCAGGCTGTACGTTTGCCCTCCTGATTGCTTCTTTGATCACCTCTGCCCCAAACACATGGGCCGGTACCGAAGCAAGCGCTCCGCCCTGTCTGCCGATTGCTGTCCTGACTGCAGATACAATTACTGCATCTCTGTTCATGGATGCTGCCTCCTTTTACAGTACATGTGTTCCGCCATCGACTATCACTACATCACCGGTAATATAATCCGATGCTGATGCCGCCAGGAATACTGCTACGCCCTTAAGGTCAGTGTCAGATCCGAATTTCCGCAGGGGAGTTCCTTCAAGAATTGCCTGGCAGCCTTTTTCAAGCAGACCGTTTGACATCTTTGTCGGGAAAAAACCTGGTGCTATCGCATTAACGTAAATTCCGCGCGGCCCCCACTTTGCTGCGAGGTCCTTTGTAAAAGTAATGACAGCCCCCTTGCTGGCATTATATCCAATCGCATCCATAACCTTTGGGTTGGAACCCTTCAGTCCCGCGACGGAAGCGATATTGATGATTTTGCCTGAACCTTGCTCGAGCATTACTTTGCCAGCTGCCTGAGACATCAAGAATGTACCAGTCACATTGACATTCATGACTTTTTGCCATGCTTCAAGCGGCATCTCTTCCGCCGGGGCACCCCAGGAAGCTCCGCTGTTATTGACCAGGATATCGATCCTGCCGAATTTCTCGACGGTCTGTTCTACCACGTTCTTCACATCTTCGGGGGTGGTGATGTCACATTTCAGAGCAAGCGAATCAACTCCGATTTCCTTAAGCTTCCCGCTAACTTCTTCGCATGCTTCGACACGTCTTGAGCAAACGACCACATTGGCACCTGCCTCTGCGAATCCAATAGCGATTTGTTCCCCCAGGCCTCGCCCCCCGCCAGTGACAATCGCTACTTTTCCTTTTAATGAAAATAGTTCAGATACATGCATTGATGAATCCTCCTTACAAGTATTTTTTCAGTTCATATCTTGCAATCGCTCGTTTGTGTACTTCATCCGGACCATCCGCCAATCTTAGTGTCCTGATATTCGCCCATGCAGCTGCGAGCGTGAAGTCATCGCTTACACCTGCCGCGCCAAAAGCCTGGATTGCCCTGTCGATGATTTTGAGTGCCATATTAGGCGCAACCACTTTGATCATCGCAATCTCGGCCTTGGCTTCTTTGTTTCCGACTGTATCCATCATGTACGCTGCCTTTAAAGTAAGGAGCCTAGCCTGCTCGATATCAATCCTTGCTTCCGCAATCCACTCCTGTATGACTCCCTGGTCGGCAAGCTTTTTCCCGAATGCAGTTCTTTGCAGAACCCGTTTTGACATCTCTTCCAGTGCACGTTCAGCTGCCCCGATCGTTCTCATGCAATGATGGATTCTGCCTGGACCAAGACGGCCCTGGGCAATGGCAAAGCCTTTTCCTTCACCCCATAGCATATTGGAGGCAGGCACCCTTACATTCTTGTATTCTATTTCCGCGTGACCATGAGGCGCATGATCGTACCCGAATACAGGCAGGATTCTCTTAATCGTTACACCGGGTGAATCAAGAGGAACAAGAATCATAGATTGCTGCTCATGCTTCGGGGCATCGGGGTCATTTTTACCCATTACAATGGCAATCTTGCAGCGTGGATCTCCTGCCCCAGAAGACCACCATTTCGTTCCGTTAATGACATACTCATCTCCATCTCGGATGATGCTTGCCTGGATGTTCGTTGCGTCAGAGGAAGCAACGTCAGGCTCTGTCATCGAGAAGCAGGATCTGATTTCACCGTCCAGGAGAGGCTTTAACCATTGCTTCTTATGCTCTTCAGATCCATAACGTACAAGGACTTCCATATTGCCAGTGTCAGGCGCAGCACAGTTGAACACCTCAGGCGCAATACTTGACCTTCCCATGATTTCACATAGCGGTGCATATTCCAGATTGGTGAGCCCTTCACCGTATTCACTCTCTGGTAAAAACAAATTCCAGAGCCCTTTTTCTTTCGCCTTCTCCTTTAGTTCTTCCATGATTGGGGGAACTTTGGAGAATGGGTCATTTTTGTCAATTTGTTCTTTATACACCTTCTCATTTGGATAAATGTATTCATCCATGAACTCTGACAGCCTGGCCTGGTATTCCTTGACCTTATCCGTATGGTTAAAATTCATCCATACCACCTCTTTCCTTTTCATACTAACTAGTAGGTATGTTCACGTGCTGCTATTCTTTTTCCAGCTGAGCAGCGATAATGTTTTTCTGGATTTCCGACGTGCCCTCATAAATTCTTGTGATTCTTGCATCACGGAAATATCTTTCGACCGGATAATCAGAAATATAACCGAGACCGCCGTGAATCTGCACTGCTTTATCGGCGACTCTGTTGTAAACCTCCGAACCATATAGCTTTAACATGGCAGCTTCCTTGATGACCTTCTGTCCGGAATCAACCATCCAGGCAACTCGGTATGTAAAAGACCTGAGTGCTTCGATTTCAACCGCCATTTCCGCGAGCATATGGCTTACTGCTTGATGCTTGATGATCGGTTTCCCGAATTGGATCCTCTCTTTGGCATAGGCAATAGACATGTCAAGGAGCTTTTGGGAGGAACCCAGATTACGCGCCGCAAGGCCAGCTCTTCCATTGGTCAGTATTTTCAAGGCATTTACATAACCATGCCCTTCAGTTCCAAGAACATTATTAACCGGAACCTCGCAATCCTCGAATACCAATTCAGCAGAATGGGATCCCTTTAGGCCCATCTTTTTTTCCGTTTTACCGACCTTGAAGCCAGGAAAGTCCTTTTCGACGATAAACGAAGTGATTCCTTTCGCTCCTTTTTCATGGTCTGTCACTGCCATCACTGTAAATACACTTGCCTCTAATGCATTCGTAATATAGTGCTTCAAACCGTTCAGCACATATTTATCGCCTTTTTTTACAGCGGTCGTCTTTAGATTAGCTGCATTCGAACCGGCATCAGGTTCCGTCAGGGCAAATGCACCGATTTTCTCTCCGCTGGCCATAGCAGGCAAATATTTTCGTTTTTGCTGCTCATTGCCCAGCTCGACAATCCCGACTGTGCCGATCCCAGTATGGGCACCAATCAAAGTCGTATAGCCATTGTGCGTCTGGCCGATTTCCTCATACAATGCACATTTCTCCACCATGCCGATTCCGAGGCCACCGTATTCCTCAGGTATGCTTAATCCGAAAAGGCCCATTTCCCTGGAAAGCTGAATGATGTTTTCCGGAATTTTGTCTTCTTCCTCGATTTGCATCGCAACAGGCTCGACTTCACTTTGGATAAAATCACGGACATTTCTTTTTAAAGTCAGTAAATCCTCTTCAAAATCAAAGTTCACTAGTGTTTAACACCTCGTTTCTGCTATTTCTAAATTGAAATTTCGAGATTCGAATAGGCGTTCTTTTTTAGATTTTGTTAACATTCCTAAAACCCTTAAAAACTCGTTTTAGACCTAAATTGCATAAACCCAGCAATTCTCTGCCGGGTTTTTGATTATTAAGATGCATACCGATGATACAGAACATCTCCCTTAATGACTTCATTGCCATTTTGATTGACTGCTCTAACATTGAATCTAAGGTTGTTCGCATTTTCCTCTGCCAGCTCTGCCTTTAGAGTGACGACGTCATTCAGGAAAACCATTCCTTTAAAACGAATTGTATAATCCTGAATGAATCCTTCCTCGTAAAATTCAGTGAAAAGCTTTGCCAGGTTCCCCATTGTCCACATGCCGTGAGCGATGATACCCGGCAGCCCTGCTTTTTTTGCTTCTTCATCGATTGTATGGATTGGATTGTAATCTCCCGAAGCACCGGCATATTTGATCAGGGTAATCCGGTCGACCGGATCAAGCTGAACCTCCTTCAGGGATTCTCCTACCTTCAATTCTGCTAAGCTGCTCATCCGATCAACACCTTCCTTACCGCTTCCGTGATAATGACCGTTTGCGTGGAGGAAAATACTAGTTTTCCCATTTCGTCTTCACCAAAGCTTTCTAATACCAGGAAGCCCATTTCCCCCTGGGTTCCTTTCTTTTCGAAATAATTTTTGATCACCGAGTAACAGGTAATTTCTTCACCCACAAGCAATGGGCGCTCGTAATGATAAGTCTGTTCTCCATGGATCAGTCCTTTATTAGGAAGATTCAGCCCCTGTATTGTTCCGTAATCGAAAACCCTTGGAAAAGTAGGCGGCGCAATGTTCCTGTTATATCGTGAGTTTTTGCCTGTATCCTCATCAATGAAAATGGGATGAAGATCTCCGATAGCTTCGGCAAATTTCCTGACAGCGCCGCGTTCCACAATGTTTTTAACTTTATTGGACTGTTTGCCAATATGCTCTTTGAACACTGACCTTCACCTCACATTAATTTTTTGGACCGCCAGCTACATAAATGACCTGGCCGTTGACAAAGGACGATTTTTCATCAGCAAAGAAGGCGACTGCGTTGGCGATATCCGCTGGTTTTCCGCTTCTGCCGACAGGAATGCCCGCGACACTGTGTTTAATCAGGTCATCGAATGAGATTCCGATTCGAGCTGCTGTTTCCTTCGTCATTTCCGTCTCGATGAAGCCCGGAGCGACCGAGTTGGCTGTTATTCCATAACGGCCAAGTTCGATTGCAAGAGTTTTAGTGAAACCCTGTAGACCTGCCTTGGCAGCTGCATAGTTTGCCTGGCCCCTGTTTCCAAGTGCCGAGGTTGACGAAATATTGATGATCCGGCCATATTTCTGTTCAACCATATACTTCTGAGCTGCTTTCGCTGCATTGAATGAACCTTTAAGGTGAACGTCCATGACAGTTTGCCAGTCGGAATCACTCATTTTAAAAAGCAGGTTATCGCGGATGACACCGGCGTTGTTCACGAGGATGTCGACAGAGCCAAAAGTGTCATGCACTCCTTTCATTGCCTGATCGACCTGCCCGGAATCCGTCACATTCGCTACCTTGGAGTAAACGTCATATCCCTTCTCACGCAACTCGTTTGTGGTTTCCGCCAATGCTTCCTCATTCAAGTCAATAAAAGCAACCTTCGCCCCTTCCTCGGCGAAAAGCTGAACAATCCCTTTTCCGATTCCTCTGCTGCCTCCCGTCACAAAAGCGACTCTTCCCTCAAATCTTCCTGCCATTCTATTTCCTCCTCTATCTATCAAGCTGTTAACGCTTTCATTTATTCGTTATACAAACTGGCCGATTTTTACATGCCCTTTCAATAGGTCCCTGGCGATGATCATCCGCTGTATTTCATCCGTACCATCGTAAATTCTCCAAAGTCTGGCTTCACGGTACCAGCGCTCGATTGGCAATTCCCTTGTGTAGCCCATACCGCCGTGAATTTGCATAACGCGGTCGACAACTCTGTTGCCCATATTGGAGCCATACAATTTTGCCATCGATGCCATATGCCTGTTATCTTCACCAGCATCAAGTGTATAAGCGGCATTGAGTACGAGCCATCGTGCGGCTTCGATTTCCACAGCTGAATCGGCAATCATCCACTGGATAGCTTGTCTTTCCGCAATCGGTTTGCCAAAGGTAATCCGCTCTTTGGAATAGTCAATTGCCATTTGCAGCAAGCGTTCCGCAGCCCCTATTGCCCTTGCGCCAACTACCCATCGTGCGAATCCGATCCATTCCAATCCCAATTTATAGCCGCCATCGACTTCGCCCAGGATATTCTCCTCTGGTACGCGGACGTTATCGAACACCAGTCCCGCCGGTCCCCATTCGCCCATCGTATGTATGAATTCTGATTTCCAGCCCATTTCCCGGTCGACAATAAAACAAGTCACACCATCGCGGCCTGTGGCTCGGTGTTTTTCTTTATCAGTGATCGCTATGACCATGACAAAATCCGCTTCGTTTCCGCCTGTTATGAACGTTTTCTCACCGTTCAGAACCCATTCATTTCCGTCCTTCACAGCCGTCATTTTAATGTTTCTTGTATCCGAACCAGCGCCAGGCTCTGTCATCGCGAAGCACGATTTTTTCTCACCATTTATGGTTGGAATCAGGTACTTCTGCTTTTGCTCTTCATTTCCATAATAAAGAATGTTGTCTGCTGAACCGCCAAATTGGAATGGCACGAATGTTTTGGAAACTTCCATCAGGACGATGGCCATCATCATCTGGCCCAAATCTGCACCGCCATATTGTTCCGGTGTATTGATTCCCCAGAATCCTGCTTCTTTAGCTTTCATCTGCAGTTCATGCATTTTTCCAGGAGGAAGGCTTGGACGTCCTTCTCTTTCATTTCTTAATACTTCATTTTCGAGCGGCACTAATTCTTTTTCTACAAATCGGCGAATCGTCTTTTGTACCATTTTTTGTTCTTCTGTAAGGCGTAAATGCATTCAAGTCACTCCCATCGTATTCTTTAATTCTGATAGTCTATTAAAAATATATGTCTGGATTCTGAATTACATACCTACCGGTTGGTATGTTAATATTATTTTAGAGTGAAATTTCTGAAAAATCAAGTTATTTTATCCGAAAAGCGCAAGCACCTTGACCAGCCCCGACAAGTGATGGATCTGGATTATCAAAACTACCTGTAGTTATCTATAACTAAATGATTTTATAAATTCCTTAAAAATAAAAAATGCAGGGAATACTCCCTGCTAGAAATGTGGTAAATTATCGAGGTTGTTTTCTTTAATTCCATCAGGCTCACTCCTGAGAATATCACGGCCATATTTATGGAATACATCCACATGTGCGAGTTTCCCCGCTTTAGCGTCAGTAAGAGCAGAAACATAATCAAGCTCTCTCCCGCTTTCTGTTTTAAAAGCAATCAAATCGCCATCATCATTTTTACGGACAGCAACGATTTGTTCTTTTCCTGATTGTGGTGAGTTGGCTTCCAGTTCCGCTTGTCCCTGGCTTTGCTCCTTATAATCATTGTAAATTTGGTTAAAGTCTTTGCTTTCCAAAAAAAACACCTCCCGAACATATGTTTAGTGTTTGCTAAAGGGAGCCTTTTATACAAAAAAAGGGTGACAATAAGTCACTCCTCAAAAAGGCTGCCATGCCAATGTCCTGGCTTTATTGAACCGCTGCTCGACTTCTTTCCAATTGACTACCTTCCACCAGTTTTCAACATATTTAGCCCGCTCGTTCTTATACTGTAGATAATAAGCATGCTCCCAAACATCCAAGACAAGTAAAGGGACAACATCCCATTGCGATAAATTCTGGTGTTTTTCTGCCTGGAGGATTTCCAGCCTATGGGAACGCGGTGACCAAACAAGGATAGCCCAGCCAACAGCTTCTACGTTTTTAGCTGCTGCAGTAAAATGTTCTTTGAATGCTTCAAAGCTGCCGAATGAATCGTTGATCGCTTTTCCAAGCTGTCCTTTTGGCGAGCCGCCGCCATTAGGGCTCATGATGCTCCAAAAGATTGTGTGCAGATAATGTCCAGCCCCATTGAAGGCTGCTTCTCTTTCCCAGTGTTTAATCAAACCGAAATCACCAGTTTGTCTTGCCTTCTGCATTTCTTTTTCAGCCTTGTTCAATCCGTTCACATAGCTCTGGTGGTGCTTTAAATGGTGAAGTCTCATTATCTCCCGATCAATCACAGGCTCAAGCGCATCATAAGCAAAAGGCAACGGAGGAAGTCTGTGGCCGCCTATAGGGACAGGCTGAAGTCTCTGGCCTTGCTGGCGCTCACTTTCTAAGTCAGACCCACCCAAATAACTGTCCAGTTCGTCATATAAGTTTCTCGCCTGAGCATACAGTGCTTCGTCATAAACTGATTGTTGCGCATCTTGTTTCAATGTCAAAAGGTTTTCGTTCCATTTTTGTAATATGGCCTCATCACCAGATTCCCTGAGCTGCCCTTTATAGGAACCCAATCTCGCTTCCATCTCATTGCACCATTGCATCAATGAATATTTGTACCAATACCCGTTCATTTTATCTCCTCCCCAAAACTGCATCCATAATCAAAATATGAACAGAACGGATATGTGATTACAGGAAATCAAGATAAATGTTTCCTTTGATTCAGGTAATAAGTTTATAATATGAATGTTAAGATTATTATGAGAGGAGTTTTATTATGGCATATCCTAATACAGAGGAAACCTTGAGTTTATTAAAGGAATTGGTCAGCATCCCAAGTCCTTCAGGAAATACGAATGAAGTTATTACATATGTAGAAAATTATTTAAAAGAACTTAAGGTTGAAACGAAACGAAACCGCAAAGGCGGATTGATTGCCACTCTTCCTGGCAAGGACCAGCAGAACCACAGAATGCTGACAGCCCATGTTGATACTCTCGGAGCGATTGTAAAGGAAATTAAGCCAAGCGGGCGCCTAAAGCTTGATTTGATTGGCGGCTTCAAGTATAACTCGATTGAAGGCGAGTATTGTGAAATTGAAACTTCAAGCGGCAAAAAGTTTACCGGAACGATTTTAATGCACCAGACATCTGTGCATGTCTACAAGGATGCAGGCAAAGCAGAACGCAACCAGGACAATATGGAAGTTCGAATTGATGAAAAAGTACATAGCGTGGATGACGTTAGGGCACTTGGAATTGAAGTAGGAGATTTTGTTTCTTTTGATCCGCGTGTTCAAATTTCACCATCAGGATACATTAAATCACGTCACCTTGATGATAAGGCAAGTGTCGCGATCCTGCTTCAGTTGATCAAACAAGTTAAGGCAGAAAACATAGAACTTCCTTATACAACACACTTTTTGATATCTAATAACGAAGAAATTGGCTATGGCGGAAACTCGAATATCACCACGGAAACCGTTGAGTATCTGGCGGTTGATATGGGTGCAATGGGTGATGGCCAGTCTACCGATGAGTACACTGTTTCCATCTGTGTAAAGGATGCAAGCGGTCCATACCATTACGAGCTGAGGAAGAGGCTGACACAGCTTGCGATTGACAATGAAATCGGCTATAAACTCGATATTTACCCATTCTACGGATCAGACGCATCTGCCGCTATCCGTTCAGGACATGATATCATCCATGGCCTTATCGGGCCGGGTATTGACTCTTCCCACGCTTTCGAAAGAACACACAAGGATTCTATCGAAAACACAGCGAAACTCCTGTACCACTACGTACAATCTGAAATGATTTTTTAAAAGTAAAGGTGATCACTTACTTAATGAAGTGATCACCTTTTTTGTATGATTTATTGGTGTGTGGTAGCTCCGGATAGGAGTTTCCTGCCACCAAATATAGGAGACAAAGAAGACCTGCTTTTACCGAAAAAGGGCTCTGCATCGATTAACGGTCAAAGCAGAGAGGTTTCTTTTATCGAAAAAGAGCTTTCCATCGAATAACGGGCAAAGCAGAGCCGTTTCTTTTACCGAAAAAGGGCTCTGCATCAAATTACGGGCAAAGCAGAGTCCCTCCTTTTACCCAAATTGACTCCACCACCGATTTTCGGTAAAAGCAAAGGTACCTTCTCACTCTCTCCCCTTTCCTTATTTCAGGGCCTCTTCGGTAACGGACTCAAACGGCCAGGCTGGAAGCATATTGGACAATGGCTTGTCGACTCGATATCCTAATACATATTCTCCCTGCATGACTGTGTGGATTTCTCGTGTTCCTTCGTAGATGACTGGTGCTTTGGCGTTCCTTAAATACCGTTCAACCGGGTATTCGTTGGAGAATCCGTATGCGCCATGAATTTGAACGGCATCATTTGCTGATTCATAGGCGTAGTCGCATGCCTGCCACTTGGCCAGGGAGGTTTCCCGGGTATTCCTCTTTCCCTGGTTTTTAAGGCAGCCTGCACGGTAAACGAGCAATCGTGATTGTACCAATCCTGCTTCCATCTTGGCGATCATCTGCTGGACGAGCTGGTGTCTGCCAATCTCTTTGCCAAAAGTGCTTCGTTCATGACAGTACTTCACACTAGCCTCAAGGCTTGCCATAATGGTGCCACAAGCCCCCGCAGCAACAGTAAAGCGGCCATTATCCAAGGCAGACATTGCAATTTTAAACCCATCCCCCTCATGCCCGAGCAAATTTTCTTTTGGAACCTTTACATTATCAAAGAAAATTTCACCGGTATTTCCGGCCCTAATACCCAACTTTCCTTTTATCGCTTTAGAGGAGAAGCCCTCCCAGGTTCTCTCCACAATAAAAGCAGAAATGCCGTGGTGTTTTTTACTTTTTTCTGTATACGCAAATACAAGGAAATGGTCAGCTGCATCACATAATGAAATCCATGTCTTTGAGCCATTGAGTACGTAGTGATCTCCTGCGTCACGCGCCGTTGACTGCATGGCGGCCACATCGGACCCTGCATTAGGTTCGGTAAGGCCGAATGCTCCTACCTTCTGTCCTTTTGACTGAGGTACCAGGTACTTTTGCTTTTGTTCCTCATTGCCCCACTGCAGCAACGTCATGCTGTTTAGACCGGTGTGCACCGATACTGCAGTCCTGAAGGCCGTATCGCCCCGCTCGAGTTCCTCACATACTATCGCAAGGGAATTATAGTCCATTCCGCTGCCGCCATATTGTTCCGGTATACAGACGCCCATGAGTCCCAGGTCAGCAAGCCTTGTTAAAATACTAGTTTCAAAATGCTGTTTTTCATCCCATTCTTTTATATATGGCATGATTTCCTTATCGACAAAGCTCCTGACTGTTTTTCTTAATAGCTCTTGCTCTTCAGTAAAATCAAAATTCATATCTAGTCACTCCTTTATAAACCTAAGCTGTTAGGAAACTGTAAAAAGAGGGTGAATCCGAGACTGATTCCCCTCTTAAAACCCAATTATTTTACACCAATCGGCACGACCTGCTGGCCGACAGCCTGGATCAGTTCTTTTGGCATTGGGAAGGATACGGCGGCAGGGTCCTTGGCAACGGCACCCGCAACCCGCTCCAGGTCTTCCTCGGTTAAATTGTATTCTGTAAAGTCTGATGGCAATCCAGTCTTATGCTGAAGCAGGCGCAACTTTTCAATCACTTTTGACAGCACGGCCTCATTTTCTTCATCAGCGTCAAAATCAACCCTCAATGCCGAGGCTAGCTCTTTTACCTTTGGAAGATACAAGCTTGGTACATATTCCATCACCACAGGCAGGAAAACGGCATTTGCGAGTCCATGTGGAATTCGGAATAATGCTCCATATGCATGGGCGAAGTTATGGACAGGAATGGCGTTCAAGGCAAAGCTGAATGCGGTGATTCCCATTAAGCTCGCCTGAAGCATTTCCATTCTGGCGTCAAGATTGGAACCTTCTGCTACTGCAATAGGAAGATTTTTTTCAATCAGCCTGATTGCATGCAAAGCATGGGCATCAGTCAGTGCAGTAGCACTAGGTGATGCAAAAGCCTCGATTGCATGGGTTAGTGCATCAAAGCCGGTAAAAGCAGTGATTGCCGGCGGCAGACCCACTGTCAAGTCCGGATCCAGCACCGCAATGTCCGCACTGAGGAAAGGATTGATGATATTTCCTTTCATTTGGATATCTTCATTGTAGATGACCGCGATCGGCGAGACCTCAGATCCTGTTCCCGCAGTTGTCGGAATGGCAATGTGCGGGATCGGGATATGGGTTGCCTTTGGGAATTGCTCGAATAAAAAGCCGCCGGTGATCGCTTCCTTGATGTCGGTTAACCCTTTATGCAGGGCATATTTTACTCCCTTAACTGTGTCAAGCACGCTGCCGCCTCCGACAGCAAGCAGCCCGTCAGCCCCCACTTCCCTTGCATACCGGAGAGCTTCATTCACTGAAGTGCTTTCGGCATCCTGGGCAATGTCGACGTAAATCCCGGCAAGTTCAGGGCCAGTACCTTTACCGGTCAACTCGAAAATCTGGGCGACTTTTTCTACTACTCCGGCTTTTTCCAGACCCCTGTCGCTAAAAAGAACAACTCTTTTAGAGCCTAAGCCCTTGAACAAATCAGGTACCATGGCGCGTGAATTTGATCCACAGTAGATTGCCGAACGTAGGGAGAACTGTGATAATGTTGTCGTTTGCATCCTTTTCACCTCATAGAATTTTTTATAAATCTTTTATTCAGCTGTATCGGATAAAAGCAGTCCATACCAAGTTCGCTTATGTGCTTCCGGTACCATTGAAGTGTGCACATGTTTGACTTGAGTGTAGGCATCCAGTGAATGCTTGCCCATTTCGCGACCGATTCCGCTCTGCTTGTATCCGCCAAATGGTGCATCATTGCGCAGCATATGCCAGTCATTGATCCAGACCACTCCAGCCTGCAGCTTGCGGGCAACCTCATAAGCTTTATTCACATCCCTGGTCCAAACACCGGCCGCTAGACCGTAGATCGAGTCATTCGCCATTTTGATTGCTTCATCAACATCTGTATATCGAATCACAGATAAAACAGGTCCGAAGATTTCTTCGCGGGCGATTTTCATGTCATTGGTTACATTTGTGAAAATTGTTGGTTCAATGAAATGTCCATTTTCACAGCCAGCAACCTTAGCTTCGTTTCCGCCGCAAACAAGGGAGGCTCCTTCTGCTTTTCCAGCTTCGATATAAGATAAAATCGTTTCTTTTTGCTTTTTGGAAATGACCGGACCCACATCAATTGCAGGGTCAAGTGGATTGCCAAGTTTGATTTTCCCAGCGAGCTTGACAAGATTTTCAACGATCACGTCATGCAAATGATCCGGAACAAACAGCCTCGTGCCCGATTCACAAAGCTGGCCCGAGTGCAGGAACACTCCAAATAAGCTCCCTGGCAGTGCGATGCTTAAGTCAGCATCCTCCAAAATGATGTTAGGTGACTTACCGCCAAGCTCCAGAGTTGTATTCTTTACGGTCCCGGCAGCAAGCTGCATCACTTTTCGGCCTACTTCAGTCGACCCTGTAAAAGCAACCTTATCAACTTTTGGGTGACTTGCCAGCTTTTCCCCAACTTCAGCACCAGGGCCAGTCACGACATTAATGACTCCAGGAGGGACGACCTGTGAAATGATTTCAGCCAGCTTCAAAGTCGATAAAGGAGTGTAGCTTGCCGGCTTGACGACAACCGTATTTCCCATCGCCAAAGCTGGAGCGATTTTCCATGTCGCGATCACCATTGGCAGGTTCCAGGGAGTAATCGCTGCACAAACACCGATTGGTTCGCGCCAGATAAAGTTATGTGCCGGTCCCGGGAATGGGGGACTTGGCAGCGTTTCCGAGAATTCATATTCTTCAACAAACTTGGCCAATGTCTGGAACAAATCGACCATTTGCAGAATATCGTTTGCGCCAATTCTCCTTACCGTACCACCGGAACTGATCGATTCAAGATAAGCCAATTCTTCTGCATGGGCAGCGATTTGATAAGAAATTGCATAAAGCACCTTAGATCTGTCCGTTGGCTTCATGTCCTTCCAGTCGGTTTCATCAAATGCTCTGCGTGCTGCGTCAACGGCCCTGTCTACATCTTCTGTATTGCCTTTTGCCACACGTGCCACCAGTTCTCCAGTCGCCGGATTAAACACATCAAATGTTTCCTGGCTGCTCGCTGCCTCCCATTTTCCATTAATGAATAGCGGGAATGTTTTTACATCAAGATTTACGGTCATTTTGCGTCCTCCTTATTTTCTTTCTTTTTTAGAACGTTATAAAAACTACTTACAGAACAGGATGTTCATTAATTGTAGAAGAAGTATTAGAATCTAAATTTCCTGGTGACCAATTGGGGTTATTGGTTCCTTAATTTGCCGAAATCTGTATTTTTCGGGCACCAATCAGGTTTATTGGTGCCCTTATTTGCTAGAATCTGGGTTTTTCGGTCACCAATCGGGCTTATTGGTGACCTGATTTGCTAAAATCTGGGTTTTTCGGTCACCAACAGGGCTTATTGGTGTCCTGATTTGCTAGAATCTGGGTTTTTCGGTCACCAAAAGGGCTTATTGGTGCCCTTATTTGCTAGAATCTGGGTTTTTCGGTCACCAATCGGGCTTATTGGTACCCTGATTTGCTAGAATCTGGGTTTTTCGGTCACCAACAGGGCTTATTGGTGCCCTTATTTGCTAGAATCTGGGTTTTTCGATCACCAATCGGGCTTATTGGTGCCCTGATTTGCTAGAATCTGGGTTTTTCGATCACCAATCGGGCTTATTGGTGCCCTGATTTGCTAGAATCTGGGTTTTTCGGTCACCAACAGGGCTTATTGGTGCCCTGTTTTGCTAGAATCTGGGTTTTTCGGTCACCAACAGGGCTTATTGGTGCCCTGTTTTGTTAAAATTTGTCTTTTTCGGTCACTAACCACGACATTAAACAACTAATTAACTAAAGGTTGTATGTTATAGAACACCCATATCGGTTTCTGTGACTCTATAAATCTCTTCAATCCGCTTGCCCCTTGCCCGGGAGAGGATGTCCATCCGGACCGAAAGCTGTTTCATGGTAAAATTCATTGTATCTTCGATCTGATTTCCGAAAGTACTTACATCCTTCCCCTTGAATCCCTCCTGGTTCAAACGGATGGCAAGCGGGGTCAGCTCCTGCATTTTTCCTTCAACGAACTCGTATAAATGGGGATGCTCACAAATCAGTCTTTGCAGCAGGAAGGTCCCATAGCCAATATGCCTTGATTCATCCCTTTTTAAATTGCCGATCCCCTTGAGCAGTCCTGGCATCAAACCGAGTGTTTCAAGGTTTTGATAGAATGAGTAGTAGCCTGTTTCAGCCAGGACTCCCTCAACAAACATATTGTAGACAGTTGCAGCCTCAGCGATAGCTTCAGGAGATTGGTCAGTCAGCAGCCGGTCCATCGTAGTCGGCAGGATTTCATAAAAAATCCTTTTATAAGTAGCTGTATGGTGTCCTGATAGATCACCTGTTTCACCCAGCGCATTCAGGACAAGCCGGAAGAACTCTGTATGCTTGGCTTCTTCGAACAAGAAGGTGGTTAAAAACATTTCCTCCTCGAGCCTGCCTTCCTTGGCGATGGCCATGATCAGCGGCAGCAAATCGAGGGTAACGGCTTCCTCACCAGCCTGGAACTGTGAAATCAGGCGCAGAATGTCATTTTGCTGTTCGGCGTCCAACTGCTTCCAGTCTTGTTGGTCCTGGGTAAAATCAATGTCAGCAGGATTCCAGATGCCGAATTTCTTCGCTTTTTGATAGAGACGGAATGGAAATGAATCCGTCTGCAACCCCCGCTTGCTGGTTGTTAATATTGTTCTTTGCTCCACTTGCACTCCTCCTCGGTATATGACTTATTTTGTGATGATAGTACCAGCTGTTTCTCTTAGACGGGTCTTAAGGATTTTGCCGACTCCGTTCCGCGGCAAAGCTTCCATAAAAACAATCCGCTTGGGTGTTTTGTTTTTGGCCAGATTGTCCTGGCAGTAATGAATCAGATCCTCTTCTGTTGATGATGCGCCCGCTTTTCTTACGACACATGCGACGATTTCCTCACCCATCGCTTCATCAGGTATCCCAACGACAGCTGCCTCTGAGACAGACTCATGGGCGTTCAGCAGCTCTTCAATATCACGGGGGTATATATTAAATCCGCCCCTGATCACCAAATCCTTTTTCCTGTCGACAATATAGAGATAGCCATCGTTGTCAACTCTGGCCATATCACCGGTAAACAGCCAGCCATCCTTGATGACCTTGTTTGTTTCTTCTCTGTTCTGGTAATAGCCAGGAGTGACATTATCACCAGAAACGATCAGTTCCCCAACTTCTCCAGCGGGGACTTCCCTGCCCAGATGATCAACTATTTTTATGTTGACCCCTGGAAGCGGTATTCCGACTGATCCCGGTTTTATTTCAATTTTTTTATTATGAGCTGTCACGATTGGCGCCGCTTCTGATAAGCCATACCCCTCAAAAACTTTTGCCCCAAACTTTTGGCGGAATCCATTTAACAGGGCAATCGGCAGCGGTGCCGACCCTGAGCCGATCCACTCAAGGGAAGATGTATCATATTGGTCGGCTTTTGGGCTGCCAACCATTGCATGAATCATCGCAGGCACTGCGGAGAAAGCTTTTACTTTATAAGTCTCAATAGCTTTGAAAATTTCTTCTGGGTCAAACCGGGCGGAAACGACAACTGAACTTCCTGTTATATAGCACGTATTAGAAATGGTAAGACCATATACATGCGCTAACGGAAGGACGCCAATCGTAACGCCTCTTTCGGTTTCATTATGGGCTGCGGAGTTGACTGCATTGGTGTAAAGATTTTTGTGGGTCAAAAGAACGCCTTTCGGATTTCCAGTCGTTCCTGAGGTGTATAAAATCACGGCGGTTTCGTTTTCATCAGAATCATCCTCGGTGTCAGCTGACTCCGAAGACATGAGATCATAGAGGTTTAACAAATCATCATTGCCAGGAAGATTCGTAACGACCAGGATTGGTTTGACTTCCAGGCCTTCTATCGCCTTTTTCATATTTTCTGCTGTATAGGAAGAGGCAATGACAACTTTGGCTTCACAATTTTTGATGATGTACTGAATTTCTTTTGGGTGCAGGGTAAACATGATTGGAACAATGACAGCACCGCTCCTGGTAATGCCCTGATAGGAAAATATCACTTCAGGGTTATTTGGCATACAGACGACAATCCGGTCGCCTTTTCCCACTCCGAGCTTATGGAGACCTTTCGCAATCCGGTCAGCATACTGCCTCGTTTCAATATTGGTATATTGCTGGTCTTTATAATAGATAAAAGGATATTCCCCGTATTTACTGATATTATTTTCAAGCAGCTCTTTCAGCTTCATTTAATCCTCTCCTGTTCAAAGTTTAAGAAGCTATGGCAACTATCAAATCAGTTTGTAATAAACAATTGAGTTCCGTTCCTCTTTGATCACCTCATTTCGGGCTTCCAACAAATCAAGATGGCCTTGTATTTGTGAGAGACCAAGAAAAACGATACCACCCTTCAAGTGCGGGTAGACCTCCTGGCAAATCTCGTAAACATTTTTATCAGACTCATGTAACACCTGAAGTATTTGCTGGCAGCGTGCATCCTGCTGAGCCAATCTTTTATCAATGAGCTCGATGTGCTGTGTGAAGGGCAATCCATGTCCTGAATAACATCTTCCAAGGTTTCTCCCTTTTGAGCGGATCAGGGATTCCCTGTATTGTATCAAGGGAGACGGACGATCCTGCCCACCTGGTACCGGAGGCTCTATAAAGGCGTTAACAGCCAGCTCGGGGATGATATGGTCACCGACAAATGTAATCCCCTGCTTTTCATCAATCAGAAGGATATCCGTCTGGCTATGTCCGGGTACATGCAATACACTGTAGGGTCTTCCTCCTATGTATATTTCATCGCCTTCATTGACATAATGGACATTTTGCCAGATTTCTTCTTTGTATTTCCGTGCATGCTGATGAACGGCAGGGTCAGCACCACATTCCTTTAGAAAATCACTAAAAAACTGATTCATTCTATTAAACTCTGGTTCTCCTCCAGCGATCACTGGCCTTGCAAGCTCATGTACATACACGGGGAGGCTTGCTTCCTGCTGGATCAGGCTGACTCCGCCACAATGGTCCGTATGCATATGGGTCACAATGATATGGTCAAAGTCTTTAAAACTGAGATGATGCTCTTTTAATTGTGATTTCAGCTGGTAAAAGGATTTCTCACCTGGATTGCCTGTATCTATAAGTGTTGCTGTTTCACCAAGAACAGCATACGCTACAACGATTCCTTCAGAAAAAGGCGAATCCAGCGTAAGAGGTATAATTTTTTGGATAGGTCATCGCCTCCTTCTTTTAGAATCTTATTTAAGCTCTGAGAACTGTTTCTAGGAAACTACCTTTGCAGGAGCCCCCGTGAAAAGTCCAACAGCATTTCCGCCGAGCATCTTATCAATTTGCGTTTCTGACACTCCATTTTCCCTAAGCTGTGGCAGGATATTGTTGAAAATATGGCCTGGCTGCCAGTTTTCCATAATCTTTGTAGCCTGTTCAGGCATAACAGGAGGGCGCCCGAGCCAGATGTTCACTGTGTCATGTGCAAGTAAAATTTGATCTTCATACCCATCATTAAGTAAAGCCAATAAAGTCTGTACCCTTTCCTGGTCAAAAGGAGCTCCAACCATTCCCTGTATGCCAAAACGGTCCAGGCCAATCCTGACTCCTTGATCCATTACCTGTTTATGATATTCAGGGTCGGTGTTTCCACACATATGGCCGATGATGATTTTGCCTGGATCTGCTCCATTCTCGATCAACAGCCTGACCTGTTCAGGACCCATCGTTCCTTCCTGGGTGTGGGTGAGGATGACTGCTCCTGTTTCCTGTTGTACTCGGGCGCCTGCACGGAAAAACATTTTTTCATACTCTGTGATTTCACCTTTGCTCGATGCCAGCTTGATCACTCCAGGCTTTATGCCGGAACCTGAGATGCCTTCAGTGAGCTCTTTCTTGAACATTTGATAGATTTCTTCCTCCCCGGTGCCCAATGCCTGCCTGAACTTGAAATAAGGGGTTGCTCCTTCCCCTTCATAATAATAGCCAGTGGCACAAATAATCTGGAGACCGGTAGCTTCCGAGACTTTCTTTAAAAACTCTGGATTCCTTCCACATTCATTTGGGGTCGGATCCACGACTGTCTTTACCCCAAAGCTCTGCATGTTCCTGGCAATGTTGATTGCCTCTTCCAGAGCAGATTCTTCCTTAAATCCACCCAATGTCACATCACCCTGGAAGCCAGGGTATCCAAAGATAAAGTGCTCATGAATCAGCGTCTTCCCCAATTGCTCCGCTTTAATAGGACCAGTTACCGTATTAATACTTGCCATTCAGCACACCCCTTATTAAGGTTTTAGAATCAGCTTTCCCTTCGTCTGACGTGATTGTAAAAGGCGATGGACTTCTGCTGCCTGCTCCAGCGAATAAACGCCTCCAATTGTCAGTTTTAATTGGCCATTCGATAAATATCCAAGCATTTCAGCCATACTTGATTGAATCAGCTCTGGCTTTCTCATAATTTGCGGTAAGAAAAATCCGATGACTGATTGGTTTCTGGCCATTAAGGATGATGGATAAAAGCGGCTCTGCTCTCCGCTGGCAACTCCGTAGATAACCAGCCGTCCAAAAGTGGCAAGGCATTTCAGTGTTATATTGAAAATCTCCCCTCCTGCCATTTCCAGGGCGACATCAACACCTTTACCGCCGGTTGCTTCCAAAACCTTTTCTTCCCATCCCTGTTCAGTGTAATTGACAAGTACATCAGCGCCCATTTCAGCGGCTAAAGCGAGTTTATCATCACTGCTAGCGGTTGCTATAACTATGCTTGCGCCTGATAGCTTAGCTAATTGGACAGCCAAAGTGCCTACTCCTCCAGCTGCTGCATGGACTAGCACTGTTTCGCCTTTTTCAAGACGCCCCATCGTTTTCAGGATGTGATAAGCGCTCAGCCCTTGAAGCGGGAGAGCGACTGCCTGTTCAAATTCCATATGGTCCTGCAAGGGAATCAGCCCGCGGCTGTCAGCAAGGGCAAATTCTGCGTAACCTCCTGATTCGATCAAGGTAACGATGCGGTCACCTTTTTGGACATTTGTTACTGATTCTCCTGTTTCAACTACTACTCCCGCAATCTCTGCCCCAGGTATAAACGGTAGTTTAGTAGGAACGACATACTGTCCTTCTCTTCTTGCTGTGTCCGCATAATTGACTCCGATCGCATGGATTTCAATTAATACTTGATGATCTGCAGGAACCGGTCTTTCCATTTCTACTAATTGGAGAACCTCAGGTCCGCCATATTCTTTCAGTTGGATTGCTTTCATGATTTGCCTCCTTAGTTGCCTGTAAAGTTTGGCTTTCTTTTTTCTTTGAATGCTGCAATGCCTTCTTGATGATCCTCAGAGGAAACCATCATCGTCTGTGTGATTCGTTCCTGCTCAAGAATCTCTTCAAGTGTTGATGTCATGGAATGGTCAACCAGCTTCTTGATCATCCCATATGTTCGGGTCGGCCCATTTGCCAGCTGTGCGGCAAGCTTCAGTGTTTCTTCCTGTAAATTTGCTGCAGGTACGAGATAGTTTATGACCCCAAGCTGATATAAACGCTCTGCCGGCATTGGTTCTGCAGTGAACATGAATTGTTTTGCCAGATGCGGGCCAACTAATCTTGTGACAAAATAGGAACCCCCGCCGTCAGAGACGAGGCCAACCTGCGAGAAACTCAGCGCAAATTTACTCTCATCGGCAGCGACAATCAAGTCACAAGCAAGGGCAAGGTTGAATCCTGCGCCCGCAGCAAAACCATGAACCGCTGCGATGATTGGCTTCTCTGTAGCTTTCATGGCAAGAATACACTCATTCAGCCTGCCGATATGGTCGTATACTCCTGTCGCGTTTGCCTGGCCCATTGTTTTTACATCGCCTCCAGCACTGAACGACCTGCCGGCACCGGACAAAACGATTACCTTTACCTCTGGGTTGTTCTGTGCCTCTTTTAATGCCTCCGTCAGTGTAAGAATCATTTCCGGGCTGAAGGCATTCAAGCTTTCTGGTCTGTTTAAGGTCAAGGAAAGTACTGCTCCATTTTTGTTGATAATTAAATGGTCACTCGTCTTAACATTCGTCAAAGCGTTCACCCTTTCTCAGATTTTAATAGAATCATAAACTTATTTAATCAACCAGCCGCCATCAACGAGGATGTCAGAACCCGTCATGTAAGAAGCTTCACTTGATGCGACAAAAGCAATCACATTCGCAATTTCATCGGGATGGCCAGCTCGACTTAGAGCTGTATTTCTTCTGATTGCTTTAACAAATTGTTCATTCTTCATCCCCTGCTCAGTCAGGGGAGTTTCCACGAAACCAGGTGATACGGAATTGACCCTGATCCCGTAAGGAGAAAATTCCAATGCCATTGCTTTTGTAAAATTGATGACACCAGCTTTAGCAGCACTATAATGTGGGATATGTGCACCTGCCTGGTGTCCGGATAAGCTGGCTACATTGACGATCGACCGTTTTTGAGAAGAATCTCCCTCCTTCTCTGAATTTTTTGCCATGAGTTTTCCAAGCATTTTCGAGACCAGGAAAACACTTTTTAAATTCGTATTTTGTACAAAGTCCCAATCACTGGCTGAGGTGTCCATAATTTTTGAGTGAACTGAACCTCCTGCATTATTGACAAGGACATGCAAGTCGCCAAATTGCTCCTCAATGTGTTGAGCTAACTCTCTTACATCTTCTTCATCTGTTATGTCAGCAGGAAAGATTTCTGCCTTAGGAAGCTCATACGATTCATTTATTTCTTTTGCAGCCATCTCAAGCTTAGATTTCGTCCGTCCAACCAATATTACTTTTGCCCCTTCGCTGGCAAACCGAGCGGCTGTCGCTTTCCCAATTCCACTCCCCGCTCCTGTAACAAGAACCACAGTTTCTTGAAATCTCACTCCAAAACCTCCTTTGTATACGGAATATTCAGTCATTTAAGCGGACAACAAATAGCTTTTCAGCCCTTCTTTTAGCAATTCGGGCAAAACCTGACTCTGTTGATTTGTAAAATCATAATACACAATGATTGCATTGCCCTTTGCGATCAACTGCTGTGTCTGCGGGCAAACAATGTCATGTTCCAGCTGGAAGCTTTTCGAACCAATTCTTGATACATATGTTTTTACCGTCAACAGCTGGTCAAAATACCCTTGGCTTACGAAATCGCATTTTGTAGAGGCTAAAATGAATTTCCAGTCGTTTAACTCCATGCTGTAGCCCAATTTTTCAAAAAAGCGCATCCTCGCCTCCTCCAGATAGACAAAATAACTGGTGTTGTTAATATGTCCTAGCGCGTCCGTCTCGCCAAATCGTGCCTGTACCTGGATCTCCTGCATTTGTCTCCCCACTTTCAATTCGAAATTCCTCCGTACTAACCGGTTGGTATGTAGCAAACAAAGAAAGAGGCTTGGCTTTCAAAAGCCTCTCCCTATATTTCTTCAATTGACTTCGATTCCCTTCAGGATCATTTCGACAAAAATCTCTGCCACTTCCCGGTCAGAAACCTTTCCCATTGGATTGAACCACTGGTAACTCCAGTTTGCAGCACCCAGTATGCCAAAGGTTACGATGATGGGATTCAAATCTTTTCGGAACTCGCCGCTGTCAATTCCTTCGCGAATCAGCCGTTCCACGTTCGATCTGAATTGATCCCGCTTTGCGACAATCTGTGCCAGCCTGTCATCACTTAAGTGACGCATTTCCCTGAAAAAGATTTTTGCGGATGCTCCTTTGGACTTAATGCTGCTAATCAGCATATAAACGATGTCAAACAATTTCTGCTTGCTTGTTGACTGTTCTGAGAGAATTTCTTCCTGACGGCCCAGCAACTCGTCAATATATCTGAGATGGATATCCATCAGTAACTCTTCTTTACTGGAAAAGTAATAATAAAACGAACCTTTAGTCACCCCTAGTGAGTCGACAATATCCTGGATCGAAGTCTCACTGAAACCTTTTTTCTCAAATAATTTTATGCTATGTGCGGTAATTTTCTCTTTCACTTTGCTGTCCTCGCAATCCTACTAGTCTGCACAGAAATTATACCATATTTTACCCCCTGTCCCATTAAGGAGATAGTATTTATTTACTCCTGACTTCTTCCCTTAGTGCTCTGCGCAAAATCTTGCCCACACTTGTCTTCGGCAGCTGTTCACGGAATTCGACGACGTTAGGTACCTTGTATGCCGCCATATTCTGTCGGCAAAACTCCTTGATCTGTGCTTCTTCGGCTTCTTTTCCTGCTTTTAGGACAATCACTGCTTTGACTGCTTCACCCCGGTATTCATCCGGTATGCCGATGACAACGGCCTCTTGGACAGACGGATGCTCATACAACACTTCCTCAATATCACGTGGATAAATATTGTAACCGCTCGCGATGATCATGTCTTTTTTCCGGTCGACAATATATAAATATCCGTCTTCATCAACCTTTGCAATATCTCCTGTATAAAGCCACCCATCCCTCAATGTGTTTGCTGTCTCCTCTGGCATATTCCAATAGCCCTTCATAACCTGAGGGCCTTTGATGGTTACTTCACCCAGCTCTCCAGCAGGAACTTTTTCTGTTCCTGTCGCCAGGTCGACAATTCTGTATTCTGTTGATGGCATGCCGATGCCGACACTTCCTGGCTTTCTTTCGGCAAAGCTTGGATTGCAATGTGTAGTTGGCGATGCTTCAGAAAGGCCATAGCCTTCAAGGATCTTTGAACCGGTTTTTCTCTCGAATTCTTTTAGCAGCTCTACAGGCATTGGCGCGCTGCCGCTGTTGCAAATTTCGATGCTGCCGATTCCATACTCCTCCGCTTTGGGATGGTTCGTTATGGCGACATACATCGTCGGAACCCCAGGGAACATCGTTGGCTGCTCATTTTTTATCGTATTCAGGACTTCTTCCAGATCAAAGCGAGGCAATAAAATGATCTCTGCGCCTGTATAGATTGATAGGTTCATGCAGGCAGTCATCCCAAATACATGGAAAAGAGGAATGACCGTCAACGAACGCTCAACACCAGGTTTGATATCATTCTTAAAAAATTCATGGGATTGCAGTACATTGGCCAGAAGGTTTCGATGAGTCAGCATCGCACCTTTGGATCTTCCTGTAGTGCCGCCCGTATATTGGAGCACGGCAACATCCTCTGCAGGATCAACATCTACCACGGATGTCCTGCCGCTGCTTTCTGCTAAAAACGCTTCGAATTTTGTATCTGGCGCAAAAGTATGCTCAGAAGGCTGCAGGCTGACAACTACGATATTTCTAAGTTTTGTAGAAGCCTGAACACTTTTAACTTTGGCATAGAGGGCATCAAACACAACAATCGTTTCCGCTCCTGAATCATTGAGAATATACTCAAGTTCACGTTCAACAGACATTGGGTTAACCTGAGTAACAATCGCACCTGCAGTCAATATGCCAAAGTAGGAAATGACATATTGAGGGCAGTTTGGCAGCATGATGGCAACCCGGTCTCCAGCCTCCACTCCTCTGTTTTGCATTGCTGATGCAAAATGTGTCACATTCTGGGACAATTGCTCATAGGTGATTTTTCTGCCATAGAAGGATAAGGCATTGTTATGAGGGTACTTCTCTGCTGATTCTCGAAGCATTTGCGGCAAAGATTTTTCAGGAATTGTGATAGTGGATGCAATGGAGTCAGGATACTTGGAAAGCCAGACATTGTTCTCGCTCATTTGATTTCCCCCATTCAAAATTTAACGTATTTGTATATGGCTAAAATGTCAGTCCACCGCCGTCGACTGACAATGTCGCACCAGTAATAAAAGAAGCTTCTTCAGAGGCAAGAAACAGTACCGCATTAGCGACTTCCTCAGGTGTTCCAATCCTTCCTAAGGCATTAGCCCTTGAAATGATCGGCCATTTGCGTTCATCATTTTTCCATCCTTCTATAATTTGTGTATCGATGACACCCGGGGCTATTGCATTTACACGGATATTGTCCCTGCCGTATTCCAACGCAGCATTTTTGGTCAGCAGGATAACGCCAGCCTTGGATGCGTTGTAAGCTGCAAGATATTTTTGTCCTTTGATGCCAAGCAGGCTTGAGGTGTTGATGATCGCTCCTCCACCAGTCTTTTTTAGTTCAGGGACAGCATGCTTGATGCCAAGGAAAACACCTTTAAGATTTATATCTATAATTCTGTCCCATTCGTCTTCATCGAGATCAACACTTTTAACATCCGGATTGCCTATGCCTGCGTTATTAAATAGAATATCCAGCTTCCCGTATGCTTCAACAGTTGCTGAAACGAGGTCTTTCACCTGTTTGGAATCGCTTACATTTGTTTCGATAAAAAGGGCCTTGCCTCCCTGTTGTTCAATAAGCTTGGCTGTCTCTCTGCCGCCATCATCATTCACATCCGCGATTACCAGCTTGGCTCCTTCAGCGGCAAATCGAAGTGCGGCTGCACGGCCTATTCCACTGGCGCCGCCAGTTATGATCGCCGTCTTGTCTCCTAATCTCATTTTATTCCCCCTAAAGATTTCTACTAACCGGTCGGTATGTACTATAAACTTTATTATAACGTTTATATTGAAATATTCAACTATTAGTCTAAATATTCTAAAAATAATTAGAAAAGCGTAAGCGCCTTGGTCAGCCCCGACAAGCGCTGGAGGGCCGACCAGTGAAGTCGCTCTTTGACATCATTGGGCGGGCCGAAGCGACTCGAGGGGCTAGGCGCTGAAGCTAGACACTAATTTGCGAGAAGTATGTTCATACCTATAAAGTAGAAAAAGCCCTAAGGATGTTTAGGGCTTAAGCAATTTATAGCTTTATTTTAATTGCTTTTGTTGCGACAAAACATTTAATATATTCATCTAGCGGTCTTCTGCCGCCAAAATCGTCTTCATACAATCCAGCGATGACGAATCCAGCATCGACCTGACCTTGTATCTGGTCTTCTAGTGTATGAAAAAATTCAATGGTATTCCCTGATTGAATATATTCTTCTTTCTCATGGTCCGTCAGGTTGTCCATTGAAGAGCCGGAAACTTTGTTCTTAACCACCAGGTTTCCTTTCAGGTCCTCTTCATCATCGAAAATAAATAACAGAGGATTTGTAAAGCCGGATATCAGTGTCCCTTTATCTTTCAATACTCTCGACGCTTCCGTCCAGACTTGTGAGATGTCTTCAACGAATAGATTGGCCACTGGATGGATGATCATGTCAAATTCTTCATCACTAAACGCCGAAAGATCCGTCATGCTACATTGTAGTGTACTTAATTGAATTCCATCTCTTTTGGCTACAAACTCATCCTGCTCCAGCTGTTTTTTGGAGATATCTACAACTGTTACATTAGCTCCAGCTGCAGCCAGAACGGGCCCCTGCTGTCCTCCTCCAGAAGCAAGACAAAGAACTTTTAATCCTGCCAGTGATTGTGGAAACCAGCTTCTTGGGACCGGCTTTCCAGTTGTCACGGTGATTTCCCATTCGCCCGCTTTGCTTTTTTCAATTACTTCTCTTGAAACCGCCTTAGTATAAACTGCTTCACTTTCAACCTTCTTGTCCCATGCAAGACTATTTTGTTTAACTGCATCCATCTCATTCACCCTAACTATCTTAATCTATTATTTTTTTATCAGCAGCAAATTTTAAAACATGTTCATACAGATCGTGCCAATCATGATAATACTCGCTGACCCGGTCTTGATCGACAAGGATTCTTTCAGAGGATTCATATCCTGCATCGAAATCATGTATTTCTTTAATGTCCATCCGGTAAAATACCTGGAATCCAATCTTTGGGTATGGACTGATGTCATTCCATTGCGGGTTCTCAGTATGATCCACAATGATTGAACCTAAAAGCCTGCAATCACCAGAAACATAGGCCTCTTCCATAGTTTCTCTCTTAAAACATTCCTCAACAGATTCACCTGCCTCAATATGACCGCCAGTCATATCCCATCCACGGTGATTCAAGTTTACCAGGAGCACCTTATCATCGTAGAAACAGAAACCATGGACACTGCTGATTAACTCCCTCGGTGGAAGCTTGTCATCCTCCTGCCAGGTTAATTTAACTTTTGCATTGTTCCAGTTTACATATGTAGTGATCAACCATAAGCCCCCTTGCTGTTAAACAACCAACCCTCCTTCCAATTGTAACCATAATATGAAGAGTATTACAAGGGTATAAAAAAAGCATTGGCGCCTTTGCCAATGCTTGTATGTGTTATTAAAGTATTAAGTATTAATCCGGCTATTTTCTTCATGCTGTAACTTTATAAGTTGTCAGCTCTTTTGCCTTATTCTTTCTACTACGGTACCAATTTCATCTGGTTTGGCAAATTCGACTGGAGAAAAGCCTTTTTCAAAAGTAATGGTATCTGCTTCAATCATAATGACATACTTTCCATTCACCTTTGACAGATGGATGCTGTCACCGTAATCAGCCAGCAACCCTTTCACTGATATGTGGTCGAGCTTCATTTTCAGTTCCAGTTCAGGGGTATGCTCGATGAGCTGTGCAGCCGCTTCAATGACCTGCTCTGGCTCGAATCGCTCCTGGAGTTCGCGCTTGTCACTGGCTGCCCAGATTTCCATGGCGCTCTCTAACTGCTCCCGCTCCTCACTTTCCGGCTCAAAGGTTTCCTCCATATGCCCTCGGACCATCTCAATAACTTGAGTCTTAACGATTTCTGGCATCGATTGGCCATACTCTACATATTTCAGGAAGTCTTCAAAATAACGTGCATGGGAAGACTGGTTGATTTTTAGTTCATTATCCTGGATCATTCCCTCTTCTGGCATATAGGGATATTGTATGGATTTCATGTTTTTAGTCGTTATCGCCATTTCCACTTGCCGGATCAATGTTGACTCATCAGAAATGGAAGCTACTTTTGGTTCAAAATCACATTTAAGGATGAACACAAATGCATCATCAAAAAACTTGCGAAGCTTGGCTCTTGCTACAATAAAAGCCCCACCTCTTACTGCACTTGTATCTACGTAAGCAATAGCGAATTTTTCACTCTCTTGCTGGAAGTCTTCCTTTGACTCCGCAAAACGTACTCGATGGAAAAGATTGTAGTTTGGGTTGGATGTTAAATCATGCCCCTCCTCAACGATGAAGTACCCGAGCTTAGTAGGAACTTCATCTGTTTTTGGATGGCGTTCTACCTTACGCTTGACGATTTTGGCAAATTCGCCATCGAGAAAATCCTTCAGATGGCTAGATTCATATTCTTCCTCATTCAATGTCTGGAAATGTTTATATCTTTTATCTGCCTGATCGCCTTTTCCTTCTACCTGTACAACGTAAAATGATAAGTATTGAACTTCAAAATCCATGGTAAAACTCCCTGCTGACGTATTTATTGATTACTTTTGACAAGCTGATTACAAGTTGAGACTCAGGCCTGACCTATAAGCGTGAAAATACAGCATCTATTGCAAGATGCTGTATTTGTCCGTTAGTTCAACAATACAAATTCTGTTTTGCTCCCGGTTTGGGTTGATATGACCTCGAGCCTTGCATCAATCCGCTCTTTTAGTTCCGGCACGTGAGAAATGATCCCGACAAGCCGGCCGCTGCTCTGGATATCGATTAATGCTTCAATGGCCTGGTCCAGGGATTCTGGATCAAGGGTTCCGAAGCCTTCATCGATGAACATTGTCTCTAATGAAACTCCACCTGCGTAATTTTGGACAACATCGGCTAGTCCCAGCGCTAGTGACAGCGCAGCCTTGAAGCTTTCTCCGCCAGACAATGTCTTAACATGTCGCTCCTGTCCGGTATATGCATCCAAAACCAAGAGCTCCAACCCACTCTGTACATTGCCTTTTGAACGATCGGTTTTCCGCAATAATCTGTATCGTCCGCTCGTCATCTTGTTGAGCCTTAGATTCGCCTCAGCCAGTATATCATCGAGAAACGCCGCCAAGACATAACGTTCGAAAGTAATCCTGTAAGTGTTCTGGCCTTTTGAAATTTCGAATAAATGCCCAACTAGCTTGTACTTTTCCTCCAGTACCTTCATCTGCTCATTCAGAGTATCTACCTGATCCAAGATGGACTGATTATCACGTTTTTTCATGTTTAAATCCTGGTATGCTTCATCAGTCTCCCTAATCATATTATTTAACTGGGCGAATTCTGCTTGAAGTGTTTCCATATCAGGTTTCTTAACGTCTTTAAGAAGTTCAGACAATTCCGCGAAACGATCACTTACCGACCTGACTTCTTCCCGATAATTCAAGATGTCTGCATCAAGCTGTTGAATAGCCTGTTCTGGAATTTTCGCCTGGTAATAGGCCTGATAGTTTTCAAAGCCCTGGGATGTCATATTGTTTTTGAATGTTTCCCTCTCGGCTGTCAATTGCGAATCTATTTCCTTCAATCTCTTTTCGGCCTCTTCACTCCGTGCTTTTTCGGTTCCCAGAAGTTCTTTCGCTTCCTGATAATTTGTGCGCGCCTGCTCTAGTTCCTCATCAAGCTGCTTCTGTAAGAGTCGTGCTGATTTCACTTTCGATTCGAATACTTGCAGTGATCGCAGTTGTTCAGGTATTTTCTCTGTTATTCTCTCTAGGGTGGTTTTCTTTTCCGTATACTGGATCATCAGGCTTTGATAGCTTTCGTCGATAGCTTTCAGCTGCTTATTCAGCCTTTCTCTTTCATCTTCAAACCTTTTGATTTCAGATTTGATTTTTTCCAGGCCTTTTAACTTCACCGAGTGTTGATTCTGCTCATGTTGCAGTTTTTCAACCTCACTTTGGGTCAGCAGGACGGTGTCAGCTAACTGGCCGACGACAAAGTCAGAGTGGAATTTGACGATTTCAGCAATCATTTCCTCTCCGCTTTCAATCCTTGACCTAAGGGTCGTATCTGCCTCGATGTAAGACTTTTCAGCAGCGCTCTTCTCTCTTTCAACACCAGTGATCTGCTCTCGTGCAGCTTTTAGATCCTCTTCGGTCGGAATAAAACCTTCAGTTGCTTTCGCGGGTTCAGGATGATGCTCTGATCCGCAAACAGGGCAAGCACTGCTATCGTGGAGTGAGGCAGCCAAAACTGCAGCCTGGGAATGAAGCCATTTTTGTTCAAGCTCTTCCAATGTGGCTTTGGCATCATTCAGTCTGGATACAGCCTGGTTAAAAATGCCTTTTCGTGCTTCAAAGCTTGCTCGGGCTTGGGTAACTTTCTGATTATGGTTGCCAAGCCTATTCAACTTCTCCAATTCAAGCAACAGTTTCTCCAATTTCCGGTCATTCTCCAGATAAGTAATTTGAGTCTTTTCGGCATCTTCCTTTTCTGTAAGCAAAACTTTAAGCCGCTCCTCAGTTGACTTAATCTGAGCTTCATTGTTCTCCCGGTTCTTTACCGATGATTCCAGTGCTTGCTTAAGTTCTGCAAACTGTGAAGCTATGCTGGCGAATACTTGGACATCTTCCTTCATATTTTCAAGCCTGTTAACCTGTTCAGCAGCTGCTTTCCGCTCTGGTTCCCGATCAATTTGTTTCTGGTGTTCTTTTTCTGCTGCTGTGAGTCTTACTGTTAACTGCTCAATTCGTTTTGTGATCACATTTACCTGGTTTGTTATACTGTCCAGGTCGGCCTTGAGTCGGTGGCAAAGCTGTTCCTGAGCTTCCAGAAGAGCTGCTTTTTTGGCAAGCACTGTTTGCTTTTCTTTTTCTGCATAAAGACCCTTTTGGCCTTCAAGCTTTTCCTTTGTCATCTTAAGGATTTCTAGTGATTGGATTTGTTTTAAAGTTGCTTCAGCTTCGAACAAACGCTGCTGCATTTTATCGCGCTCCAGCTGAAGCTTATCGCGGTTCCTGTTTAGCTTTTCAAGCTTTATTTCCATTGCCCCAATTTCTTCTTTTAAAAGCGGAAGGATCAATACATCATTTGTACTGCCGGCTTCTACATACTCTTTCAGTTCCTCATTTTCCACAGCTTTTATGCTGCGAAGTGCTGAATTCCTCTTTTCAACCTGGTCCTCGACCGTTTTTTTCAGCACAGTTGCTTCTTCCTTAAGCTTTTCCTCTACTCTTTTATAGATTTCCGTATGGAAGAGTCTTTGCAGGATAACTTCCTTTTCCTTACTGTCGGAAGTTAGAAGCTTTCGGAATTCCCCCTGTGGAATCATCAGGATCTGCCGGAATTGATTGCTGTCGATAATCATGATCTCCTTGATCTTTTCATCCACTTCGCGGACATTTGAAGCAAGCAGCTGCAGTTCTCCGTTTTCGTCGATCAGATAAAATTCTGCCTTGGCACCGACATTTGTTGTTCCTTCACCAGATTTCTTTTTCCTCTCCTGCTGAGGAGACCTTGTAATCCGGTACGTCTTTTGACGCAATGAAAATTCAAGAGTAACTTCAGTCAATAACTCATCTTCAGCAAATTGGCTTCGCAGATCGGGGCCATTACGATCCTCACCGCTTGCCTTGCCGTAAATCGCGTAACTGATGCCGTCAAAAATCGTTGTCTTTCCAGATCCAGTTTTACCCGAAATGACAAACATTGTCCTGTTCTCAAGCTGCTTGAAATCTATCGTTTCCGTACCGGCATATGGCCCGAAAGCCTGCATCGTCAGTTTCAGAGGTTTCATTTTTGACCCTCCTCCCTCAATACTTTGCCAATCACATCTGTCATGACCCCACGTTTATCTTCTGAAAATTCGCTTGTGGTCATTTCCTTGTAAAACTGTTCGAAAAGCTCCAGCTCAGTCTTTTTCTCTTCCCTGCTGGAGCTGAAGTGCTGCTTTTGCTTCTGATCTATAGATTCGATTTTACGCTCTAGATGGAGGACATTCGGAAAGACCTGACGCAGTTTGCCCATTGGGTCGATCATGGCCCCGTCATCTAGCAAAGTTACTTTTAAATAATCACTCGTATTTTCTTTTTCATAAAATGATGGATCCAAAAGCTGTTCAAGGTGGCCCTCCAACTCACGCATGTCTTGCTTCGGTTTCAGGGTCCTGTAGCGCATGTCAAAGCTGCCGTTTTCATTCATTTCAATGATTGAAATCGATTTACGCTGTTTTGCTTCCGAAAATGAATATTTTAACAGGGAGCCAGAGTATTTGATTTTGTCATGCTTGATTGCGTCTGGGCTGTGAAGATGCCCTAGTGCAGTAAAGGCGAACGGGTCAAAGAGGTCCTGGGTGACACAGCCTGAACCGCCAACCGATAATGTGCGCTCCGAATCACATGAGTCGCCTCCAAGCACGAAAGCATGTCCCACAAAAACGTTTGCTTCGTCAGGATTCAGATTTTCTTCAATTTTGCCGATCACTGCTTTCATCGCATCCTGATGGGAATGGATTGAAGAATCGTCAAGCAAATGGCGGACGACGCCAGGTTCAGCATAAGGAATCAGGTAAAAATTGACCCCGTTAATATGTACGGGCCTAAAGTCGTTCGTCAATTTACCGGTAAGGTAAAAATGGTTGTGACGATACCATGAACTGCCAAAGGACAGGCGTTCTGCGCTGTCGTGATTTCCTGCAATCGCCACAATCGGCGTGTTCAGTTCCACGTTGATCCTGAAGAGCACTTCATCAAGAAGCTCCACAGCATCTGTCGGCGGTACAGACCTGTCATAAAGATCCCCTGCAATCACTACAGCATCAGGCTTTTCGTCGGCAACAAGGTCTACAAATTGATTCAATACCTCTCGCTGGTCTGAAGTCATGTACATACCATGTACAAGCTTTCCAAGATGCCAGTCACCTGTATGGATAAATTTCATGCCAATCCCCCCTGTTTTTTTAAAGTTATCTATTTTAATTTTGCTATAAGCGTTTTTTGACAATGCTACTATTATATCAAACTCAAAAATTTATTGGGTGCTCAAAAAAAGGAAAGATTTAGGAACGTTTGTTCTAATTCTATCAGAAACCCCCTGGAAAATCTACCTGATTTTTCCTCTACTATTGTATATTGTAATAACATTTACTAATTATATTTGAAATTTGACTTTTCAACTCTTGTTTTTCACAATAGAGTTACGACTAATCAATAAAGCAGGGATTATGAATGGAACCAAAAACAGAGGCGTTATATAAGTTTCTTTTCGATAATGCGAGCCATTTTACAGAGGATTGGCTTAAACGCCAGCGGGTTATTAAGGGGTCGGATTACTCTGCTGACGCGCCGTCAGAAGTTATGAACAGGGTGAAGGAGCAGAATTCAAATTATGTTCGCCTTGTAGCCAAATCACTTTATCAGACTGAGGAAGAGATGATGGAAACCATTTCGGCCTGGACGAGCCAGACTGCAGCTGACCGGATAAAATCTAAAACGGACCTGACAGAAGTGGCTTGGAATTCAGGCGTTTTCCGTCGTGTTTACTGGGAATATGTTCAAAGATTCGTGAAACAGACTGAAATGGAGATCACACTGGACGACGTTTTTACATGGGAAGAAAAGATTAATTACACGCTTGATTATGTCTTTGAAACATTTATTATCGTTTTCATGGATATCCTTATGAATCGATTAGCCTCTCAAGCAACTTTAATTAAGGAATTAAGCGCACCAGTAATTAGTCTGACAAGGGAAGTCGGTCTTCTGCCATTGATTGGTGAAATCGATACAACGAGAGCAAAGGGCTTGATGGAATCGACGCTTACACAAAGTATCGATGCCAGAATCAATACCTTGATCGTTGATCTTTCAGGAGTCGTGATGGTTGATACGATGGTAGCCCATCAAATCTTCAAACTGATGGATGCCCTAAAGCTGCTGGGCGTTCAAACCATCGTTACGGGGATCCGGCCAGAGGTTGCACAAACAGCAGTTCAGCTGGGAATAGATTTTTCAGATATTACTACAGAAGGTAATCTGCAGAATGTAATTAAAAAAATCATACAAAGTTAAAACCTGCTAGCAATCACTAGAAGGTTTTTATTTTTAGGATGAACACCCTCCGCCACAGCTTGAACAGCTGCTGGAAGAACAGCTCTGTCCGCCTCCATCATTATGGGAATCATTCAAGTCGCCCGACCCGCAAAAAACGGCACTGCAGGCCGATGTTCCATGTGCCTGGTGTGAATACACATATGCTTGTGCATAGTCCCAGTATTCATCAAAGTAATAGTAAGAATAAAACATCATTACCAGGCTCAATCCTGATAAGTCGCCAAAAAGCACTGGCCTTTCAAAGGTCCCTTTTCTGTCAACACTATACATTTCCTGTGTTTTTTTTAGTTGTGACCTAAACTGTTTGGTTAAGTAATCGACTAGCTCCTGATTATCCTCAGTAATCCTGAAAAATTGCTGTTTCAGCTCATCGTCACTAAGTGAACCGATTTTTTTGAGAAGCTGCTGATCCATTGGATAATGAAAAAAGTCTCCCCATGCCTGCCATGTGTACTCTGTTATTTCAAATAGCTGAGCAAACACCCAATCAAAGAAGGCCCGTTGCTGTGGTGCCGGTTCCGGCTCCAGATTCGGCGTATGATGAAGCATTTTGCCAAGATATTTTTCGGAAAAAGCTTCATATTGCTTCGTGAACATCAGCATCTCATGCCACACATCATCGACCTCGCTGCTGAACATCGGCGTGCTTTTCATAATCGAATTGAGGAAGAAATATCGTTTTAATTCAAATAGGCGCCATTCAAATTCATCATCGGAAATTTGTGGATGGTCACTTAAATATCGAAGTTTTACTTGATTGATATACTCATAAGGAAGTGCATTTTCCAATTTATTCAGGATAGCAGAAGCTGGCACATCTTCCAGCAATCCAAGACGATCCGGTATATTCTCCTTCAATAAAACTTTCTTCTTGCTTCCATTGCCCGAAAAATAAGCTATGGCAAAGAGAATCCCTGCTCCCGCCGCTATTGTTAAGAAGATACCCAACATCATACACCTCGCCTTGTGGAATAGTTGTTAATCGATATTACGTTTTTCATAATGGAAAGGTTTCAAATTAATTGTAATTTTTGGTACTTAAAAAGCCCAGCCAGTTGGCTGAGCTAAAAATCAGACTAAGAATGATAGTTTAGTAACGATTATAGTTTAGTAACATTAGCAGCTTGTGGTCCGCGAGCACCTTCAACAACCTCAAAAGATACTTCCTGGCCCTCTTCTAATGTTTTGAAGCCTTCTGTTTGAATAGCCGAGTAATGTACGAAAACATCATTGCCGTCTTCAGTTTCGATGAAACCAAATCCTTTTTCTGCATTGAACCATTTAACTTTTCCGTTTTTCATGTGAAAAATCCTCCTAGATCGGCCGAACAAGCCATGATTAAAATTTAGCAAATCACAACGACTAGTTCCTCATACATGACCTATTCAAACGTCTAAAACATTGGAATAAGCAAATTGCATAGTGCCTAATACGTGTGCAATCAGCTAATTTCAATATAGCAACGATGGATTTTAATGTCAACAGAAGACAAACCTGACAATTTCTTGTTTAAAGTGCTTGTTATCTGGCAGGAGCTTTCAGCTGAGAAATGTTCAAAAAAATCAATACCATCCCAAATCGTTGGAAGAATCATGCTAGCTGTCTTCTATTATATTGCTGAAGCGGATATGGAAGGTGGTCCCTGTGCCAACCTGGCTCTTGACCTCTACTTTACCTCTCATTGCACGGATGATGCTGAAAGTCACCATCATGCCAAGGCCAGTTCCTTGCTGCCCTTTTGTCGTATAGTATGGTTCTCCCAGGCGGGCAATCTGTTCTTCCGTCATCCCGAGACCTGTATCTCTCACGAGAATATGAATTACAGTTCCGGTGCGGAACGTTTGGACGATTAGTTCTCCGCCGTTTGGCATAGCCTCCAAACCGTTCTTGATCAGGTTGATGAACCCTTGCTTGAATTTCGAACGGTCCCCTGATATGACTAATCCCGGACTATACTTTTTGATTATTTTCACACCATTAAGGTTAGCCAATGGATTTAGTACATTAAGGACCTGATTCAATTCCTTATCGATTTCGATTTGCTCTTCCTTTTCAAAAGCAGGTCTTGCAAAAGTAAGATAGTCATTAATGACTTCTTCAGCACGATTTAATTCCTGGACTGCAATATCTATGAATTCCTTTTTCTTTTCATCAGGATAATCTTTCTCACCGAGCAGTTGCAGAAATCCTTTCACAGTTGTAAGTGGATTGCGGATTTCATGAGAAATAGCCGCACTTAAATGGCTGACGGCTTCAATTTTATCGGCCTTCGCTAGTCTTTGCCGGATAATAAATGTTTGACGAATTGTCTCTATTGAATAGCTGACAAGACCTGAGGTTAGCGCGGGAATCAAAATGAAACTGATCCAGGCTTCCGGGTGTCTGATTGGTTCACTAACTACGTTGACCATTTGCATCAGCAAAAACGAAGTGATTACGGTCAATAAAACAGAAATACCGACTCTGCTGTTCAGAGTAAGCCTGTTGAACCAGGGATGAATCCATTTGAGAAGGATGGCAAGCGCTGCAAAGACCCCCACCGAGACCCAGAACCCATCGTTTATCCCTAAAAAACCTCTCATAAGGATCGTGACGCCTGCAAGCAGAAAACTATATCCAGTATAGAGACTTCCAAGAATCATCGGCACCTGTCGAAGGTCAAAGTGAATGCCATCCTGAACTTGTACTGAAAAAATATAACATGTAAAAATCGATATAATGAAATAGAATAATTGATATCTTTCTCGGCTCTCTTCCTTCACTTGCCTTTCAATGATTAATTGTGTAAAAAACAACAGGACAAGAAGAAGAGAGAGATTCATTAATAAATGCTTTGTAATTTCCACTGCAACACCACCATTTGTACTCACTAAGATAGTATTATAATCCAGTGCGCAGCGCAAATTTTATCCATTTTCACCTTTCTATTCCATGCCATTTGTTTTATATTTGAAAAAAGAGAGGTGTTTGATTTGTTAATGTGGTTAATCTTTGTTTTACTGTTGTTCATACTCATTGATGTTGTTAGACTGCACAAGAAGATTGATAAGTTGAATGCTCATCTAAACCCATTGGCACCGCCACCAACAGATGATGAAATTGAAAAGATGCTAACTTCAAAGAATACTAACTATGAAAAGTAAATGGCTTTCATACGGAATACTTCTCTTCGCGATATTGCTGGTTTTCACAATAGATAGATACCGTACGCTTATGCCGGATAAAGAAAAAGAATCTTCTTTCGATATTCCAGAAGCAGAAATCACCGTTGGAGACCAGGAAGTTATATATAAATCAGGCACATTTGCCTGGGTAGAAAAAGGCACCGGACCTGTCATCGACCAGGATGAGCCACCAATCCTGTTCCATGATTTGCTGCCTGTCAGTGTGAAGCCGTTCAGCGAAATGAAGATTACTTTTCCCGAAAAAGCAGGAATTGACAGTATATCTGTTTACCGCTCAGAGGGACAAGAAGATTTAGAGATGGGGAACCTTCCGCTGGAAACAGTTTTTGATGATACCTATACCTTTAATAATGTGGCTGGCCAAAGTACAGTAATCATCCAGGCCTCCAGTGGAGATCAAGTCTATCATTATGCTTTTCCATTAATCATTGAAGAGGTGGTTGCGTATCAGGCACAACTTGCCGAAGAACCAGGCTACCTGGCTGTACTTGAACTGTATAAACCAGAAGAGATGCAGGCAAATTGGGCCCTCGAACAGGTAAATAACAAATATGTACATAAGGCACATTCCTTGAAGGTTAACAACATTGAGGAAGCACGCCGGCAATTCCCTGATTTAAAAATCGATTCGCTGCCGTATTACGCCATTTTCAATCATGAAAGATTGCTTTACGAGGCATATAATCGAGATGATTTCTTCAAAATGCTGAAGATCGCTTCACCGTAACTGAAAAATAGCAGCCACTAGTGCTGAAAGTATTTCAAAAAAATGGAAAACGCCATCCATAAAGGATGGCGTTCAGTTTTCCGATTCACCATTACAATTTGTCCATCATAACCTGGATGACGGACAGTTTTTTCGATTTCCCATCAAGTAGTGTCCGTCATTTTCGCCTGCGCTTTTTATTTTTGAAAAGGTGGAGCACTTCCACTAGTAACAGCAGCAAGGTAATGTAGCATAGAAAAGCATAAATTACGCCAAGTAACAGATTAAGAGGCCATTTTTTGCTCCACAACCTGTGAGCGATCAGCGTCCGCTTCCCCATCGCCTTCTTTATTGGAAGTGTGAGGTAAAATAACATGGCGTACAACAGGCCGCTTAAAAAGCTGCAACCAAATTCTTCGTCAGCAGTTTCACCCTGATCGGATTCTTGCTTCGATTCACGCTGTTGGTCAGTTACTTCGGTAGCTTCTTCCTTGTTTTCAGGCTGACTTTCTTGTTGATTTTCTTCCCTATCATTTTTGGGCTGCTGCTCTTGGTCGGTATGATCATCTTGTTCTTTAGGTTGCTCTTGTGATTGTTCATTTCTCTCTTCTGGAGCATCCGTAGCTGAATATATGCCTTTTCCATTATCTTTTGCATAATCCATCGCAGACCAGATTTGATTTTCATACTTATAGCTGCCATAATCGTAAAAGTCTTCGACCAGTCCTGCCTTCGTGATTTCCTCCTGATGCAGCTTGTCTCCTACCCAAACCCATGCTAAAAGTCGATCATATTTATCGAAAAGGCTTCCGCCATCCGTCTCAAGTCTAATATTCCCCTGCTTTAAAAAGGAACATGTATACTGTGCCGCTTCAGGTCCGAATGGTTCCTTCGTCCTTGTGCTTTCAGGGGTGTCAATATAGAGAAAACGCGTTTTATAGTCTTTTCCGTTGATCGTAAACACAGCCGTATCCCCGTCAGTGCAATCTGACAATTCTGCTTCATACACTTTTCCAAGCTGAAACTTGCCGATAGAAACTTCAGCTTTAGGCATTTCGCCTGCAGCCTGATTAGATTCTGGCGCAACATTTCCTGCCCCTGATAAAGTATACCCCTCCAAATCTATTTTTTCCTCACTGAGTCCGGCTGCACAATCAGAATTACTGTTATATTGATCAATCAATCGGATTAGCTCGCCAATATTGGCTGCGCTTTTGGCAATCGAAGTAGGCTCATGAAGGATATATACGCAATCTGCATTGCGGAAATGTCCGCCCAGTTCATCCCGCGAGCCATTATGCGCCGAGGCCAAGATAGGTAAAATAAAAAATGCCATCAGGATGGCAAATATCACACTACATTTTTTTATGTAATTCACTGCGGCTCCCCCTTTTACCCCTCCTAATATACCAAAAAAACAGCTTCCCGTGGAAGCTGCTTGAAGTCAATTTAATTTCTTTTCGATTTGTTCCCGGGTCATTTCAATTTTTCCCGGCAATACGAACAGATATTGAATCAAATCTTCCAGTAAATCCATTATTAATTCTGTCATTTCATCATCCATGTCCGTTTCCAGCTCAAGCATCCTATGGAGTCCCCCTTCAGGTTTCATCAAAGGGCTTAATGAGGTAACCGGGTTTACTAAATTAATATGGTCTGGAAGGATCTCGAATTGCTGATCAAGGCTCATGCCCTTTGCCTTGTCACCCAAAAAGTTTTTTAGAACATTCTCAATGACACGCTTGGCCAGTACCGCAGTGGCTGTATTCTCTTTTGAAAGATAAACGCTGACTGCCGATTTATATGCCCTTACCAATTCTTCGGGTATTTTGGGAATATGCTGTATCTGGCTTGTCGGATCTGTGGAGCTCTGTGGATCATATATGTACACATCGGGCTGTGTTTCGTTGTCCCTTGTAATGATAACAAACGGCACACTATGTTTGCATGAGGGACAAGCACTTTCAGTCATTAGTCCATGTTTGCTGCTCTGGTACGTCGACTTAAGAACGAATTCAACTTTTTCCTTGCATACTGGACAGATATTTTTAATACCCTTTGGGACCTTCAAATGTCCGAACTGACTATAAGATGTAATCGAACCGGCATAGATCCGCCTCATTTTCGTGCCCCTTTCTGTATGACAGATTCCTTCCGCTCATCATTAGCTTTAGTTTCCATACAACTCAAAAAATTATCCATGTATTCATATAACCCTAATAAGCAAGATGAAAACGCTACTTTTGACTATGGTTCAAGATTGAATCGATTTGTTTTCCCAAAAGACCTGAAATGAACTCCAGTGTGCTAAGCGAGGAAATATCATGCTCCAGGAGCGGCAGTAAAACCTTCCTCTGATTCTTGAATTTATCCTTGATTTCATCAAGATACAATCGCTCGTTCGTTCTTCTTTGCGCCATGAACCGACCATCTGCCTCTTCGGGGATGACTTTGTTGACAACGATTGAGTTTACATGTATGCCATGCTGGTGCAGTGTTTCGATTGCCTTACTCGTTTCAAGGATAGGAAGGCGCTCCGCGTTAAGTACAAATACATACTCCGTTTGTGTACCATCAAGCAGTATTTCTCGTACGCGCTTAAAACGGTTTTTCCGTTCATTCAGCTTGTCATATAAAGGGTCATCGACGATTTCACCATCGTTCATCCACTGTGCATAATTTTCATTCACCTTTTTGCGCCTTTCCAACAGCCCGTCCATCCAAACGCCCATTAATTCCGGCAGTGTCAGCAGCCGGATTGTATGCCCTGTCGGTGCTGTATCAAAGACAATGGCATCATAATTTCTTATTTCCTCCAGAACCAATGAAGTGATTTTGTCAAACAGCGCTGCTTCTTCTGCCCCAGGCGAGGATGCTGCCATGTCAATCTGCCTGTTGACCTCTTCCAGCATCGTCGCTTTTACCAGGCCTTTCAAGTTGCCTTTTACACCATTGATATAGTTCCTGGACTCCTGCTCCGAGTCAATCTCCAGTACATCGAGATTCCGGGTGGCATTTTCAATTTTTCCTCCACGGAAGTTCCGATGGAATAGATCCCCTGTATTATGTGCGGGATCGGTTGAAACCAGCAGGATCCTTTTCCCTTTTTGCGCAAGTAAGAGCGCCATGGCTGCAGATGTTGTACTTTTGCCAACACCGCCTTTTCCACCGATAAAATAAATCTTCTTGTCCAGCATCGCCATATCAGTTCCTCCTAACAGCAGCGTATTCCTTCGAGCGGGGATTTTTCCATTCCTGCCCGCAAATGCCAATCATGAAAACGCTCGATGATGACAGGGTAGAGTTCAAGCGTATAGTAAAATGCCGGGTTGGGCAGGCCAAGCATCTCTGAAAAGCATAACAGCATAAACAGGTCTTCTTCATCTCTCAATTCACGTGCTATTTCGGTCCTGTGCGGCTGCCTGAGAATCTCATCATAGACAGCTATAGCACGCTTGAATTGTTCGTAAAAACCCATCATGATTACCTCTCTTTCTAAAAATGACAATAGAGACCGGTCGCCCGGCCTCCATTTCATTACATTTCCTTGCTTAATGGCGGTGGATTATTCCTGCTGAAGGCTGCGATTGCCTCGATGATGATCCAGAAGACAAATATCAGGATCAGTCCGCCGATACCAAAGAGCAGCATATTCAGCTCGCCGCCCCCATATCCAGACCACTGGAAAACGACCTGTTGAATCATAGCCCAGAGTGTCATGAAGAAAACGAACACCATTGGGATGAAAGTAACGAGATAATTCCTTCCCTGACGTTTTAGCCAGATGGAAACGAGCAGAAGGCTTACCCCTGCCAATAGCTGGTTGCTTGTTCCGAACAGCGGCCACAACAGGTATCCGCCAGAACCGAATCCATTAGGACCTTTTGGCAAAAGTACAAGCGCTGCACTGGAAACAACTGCGACAGTTGTCGCTACATGGGTTTTAGTCAAAGCCTGGACATTATATTCGCTTCCGATCTCAGCAATGATATAACGCATCAATCTGACTGAAGTATCCAAAGTTGTAGCGGCAAAGCTGACAACAATGATGGAAACAATTGTCCTTGCGATGTCCGCAGGAATCCAAATGCCAGTCGCAAGCTGGGCAGCACCATTGATGAAGTTGCCAAGGCCGCCTGAACTTGCAGCCGCAAAGCTTGAATACGCAGCAGTAAAATCAGCTTTTGTCGCAAATACAGTGACAACTGCAATGATGGCGATCAGTGCAAGAACCCCTTCCCCAACTGCACCAAGATAACCAACAAAACGGGCATCCGTTTCTTTTTCCAGCTGTTTGGAGGAAGTCCCCGAAGAAACCAGTCCATGGAACCCGGAAATCGCCCCGCAGGCAATTGTGATGAACAATAGCGGGAACCAGGAAACATCGGTAGCCGCAGCATTCATCGCCGGAGCTGTAACTTCTGGCTGAAGGAGAACTAACCCAGCATATAAAATGAATAAACCTACAACCAACTGGTGTGAATTGATATAATCACGAGGCTGAAGGAGCTTCCAGACCGGCAGTGTTGAAGCAATGTACACGTAAACCATCAACACGATAATCCAGACTAAGAAAGCCATTGATACACCACTCAGGCCAAACATGACGGTGTTATCCGCTCCGCCAAAGTATTTCACAAGATCAATCTGCAATGCCGGTACACGGCTGGCCAGGATTGCGGCACCATACATGACCGCAAGTGCGACCAATGAAGGCAGAAGCATCCCTTTTTTCTTTTTATAAACAGCATAGCCAATCCAGATTGCGAGCGGAATTTGCAGGAATACGGACAGGACGCTTGCCGGGAAGTTGATAAATAAGTTCGCGATGACCCATGCAAAAACGGCGTTGACCATCAAAACAAGTATTAAAATAATGAATAAGAACATGATTTTCGCACGTTTGCCAATCAGCTTATTTGTGATGGTACCTACTGACTGTCCCTTATTCCTGACTGAAAGGACAAGAGTTCCGAAGTCATGGACACCTGCCGCAAAGACCGTCCCCAAAGTAACCCACAGGAATGCTGGAAGCCATCCCCAGTATACAGCGATTGCTGGCCCGACAATCGGTGCAGCTCCGGCAACAGAGGTAAAATGGTGGCCCCATAAGATCATTTTCTTCGTTGGGACAAAATCCACCCCATCCGAAAACTGGTGTGCCGGTGTAACGTAGTTAGGATCGAGACGGTAAATCTTTTCTGCTACCCACTTGGAATAGAAGCGATAGCCAATCGCAAAGACAATCATTCCGATCACGGCTAACCATAAAGAATTCATTTTTATAAACCTCCTTTTTTATGAGTTGGTATTACAACTTAATAATAAAAATATATTGCTGGATTAGTCAATAAATTCTGACTACTTTTCTTAAAATCCTTTCTCCAAGCATTCACTCCTGCCTATAAAAATTTCCCAACATACAGATTCGACAATTTTTGACTTAGTTGTTGAAATGTTCAGACTATTAGAGTATAAATATTATAATCTACTAATTCCTATTAGATAGAATTTGATTTTAGGAGGAGTTTATTTGAAGAAGAAAGTCGTTTCCTTAAGTTTGACAGCCAGCCTTGCAATCAGCGGATTGGTTGCAGCAACAGGCTTTGCCGCCCCATCAGCAGATTCACCATCAAAGAAGTTTACGAAAAGCCATGGCGCACCTGAATTTGTTGCCGGCAAGCTGACAAATCCATCAGAGAAATCAGCAAAGGATATTGTCCTTGGGTACCTGAAAGCTTCGAAAGAAAAATACAATCTGGGCACAAATGATAGTTTCGTTGTTAAATCTCAGGAAGCAGACAAGCTGGGCGGAGATGTTGTCCGCCTGCAGCAGGCCTATAATGGCGTTCCTGTCTGGGGAGCAACACAGGCTGCCAGAGTTGACGAAAACGGCGTTCTTAAGGTTTTTAGCGGAACTGTCAGCAAGGGACTGGGCGACAAGCTTGTAAAAGTCTCCAGCAAAAAATCTCAGAGAGATGCAATTGCTTCAGCAGAAGCGGATTTAGGCTATAAGCCTGATTATGAAGCAACCCCAACGGCTGAATTGGTCGTTTACCCTGGTGAGGATCAAGCAGTGTACGCTTACCATGTCACGCTGAACTTCCTGAGCCCTGAACCAGGCAATTACCAGTACTTTATCAACGCTGTTACAGGTGAAATTATTAATAAATACAACGCCATTCATACTGCTGGCAAAAACAATCCTTCTTTAAACGGAACAGATACGGTTGGATCAGGTATCGGAGTGCTTGGTGACACGAAGACGTTGAACACGCTTCTTTCAAATGGCTCTTATTATTTACAGGACAATACTCGCGGAAATGGGGTATTCACCTACGATGCCAAGAACCGCCAGAGAACGCCAGGCTCCCTATGGGTGGATACGGATAATAACCTGAACGCAGCTTATGATGGAGCCGCAGTAGATGCTCATTACTATGCAGGTCTCACCTATGACTACTATAAAAACACTTTTGGCCGTAATTCATATGACAACAATGGCGCAGCGCTGAAGTCGACTGTCCATTACGGCAGAAGTTATAACAATGCATTCTGGAATGGCCAGCAAATGGTGTATGGTGATGGAGATGGCACAACGTTCATTCCGCTATCCGGCGGTCTTGATGTTGTGGCTCATGAACTGACTCACGCTGTAACGGATTTCAGTTCGGACCTGGTTTACCAGTATGAATCAGGTGCATTGAACGAAGCGATTTCCGATATTTTCGGAACACTAGCTGAATTCCATGACAACAATGATCCTGATTTTGAAATCGGCGAAGACATCTATACACCAAACACAGCTGGAGATGCCCTTCGTTCTATGAGTGACCCAACTAAATACGGCGATCCTGATCACTACTCCAAGCGTTACACTGGAACTTCCGACAATGGCGGAGTTCACATTAACAGCGGTATTATAAATAAAGCTGCCTACCTTCTGAGTGAAGGCGGATCACATTATGGAGTATCGGTCCTAGGAATCGGTACGGAGAAAATGGGAGCGATCTTCTATCGTGCAAACACAGTGTATTACACATCTTCCACTAATTTCAGCCAGGCACGAGCAGCAACTGTACAAGCAGCAAAAGACCTGTACGGCGCGGCTTCCGCAGAAGTTGGAGCTGTCAATGCAGCATTTGATGCTGTAGGGATATATTAATAGCTTTATATTTATATTTAGACAAACTGGCTCATTTATTATTGTGAGCCAGTTTTTTTATACTGCTGCTGATCTCTCGATTTCTGGTTTAAATGAGAGAATGAGTATTAAGGTTTTGAGTAAGCTGGATTGAGGATGAATAATCCTGACAGCTTTGGCTTCAGATCATGAAAAGTTGTCACAATAACAACGTAATCTTGACAGATTTGCCCTCGTATCCAGAAAAGCTGTCACGAAACCAATGGAATCTTGACAGCTTTGGCTTCGAAACATGAAAAGCTGTCACAATAACAACGTAATCTTGACAGCTTTGGCTTCGGATCATGAAAAGTTGTCACGAAACCAATGGAATCTTGACAGCTTTGGCTTCGGATTATGAAAAGTTGTCACAAAACCAATGGAATCTTGACAGCTTTGGCTTCGGATCATGAAAAGCTGTCACAAAACCAATGGAATCTTGACAGCTTTGGCTTCGGATCATGAAAAGCTGTCACAAAACCAATGGAATCTTGACAGCTTTGGCTTCGGATCATGAAAAGTTGTCACAATAACAACGTAATCTTGACAGATTTGCCCTCGTATCCAGAAAACCTGTCAAAAAAGAATCACTATTCCATGACAAATACTTAAATTAATCTTACATCGCAGGAATCTTCTGCTTAGATACTTCACCGCTTTAATAAAATGATTGACATCCTTCCATAACCGATGTAATATTTAGAGAAATTTAATAATTCAATAATATGAAATCTTATCCAGAGAAGCTGAGGGTCTGGCCCTGTGAAGCTTCAGCAACCTTCAATTATTTTTTGTTGAAAAGGTGCTAATTCCAGCAAGTTCTTGAAACTTGGCAGATAAGAAGACTGGCTACTAACTGTAAAGTCTTCTTCTTAAGAAGGCTTTTTTTGTTTTATTAGGGATCTCACACTGACTTTCTGGATCATTGTCGATCAAGTCCCTTTTTAAGTCGATTACCTCGTCTTTTCTCATAAAACAAAAAACTGCCATCTGACTATAAAATTAGGAGTGAATAAATTGGCTGAAATCGATACAAAGCTAGCACAGCTTGGCAACAGGAGTGAATCATCAACAGGTGCGGTCAATCCACCAATATATTTAACGACAGCCTACCGCCACGAAGGGATTGGACAATCCAGCGGCTATGATTATGTCCGCACGGGCAATCCTACTCGCGAAATCCTTGAAAAGGCGATTGCAGACCTGGAGGATGGTGACCGCGGTTTTGCCTGCAGCTCCGGAATGGCAGCAATCTGGACAGTTCTCTCATTATTCGAGTATGGAGATGAATGGATTGTTTCAAAGGATTTATACGGGGGAACTTACCGGCTTCTGGAGCAGGGTTTCAAAAAGTGGGGATTACAAAGTACATATGCTGACATGGCCGATTTAAAAGAAATCAAATCCGCAATCAATCATCGGACAAAGGCTCTTTTTGTAGAAACGCCGACAAATCCGCTGATGGAGCAGGCGGATATTGAAGCCATCGCAAATGTCGCAAGAGAGAACAGCATTCTGCTGATTGTTGATAATACCTTCTATACTCCCCTTCTGCAAAAACCATTGACATTAGGTGCAGATATCGTGATCCATAGTGCAACTAAATATCTTGGTGGTCACAATGATGTCCTTGCAGGGCTTATCGTTGCCAGGGGACAGCAGATATGTGATTCCCTCTCCCTACATCATAATGGCGGCGGTGCGGTGTTAAGTCCTTTCGATTCCTGGCTGCTCATCCGCGGGATGAAAACCCTGGCATTGAGGATGGAACGCCACGAGCAAAATGCCAGGGTGCTGGTGGATTATTTACAGAATCATCTTGCAGTGAAGGATGTCTTATATCCTGGCAGAGGCGGAATGATTTCTTTCAGGGTACACTCTCCTGCCATGGTCAATCCGTTTTTAAAAAGTCTATCAACCATTACTTTTGCTGAAAGCCTTGGTGGAGTCGAAAGCTTCATTACCTACCCTGCGACTCAGACACATGCTGATATCCCAGCTGAAATTCGCGAACAAACCGGTGTTTGTGACCGACTGCTGCGATTCTCTGTGGGGATTGAAAATGTTGCAGATCTGATAAAAGATTTGGATGCAGCTTTCCAAAAGGCAAGCCAGGAGGCAGAAGCAATATGAGCAGATATACATTCGAAACCCATCTGCTCCATAACAAGCATAAGTTCGATCCTGCAACCGGTGGAGTAAGCGTACCGATCCAGCACGCCTCAACCTTCCACCAGCCGTCGGCAGACAAATTTGGTAAATATGATTACAGCCGCAGCCTTAATCCTACCAGAGAGGCACTTGAAGAAATAATCGCCGAGCTGGAAGGCGGTGTCCGGGGTTTTGCTTTTTCTTCCGGGATGGCCGCCATCTCAACTGCCTTTTTGCTTCTTTCTCAAGGTGACCACGTGGTCGTAACCGAGGATGTTTATGGCGGTACTTACCGGATGGTTACACAGGTACTGAACCGTTTTGGTATTGAGCACACTTTTGTGGATATGACCGACCTCGAAGCGGTGGAGCATGCGATTAGGCCAAACACTGCGTTGCTATATGCAGAAACACCTTCCAATCCGTTATTGAAGGTCACTGACATAAATGCTGTCAGCGAAATTGCAAAGAAACACGGCGCTCTTACCTTTGTCGACAACACATTCATGACTCCCTACCTGCAGCGTCCGCTGGAACTTGGAGCTGATATTGTCCTTCACAGCGCCACAAAGTTTCTGTCCGGTCACAGTGATACAGTCGCAGGTCTGGCGGTGGTTAAGGATGAAAAACTGGCCAACAGGCTTTATTCCCTGCAGAATTCTTTCGGGGCAGTCCTGGGAGTCCAGGATGCGTGGCTTGTTATGAGAGGTATCAAGACCTTGTCTGTCAGAATGAACCAATCTCAGGAAAGTGCAAAGAAAGTCGCTGGATTGTTAAAGAAACTGCCTTTAATCAAGAATGTCTTTTACCCTGGCCTTGCGGATCATCCGCAGTCGGACCTTCAGATTCAGCAGGCATATGGACCCGGAGCGGTACTGTCCTTTGAGCTTGAGGATGCAGAGGCTTTAACCAGATTCATAGAACAAGTGAAACTCCCAGTTTTTGCAGTCAGTCTTGGAGCAGTAGAATCCATTCTCTCTTATCCTGCAAAAATGTCACATGCGGCCATGCCGAAGGAAGAACGGGAAAGGCGCGGAATCACTGACGGCCTCCTTCGACTCTCTGTCGGGCTGGAAAACGCCGACGACTTGATCGCTGACTTTGAGCAAGCTTTGAATTACATAGGAACTTTAGCAGCACAAAAGGAGGAAGTCTAATGAGTTTCCTGAAACGCCTGGAAAATGAAATTTTAATCGCGGATGGTGCGATTGGTACTCTCCTCCATTCTTATGGAGCCGGAACCTGTTTTGAAGAGTTGAACATCTCACATCCTGATGACATCATTAGGATCCATAAAGCCTATATAAATGCCGGTGCTGATCTTATCCAGACGAACACATATGCCGCCAATTATATAAAACTTGAAAGATATGGACTTGAGGATCAGGTGAAAGAGATTAATAGTGCCGCAGTAAGACTCGCTCGCCAGGCAGCAGGTACCGATGCATATGTCCTCGGCACGATTGGCGGGAACCGGGGAATCAGGCCTTCCGCCATCCCGATTGAGGAAATCAAAAGAAGCTTCAGGGAGCAGCTCTACTGTCTTCTCCTGGAGGGGGTTGATGGACTTTTGCTGGAGACATTTTATGATATGGAAGAAATCGAGACGGTGCTCGAGATTGCCCGAAAGGAAACCGACCTGCCGATCATCGCCCAGGTATCCCTCCAGGAGATTGGAATCATGCAGGACCAGACCCCGCTTCAGGAGGTTTTCAATAGACTAGAGGATCTTGGCGCTGATCTTGTGGGTCTGAATTGCAGACTTGGTCCCCATCATATGATTTCCAGTCTTGAGCAGATAGAGCTGCCTTCAAAGGCATTCCTTTCCGCCTATCCCAACGCCGGGTTACCTGCTTACACAGATGGTAAATTCCATTACGAAGGCAATCCTGAGTACTTCGGCAAGTCTGCCCGCAGCTTCCGTGACCAGGGAGTCAGGCTGATTGGAGGATGCTGCGGTACGACTCCTGAACATGTTAAAGCATTTGCTGATGAGCTAAAAGGATTGCCACCTGTTTTGGATAAGAAAATTCCTGCAAAGAAGGCGAAGATTGCAGTCAAACCCGCTGACATAAAAAGGCCTTTAGCTTCACTGCATCAAGTGGTGAAAGAACGGCCCTCTGTGATCGTTGAGCTTGATTCACCGCGAAAACTGGATACAACACGTTTTTTTGAAGGAGCAAAAGCATTAAAGGATACTGGTATTGATGCTCTGACTCTTGCAGATAATTCACTTGCTTCACCCAGGATTTCTAATTCGGCAATTGGCCATCTCGTAAAGGAAAAGATCGGTATGCGCCCCCTCGTACATTTGACTTGCCGTGACCGAAACATCATTGGACTGCAGTCACATTTAATGGGTTTGCATACACTTGGGCTGCATGACGTGTTAGCAGTAACGGGTGACCCTGCCCGAGTTGGTGATTTTCCTGGTGCATCATCTGTTTTTGATGTCTCTTCCTTTGAATTAATAGAGATGATCAAGCAGTTTAATGAAGGTCTCTCCTATTCTGGAAAAGACTTAGGCCAAAAAGGTGCTTTTTCGATTGGCGCTGCCTTCAATCCAAATGTTCGTTCCATCGAAAAGGCTGTCATGAGGATGGAAAAGAAAATTTGCGCTGGTGCAGATTATTTCATCACCCAGCCTGTTTACTCCGAAAAAATGCTTTTGGAGGTCCATGAAGCAACAAAGCATATTGATGCCCCTGTTTATATCGGACTAATGCCGCTAACGAGCAGCAGAAATGCTGAATTCCTTCATAATGAAGTTCCCGGCATTAAGATTTCACAGGAAATACTCGATATCATGGCGAAATTCAATAATGAACCGGTGCAATCGAAAAAGGAAGGCATCGCGATTACAAAAGGTTTGATTGAGGCTGCAGCAGAACTATTTAATGGAATCTATATCATCACACCTTTTATGAATTATGAGATGAGTGTCGAGTTATCGAGCTACGCTAATGAATACAGCAGCCTTCTAAAGAGGAGGAAACAGAATGTCAACCTTGTTAACTGAACAGATGAAGAAAAAAATCCTGATTATGGACGGAGCGATGGGAACGATGCTCCAACAGGCAGACTTGACCCCCGCAGATTTTGGCGGTGAAGAATATGATGGCTGTAACGAAATCCTGAATATAACTGTGCCGGAAGTAATTGAAAAGATTCATCGTGAATACTTCGAAGCTGGAGCAGACATCGTTGAGACCAATACTTTCGGTGCCACAAGCCTGGTCCTTGATGAATATGGACTGGGCCACAGAGCTTACGAAATCAACAAAGAAGCGGCTCTTATTGCCAGAAAAGCGGCTGACGAGGCATCCACTCCCTCCAAGCCACGATTTGTGGCTGGGTCAATGGGTCCGACTACCAAAACACTTAGCGTGACGGGGGGTTCAACCTTTGAAGAGATGTCTGCTTCCTACGAAGAGCAGGCGCTTGGACTGATCGATGGCAATGTCGATTTGCTTTTGCTCGAAACGAGCCAGGATTTGCTGAACGTTAAAGCGGCTTATACAGGAATCCAGCGTGCATTCCAAAAAAGTGGCAAGGAACTGCCTCTCATGATTTCTGCCACAATTGAACCAATGGGCACGACCCTAGCCGGCCAATCAATCGAAGCATTTTATATTTCAGTCCAGCATATGAATCCGATTGCGATTGGATTGAATTGCGCAACCGGACCGGAATTCATGCAGGAGCATTTGCGCTCCCTTTCCTCCCTTTCGACTTCTGCTGTCAGCTGCTATCCGAACGCTGGACTGCCTGATGAGGAAGGTCAATATCATGAAACGCCAGACACGCTCGCCCAAAAGCTCGCCGATTTTGCCCGTGAAGGCTGGCTGAATATTGTCGGAGGCTGCTGTGGTACGACACCTGCACATATAAAGGCGATTTCGGAAAAAATGCAAGAGCGCCTGCCAAGGCAGACGGAAGATAACAATCTGCATATGGTTTCTGGGATTGAGCCTTTCATCTATGATGATCCAACACTAAGGCCAATTATGGTTGGTGAACGGACGAACGTTATCGGTTCCAGAAAATTCAAACGTCTGATCTCAGAAGGCAAACTGGAAGAAGCAGCTGAGATTGCAAGGGCTCAGGTTAGAAATGGAGCACACGTCATCGATATCTGCCTGGCTGACCCGGACCGTGATGAACTTCAAGATATGGAAGGATTCATTAAGGAAGTTGTTAAAAAGGTGAAAGCGCCGCTTGTGATTGACTCTACTGATGATGAGGTAATTGAAAAAGCATTGAGTTATTCGCAGGGAAAGGCAATTATTAATTCCATTAACCTGGAGGATGGCGAAGAACGGTTTGAGTCAGTGGCACGCCTTATCCATAAATATGGTGCTGCTGTAGTCGTCGGAACGATTGATGAAGAAGGAATGGGTGTTTCCGCTGAAAGAAAATTGGAAATAGCCAAACGTTCATATGACCTGCTTGTCAACAAATATAAAGTACCTGCACAGGACTTGATTTTTGATCCGCTCGTCTTCCCTGTCGGCACCGGGGATGAACAATATATTGGCTCGGCAAAAGCAACCGTGGATGGAATCAGGAGAATCAAAGAAACCCTCCCTAAAACACAAACGATTCTTGGAATCAGCAATGTTTCCTTTGGCCTCCCTCCTGTCGGCCGTGAGGTGTTGAATTCAGTATTTCTTTATCACTGCACTCAGGCAGGTCTTGATTACGCAATCGTGAATACAGAAAAGCTTGAACGATTTGCTTCGATTAGTCCGGAAGAAGTTAAAATGGCTGAAGAGTTGTTATTCAGTACAACTGATAAGACACTTGCGGAATTCACCGATTTTTACCGGGATAAAAAGAAGGAAACAAAAAGCGCACTGCCTGATATGACACTTGAAGAACGACTTGCCTACTATGTAGTTGAAGGAACGAAAGAAGGCCTTCAGCAAGATCTTGACATGGCACTGGGGACCTACCCTGCACCGCTGGATATTATCAATGGTCCATTGATGGACGGGATGAAAGAAGTTGGCAGGCTTTTCAATGACAACCAGTTGATTGTGGCCGAGGTCCTTCAGAGTGCAGAGGTCATGAAGGCCGCTGTGTCCCATTTGGAGCCTCATATGGAGAAAAATGATTCAACGGCAGCAAAGGGGAAGGTACTCCTCGCGACTGTAAAGGGCGATGTCCATGATATTGGCAAAAACCTGGTGGATATTATCCTCAGCAATAATGGTTATGATGTTGTCGACCTGGGAATCAAGGTGACACCGACTGCCCTGATTGAGGCGATTAAAAAGGAAAAACCAAATATCGTTGGCCTATCAGGACTGCTTGTTAAATCTGCACAGCAGATGGTGCTGACTGCCCATGATATGAAGCAAGCAGGTATCGACACTCCCATCCTTGTAGGCGGCGCTGCATTATCAAGGAAATTCACTGATACTAAAATCGCTAAAGAGTATGACGGACTTGTTTTATATGCAAAAGATGCGATGAACGGGCTGTCGATCGCGAATCAACTGCAGGAGCCGGATGGGTACGAACAATTTTTAACGGAACAAAAGGCTAAGCAAGAAGCAGCGATAATTAAGCAAGAATATACGGCAACGGGCAGAACTTCTGCCACAACCGTTTTAGAACGTCCAAAGGTAATAGCAAAAGCACAGGTATTCACCCCGCAGGATACAAAGAGGCACCTTGTAAAATCCTACTCCCTGTCCCATATTGAGCCCTATATAAACCAGCAAATGCTTTTGGGGCATCACCTTGGACTAAAGGGAAAGGTAGAAAGAATGCTGGCTGATGGCAATGAAAAGGCAGTCAAGCTCCAGGAAGTTGTCCAGTCTCTTTTAAAAGAATCCAAGACAAATAATTGGATTAAACCTGCTGCCGTTTATCAGTTCTTTCCTGCCCAGTCAGATGGAAACAGGCTGTATGTATATAATCCTGAAAAAACCGATCAAATTGTAGAGACATTTGATTTTCCGCGACAAGAGGTTTCACCTGGGTTATGCCTGGCAGATTTTGTCCGCCCTGTCAGTGATTCCGAAAAGGATTACATCGGAATGTTCGCAGTCACAGCAGGTACAGGAATTCGCCAGGCAGCAGAACAGTTGAAAAAAGAAGGAAGATTCCTGGAAAGCCATGCCCTCCAGGCACTTGCTCTTGAAAGTGCAGAAGGGTTCGCGGAATTGATCCATCGCCAAATCCGTGATCGATGGGGATTCCCGGACACACCTGATATGACAATGAAGGATCGTTTCGCCGCCAAGTATCAAGGTCAGCGTTTCTCATTCGGATATCCGGCTTGTCCAGATTTGGAAGATCAAAAAAAGCTTTTCAACTTGATCAAGCCAGAAGATATCGGAATTAATTTGACCGAAGGATTCATGATGGAACCGGAGGCATCAGTTACGGCTATTGTCTTCTCCCATCCAGAAGCAAGGTATTTCAATGTGTTGAAGAATTAGGAGATTGAATATTTCAGCAAGAGGGATATCCCCTCTTGCTTTTTCTGTTTAAGAGGAAACTTCTGAACATTTATCCTATCGGCCATCAACATACAATGGATAAACTCGAAAATAGCATTCTCTACTTATTTATATACTCTTTAAATCTTTCTAAAAACCATAGTGTATAATTCCTTGCATATGAACCTTTTATGTCCCCTAAATCGTCTAAATATGAGCAAAATGAATAGAGGTGGAAAGTTGGAGCCTGACAGAAGAATTATAACTAATGAGGAATTATTGGAGATGTTGGTTGGTCAATATTCAGAACGTGTGAAACGATTGGCATATACGTATGTAAAAAGCTGGCAAGCCGCTGAGGATATTACCCAGGAAGTGTTCATTTCCTGCTATAAGAATCTGGATTCGTTCCGGATTGAGAGTTCATATAAAACTTGGTTATTTAAAATTACTGTGAATAAATCCAAGGATTACTTAAAAAGCAAATGGTATAGATCGATTGTTCCTTTTGATTTCACTTGGTCCTTGTTTTCTGGAATGAAAGCATCGCCAGAAGATGAAGTCATAGAAAAAAATGATGAATACATTCTTTCAGAGAAGGTGCTAAGGCTGCCGGCAAAATATCGGGAGGTCATTATTTTATACTATTACGAGGATTTAAACATCCGAGAAATAAGTGAGTTGAGTAATATAAACTTAGATACTGTCAAAACAAGATTAAGGCGTGCCAAATCATTGCTTCGTAAAATGTACGAAGGGGTTGAACTGGATGGAGAATAAATTAAAGAACTTGCGTTCGAGCATGAATCATACTGTCTTAAAGAACGGCCGTATGAGTCAAGCGGAAAAAAAGCGTTTATCAGAACAAGCAATCAATAAAAGCTATACACAGAAAAATAAGAATTTGCTTGGTCCTATTCTTTCAGTAGCAGTAACGATGGTTTTCTTACTCACTATTGGTTCATTCACATATTATAATCTTTTTCCGGATAACCGTTCGGCAGAAACATCTCCTTCTGACAGAGCTGTGGTGGAAACAACTAGAGAAACTACCACTATAGCTAATGAAGAAGAGCAGCCGACCCAAGGGTTAGATGAGAAAGAATGGAAAGATGTAACTGTCCTTGAACAAGGAGCACATTATGATATGCCGACCAATGCAAGGGCTTATATCGCAAGTGCTAATAGATCAATCCAAACAAAGCCCGCTGCTGATTCCAAACTAACTCAAAGAGGCTTTGATGATATGTACTATTATTATTTAGAGTCAATGTCTCTGCAAAATGGACTAAATATAATAAAAGTCCAAGGAACAGATATAGAAAAAGACTTTAATAATCTATATAGCTTGACTATCATGATTCAAGAGGAACAAGGAAAGCGGTTAGATGGCGTCAATCTCGAAGGTGTCAGCAAATTTGATGCCCATAAATACTGGAAGGAACCTTCAGAAGAAATGAGTCAGTCAGTAGTATATTTACAAAAATTACTGAATGACCTCGATATGACGATCAATCACGACGGAAAAGGAGAAATTCATGGATTCTCCTACCAAGGTGATGGCGACAAAACAGCTGAGCTGCAGAATTTTATTGATGTTTATTTCGGCTTTTAAAAATGGATAATTAAACTTTTTTTGACAAATATTATATTCATAATGAAATCTGGGAGGTTTTTTTATGGATTATCAAAATAACATGGAATTTGAAATTCGTAATGGCTTTTTGCCCAATATGTATAACTCAGACAGATTAAAGATTTTAGAGGTTTCCAACAGCAGCGTAATCATCAAAATGAACAACGCGGAGAATCGAAGTGTTTTTCCGGTGGATAACTTTGAATATTGGGTCAAACGCGGGCTATTGGTGAATTCAAATGAAAAGAGACGGACGTCCTAATAGAAAAACAGCGGCACAGTTCAATATCAGCCGCTGTTTTCTTTAGTGATGCTATTCATGAAAACAAACCCTGACGCCATCATCGCCAGTTTAAACGTTGAATAGGATCCTACAATCAAATCCGGTACCGGATAAGAGATCGGAATGAACCAGAAGAACGAAAAATAGATCAGCGGCAGGGTTATGAAAATATTTTTATACCAGCTGAATTTCCATCTTCCATCCTTTTGGTATTCCTTCATAATTCCCGCGATTCCGAGATAAACACCCAAAGGAAAATATAATATAACAGCAAGGATGCTCCAAGGATAGAGCCTAAACGTCTCCCTTCCAATATTCTCAAAGCTTTGCTGAAGGTTACCAATAACAATCAGCAAAATGATGAAACCTGCCGTATACATTAAATATTTTATTACTTTGATTTATTCTCCCTCCTTAAAGAATTAATCCACTGAAACCTAGTAAGCTCTGGATAAAGTTTATAAGTTTCCCTAAAATCATCTTTCCGCTTCATTTCTTCCTTCTTTGTATTCCATATATATTCTAATGTTAAATAATTCATTTCCATATCGTTCGCCTCCCTTGTTCTTAATTTAAGAATAAGGGAATTTAATAATGGAAACATTCACCATCAGATTGATTCTTCCTACATCTTTTGGCGGAATCAGTTTAAGACCATTAAATACCTTTCTTCATTTGCGCTTCGTACTCTTTGGAGGTCCTCACTTCTACGGTCAAGGACCCTTTTCCCACTATTGCTTTCAGCAATAGTGGCACGCCTGTTGTGTTCTCGAACCTGAAATCTTTGCCTCCATAGGAAACCGTTGCGTCCCTTCCTTCTGGGACATAGCCTACAGATAAGGAATGATGATGTTTTTCAACATATCCAACACCAAGTACATCAACTGCATTAAATAAAGTGGACGAAGTCTGGCAGATGCCTCCTCCTATCCCCATGACCAGCTTTTTGTTCACTATTTCTTCAGCAGGCTGATAGCCATGGGCTTCATCGCTTGGCCCGACAGTCGTATTAAATGAAAACACATCCCCAATGCCCAAGATAACATTATTAATAGCCTCAGCTGACAGCTCAATATTCTTCGTCCTCCCTGCAACGGAAGCGTTAAAATAGGTGGAGTATTTTCCGACAACCACCTCGCCTAGCTGGGCAGCATCACTGAGTTGGTAACCACTCGCCGTTACATAAAGTGGCAGCTCCACATTTCCCCCTATTTCTGAAGCATTGATGACCTTTTCAACCAGCTCCGCTTCTTCCAAAACAATTAAAGGACTCCCTTTAATCACCTGGCCATTCGGACCAAGCTTATCCGGAATCATCCTTTGGTCGTATCCAGGAGTGGTCACCGTCCCGCGAGCCAATTCTCGAGCCCATTTTTCCAGTTCCTCTTTATACTTTGCATCGTCATTTCCATAACCCATATCCGCCGGTGTAAGTGATCGAATCACTTCTTGGGTGTCAGGCTCGATCACATTCACTACAATTGGTTGAGCATCTTCTTCTTCTTCAACAGGCTCATTTACTTCCTCTGCATTTTCTGTTTCTTGCTCACCCTCCTGTTCAATCACCTTATTCTCTTTCTCAGCTTTTTTTGCAGTAGGTTCCGAACACCCAGCTAATCCAATAAATACCGCAACAATCAACAGCCAAATAATCCTCAATTTTCTCCCCATGTTACCCCCATCATTCTTCTATATATTAAAAACCAGCATTCCATTATATTCAGGGATACTTTTCCATATTTCCGCAAGTTCTCTAAAAAATAAAATAAATACCTAAGGCTTCACTTTTCAAGGAAAAAAAGTTAAAATTCAAATAAACCAATATGAAAGGTCGGAATTAAAATGTCTACCGAAATTCGCACAATTCCTCGGCCCCTGGTTAGAACAAATCAGTGGTTCATAGTCATAAGTGTAATTAGCACCTGGTTAACAGGTTTAGAATGGATTTTGGCTCTACCGCTTCTCGCTGGGATTTCAGGGCTGTTATTCGGATATAATCCAGTAATGAGAATAGCGAGCAGCTTCCTTGGAAAGAAAAAATCGGATTATATCCCGGAGGAATGGGATCAACAGCAGTTCAATCAAAAAATCGCTGTTGTCTGCTTAGCTGGCGGACTCATTGCCTATGCCAATGGTCTAACGTTGTTAGGGAATATATTTACTATAATGGTAGCATTAGCCGCATTTATAGCAATCCTCGGATTTTGCATAGGCTGCTTCATTCGTTTTCAATGGTCTAAATACAAACCCAAAAAACATACAGTTAACTCTTAAGAGAGACCTTCCATTAGGTCTCTTCTTTGTTTTGATTCCCCAACAAAAAAAGCGAGATTCCTTTTGGAACCTCACTCATATTAAATAACTTCTGCCAAATTAGCGTTAAAACGACGTTTTTGGATAAATATCAGTCTTAATGATAAGGATATACCAGCTGCGAGCAATCCGATTGTCAGTCCTACCCAATATCCCGAAGCTCCCAGTCCGGTATTATGGGCCAGCAGGTAGCCAACCGGAAGGCAGATGAGCCAGTATGCGATCAAGGTGATGATAAAGGATATATTCACGTCTTTATAGCCGCGCAATGCTGCGAGCGCAGTGGCCTGGATTGCGTCAGATATCATGAAAAACAAGGCATAAATCAAAAATTGGCCAGTTAAGGCGATCACGGCAGGTTCATTCGAATAAAATCCAGCTACCTCATATCGGAAAAGCACCACTAGCAGTCCCGCTCCAACCGCAATAATAGCTCCAAGATAAATCCCCATCCAGCTATAGACTTTTGCATCATGATAACGGCCAGCCCCGACTTCAAATCCGACCAGAACCGTTTGCGCCATCGATATACTCATTGGAATCATGTATAAAAAGGAAACGATATTCAGAGCTGACTGATAGGCGGCAATAGTAGTGATATTGAATTTACTGATCAAAATGGTGACGACGGCAAACATGCTAGTTTCAAAGAAGATCGATAATCCCATCGGGACACCGATACTCAGGATCTCCTTCACTTTCGCACCGGAAAACTCCTTGAAGTATTCCAGCCCGACAAAATCCGAGAAGGGCTTTTGCTTGATAATGACAACAGCAGTCATTCCCGCGATTACATAATAGGTAATCGACGTTGCATAACCAGCTCCGGCTCCACCTAATTCAGGAAAACCCCAGTGACCGAAAATCAAGACATAGTTTAAGAAGAAATTGATTGGCAGGGACATCAACAATATATACATGACCACTCTTGTTTTTCCGAGCGCATAAATGAATGACCTTAATACATTAAAAATAAATAAAGGGATAATGCCAAAGCTTAATCCGGCCAGATAGCGAAAGGCCGTGTCGTGCACACCTTCTGGAAGATTCATCGCTGTTAAGATAGGATTCAGCAGAAAAACACCCAAAACGATAACAAGTACTGCAATTATTAATGCCAAATAAATACCATGAGTGAGAATTGAAGATACTTCTTTTCCCTTCTTTTCACCAAACCGCTGGGCGGCAATCGGCGAAACCGCAAGAAGAATTCCACTGAGTCCGGTGAAGACCGGGCTCCAAATCGATGACCCAATGGCCACACCTGCAAGGTCTGTAGAATTATATTTTCCTGACATGATCGTATTGAAAAAGACCATAGAAAACATTCCTAATTGAGTGATCAAGATTGGGATCAACATGACAAAAATCTGTTTAATTTTCTCTTTTGTCGAATAAGTCTGGTACATCTGTGTACTCCTTGAATATATTAATTATATAATTATAACAAAATATCTTGGCTTAAACGGAAGTTTTTTCGTATCACTAAATATTATCATTATTTTAAAAATTGGAAATACCCCCCTAATTATTTCCTTCAAAATCCTTGATACAATAGAAGTATATCGAGGAGTGAATCAACATGAAAATCATAAAAATTCTACTGCTATCGTCCCTGCTTGCCGTCCTGTCATTTTCTGCGTGGATTTACTATCCCCAATACCAAATCAATAAAATCAAACAGGAAAATGCACCAACAGTTGAGAATACCAATAAGCTTACCTATATAGATTATTACAAAACAATTCCAGGCAGTACCATCAATCATCTAGCTCTCGGGGACTCCATCATTCGCGGCTACAATATTCCAGAGGAAGAAAATTTCGTCAGTCAGTTTTCCAGCCAGCTTGAAGTAGAAACTGGGAAACAAGTCATTTCGAATAACGTTGGTGTGATTGGGATAACAAGCGATAGGTTGAACCAGTACGTTCAGGATGGGTTGTATGACGAAGCGATCAAAGAGGCCGACCTTATAACTGTTAACGTTGGCGGAAATGATATTCTTAAATTGGTAAAAAAGAGCGATATTTACAGCGCTTTAAAATCATTTGACAGTCTGCAAAAAGATTTTTCACAAAACCTTGCTGAAATTACTACGAAAATTGGTGAACTGAATCCTTCAGCGACAATCGTACTGCTAGAGCTGTATAACCCGATGCCAGCCGACCACCAATTCTATTCCCTGGCAGATAAGCTTCTTCCAAAATGGAATTTAATGATTTATGAAGCAGCAAAAGGGACTTCGTCATCGATAGTGGTACAAACGACGAATGTCATCAACAGCGATAATTTGGAATATTTGTCTAGTGATGGAGTGCATCCGAACTTTTCTGGAAATACAGCCATATCTACTCAGATTCTTCAGCAGTTCCAACAACAGCATAAAGCGGATGCCGTCCTGGCAAACCGCCAAAATTAAGCTGGGCCCTGTGCCTGGCTTTTATTTATTTTTGCTGATCCTCCTGGAATTGTTCATTTAATAAAGGGTTTTCTGTTGTGGCAAAATTGACGGATTGCAGACTGGTTTCTTCATCGAGTCCAAATAATTTGGCTACTTCACTCTCGTAGGCCTTGCCTTCTGTATCTTTTTTCATTTACGTTCACCTCCGTTCAAGTATTTTATCTAAGAACGATATTCCGCCTGATAGGAGTTGCGCCCGGAATGTACCGACAACAGTGTGTCTGCATACCCCACCAGCACATTAACAATTTCTTCTGCCAGTCCATAAACAAGCTGATAAATTCCTTCCTCATGAAGATCAGGATCATCAAAAATGACTGTTGTATTGATAAATATTTCCTTATTGCCGTATAGATTGTAATGGATTATCGCCTTCCCCGCAGCTCCCCCGCTAACCGGATCCTTAAAACCTGGGATAAATACATACCATTCTTCTGCTGAGGCAGAACGAAAATTCTTGGTGAACCTCATCCCGGTGATTTCTCTAGAGAGGTTTGAGTTTTCTATAGAAACAATCTTGTTTTGGTCGTTCATTGTTTCACCACTTATTTTAGCTTATTTCTTACTTAAGTCATTACGGTCTGCTGCTATTGGTGGCTGTTCAAGCCAGCCTTCATCGATCATGATATTAGCCCCATCCTCAGCAAATAATAAAACTTCTGCATTTAACCGGGCGTATATCGCTGCAATATCCTTCCTTTGACTGGCCGCAACAGACATTCCGTAGTTGCCGCTGCCGGAAAAATTCATAAGACTAAAATGGAACATCAGCAATTTATCCGAAAAAGGAGGTTCCTGTGATTTGGTAACTTCATGATCCCAAGTCATTGGTACTGGAAGATTTTCGTCACGAAGATACCCAGAAAATATTTTGATGTGTTTTTCAGAAATCTCTTTCCCTCTCAGTAAATATTTTCTAACCTGCTTGGACTGCGCTATCTGACTAAAACCGATGGAAAGTGCTTCTCCTAATTTATTTGTTTGTATATTCGCGTACAGATGAGTTACCTCCATCGCGGTCAAAGGTCGTTTATCACCCATAAAGCCTGATAAAAAGGAATCTTTCTGAATGAATTCATTTTTATCAGGATAAGGGATATATGCGGGCCGGACTGCTATCCCTTTCTGCTGTAATAATTTTGTCGTCTCATTGTTCAACTCAATTGTTGACTGTAAACATTTAGTATAAAAAGATAAAACATCACTTCTGAATACATGGGGCTGAATGAAACCATAAATAGCCAGGCCCCCTCTAGCCATTGCTTAATGTAACTTAAGTAGAATGCATCTGAAAATAACCTTGGTGCATGCTTATTTACATCCTGTTCGGTAAAACCTATGGGAACAGGAATATTTTCCTTTATAAATATTTCTTTGATATCTTCTACATGTTGTACTGCTATGTCAAATGCATGCTCCACCACTATTTTAATCTCTGGATCAACCACTGTTTCAAGGAAATGCCCAAAAACACATATAGACATTGTATCTCCAAGATAATTTTGATGAAGTGCTGCCAATTCGGCAGATGTCAATTGGATGTTTTCGTGTTTCGCCACTTCTTTCAAACCCTTCTGTGTATTTAAGGATAGAATCCCCCTTAACAACGAAATTATAATGGTATAACTCCACCGGTTATGGTCTGCATTAACAGTTTTTTTACCTGATATTCGTTGCAAACTAGTTCATTATCAGCTGCAATCTTTACCCCATTTCATGCAACAACTTCTTTTAACCAGTAGGACTGTATTATTCACACGCAAATAGAGAGCCAGCACCTTATCGAACTGGTGCTGGCTCTCTAGTTGCCATGATTATAAAAACCAAACCTTCACAATCTTCTCGCCCTCAATTTCATATATGGCCACCGCTTTTTTTGGTTCGGAGTTTTCCCTGCCTGTCACGAGTTCATGGTCAACAACCCTGTTGCCATGTACAATTCTGGCCAATAATTCCGCATGATTATTGGGATGGTCTGTAAAAAGTTTGCCATATCTGGTTCGCATTTCATCAATACCTCGAGTAGTCACCTTATCACCAGGAAACTCGAAAATCACTACATCATCACTATAAACAGATAAAAATTGTTCTAAATCTTGTTTGTTATAAGCGTCAAGCTGCTTTTGCGCGAGCATTTCTGAGATTTTTCCCATCGATGTTCTCCCTATCAATTAAAATTTGTATACTTTTTATTATACAAAACCCCCTGGTATCCAGGGGGAAGTAATTAATTATTGACTAATTTATGAGAAGTATTTTTGGTAGGAGCTTTTTTGCCAATTGTGTCCTCCGCCTGTGTTGCGCGTTTGATAAAGAAAGCAAGCACCAACGCAATCGCTGATAAGAATACAGTGACAAAAAATGCGTCATTGATTCCGTGCAGCATCGCTTGCATCGCAATCTGCTGCTCCATTTCGGCTTGTACAGCTGGGGTAACAGCTTTGCCTGCTGCTGCAGCTTCTTTTAGTGCTGAGGCTGCTAATTCTTTTCCATAGGATTCTGCACGCATTGACATTACCGTAACCAACAAGGCTGTTCCAATTGCACCGGATACCTGCTGCAGCGTATTGTTCATTGCTGTGCCGTGTGGATAATAACGAGCTGGCAGCTGATTTAGTCCATTTGTGTTAACAGGCATATTAACCATCGACATGCCGAACATTCGGACCGTATAAAGGATGATCAGCTGAGTATAAGTTGTTTCCATTGAAAGCTTGCTGAAATAGTAGCTCGTCACAAGCGTAATGATCAGACCAATGACAGCCATAGCACGGCCGCCAAACTTATCAAATAATTTTCCAGTAATCGGAGACATTATGGCCATGGCAATCGCACCTGGCAACAGCATTAAGCCCGCATCCAATGGTGAAATTCCACGTATTGTCTGCACGTAAATTGGCAGAAGCAGCATTCCAGAGAACATTGCCATTGTCACGATCATCGAAATCACTGAAGATAAAGCAAACATTGGATACTTATAAATCCTGAAATTCAACATCGGATTATCTTGGCGTAACTGACGAAGTATAAAGGTAATAAGTGAAACTGCGCCTATCGCTAAAGTTAGATATACATGTGGACTGTCCCATCCCTTCGAACCGGCAGAGCTGAAACCGTACAGGAGTCCGCCAAATCCTACACTCGATAGTGATAAAGAAATGATGTCCAAACGCATACGCACTCTCTCTTTTTTATCTTTTAACAGGAAGAATCCGAGTAACAAGACCGTGGCAGCGATTGGTGTTACAAAATGGAACAACATCCTCCAATCGTAATGCTCGATCAGCCAGCCTGAAAGTGTTGGACCAATAGCGGGTGCGAACATAAGCACCAAACCGAATACTCCCATTGCGGTCCCGCGTTTTTCAATCGGGAAACTTATAAGCATGACATTCATCAACAGCGGCATCATGATCGCTGTACCAGAAGCCTGGATCATCCGCCCTCCCAATAATATCGGAAATATATGCGCAGCTCCTGATAGGATCGTACCCAATGTGAATAAACCCATTGCGGTCAAAAATAAATTCCTTACCGAATACTTTTGGATCAAATACGCACTAAGAGGAATCATGATTCCACTGACGAGCATGAACCCGGTTGTCAGCCATTGGACTGTCGTTGCTTCTACCTCAAGGTCAGTCATGATCGAAGGCAAAGCAATATTAAGCAATGTATTATTTAAAAATGCGATAAAAGCCCCAACAATTAATACCGCCAATATTCCATAGGGCGGTTTGTCAGGTGTTTTCATATTTTGTTCCATTCTATATCCCCCTAAAATTGTTCACAAATTTGTAAACAATGTAATTGCATAGACATTAGCATATACCAACGGTACAATTTTTGCAACGTTTTTAAATTACCTTAACAAAGGGGTTTGTAAAGATTGAAAATTTAATGTAGTATATTTTTTATACAATCGGTACAAAAGGTCGGGGTGATGAAATGAACGACAGAAAACGGCATGTTATTGAAAAAGCACATCAGCTATTCATAGAAAAAGGATTCCAGGCTACCTCTATTCAGGATATCCTCGATTACAGCGGAATATCAAAAGGAACCTTCTATAATTATTTCTCATCCAAGAATCAATTACTTATGGATATTTTTAAAACTGCCTTCAGAAAGATGGAGATTGATCGCAATGGATTGCTGCTTGGCCAGGATCCTGGAGACGCGGAAATCTTTATTAGCCAAATTGAATTTCAGATGAATGCAAACCGTGAAAACAAGATTGTCCCGCTATTTGAAGAAGTATTTTTTTCCGGAGATAAAGAACTCAAGCAATTTATTGAAGTTGGACAAATGAAAATATTTCGCTGGTTTTCAGATCGGCTTGGAGACATAACGGATGAAATTTGTCAGCCATACCTTCTCGATGCGGCCATTATGCTTAATGGAATCCTGCTTCAGAATATCAGATTTCATCGTAAAGCTCACGGAGAAGCAGCTAGTTTACGCCCGGTTGTCCAGTATAGTGTAAACCGAATTTTGAATATGCTTGAAGAGCTCGCGCTATCCGGGGACCAATTGTTGCCCCCCGAAATTATTGATAACTGGCTTCCGGTATATGCAACCGAGTCCCTTGATTGGAGGATGAAAGTTCAATCAGTCGTATCCCGCCTGAAAAAGCTGGACTGCAATAATAGTGATTCTCTAAGAAAGCTGGATTTCATCGAGGAAGAAATCCTTCGTTCATCTTCTCCAAGAAAATTCCTGATTGACAGTGTTCTGTTATCAATGAACACGGTCGATAAAAGTGAACTTGATGAATTACAATCGCTGTTAGACGAAAATCTGCTTGAGAAGGCATAAAAAACGGGGAGAAAACAGTTTAATTGTTTCCTCCCCGTTTTTTTATTTTAATGTGAAGATTATGCTGGCGGTGGTCTATTTGTTTTGCTTATATGTAACCGGAATTTGGTTTTTTCTCGCTGTATTGGTACATGTACGATATCAATGTAAGCAAAAGTTCCTTGCATTTTTCATTTAAGTCAAATTAGCACTTTTATTATTAAAGCAATGTTTATTGGCCGTTTTCACAACTTTATTGGCGATAATATCTTTTTATTGGCGAAATGCACCTCTTTATTTTTTCAGCGATTTTTACCAGTTAACATGAGATTTGAATACTTTCTAAGTGATTTTAATTTGCAGTTTCATATATTGTTGAACAGCAACCCTATTCTCTCCCGCTGCTCAAAATCATTCTTCCGTTTTCAGCCCACCTAAATAATATTCTACAAGTTCAGGATATTCTTCAAGATCGGCCTTTCCTTGCTCAGTTATGACATAAATACCTCTCTCCATTCGTTCAAACCATTTGTAATAGTTTTTCTGAAGAATCAAGGGCGTCTTATCCCCAGTTCCGAGAGCAACGAGCGCTTTCGGAGACATTTGTCCGAGTTTTTCAAGGTAACAGGCGATTTGAATGCAATTTTCTTTGTAGGCAGTCATGATCTTGGTTTTGTTGCTGCCGCCGATATTATAGTCAGCGCTTCTTCCCTCTATTTCTTTAATCAAGGCTGCTTTCTTCCTGGTGTTCTTGCTGGTCATGCGCTTATATGGTTCCGGGTGAACCTTGAACTCAATCTTCTTCCGATTACCAGCTAACGATACAATAATCAGGCCCAGTTCAAGCCTTCTCACTAACTGGGTAATATCGTTCCAGCGTTTCCTTGATATCCTCTTGGGTTTTGGAATCGCGATATATACGAGGTCTGTCAGGCGCTGTCTTCTCGTTGCCTGAAGCAAAAGGTCAATATTCAGGTTCAGTTTTAATTCGACGATTATGAGTTCCTCATCCTTAACAGCCGTTAAATCGCAATCGATTACCTCGCCATTGACTCGGTAGCCTTGTTTTGAAAAATGCTTTTGGATTGGCTCATATAAATCGGCTTCATATAGTTTCGTCATGTGTCAAACCCTTCTGTCATTCCTTCGATTATTTCCTATCATTATAGCAAACTTTTTCAATGATTTAAGTCATTTAGACAAGCCAGCTACATATAATGTTTACGGATTATGCAGTGGAGGATAAACAAATGAGGGTATTATTGCTGTTATTATTGACTCTTCTTCTTGGAATGATGATTTTCCTGAAGTTTGAAATGGACGAAGCGCGACAAGTTTCCAATGAGCTTGAAACAGTGTATTTTACTGAAGAATATACTATCAATAAGGTTGACAGTTCTGGATATTATGGGGAAAGCGCAGATGGTAAAAGCATTTATTTTAACAAAGAAAAAGTGGCAGCATACCAAAAAATAAAAAATGGTGATGCTGTTATTCTGTATTTTGACAAAAGCGGACGGATTGATGGACCAGTGAAAATCGAGAAAATAGACTAGGGAGCCAGCGTTTTGCAGGCTCCCTGCAATTTTCACCGAATTGCTTTTCTTTGCTCAAGTTTTTCGGCGATTGCTTCGGTTAGCTCCTGGCCGCTTTTCGGAAGTGAATTCTTCATTACAGCATTCATTACTGGTGCAAGTGCACCTTCTGCTGTCATTTGTAGATAACCAGTCATCTTTGTCCGGTTTTGGCCAAGGCTTTCTGCGTTAAAATAACCATTTCCAGTTAGGTTTTCATTAATTCCCTTCAATTCAAAAGTCACTCTAGTTGGTTCAATCCACTCCCTGATCGTAACCTGTAAGCTGATTTTCTTTTTCAATACACCGACCGTTTCCTTAAAGGTCCAGTTAGACTGCTTTTCATTCAGCTTCTCATGGCTAATATACCCAGGCAATAAAGGTGCCCAGTTGTCCATGTCTTTCACGAAATCCCAGACCTGTTCGATCGGCACATCAATAATGATATCGTGCTTTCCTTCTGGCATGCTCTCTCCTCCTTTGATGAATATCCTTTAAGAGATATATGTTTTTCAAACGGATTTATACTTTGTCCCCCTGCGAATCACTTATATACAATTGCAGTTTTCGCTGAGATGGAGGCCGCCTGAAATCAATCACATACAGCACCCCATTCGTATTTACCCTAGTAAAAATAAAAACACACCTTATTGGGTGTGTTTAAAATCTCAACTCAAATCCATTGACGAAGTATTCAATTGTTTCCAGTTCTTCCTCTGCAAGGTCTCTGTTAACCTTTTTTCTATAGTCCTCAATCATCAATTTAGAATCTCCGCGATGCTTTTCAGTTAAATCAGCGATAGATCTTAGGAGATTCGCTTCCTGATTGAATTCTTCTTTAGAATGTATCCCTGAATGTGACAGTATATAGGTGTCAGCATCAAAGACTTCAATTTTACAGAGCAAGTCTCTTATTCCCTCTCTTGAGTAGTTATCTTGAACAGAAAAGATATCCGGATAAATGCTGTCAGCCAGGAACAGTATCTTTTCCTCTTTGACATAAATGACGACCGAATCTTCAGCATGGTCACCACCAACATGCTTGATGATACAAGTAATTCCGCCAAGATCAATCTCCATTTCATCTTCAAAGGTCATCACTGGCAGGGTTATTGTAATATTCCGATTATCGGGATATTCTTGTTTTATAGCATTCGCGCAAAATTCTATTTCTGTTCCTTCTTCTACCCTTTGATCTATTGCCTCATTAGACCAGGATAAATGGCGCAGCTTATCAATTTCCTTCCTCGTTTTCCCGGAAGAAATGGATATAGTATTACCAAGCGCAGACAGTCCGAATATATGGTCCCAATGCCAATGTGTCAAAACCACATAAGAGGGCACATCTACACCCTGCTCTTTAACCATATCCATGAAAAGAGTGGCGTGCGCTTCAGAGTTTCCGGCGTCAATCATCAGTGTTTTTTCTTTGCCTGCAACCATACCGAGGATCGGCCTGTCTGTCTCAGAAACAGGCGTCATATACCAAAAACGCTCGCCTATTCTTTCGATTGTTTGCATTAAATTCACCTATTTTCCAATGGCTTTCGTCCAGAAGGCCTTTAATTTTTCTTGATACTCTTGTTCAGCGATAGTATATGCCTCCGTATGGCCCGCGCCTTGGACAATCCAAAGCTCTTTATCACTGTTTGCTTTTTCAAAAATACGTTTTCCCATTTCAGTCGGGACTAATGCATCCTTATCCCCGTGAATGATGAGTAATGGAAGTTTATTATTCGAGACACTGTCAATAGCAGAGGCTTCGGCAAATGTGTAGCCTGCCCTTATTTTGGTGATCACACTGGTAACCTGCATAACCGGGAATGCAGGAAGATTATACATGTATTTCAATTGGTGGCTTAGTTCTTCGAGCACCGTCGTATAGCCACTGTCAGCAATGATTCCCTTCACCTGCTCAGGCAGTTTTTCCCCGCTCGCCATCAGGACAGTCGCAGCTCCCATGGAAAATCCGTGAAGGAAAATTTCATCAGCCCCAGCTTCTTCAGCCAAGAATTCTGACCACCGTACATAATCCTTGCGATCATGCCAGCCATAACCTATATAGTCCCCTTCGCTAAGGCCGTGCCCCCTAGCATCAGGCTTAAGAATATCATACCCCTGCTCATAATAAAACTTCGTGATTCCTGGCATTTGTTCACTGTTCCCTTTATAACCATGAGCCAGAATCACAGCTTTCCCAGAGGGCTGATCATTTTTTAATAAACGAGCCTTCAGCCTTAATCCATCTACTGATTTTATTTCGACCACTTCAAATTTTTGTTTCTTTGTCCAGGCTGTAATTTCCTCCAGCTTCTTCTGCTCCTCTTCTTCACTTAACAGTTTGGCTGCTGTGACACTTTCCCCGCCACCATGGAGTTCCACAGATTCCTGGCTCCGGTTTATGGCGACATTATAAAAGTAATTCCCAGCAGCAGTCAGTCCGATGAAGATTGCCAGGATGGTTCCGCTTGCTATCCATATGATCTTTTTCCTCACAATTCAAAATCCCCTTTATCCAATTTAGATGCAAATAACATCTTTGTATTAAAAATATTTTACCAGAAAGATAGTCTAAAAAGACCAGGCATGGAAAAAAAGTAAAAGTTAGTCTGTATTATATGTTGGGTATAAGTAAATAAAACCGATAGGAGGCTGATCGAAATGGAAATTGAGAAAAAGCATATCCTTAAATCATACAAAAATGAAAAAGAAGCAATAGAATCAATAGAGAAGATAAAAGATGAAAAAGATCATCCTGTCAACAGTTCCATTTCAGGCTATAATGTCGAAAAGAAGTTGACCAAAGAATATCCAACGAATGCCTTCAGTCCAGGCGAGCTGGATTTGGGTGAACCCGCTTTTGAAGATTACAAGGATGACCCAACAGAAAATCCCGCATTAGAAACTGATAAAAACAAGGATATAGATCGTCCATTGCCTGAACGAGCAATGAACAATCGCGTAAGATGATACAAGGTGCACGGATTATCCCCGTGCACCTTGCTTATTTTTAATGACCAACTGCTAAATCGGCTTTAGGATTTTAACAACAATCTATACGAAAACAGCCTTTGTTTAAAAACGATGATAACTTTCCTCTGTACAACCAGCTATCTCAAAATCTACTAGTTTATTTCCCTACATAACTTTAATTCACCTAAACTCTATGGTTTATTCATTAATATTTGTTAACTTAAATATTTTTAAGTTGACATAAAATATTCAAAAAGTTTATTCTGAATTTATATTACAGAAAAGGAGAGCAATTTACATGAAGTTTAAAGCACTTGATTTAACTCTAGCATCCATGTTCGTGGGCCTAATGGCTATTGGGGCGAACATTACCTCGTTTGTGCCGTTTATGGTAGTTGGCGGGGTACCGATTACACTCCAAACCTTTTTTGCCATTCTGGCAGGGATTATCCTTGGCAGTCGGCTGGGAGCAATTTCAATGACTGTATACGCACTAGTAGGATTAGTGGGTGTACCGGTGTTTGCCAAGTTCGGCGCTGGCGTGTCTACCTTCATCAGCCCAACATTCGGATTTATCCTTTCATTTATCCTAACAGCCTATGTTGCAGGTAAAGTTGTTGAAAAGAACCGTACTTTATCAGCGTTTATCATTGCATCATTAATTGGTCTTGTTATCAATTATGTATTCGGAACGAACTGGATGTACTTTGCTTATAAATTCTGGGCCGCTGCACCAGAAGGCTTTACTTATAAAATGGCCTGGCTATGGATGGTTGTCCCTCTTCCAAAAGACATTATCCTTGCTGTATTCGCCGGAATGATGGGGCATAGACTAGAAAAATCTGTTTTGTCTAAGGGCAGCTTCAAACACTTAAGAAAAGCAGCTTAAAGGGGGATTAATCAATGGGATACTGGAAGGAGTTAGCGCAGGGCGTACTTGATGGGAACGAGCTGTCAGATGCAGACGCTTTAAGTATACTTGAATGTCCCGACAAGGATCTGCTCGAACTGCTACAGGCAGCATACACGATACGCCATCACTATTATGAAAATCTGGTTAAGCTAAATATGATTATCAATACAAAATCGGGAATGTGTCCGGAAAATTGCGGTTACTGTGCGCAATCGAGTGTCTCCGATGCCCCTATTGAAAAGTATCGAATGATGGATAAGGACACGATCCTAAAGGGTGCAGAACAAGCGTTTAACCTGAATGCTGGCACTTATTGCATCGTTGCCAGCGGAAGAGGACCAAGTGAAAAGGAAATTGATACTGTTACTTCGGCAGTGGAGGAAATCAAAGCAAAATATGGCATTAAAGTTTGCGCCTGTCTTGGAATTCTTAAACCTTCACAAGCAGAAAGGCTCAAGTCTGCTGGTGTAGACCGATACAACCATAACCTTAATACTTCCTCTAACCATCATGAGGCCATCACGACATCACATACATACGAAGATCGGGTCAATACTGTAGAGCTTGTTAAAAGTTCGGGGATTTCACCATGCTCCGGAGTAATTATAGGAATGAAAGAAACAAAGCAAGATGTGGTCGATATGGCCAGGAGCCTGAAGGCACTAGATGCCGATTCAATTCCAGTCAATTTCCTCCACGCGATTGACGGCACCCCTCTTGAAGGAACCGATGAACTGAATCCTAGATATTGTCTAAAAGTCCTTTGCCTGATGCGATTCATCAACCCAACAAAAGAAATCAGGATCTCCGGCGGCAGAGAGGTTAATTTACGAAGCCTGCAGCCTCTCGGTCTTTACCCTGCCAACTCCATCTTTGTTGGAGACTATCTAACAACAGCAGGACAAGAAACGACTGCTGATCATAAAATGCTCGAAGATTTGGGATTTGAAATTGAATTTACGAAAGAAGAGATTACTGTTAATTAGCTTCAAAAACAAGAACGCCTGGATTTTACCCAGGCGTTCTTGTTCTTTTTCAAATACTTTATATTAAAATTTGAAACTAAAACAATTGTTTCTCATAACAATTGCATTCGTGGACTCGTTTAAATTTATTCTTAACCAACTCCCTGTTCTCTCCAACATAATGTGAAAATGTTTGAACAGGATATAAGCCAGGAATTTCAGATTTGATCGTTCCACTTAATTCTTCACCATCGATAAATACTTGAAAATATGATTCTGCTTTTACAAACATGTTATTCTCATACCACTTATTTACCCAATCATCATCCCTTGTCCATGCTTCAATCCGGTTCAAACCAAGATCTTTAGATATTCTTTCAGCTTTCACAAGGAGACTCCTGCCAATTCCCCTTCGACGAAAATCAGGATGGACTGCTATATGCCACAACATTCCGCCAAGTCCCTTCCCTCTGGAACATACTGTTCGCTCTTCTGTTTCATATTCAATATCCAATAAACCTACAACTTTGTTATCAATCACTGCTACTAACTCAATTGATGGATTGTCATATCTTTCTTTTTTCTTTAAAACGTTATCAAAATATGCTGTATCTAAAAAAGAAAGTATTCTACAACGAACCCAACCAATTTCATCTTCACTCATATAATTTCTAATTTCCATATATTGTTGCTCCTTAGATCCATATTATTTTGTAAGGAAGGAATACCAAAACATAAATAAAGACCTCCGTATTTTACGAAGGTCTTGTCATGAAAATCATATTTTGTTACTTATACATCATATGAGGGGAAATAAACCATCGTATAGGTTTGCATTATAATTTTAACAGCTATCATTTTAATCCCCTCCTTCATTTCCTTAAATTTCCTTACAATAATATGATACAAAAGAACAAGGAAAAAGGAAAGTGAATTTTTTGAGTTCAGTTCTGACGACTGTTCTTGCTTTTCCTCTAAACTTGTCCGAAGTCATGCCAAGCTGGCAATGAACACAAGACAACCCTCAGTTCATTTCCTCTTATTATTATCCTGTTCAATTTTCCTGTGATCCGGTTTCTTTGGATATTCAGCAGTACCTTTAGGAGGAGCTGTGAAATCTCCTCTTTTGTCGAGGTAATTGTTTTTATTGTTCATTAATAATTCCCCTTTCTATTACATACCTGGTTGATGCCCCTTTAGTTGCTTCTCAATCGCCTTATCCCTCTCTCCCCCATCAGCAAGCTCTTCCGAAAACTCATGCTCCTGGAGTCCCGGTTTTCCCACCAGCTTAGAACTCGCAATTGTTTCAGCAGAAAGATTGTTGTTGGCAGCTCCTTCTTCATTCCATTTACCCATAATACTCCCTCCTTTTTTCTTACTATTTGTAAAACCATCATGTATCATTCTTCAAGTTAAAGTGTAACTAAAGCTAGTTCTGAGGAACTTCTTAAACTGCCTACGCTGCCGGAGAGATGGTTTTTAGGAAGTAATTGGCTCGCTTGATTTTTAAGCGTTTTTTTAATTTTTAATATAAATGGGAAGGATTGAATATGTAATTTTAATTGTGAACGGAGGTGAGTAGATGGAAAAGTGCGAGCTTGTTGTTCTGCAAACAAGCGACATTCATGGAAATATTTTACCTATTAATTACGGTAATAATAAACCGACAAATTCGGGATTGGCCAAACTTGCAAGTGTTTTCAAAAATATTTTAAAAACTAGCGACTGCACACTGCTGATTGATAACGGTGATGTTATCCAGGGCACTCCCCTTACGTATCATTTCGCGAAACATATAAACGAGTTAAGTAACCCTGTTGTCAGTGTGATGAATGAACTCGGTTACGATGGAGCGGTCATTGGCAATCATGAATTCAATTATGGGCAAGGATTATTGAAGAAAGCCATCAAAGAATCAACATTCCCATGGCTATCCGCTAATATAGTGAAAAAGGAAACTAAAGAACCAGCTTTCGGTAAGCCTTATTTTATCAAAACCTTCCATAATGGTTTGCGGATCGCAGTGCTTGGAGTGACAACACATTACATACCAAACTGGGAAAACCATGATAACATTGCGGGGCTTGAATTCCTGGATGCTTTTGAAACGCTGAATATGTGGGTTGAGCATTTACAAATAAACGAGCAGTATGACCTGCTTATCGTTTCCTATCATGGCGGTTTTGAGAGAGACCTTGAGACTGGTAATCCGACTGAACAGCTTACTGGCGAAAATCAGGCCTATCGGATGTGCATGGAAATTGCCGGAATCGATATTCTTCTGACCGGTCACCAGCATCGTCGGCTTTCCACACAACTAAACGGTGTCCTGGTTGCACAGCCAGGTCATATAGGGCAGGCTTTTTCAAAGGTATCGATCAAACTTGAAAAGTTGAATGGAAGCTGGACTATTGTTGAAAAGGCATCAGAAATTATAGCGATAGATGAAAACACGAAACCAGATGGAAAGATTGTGGAGTTAACCAATGTATATGAAGACTCTACACAAAATTGGCTGGATGAGCCACTGGGAGAAATCGTCGGGGATATGCGTGTCCAATCACCCCTTGAAGTCCGAAAAAAAGACCATCCGCTCATTGAGTTTATTAATAGCGTTCAGATGGATGCTGCCGGAGTGGATATTTCTGCAACAGCTCTTTTCCATAATGGTGCCCCTGGATTTTCGAATAAGGTAACCATGAGAGATATCGTATCCAACTATGTTTACCCCAATACTTTAAAAGTGATTACCGTTTCTGGACAGGATATTAAAGATGCCCTCGAAAAATCGGCAGAGTATTTTATTTTGAATGGTGAAGGAGATATCCAGGTTAATCCATCCTTTGAGTCTCCTAAACCACAGCATTATAACTATGATATGTGGGAAGGAATAGAGTATCATTTTGATATCTCCAAGCCCCTCGGGAACAGAGTTACACACCTCAAATATAAGGGAGAACCACTAAAACTTAATGAACCATTCAACATAGTGGTCAATAATTATCGTGCTGGCGGAGGCGGGAACTTCCAAATGTTCAAAAATAAGCCCGTAAAAAAAGAAATCCAGACAGATATGACCGAATTACTAGCGAATTATATCCAAAGACACAAGAGAATTGAGGCTGAATGCAACAAAAATTGGAGAGTGTTATCTCTTAAATAGTCCGTTAGTATCAAATCTCCCAATATTGTTTGCTATTGATTCCAGTATCTGTTATGATGAAATAGAATTATTTTTGTTCGGTGTAAAGGATAGAAATTATTTCGTCTTAATGATCACTTTGGGCAAGGATAGTAACATAATGTGCTAACGCACTGGGAGGTAACAAGAAATGGAACAAGGTACAGTAAAATGGTTTAACGCAGAAAAAGGTTTTGGATTCATCGAGCGCGAAGGTGGAGACGACGTATTCGTACACTTCTCTGCTATCCAATCTGAAGGTTTCAAATCATTAGACGAAGGTCAAAAAGTATCTTTCGACGTTGAGCAAGGCGCTCGCGGACCACAAGCTGCTAACGTAAACAAACTATAATATTAGTTTTGCTTAAAGAAGAAGGTTCCTATGGAACCTTCTTTTTATTATGTCTACCTAACCAATTCCCTTTGGCCTTCTGTTTTCGCAACTTTAGTTTCCCCCACTGCCCCCTTCAATTCACAAATCCTCCGCTTAGCGAATAAAAGTATTAAAGGGTTGCTTTTCTGGGAGGGAACAAAATGGCAAACAGCGTTTTATTTAATTCTATAAATGTCAATTCGATGCAAAGTAATGCTGGAGTCTTCATCGGTGGAAACGCCCAAACTGGTTGGAATTCACCGACTAAGCAGAACAACGGCATTTTTGGCACCGGCCAAGGTAATGTTTATTTTGGCAACATGCACTTGATTAGCGATAATGATGGCATTGACCAGCCTAATGCCGATCCGGATATTCAGCCTACCAGCCAGGCACAGGCTTTTTGACGTCTGTAGTAGCTATGAATTCAGTTAAAATTACTTTTAGAAATATAAATGTCAATAGTATCAACAGTTCATCCGGCGTATTTTTCGGGACAAATGTGAATACGAATTTTCTTTCAACCTCCAAATCAAACAATGGATTTTCTGTAACTGGTGATGATAATGCACTGTTCCGCAACTTAAGTTTTGTCAAGGATGAAAATGAAATAGAAGTCATAAAGACTGTAACTTAGAATAATATCCCGCTCACACGCAAATAATTTACTTGATAAAAGAAAAGGCGGGATAAAAAATGAATCAGTTCGAAGTAATTCTCAGAATTGCTATTGCTTTTATTGTGTTATTGGCAATGGCAAGATGGGCTGGTAGAAAAGAAATCAGCCAAATGACATTCTTCAACTTAGTCTCCGCTATTGCCTTTGGTTCAATAGCGGCTACACTTGCCCTCAATCCAAATGTAAGCATCTTAAATGGAATAATAGCATTACTCGGCTGGGCTGCTCTCACGGTGATAACAGACCAAATTCACTTGAAATCTAAAAAAGCCAGAAAGTTGCTAATGGGTGACCCGGTTATCGTTATTAAAAAAGGGAAAATAATGGAGGATGCACTTAGACAAGTGCGTATGGATGCTGACTCATTGCAAGCATTACTGCGGCAGAAAAGCATTTTTTCTATGAGTGATGTTGATTATGCCATCTTCGAAACGGATGGAAAACTTTCGGTCATGAAAAAGGAAAGCAAACAAACGGTTACGAAAAGTGACATGAATATAGCCAAGTCTTCTGGCACCTTTGTTCCACTTTCTACAGAATTGGTATCTGATGGACGAGTGAATGTTCAAAACCTTAACAAAGTGAAAAAGGATCGAACTTGGCTCGATGAACAGCTGCAACAGGCTGGAATTCAATCACTGGACGATGTTTTCTATGCAGAAGTTCAGCCGGATGGAAATCTATATATAGATAAACGAAATGATATTTTGCATTAAAAAAGAGGTCCTTCTGTAAAAGTAAGGGCCTCTTCATTCTTGTTCCATCTGTACCTGTTGGGATTTCAATAGACCCTCGAGCCAATCTGGCTGTTCAGTTCCTGCGGGATCACCAAAAATTTCAGCTATATTTCTTTGTGCAAGTCTTGAAATAATGTCATGTATATCATTATTGTCCCCGCTGATACTCCCGAATCCCTGGTTTTGATTTTTTTGGCTTGTAAAATCCTTTGGAAAGCTGTTCCCAAAATTAACACAGGATGCATCCTGGACAGTCCCAATCTGTATGGAACCTATATAAAAGGCAGGGCTTAGTGTTTTCAATATAACTCCCCCCTTCATTCTGACAAAATTTCTTTCCCATTGATTATTACGCTTAAAGCCGGTTCGATCCTCTCGCCTTCTTGGGATTTGCTGCTATATGAAGTTTCATCACGTTCATTTTCAGGCTTCTTTACCGTCGATTTTTTTGATTTAGATTTTATTGTCTCGATATGGGGACTAAAGGAATTTCCCAAATTCATCATTCCGCTAAGTTCTTTAATATCAATTTTATCCAAATGATAGGCTAATTCCTCTAATTGAAGGTGTTCAACTGTAACTTTTTCAATATGAAAGTGAAATTCTCTATTCTGAATTGAATCAATTTTTTCATTGAGTTTTTGAATCATTCTTATAACTTCTTGATTGTCCATGTCAATCCTCACTATTTTTACGATCAGAAAAGGAAACATTATTAGATATCTTGTTTGATTTCCCTTCCACATACCCGAAACCTTCGGAGCTGCTTACATGGCTTTTCCATTGGTGTGGTATGTTAACGCCTGTATGGACTCCTGAGCTATTGGTGATGTTGTTTATATCAATATTTTTGAATTTTATTTTAGTCATATCATCATCTCCATGTCAGCTGTGGAAGTTAATTTGGATTGACTCGCGATTTTGTGTGGAATGCTGGTGAACGAACGGAATACGGACGAAAAGAAGACCATTGAAAAAGTCGGCCTGAATCCGATCCAGGGAACATTGAGGAGGAATTTTCAGGATTCTCTCAAAAGGACCGCCAGAGCGTTCATTGATTAGCAGTTGATCTTCATCTGTCACGTAAGGTCGCTTCAATTCTCCCTTAATAGCTAAATTATAGCCTTCCAGCGAGAGATTTACGTCTTCCTGTGAAACAAGACCCGGCAATTCGGCTACAATAATCAGTTCTTGATCTCCCTGGAACATATCGATTCTCGGTCCCACCAGCGGTAGGATATCAGAGACCGCTTCAAAAAAATCGTGGCCAAGAATCCTCCTGGCCTCTGCCATCGAATCCACACTTTTCTTCCGGCTCATAATTCCTCCAGGCAATAAGTAGTTATTGTATATATATATTTTCACGTGTTGAAATTAGACCTTATGAAAAAGTCTTAGAGTTCTTTTTAACTATGTTATTTGTCTATCCGCGTCTTTCTCCCTGTCTCACTTTTCTTCATAATGTCTACTGTTCATCATAAAAGGGACTTACAGCAAGTAGGCAGACAAAAACCAGGTTCACCCATAAACCGGTGAACCTGGTAATTTTGTAGTTACTTTATTTCCTGTTCATAATATAAGTGTGGAACTTTTTGTTCTTTTCCTCTATTAGCTTTTGGTCCCTGATTCTCCGGACGGACGATATCGTAGACAGCCGTACCCACAATTTCTGCGACATCCTGCAGTTTTTCTTTGCTGATTTTGTCAATTGTATCTTCAGGTGTATGGTACCATGGCTCTAACGGTCTATGAATAAATGAGCCTGATGCAATGCCGCCTTCAAAGAACGAAACATGGTCACTGCTCCCGCCTGGCTGGATCGGAGTTGGTTCTCCATTTAAGCGGGCGCTGGAAGCTTGGGCAGTTTGGGAAACAATGTTTTCGTTTCCGTCCGGTGTATTGATGACCAAATCTCCTGCATCCCGGCTTCCTACCATATCCATATTAAAGTAGCCGGCAAAGAGATCTTTTTCATCCTCGGAAAGCTGGCTGACATAATAACGTGAACCAATCAACCCAAGTTCTTCGGCACCAAAAGTAATAAAGCGCATTTCCATATTCGTCGGCAAGTCCTTCATAACGCGGGCAAGCTCGAGTGTCATTGCAGTACCTGATGCATCGTCGTTTGCACCTGGGGCTCCAGGAACTGAATCATGATGGGCACCCAATGCGAGAATGGTGTCTTTTGCCTTATTTTTATTCGTTGGTGCTTTGGTGGCAATGACATTGTAAGAAGTCCTCATTCCGGCAGCTGCACCCTCAATGTTAATCGATCCTGTCAGAGTATCTCCATTGTTCAGCTGGTCCACTAAAGCTTGTCCAACTTCCTGGGAAATGGCCACAGCCGGTACATAGGCATCATTCGGGGAACCGAATGTTCCGTTCAGGTCTCCTGCTGCATTGTTAAAAATAATGACTCCTGCCGCACCGTTAGCTGCTGCGTTCAAGACTTTATCAGCAAATGAAATTGCTCCTCGTTTAATCAAAGCGATTTTGCCGCTAACATCTTTGCCTTCAAAATCCCCAGCTTGTCCTAGTCCAGCATAGACCAGTTCACCTGAGGCAGTTCCATCCATCCCGTATGTAAATGATTTCGGCTGAATTTCACCAGGATAGCCATCTACTGTCAGCTCGACTGTATTCGGTGCTGTGTAGCCATAGAAAGTAAATTCCTGAAGCTCTGTTTCATAACCGTATGACTCAAATTGCTCTTTGACATACTGAATCGCATTGTGCTCGGCTTCTGTACCGGCAACACGAGGTGTCCTTGAAAGGTATTCAATGTTATTGTAGATATTTTCAACATTGATCTTGTCCAATACCTTGTTGTCAAAAACATTTAATGGCTGAACCTGTTGCGGGGTTTCTGCCGGCTTTGCGTAACTGGCCTGCGCTCCTAAGGTGCTAACTGCAAGACCTGCTGCTAATGCGATTGATAGATAAGGCTTCTTCTTCATAATTACCTCCCGGATTAGTAAAATAGTTATCCGGGATAAATAATATAATATTCTAAAAATACAAACTAGTTAATTTTTTACTATTTTCAGTAGGTAATTAGGACAATTTTAAACTCAGTTGCCGCTATAATAGGTCAATTTGCTTATTAAAAGGATAAAAAGGGATGGAACCCAAAGATTCCATCCCTTTTGTCTATTAAACTCCCTTATAAGCCAATCGATAGATTTCAGCCAACTCTGACACTAATGGAAGCTTAGGATTGGCTGTTGTGCACTGGTCTTCAAATGCGCGATCGGCAAGCTGGTCGACCTTGGCTTCAAATTCTGCTTTTTCAACACCGTTTGCTTCAATGCTCATTGGAATATCCATTTCCCTCGCCAACTTTATGATCGCCTGGACAAGACTTTCAACTCCTTCTTCTGTATTGCGGGAAGGAAGGCCGAGTATGCGCGAGATTTCGGCGTATCGCTGGTCAGCGACGAAGCTTTCATACTTAGGGAATGCTGTGAATTTCTTCGGTTTAGTCGCGTTATAACGAATGACATGCGGCATCAAAATTGTATTAGAACGGCCGTGGGCGATATGGAATTCTGCACCGAGCTTGTGGGCAAGGCTGTGGTTGATTCCAAGGAATGCATTGGCAAAGGCCATCCCGGCAATTGTTGACGCGTTGTGGACTTTCTCACGAGCCACTTCGTCCTGGCCATTTCGGTAAGCTCTTGGCAGATATTCAAATATTAACTGAATGGCTTTAATCGCGAGGCCGTCTGTATAGTCATTGGCCATACAGCTGACATACGCTTCAATAGCATGCGTCAGAACATCCATTCCAGTATCGGCAGTAATATGCTTTGGCACTGTCATGACAAACTGCGGATCGACAATCGCCACATCAGGGGTCAACTCATAGTCTGCGAGCGGATATTTGATGTTGGCCTTTTTATCAGTGATAACAGAGAAAGAGGTCACTTCAGATCCTGTTCCTGATGTTGTCGGGATTGCTACAAATTGGGCTTTGCGGCCAAGCTGAGGGTATTTAACAATCCGCTTGCGAATATCAAGAAATTTTTGCTTCAAGCCGTGGAAATCAGCCTCAGGATACTCGTAAAATAACCACATGCCCTTCGCTGCGTCCATCGCAGAGCCGCCCCCCAGAGCAATGATGACATCCGGCTGGAAGCTCGCCATCATTTCAGCGCCTTTCATGACCGTTTCAATAGATGGATCCGGCTCTACATCAGAGAAGATTTCACAGTGTACGTAATCAGGACGCTTCCTTAAGTGATACAGGACTCGATCAACATATCCCAGCTTCACCATTCCAGGATCCGTGACAATAAATGCTTTCGAGATTTTAGGCATTTTCGCTAAATATTGCGTTGAATTCTTTTCAAAGTAAATTTTTGATGGCACTTTAAACCACTGCATATTCACGTTCCTTCTTGCCACTTTTTTTACATTGATCAAGTTGATCGCACCTACGTTGGTTGAAACAGAGTTCCCGCCATAAGTTCCGCAGCCTAGGGTCAAGGATGGCAGGTAGGCGTTATAGATATCGCCGATTGCTCCCTGGGAAGAAGGAGCATTTACGATGATGCGTCCTGCCTTCATTCTTAAACCGAATGCTTTAATTACTTCATCACTGGTGGAATGGATAACAGCAGAGTGGCCGAGTCCGCCAAATTCAAGCATTTCTTCAGCACGCTTAAGTCCTTCTTCTGTACCGTTCACTTTATAGCAAGCCAGTACCGGACTTAACTTTTCCCTTGATAGAGGATATTGCGGGCCTACTCCCTTCAGCTCAGCTACAAGGATTTTAGTCTCTTCAGGTACTGACACACCTGCCATTTCCGCAATCTTATGAGCTGGCATCCCGACTATATCTGCATTAACAGCACATGAGTGCTCATTGATGACAAGCTTCTCAACCTTCGACCTTTCTTCATCGCTTAAAAAGTAGCAGCTATTCGCAATCATTTCTGTTTTTACATCATGGTAGATTTCTTTATCAATGATGACTGCCTGTTCAGAAGCGCAAATCATCCCGTTATCGAAAGTCTTAGATAAAATCAGGTCATTGACTGCCCGTTTTACAATTGCAGTGCGTTCAATATAGCAAGGTACATTACCAGGCCCAACACCTAATGCCGGCTTTCCTGAACTGTACGCTGATTTTACCATCCCGGCACCGCCAGTCGCTAAAATCAGTGAAATCTTCGGATGGTTCATCAAAGATTGTGTGGCTTCGAGGGACGGTTTTTCAATCCACTGGATACAATCTGCTGGTGCCCCAGCTCTAGCGGCTGCGTCACGGAGAATTCTCGCGGCCTCACTGCTGCATTTTTGGGCAGATGGATGGAAAGCGAAAATGATTGGGTTTCTAGTCTTAATCGAGATTAATGCTTTGAACATGGTCGTTGAGGTCGGATTCGTCACCGGCGTGACTCCGGCAATCACACCCACTGGTTCAGCAATCGTGATCATGCCTTCATGTTCATTTTCGTCGATGATGCCAGCTGTTTTTTCATATTTGATATTGTGGTATACATACTCGGTAGCAAACATGTTCTTGATGATCTTATCTTCATAAACTCCTCGTTTTGTTTCTTCAACTGCCATCCTTGCAAGCGGCATATGCTGATCAAGTCCTGCCAGCGCCATTTCCTTTACGATTTTATTCACAGTTTCCTGATCAAGCTCCCGCATTTGAGCTAACGCTTTTAAACCTTTATCCAACAGATTATCAACCATTTTTGTAACGGATGATTGCTCTTTTACCACTTTTTCAACTGTCCCCATTTTCAGGACCTCCCTATTGTTTTAGTGTTGACTGCTGTGTTTATGTAGTTCATATGTTTTCATTTTTAATTTGTGAATGTTTTCACATGATTAATCAAAAAATAATTTACTCGCAAACTGGATTTCTAGGTATTTTTTCAAAGCTGATGTCCGTTAAAAATTTCGTACTTCTCTTAACTATGACGACAAAGTTAACTGTCCAGATGTATGCTGGTATTTCTTTATCATCCTTATACATCATCGCTTCGAATTCATCACCAATGACTTCCTCGAGCATTTCCTGAGTATATGTCTCAGTATCGGTTGAGAAGGGTTTAAATTCGCAATACATCATTTTGAATCACTCCTTTTCCTTTTCTAATTAAAGATTATCACATAAATGGAATAATTTATTGTGAAATGTTGAACAATATATGAACTATTTTTCTCTAATATTTAAAAGCCTGTCGAGTGATATTTTGAAATCGCTTACATTAATTACATTATATCAATATAATAAAAAGGACTCTCAAGTAGAGTCCCTAGAAATCATACTTTACCCCCGTTAATTCTTCAGATACAGTCCATAACCTTGTCATGGTTTCTTCTTTAAAGACTCCCGGGGCCGGGATTTCGATCGCAGGATATCCCTTTCTGTTTCCCCTCCCGTCTGGACCAATGTATTCTCCGCCGGTCAGGCTGTCATCTGCTGCAGCATAAATGGTTGGCAGAGCACCCATTGCTGCGGGCTGGGAAAACCATTTCATCAACCCTTTCAGGTATTTCGGAGTTTCACCTTTCCCTAAATTGAATAAATTTGTATTGGATATTCCCGGGTGGCAGGCGACACTGATTGTTTCGATTCCATGCTCTTTAAAACGGTTATCAAGCTCCTTTGCGAATAACAGGTTTGCAAGCTTGCTCTGTCCGTAAAATCTCATAGCTTTATAGCCTTTTGAACCGTCTAGATTGTCAAAATTAATTGCAGCACCCCGGTGAGCGATACTGCTTAAAGTAACTACCCGAGAACCTGGTGTCTTTTTCAGAAGCGGCAGTAAAAGGCCTGTTAGCGCAAAATGTCCAAGGTGATTACTGCCGAACTGTAGCTCGAACCCATCCTTTGTCTTGCCATATGGAGGAATCATCACCCCGGCGTTATTGATCAATATATGTAGTTGATGGTATTTTTCGATAATAGTTGATGAAAAATTGTGGACACTTGTAAGGTCTGCCAGATCCAGCTTCATCATTTCTACTGAAGCATTACTATTTCCTTGTAGAATGGAATCTACAGCTGCCTTGCCTTTTTGCTCATTTCTCACAGCAAGGATGACGTGTGCACCCTTTTCAGAGAGCTTCCTGGCAGCCTCATAGCCAATCCCGCTATTTGCCCCCGTAATAATAACGGTTTGTCCTGATAAGTTATCCTTTAACATGTTGATGCACCTCCATGGAGTCTATTTTACGAAGCTACAAATGCTTTCAATAACTTCTTTTTCCCATTGATACGAACTAAAGGTATGGTCTGCTCCTGTCACAATGCGGAGCGTCACCTTCCCCTGGTAGCATTTCTCCTGATAATCTTTGGATTCTTCAATAGAAACAGCTTCATCCTTTGACCCATGGATGATCAGAACATCCCGTTCAAAGTATTTAGCCCTTTCCCATACTTCAATGGATTTTAGCTGAGCAATAAAATCTTTCCCTATTAAATTCCCGCCAATGTCGTAGGCGTTCACATCTTTTATATAAGTAGAATTTTTCTCCATGCCTTTCGCTTTCTCTGCCATATTACCAGCCGGAGCGAGTAAAATAAGCTTCTCGATTTTCTCTGGATGATCGCCAGCAAGGAGGCTGGCAACTAATCCTCCCATGCTAAAACCAAGGACAATGACTTTTTCGCTATTAATACTGGGATGTGAGCGTACATAATCAAGTATTGTTTCTGCCTCTGCTAATTCATTCAAAACAGTCATATCTTCAAAATTGCCATCACTCTCACCGCTTCCTAAAAAATCGAAACGGAAACTAGCAATTCCAAGAACTTCGAGTTCCCTTGAGATTTTCAAAAAGAAACGATGAGGCTCTAATTTGCTGCCGGTAAAGCCATGCAGAAGAATGACAGCAGGAGCCTCCTTATGGTCTGTCAGGGGGATATGCGCCATCCCTCTCATCACCTGGTTGTTATGTAAAAGAGAAACTGCTTGTTGCATTGGGTAACTCCTTTCGGTATTAACAATATCTTCAATGTTATCACAATTGGTCTTATTAACCATTGAAATTAATTATAATATAATCCATACTAAACACATAGGAATTATTGGAGGGATATTAGAATGAAGTTTTTTATTGAAAAATGTCCACGTTGTAAAACCGCGCTGGAAGTCAAAGATAATCCTTCTTGCAAGGCGATCATAATTAAAGCTTGTCCGGCTGGCCATTATGAAAAAGAATTTCATCCAGCACTGGAAACATATATAGAAAGAATTAAAGTATCTTAATCTTACGAAGCAGGGCCTCAATTCGAGTGCCCTGCTTTTTCGTCAATGGATTTTAATTTTAATTCACTAAGATGACAATATTTGTTTTCATAATTTGTTCACATTTGTCTTCAAAACCGTAACAATTTCCATGTTAGAATGATTACAAATAAAGCAGTGTGATATTTATCACACCTTTTGCCACAACTTACCGTTCATTTCCGGGTTACTTTCGACAACTTTGTGAACAAATGAACATAAGTTTGTGATAAAATGAACAAGGTTGATATTTGAAAGGAGCTGCAGTGATGAAGAAATCAAAACTATTTTTGGTCTCCCTCACCTCGATCATAGCTGTGCTGTTGCTTAGCGGCTGTGAAAACAATATGGTGGTATTCAATCCGGAGGGACCAATCGCAAGGCAAATTCTTGAGTTAATCAACTTTTCGATTGCTCTGATGTTACTTGTTACCGTGGTCGTTTTCGGACTCTTCGCGTTCATCGTTTGGAAATACCGTGAACGGAAGGACAATATGGATTATGAGCCGCCTGAAGAACACGGCAGCACAGTATTGGAAATTATTTGGACTGTGATTCCGATTTTAATTATCGTTGCTTTGACAATCCCTACAGTCAAAACAATTTATGCAATAGATGAAATCCCAAAAGGCTATGAAAATAAAGAACCTCTTGTCATCAACGTTACATCCGCTGACTGGAAATGGATTTTCAGCTATCCGGAACAGGGAATCGAAACCGTCAACTATGTAAATATTCCTGAGGATCGTCCGATTGATTTTAGACTGACCTCAGCAGGCACGATGCAAAGCTTCTGGATCCCTGCTCTGGCGGGGCAAAAGTACACGATGGCGAAAGCTGAAACCCAGCTTTACCTGGTTGCAGATAATCCAGGATCGTATGTTGGCAAGAACACGAACTTTAACGGCCAGGGTTATGCAGGCATGGAGTTCGAAGTGCTTTCCCAAACACAAAAAGATTTTGATCAATGGATCAAAGACGTAAAAGAAACGGCTCCAAAAATGACGCTAGAGGAATATGAGAAGATGCTTGAGCCTTCCCACCTTGGCCGCAAGACATTCTCAAATACGCACCTTGATTGGGTCGACCACTCTGATCCGCATTCAAAGAACTACACGAATCCAGAGATGTACGACAGAGGACATGGCTGGCCAGGAAAGATCTTTGAGGACAAAGACAATTACAAATTTAAAGATGGAAACAATGAGAATTCTAATCACGAAAACAATGAAGATATGAACCATAAAGAATCTGAAACTGAAGATTCACACGGGGGTGACCACAGTGGGCATTAAGTGGGATGAATTTTTCGTAACTGGTGATCCATTAATTTTCGCATCACAAATCGGGATTGCCCTGACATTAGTTGGTGCATTAGCCGGTCTCACCTATTTTAAAAAATGGAATTACCTTTGGACAGAGTGGTTTACAACGGTTGACCACAAGAAGATTGGGATTATGTATATCCTGCTTGGCGTCGTGATGTTTCTCCGCGGCGGCATCGATGGCCTGATGATGAAGGGCCAGACAGCAGTACCGGAAAATGACTTCCTTAACGCACAGCACTATAACGAGGTATTCACAACACACGGCGTCATCATGATCTTATTTGTTGCGATGCCGCTTTTGATCGGTCTTATGAACTTTGTGATTCCGCTGCAGATTGGCGCCCGTGACGTTGCCTTCCCACAGTTGAATGCCCTTAGCTTCTGGCTGACTGTGAGCGGCGCAGCGCTGTTCAATATTTCGTTCATCATTGGCGGCTCACCTGACGCAGGATGGACATCCTACTTCCCTCTTGCTGGTAAAGAATTCAGTCCGGGGATCGGGAACAACTTTTACGCAGTTGCCCTGCAAATAGCGGGTGCCGGTACTTTGATGACAGGTATTAACTTCGTTGTCACAGTGTTAAAAATGAGAACTAAAGGCATGACTTTGATGAAGATGCCGATGTTCACATGGACATCTTTCATCACATCAATCATTATCGTAGCCAGCTTCCCTATTTTCACAGTAGCGCTGGCATTGATGACTTTTGACCGCACGTTCGGTACCCACTTCTTTACCATCTCCGGCGGCGGTATGGATATGCTCTGGGCGAACCTGTTCTGGCTATGGGGTCACCCTGAAGTTTATATCGTAGTTCTGCCAGCATTCGGGATGCTGTCAGATATTATTTCAACCTTTGCACGCAAAACTTTATATGGCTATAAATCAATGGTCATCTCAATCGTGATGATTTCAGTTCTAAGTATGCTCGTTTGGGTTCACCACTTTTTCACAATGGGCAACAGTGCAGGCGTGAACTCGTTCTTCTCGATCACAACGATGGCAATTGCCATCCCGACCGGGGTAAAGGTGTTCAACTGGCTGTTCACGATGAGAAAAGGCCGTATCAAGTTTACAACTGCCATGCTCTGGGCACTGGCGTTCGTTCCTAACTTTGTTATCGGCGGTGTTACTGGAGTCATGCTGGCAATGGCCGCAGCAGACTATCAGTATCACAACACATTGTTCCTGGTGGCACACTTCCACTATGTATTGATTCCGGGCGTTGTGTTCCCGATCTTTGCCGGTCTATACTTCTGGTGGCCTAAGATGTTTGGCTACATGCTCAATGAAAAAATCGGCAAATGGCACTTCTGGCTGTTTGTTGTCGGGTTTAACGTAACGTTCATGCCAATGTTCTTCCTTGGACTTGACGGTGCGGTCCGCCGCGCGAACACTTACTCAGCTGAAACTGGGTTCGGTCCATTGATGATGATTTCTGCTGTTGGTTCAGTGATTCTTGCGGCAGGCTTTGCGGCTCTTGTATACAATATCTACTGGAGCGCACGTAACGCTGACCGCAATATCGGCAATGACCCATGGGATGCAAGAACACTTGAGTGGGCTACTGCAACACCTGTACAGCACTATAATTTTGCTTCGCTCCCTGAGGTTACAAAACTTGATGCATTCTGGCATATGAAAAAAAACGAGCAGCTTCAACCGCTGGCAGAAGATGAGATTGAAGAAATCCATCTGCCAAGCAACACATGGATCCCGATTTATATGGGTGTTATATTCGGAATTTCTGGATTCTTGCTTGTGTTCGAATGGACGATTGCAGCCGGAGTTGCCGCACTTGGTATTCTTGCAGGCCTTGCCTTCCGTTCATTTGACTATGATGAAGGTTTCCATGTGCACAAGGATGAAATCTTTGAGACAGAAAGCAAATGGAGAAAAGGCGCGAACAAAGGAGTGAAGAACCATGTCAGCTAAAGTCAATGCAGCTTTACCGCTTGAATACCAGACAGAACAAAACAGGATGAATATCCTCGGCTTCTGGGTCTTCCTCGGAGCTGAAATCGTGCTCTTTGCTACCCTTTTCGGAGTGTATGGAGTGCTCGGTGAAAGATATGCAGGCGGTCCTACACAAAAAGATATTTTTATTGTCAGAGACGTCATGATCCAGACATTCCTGCTGCTGACAAGCAGTTTTACAATGGGAATCTCGATCTTCGAAATGCGCAGAAGCAATATGAAAGGCATGCTGATGTGGCTCGTATTCACATTATTGCTGGGCGGCGGCTTCCTGTTCATGGAGATACGCGAGTTCATCCATTATGTCCATGAAGGTGCTACGATGCAGACAAGCGCGTTCCTATCAAGCTTCTTCGTTCTGCTTGGAACACACGGATTGCACGTCACCATAGGGATTGGCTGGGCTATCCTGCTGATCATCCAGATATTGCAGCGAGGATTGACACCTGTTACAGCACGCAAAGCATTCATCTTCGGACTGTACTGGCACTTTCTTGACGTCGTATGGATCTTCATCTTCACATTTGTTTATTTACAAGGGTTGGTGATGTAAAATGGATAAGCATTCAAAAGGCTTCCTAATCAGCCATGTCATCGGATTCTTCATGTCACTCGTCCTGACGTTCGGTGCAGCATGGATTGCCCTTCAGAGCTCACTTTCAATGAAGGCAGTCATGTGGATCATCGGCACACTGGCAGTTGCACAGGCTGGAATCCAGCTATACATGTTTATGCACATTAATGAAGGCGATGATAAAGTAACCAATAATATCAATATCATTTATTCAGCTTTTATCGCAGTCGTCATTGTTGCAGGATCCATCTGGGTCATGACTTCTGGACACTCACATTAATATGAAATGAAACCAGGCATCCTCTAGGGGGGTGACCTGGTTTTTTTGTGGGCTCATTTTGAATAATTGATGTTGATTTAGACAACTTTCGGTTGAGGTAGCTAGATTTTGTCCGAACTTTCCCTTACTTCGGACAACTTTTGCTAGAGCGAAAGTCATTTTGTCCGAACCAGACTCTACTTCAACCAACCTTCAATTATCGGGATGAATTAAATTTTAGCCATCTCGCTTTTCCGTCCTTTTATCAAACGCAATCGTGGCAGCTTACCTTCTTTCCTGAATAAAGAAAACATCGCGAAGTTAAATGCCGCCAGAAACAACGATAATACTGCATGCTGGAATCCGTGTGACATCAATGCCAGGAATCCGCTTACCAGACAATACAATCCAACGATTAAATAAAAATACATAAGAAGTTTTCCCACTTCTCAATCCCCCACTTTTTCGTATGTATTTTTTATATTAACAGAATTTATAAACAAATGTCACATAATGTTCACAATTAGCACCAAATTTTTTCACAATTTATTTTTTCCTTAATTTCTTGACTCTTAAACAGCCATGCTATTATGATTACAGATGAAATATTAATATCCGTTTTTTACCACTAGGGGTGCCTTTAATTTAAGGCTGAGATTAAAGTGAAACTTTGAGACCCTTGGAACCTGATCTGGTTTACACCAGCGTAGGAAAGTGGACCTTGGGACATTTTTTGTTGTGCCAATACAACCACTTTCTTTCCGAAAGTGGTTTTTTTATTGGGCTAAATAGGAAGAGGAGGAGCTTTTTAATGAAGAGTTTTACAGATGAGTTAAAGAAACAGGCTGATCCAATCTGGCGGGCAAATTTTCATCACCCCTTTGTACAGGGAATTGCAGACGGTAATTTAGCATTGGAATCCTTTCGTTATTATGTTTTACAGGATTCCTATTACCTTTCCCATTTTGCCAGGATACAGGCAATCGGAGCGTCAAGAGCAGCTGATTTGTTCACCACTTCGAGAATGGCAGCCCATTCGATGGGTACTTATGAGGCTGAACTTGGTTTGCATGAAAATTTTCTAAAGCAACTGGAAGTAACAAAACAAGAACTAGCGGAGTTTATCCCCTCTCCGACTGCCTATGCTTACACTTCCCATCTTTATCGGGTTGCTGCTTCCGGAAGCCTGGCCGAAATAATAGCAGCCATCCTGCCATGCTACTGGATTTACCATGAAATTGGACAATCGTTAAAGAAATCCACGCCAAATGTCCAAATTTATCAAGAATGGATTCAAGCATATGGCGGAGAATGGTTCAGTGAATTGGTAAATGAGCAGTTAAGCAGACTTGATCAACTGGCAATGGAAGCGTCAAATATGGAAAAAGAAAAAATGAAACAGCATTTTATCATCAGCAGCCAGTATGAATTCATGTTTTGGGACATGGCCTACAATCAAGAAAAATGGCCTGTCGCATTGTAAAAACGAACGTAAAAAACAACGGGATTCTTCCCGTTGTTTTTAATTCAGGATGAAACCAGTCGATTCACACCATTCTTTTGTTTTTCGCTTAAAAAGAGGGCTTTGACAAGGAACAATTGCCGACTTCTGCCTGCAGCCTTGGTTCATAATAGCTTAAACTGGCAAGAAAGTAACAGGTTTCTGGAAAGTGATGCTCCAGAAAGCGGAGATTTGTTTTATTCAAAAGTGTATTACTCTTGTACTTTTCCACCATCTTTCTAATATATTGATTCATTTCCAGCGTCGTCTTTCCTACTTCATAGATGAATTCCTGCTGACGGGCAAAGCCTGGCTGTTTTACCCGCAGATAATTTTTCAAATGGTGATTTTGCACAATGTATAACTGGAATCTTCGTTTGTACTCCTGCGTTGCAATGTTAGCTTCGACTTCAATTGGATCGAGAAGATTTTCAAAAAGTACCGCGTGGCCAAGCTGATCTTCAAGCCAAAGGTCCATAACCTGTGTAACGGACAACCGTACTGGTTCCTGGCCTTGTGCCAGATAGCTCAATATCCGTAAATATTCCTGATTTTCACTTAGTGTACCGTTTAAATAGGTTGGTGACAGGTTAAGGTTAACTTTGTTATCAATTCGCAATGACTGCAGTGTCCCTTCAAAATCATAATAGCTTTTAACAACCTGCCATGCTTTTCTTGAAAATTCAATCATTTGACTGTCCTGGTAGCCAGCATGACGAGGAATCGATTGTAACTCGCCTAAAAGTTCGTCATATAACCCTATAAATTGCCTCGCAATTTCTACATACTCCGGTTCATTCGGAGACAAACCGTCCCTGACAAAATAAGCGTGATCCTGGAGCATTTCCAGCCAAAATGAATGTTCATCCCAAAGAGAAATCATCCCTTTTCCCCTCCTTTTCCTTCTTATACTTACTGTTCAGAAGAGGAAGAAATGATGATCGATAGAAATTTTTAATATCATTCATCTTTTATCCTGATGTGGAGATACTAAAAAAATCAATTCCAAAAGGAGTTGCTTATGAAGAATTTAAAACTTTACATATTTTTAATGGCCGTCCTGCCCTGGCTTTCACTGCCTCTGCTTGGTAAACAAACGTTCAGGAAATTCCTGCCCGGTACATTGTTCATGGGAATCTACCTGATGTTTGAAGGAAGATTGGCTGAAAAAAGGAAATGGTGGTGGTTTCCGTTTAAAATTAAACCAAACGTATTAGGTGAAATGCCCTTAATCTGGGGACCATTTTTTATAGGGTCATTTTGGATCATGAAATACACCTATAAAAAATTTAACCTTTATTTATTGGTCAATATCCTAATTGATTCAATGTTCACTTATTACGGACTGGACATCTTCAAGAAATTTGGCTATGTCTCATTGGTACGGTTAACAAAATTCCAACTTTCGATTGTGTTTTTATTCAAAACCCTAGTTTTATATGGATTCCAGGTTTTTTATGACAAAGTAATACGAAGAGAATCAGATATAACCAATCAATAATTCTTTGTTAAATGAACATAATAATAAGGCTTTATTAGATACCTCGAAGGAAAGTGAGCTGAAAAGAATGGCCAGACAAGGTATGAGCAACAAAGATCAAACAAGAGAACAAATTGAAAAGCATGATAAAAGAAATGATATCGAACTGGGCTCAGAATTCCAGGTCGGAAATACGAAATCGCAGAGCCAGAAAAAAAGCGGCAGACAAGTGAATAAAAAGTAAAATAAAGACGTCCAGATGATCTGGGCGTCTTTTCTTCATAATACAAGTTTCTTCTTTCATAAAATTTCTAATATACCTTTTTAAAATTTGTTCCTAATTTAAGTTTTACACCGTTATTCACGGGGAACGAAGGTAATAAGAATGAATGAAGGAGGTGCTGAAGGTGAGTTTGTTGTACAGCAAGGCAATGGAAGCTTTTAAAAAGGATGCAAAGCAACAGAATGATTTCCAAAAGAACTCGAAAAGAAAGAAGAAAAAGTAAGCCGTCACCAAAGTTGTACATTCACCTTCTAGTCATCCCACATTTGAGGATGATTTTTTTTGCTGTGTTACCCGCTTATATTCGTATTGCCAATAACCCAGAGGATCAAGCTGATGATTGCCGTAAAAACGATTGTTGAAAACATCAATAGAATTGGGAATTCACCTATAAAAGAAGCGTTATTGGTTAGAAACATGTTGTTAAAGTAAGCAAAAAACAGAATCCCTAATATGTATAGGAAATGAATTAAGATTGAAATAGACAGAGCCGGTTTTAAAACGTTCACAGAATCACTCCATTGTAAAATCTTTCCCTTTTCTTATTCCATTTTATGTAACAGAATTCCTCTTTTTTCATCAAATTTCTTTTGTTTTTCTGGATTTTAATAAAAAAAGAACGAAATCATATAGATTTCGTTCATATCCTTATATGTTTTCGATAAAGACCCTGATCACGTCAGCGCCGCCAATGAAGGTTCCGAGGGAGCTCCCCAAGTTGGCAAGTACGACAATCAGCAAGATCCGGCTGACTTTGTTCCGCCAGAATCCTTTTAGACTAAAAACATCCTCAGATAGCGTCTCAAAGTCCTTTACACTCGGCCTGCGGATATAAGCCTGTGCCAATCCGGCAAACCAGCCTGCGGCAAGCAAAGGATTCAATGAAGTAATCGGGGCTGCTATAAATGCTGTCAAAATGGTCAATGGATGCCCCATTGCAATTGCAGCTCCCAGGGCGGAAAGGCTGCCATTCCATAAGATCCAGCTGACAGTTTGGGCGAAACCAGCTGTTGGGTTAGCCAAAAACGTATAGACAATAATAGCCAGGATCAAGATAGGAATGCTCCAGCCAATGACTTTTGGCCAATTTGATTTCGGCGGAATTGCCCTTAGTTTATTTAGATCATGGTTTTTTTTAATCTCTTCTTTGATTCCCGGTACGTGGGCCGCTCCCAGGACAGCGACGATTTTTTCTCCAGGTGCTTCCTTGATTTTCTGGGCTAAATACTGGTCACGCTCGTCAATTAATGGCTTCTTCAAACGCGGAAATGTCTCAGTGAATTCATTCAGCATCGCGTTGATTGTATCCTGTTCCTTCAGCTTTTCCAGTTCTTCCTCCGAGATACTGTCCCTGCTGAAGATGCTCGTAATGATTTGGCTTAGCAGTATTGCCTTGCCTTTTAAGCCAAGGTTACCCCAAATCCGTGAAAAAGTAATCTGGATATTTCGGTCTGCAAGCACAAGGTTTGCTCCCACTTCCTTCGCGGATTCAATTCCTTGGATCATCTCCTGTCCTGCTTTGATGCCAAGCTCTTTCGCCATCCGGTTTTGGAATGATGAAATAGCAAGATTCATCAATAATAAAGAAGCTCTTTTTTCTTTGATGACCTGGATGATATCCATCTCCTGCCACTTTGAACCCTCGGTAATCGTCTGGTAGCGCTGTTCGTCCAATTCAACACAGACAGAATCCGGCCTCTCAGCTTCAATTACCTCCTTCACCTGCTCAGCACTGTGCTTTGAAACATGTGCAGTTCCAATCAGTATGTATTCCTTGCCATTCATTTCTATTCTCGTAATATTTTCCTCGACCATAGATACCTTCCTTTTAAAAGACCCTTGAGCTTTATGTATTATCAATACCAAAACACAGTTTATGATTCATTTTAACATTATAACATGAACAATAGTCTGAAATATAAAGATTATTTTATCACTTATATGATAAAAAACTGTTAAACAATAGTGCTAAGCTCAAGTGAAAATAAAGACAAAGAAAAACCGCACAGCAGCCATCTTTGACTTCTGTACGGTCCAGGGTTTTTCATTTATTTTGAATAGCTGGTTTTCATTGAGGATGATTTCCTGTTATTCATCATTTTTTTTACAATTGGATAGAGAACAGGTCCCCATTTAAGCGCTGTCCTGATTAATTTCTTCATGCGTCATCCCTCCTCTTGTCTTACTACTTATATACCCTGACTAAAAAGGGACAATCCTGCATGATTTTGGTAATCTTCGATATTATTTAGCGGGAGCTAGTTCGTCTTCGGTTACCCACTGATGGTTCGTTACTTTTTCAGATCCATCTGTTGGCGTGAAATCAACCATGTAGACTGTCATTTCTTTAGCTGAATCAATGACCGCTTTTGCCCCTTGCATTCCTTCCATATGATCGGTATTGATTGTAGTTTCATCACCCGGCTGCAATGGTTCCGCTCCGGCATCAAGCAGCTCTTCATGGATGACCCACTTATGTTGTTCTACACGAGCTCCGCCGTTCGTCGGATCATAAGATAGCGAATAGACGACCGTATCATATGCCCCTACGATAGTCGCTTCCGCTCCATCCATGCCTGGCATATGGTCATCTTTAATGATGGCCTGACTGCCAACTTCGTAAGTTGGATCAGCGGCTTCCTTCAGCCCTTCAGGTAACTTGCCCGTACCAGAATGCTCCATATTTGCATGGCTGTTGTGATCTTCATTGCTGGAATTCTCTTCTTCACCAGCACAAGCTGTTAAAAGGAATGCAGAGGTAATGGTTAACAAAACCATTCCAATTCTACGATTCAGTTTCATTTAGCTTTCCCTCCCGGCTTAATAAAAGCTCTTTTCGTAACCATTGCTGCTATCAAATTTCAGGTGTTATTGTCATTCAAGTATAAAACTCTTCTGGAAAAGAGCTCACATACCTCAATTACTGCGGAAATAAGTAGATGTTTGTAAAGCATCAATCAATACGAAAACAGCATATATAAAGTTTATATCATGAACTTATGCAGATTTTATGAAGCAGCTATCTTATGATGGCCTGGCAGCTGAATAACCAATTTTTTATAGTTTTAATCACCATAAAAATAGGTAAATGCCTGTTATAACATCAAAGCAGGGAGAATTTATGACATCAAGATTACTTAAAGCAATCATTCTATTATTTATGACTATTTTAACCATCAATGTACCATTGGCAATGGCAGCTGGTGATCGACAGGTCATTCTTATTTCTTTTGATGGAATGCGAAATGACCTCACACGGAGTTACGTTAAAGACGGCAAACTGCCTAATATAGAGAATGTTATCGAAAAAGGAACCATCGCAAAATATGCCAAGACAGTCAGCCCGTCCCTTACTGCTCCATCACACGCAGCAATTGCGACTGGCGCAACACCACTGCAAACCTCAATTGTCAGCAATGCGTGGCAACAGAAAGATGCAGCACTGACAAACCAGAAAAATGCGTTTTTAAGTGAATTTGAGGTGGACCCACTTTGGGTCGGAGCACGGAAGCAGGGAAAAACAACTGCAGCAGTTGCGTTTGCCGGGGCAAATCCTTCCATAGGAAAGCAGGCTGACTACACCATTTATTATGGAGAGACATGGGCCCCCAGCAAACAGGAAAAACTCAAATTCTCCGAAGCATCAGGCTGGAACAACTCTCCGTCAAGCTTTAGCCCATTGAAGGAAGCATCTTTCACGATTCAGGTAGAGGACAGTCAAAATAAAAAAATTCAAGTTTTGGCATATGATTCAACCAACGACCAAAAAAAGAATTACGACAAATTTATTGTGACAAGCAATAAAACAATTGACCATAAAGGAGTAAGTCCTAAAGAATGGGGCTCAGTCAGCCTTCAGGTAAAAGAAAACCAGACAGCAGGTTTCTGGTTCAAGTTGACTTCTGCTGACCCAACATTGGAAAAGGAAGCTGTTATGTACCGTTCTGAAGTAACATCAGGATTGATAGATGGTCCAAAAGGCTTCACAGAACAAATTAGGCAAGAATTTGGTTTTTTTCCGCCTCAGGATGATGATATAGCATTGGAAAAGGGCTGGATCTCCAGGAAGGAATATGAAGAGATTTCGGAGAGATTTGTCAACTGGGTAACAGATGTATCACTTTTTATCAAAAATGAGTATCAGCCAGATTTGCTGATGTTCTATGCACCGCAAATTGACCATCAGGAGCACAACTACCTGCTTACAGACCCCAGACAGCCTGATTATTCACCTGAAAAGTCAAGAAAGTACCTGGAATATATTGAATGGTCATATAAGGTTGCGGACAAGGTGGTTGGCAAGACCGTTAAGTCCCTTGATGGGAATGACCATCTCTTCATTGTTTCTGACCATGGCATGGAACCGGCTCACTCAGCACTAGAGCCCAATAAAGTTTTGAAGGACAATGGTCTTCTTGTATTGGATTCTGATGGAAAGATTGATTATAAGAGTTCGAAAGCAATTGCCATTCCAAGTGGTTCGGCAGCACACGTGTACATCAACTTGAAATCAAGAGAAAAGCATGGAATTGTGCCAGAAGATGACTATGAACAGGTGCGGGACGAAATCATCCAGGCCTTCAAAGGAATCAAGGTGAACAGGAATGAAAATGGACCTGTCATCAAGCATCAACTGAGAGAAATTTGGAAAAGTACAGTGAATCTATCCTTTACCGGTGTAAAAGAAAATACCAAGGATTTACTTGGGTATCTTACAAACGCTAATGTCCATCCCTATCAGGATATAAAGAAAATATCCCAAAGTAAAAAGTCGAAGGAGCGAAATGCCGGAGATGTTTTATTAATGGCTGCACCCGGGTATATCATGGGCCAGGGTGAATCGCACATCGTAAAACCAACTCCTGAGTTTGGTACACATGGTGGTGACCCAAAACGCGAGAAGCTGAGAGCAGTTTTTATGGCTATCGGACCTGACATTTCTAATGATAAACAAATAGATCCAGTCTCCAATCTCGATATAGCACCCACTATTTATGAGCTTCTTGGATTGGAGATTCCCTCTTACGTTGAAGGAAAGAAGATTAAAGACCTAACTGAATAATCCACGAAAGCGAACCAAAATCATCAGCTTGGTTCGCTTTTTTGATTTCTTTTTCAACAACAAAGATCATCATACATACCTAATCATCTCTATGGATATTTTAAATATAAGGTGAGAAAAATTATGGACTTACAACGTGTGAAGGAAATATTAGCTGAGGAAAATGAAATTTCTGTCCATTACCATGGTATACCAATCTGGATTGAAAGCATCGATTCTACTTCGAGCATGGCGGTCATATCACCAAGAGGAACTCATGAAGAAAGACAGCTTGTCTGCATTGATGGTTTGGATGAAAACTAGGCTCTCGATTCGAGAGCCAAAAAATCCAGGCCTGCGCCTGGATTGATTTTAAAATGCCCAATCACCCAGAGGTGTCATCCTCCTATCCTGCTTGCAGCTCTCGCATACATGAAGCCTCACAGGTTGGAAAAGCTTTTCTTCTTTGTTCTCTGAAACATCTTTCCGTCCACAAACTTCGCAAATTCTCATCCATTTCACCTCATTTAGTCTATTGTCAAATGGCTAAGTTCTGTAGCGACTCGCTAACCAGTCTAAATATAACCCAACACTTGGGTTTATTAATAATATTTGCAAGATGGCTGAAAATATTTAAGAAGAAACTTTATTTTTTTGAAGGATGTCTACCCCACTATTAATTGCTTTCCTGGTTTCGCACTTCTCTCAGTGTTAACATAACATTATTATCATCTATTTATGTTTATTGTGACACTGTATCCCAAATGGCCGAAAAACTCCTTTAATACTGTTTCAGCATTTTTATCAGCTTTTTGTAAAACCCCTGCATCTATTGCTTCTTGCTTAATTTCTTCCTGGGCTATTGCTGCCAAATTGAATCCTTGATCCCACTCTATTTTTCCACGGAAAATTCCTTCATCCGAAAATGTCTTGACCTCGCCCATCTTAACTGACGGTTCTTGTATGAATTTTGCCTGAGGCAGAACAATCTCTACTACCTTTTTCTCTTCATCCACTTTTATGTCTTCTTGATCGATTCCCTGTAAATCCACACCCGCTATCACGGTTGCTGGAACGATCAATAGCCATTCACGCTTTGTGCCAGGTAGATTAAAGTTGATTTTCTCCCCGAATAACTCATTATCCTCCTGCTCAAGGATGACCTTCACATGTGCCTCTGCTGTTGCCAATGTTGCCAATCCGTGAACTTGTTCAATGAATACAGTCGACTCAGCTTTGCCCGTGTTCCCCGAAACATACCAAAATCCAGCACCAATGACTGAAGCTAAGAAAAACAGAATCATAAGACTCCTGCTAAATATACTAATTGGTGGTCTCATTGAATGTGCAGTCAGGGAAGCAGAGCTTTCCTCTCTTCCCGACTTTAATTCAGTCAAAAGTTCATCAATCTTAGTAATGACTTTATCCTGCTTGTCCATTTATATTCCTACCTCCTGCAACGATAAAATTACAATTTATCCTTTCATTCGACAAATTCTATTGAAAAAAAATCCTCCATTAAATAAGGAGGCTTATTATTATTACGTACTAGTTTGGAAAAAGTTTCATAGAATGACAGTTTGCTAGCTGCCGCAGTTTTATTTTTTAATAAATAGGGCATAGTTAAAAATATCCACATCACCAAGAAGGAGGCAGCTATATTGAGCCAATTAGATGGGAAGGTCGCTTTTATAACAGGTGCCAGCTCCGGTATAGGAAGAGCAGCAGCACTCAAACTGGCCAAGGAAGGTGCAAAGGTAGCATTGATTGATGTCAAGGAAGAGAATGCCAGGGATGTTAAGGAGTCCATTGAAGAGGCCGGCGGGAGCGCGCTGATCGTTGAATGTGATATCGCAAAACCAGAGGAAATGGAACGAAGCTATCAAAAGGTTGTGGATGCCTTGGGGAAAATTGATATCGTCTTTGCCAACGCAGGCATCAATGGTGTCATTGCGCCAATCGAAGACCTTGCTCCAGAGGATTGGGACGAAACGATCAACACGAACCTAAAGGGGACCTTTCTTACCGTAAAATATGCAATCCCCCATATGAAGAAGCATGACGGCAGCGTCATTATCACGAGTTCTATTAACGGAAACAGGATCTATAAGAATTTCGGTATGTCTGCCTACAGTACTTCGAAAATCGGGCAGACAGGATTCGGAAAAATGGCGGCACTCGAGCTATCTCAGTACAAAATCCGGGTCAATATCATCTGCCCGGGCGCAATCGAAACCAACATAGGCAAAAACACCTTTCCGCAAGAGAATGATCTCGAGAAAATTAAAATCCCAGTTGAATATCCGGAGGGCAATCAACCATTGGAGGAACACGCCGGAAAGCCGGAACAGGTTGCAGACCTTGTCTTCTTTCTCGCTTCCGACCTGTCTTCGCATATTACCGGGACAGAAGTGTATATAGACGGAGCAGAATCGCTATTATAAAAGACTTAGCAAATGCTCAGGCACTTAGCCTGAGCATTTGCTAAAAACATTTATAGACTTTTATTGGTTTCAATCTAACCTGGTTATACAATACTCAGAATCAATCATTGCTCAATTCAAATGAATTATCAGCGATTTGCTTTGCTAAACCATAGATTCCTGGTTTTTCTTCATAGCCTAACTTTCTATTAACAAAAAGCATAGGTGCATTTTTTGAGTCATTATGAGTTCGGATAAATTTCACTCCTTTTGCTTCAGCAAATTCTATAGCTTTTATTTTTATCGCCTGTGCAAGCCCTTTTCCTCGGTAACTCTTATGTACTCCAGTCATGGAATTATAGTAAACATTCTCATTTTCCCTTACGACCAGAGACATTGCAATCCATTGACTGCCATCAACAGCTAAAATAAAGCCCTTTTTATCATAATCCTTCAACAAGTCTATCATTCTATCATTATCAGGACGAGGCTTATCATTCATGCCTGGAACATCCGTAACAAGCTCCCACCAGAAATCCCAAAACCGATTTTGATAGTCTTTGTTATGCGGATAATCGTGTAATGTAGTAAAGGTAATTCCAGATGATTCCAGATCATTTAAAATAGAACGATACTGATCCTTATTGAACTGAGAAATATCCAACTGAGATTCAAAAACATGCCCTGTTATGTAAAACCCCTTCTTCTTAGCCCAATCCAGTTCCGCTTTCTTCGTATCCTGGATTTGAGTTTGCATAACTTTAGACTTGTTTTCATGGGCAACAGCCTCAATCTCATCCAATATCCAGCTCCCAATTCCCTGGTTGCGCCATTCAGTATCTACCTGAATAAAAACCTCTGCGTATCCCGGCTTTAAGATCGGATCCCATGGCCCAGTAACATACATTCCGTATCCAACTAATTTGCCAGCCGGAGTGATCACTCCCCAATTTTTTAACAGCGTTTCGCTGGTTGCCTTTTTTTCAAGGGTTTTAAGGCTATTGGCATTAGGCAACTCTGAATTATTCTCGTGAACAATGTCAGGGTAGGTTTTTGAGGTTAAGGGTATGAGCTTTAAGTCCATTTAACTATCCAACTCCCTTTTCAATTAACCAGCAATCTCGAAATTCTCCTTCGTGGAGTTCGTGTTTTGGGAGGAGTTTAACTTTACTAAAACCGCACTTTTCATAGCATTTTATTGCACGCAAATTCCACACTTGGGGATCCATGACGACTTTGTCGGCATTCATTTGGGTAAAAAGAAAATCTGTGATGGAATTAATCAGTAATGTTCCGATCCCTCTATTCCAATAGTCGACTTCGCCAATAAACTGGTCAGTTCCAAAAATTCTTCCCGTCTCATATCCATACACTTTTTTAGTGGCCTGATCTAATTCATAAAATTGTATATAGCCAATTGAATTCCCTTTATACTTAATAATGCATTTCACTTCTTCGTCTTCCGAAGATTAAAAAACTTGGTCAATTTTATGCAAATTGAAGGGGTTATCCCTTCCCTCATAATATTCAAGAACCACGGGATTAGAAAGCCATTTTGCTAGTAGATGTTTATCATCCTCTTTTAACCTGCGAACCATTAAACTGCCGTTTTGAAATAGCATATTTCCCCCATTTATTTTTTGCTTTTATTTTCTGCCCACTCTTCTGCTAAAACTCCATAAACAACATGATCTACATAGTGATCATAAAGCCATTCGGCTTGCCTGATTCTGCCTTCTTCCACAAACTCTAATCTTTCAGGAATCCCTCTGCTCTTTTTATTTTCCTGTGCCGCTCTGATTTCAACTTTGTTCAATTTCAAATGGTTAAAAGCGTAATCAGTCAATGCGCCGGCAACCTTGGTCATGATCCCTTTTCCCTGGTATTCATGCCCGAGCCAATACCCAATGTAAGCAGTTTTATTTGACCAGTTAATACTGTTAAAACCAGCCGTTCCAACGATTTCTCCTTCGTATAAAATGACAGTCGTCATACTTTTATTCTCGGCGTACCCCTTCATTGTTCCTTTTAAAAATTCTCTTGTATCTTCAACGTCCGTTGTAAAATCGAGCCATGGAAGCCACTCTTTCAGATAATCCCGAGCTTTTTCAGTGAGTTCAAACAGCCGTTCTGCATCAGAAACCTCGGTAAGCTTCAATGATAACTGTTCATCTATTTTATATAAAAACACAAGTCTTCCTCCTCTATTGATAGGATTATAACAAGATATTATTCGACAAAACCCCAAATTCCCCTTTTATTACTAAGGAATTTTCTTTAATAAAAAAGAGCTGCCGGCATAGCCGGTAGCCCTTCAGAATCCTTTACAGCTTTTGTCCGTTGGTTTCAATCACTTCTTTATACCAATAAAATGACTTTTTCCTTTTCCGTTCCAATGATCCGCTGCCATCGTCATGCTTGTCCACATAAATATAGCCATATCTTTTTGAAAACTCGCCCGTTGACATGCTAACCATATCAATGCATCCCCAACTGGTATAGCCCATCAAACTCACTCCATCTTCGATCGCTTCGCCCATTGCTTTTATATGCTCACCCAGATAGTCAATTCGGTAATCATCGTTTATACTGCCATCATTTTCGAGTTGGTCATAGGCTCCCAGTCCATTTTCAACGACAAAGAGAGGAATCTGATAACGATCGTATAGTTTGTTCAGGCTGATACGCAAGCCAACCGGGTCGATTTCCCAGCCCCAGTCACTTACATTAAGGAATGGGTTCCGCACACCGCCAATGATATTTCCTTCTGAAGCATCATCATCTGCCTTCTCTTTTTTCTCGGTACGTGACATATAGTAGCTGAATCCAACGTAATCTACGGTGCCCTCCTTCAATAACTCAAGGTCACCTTCTTCGATCTCTAATTGGATACGGTGTTCTTTAAAGTATCGGTTCATGAAGGAAGGGTACTCCCCGCGAATCTGGACATCACCGCAAAAATAATTGAAAACCTGCTCCTCTTTAAGTGCATGCAGGACATTTTCCGGATTGCTGTCAAATGGATAAACAGGGGCGAAAAGAATCATACAGCCGATTTGAGAGCTGGGAATAATCTCATGGCAAGCTTTGACAGCCATCGCGCTTGCTACTAATTGATGATGATACGCCTGGAAAGTTGGCTGGTATCGATCCTCATCGTTTTCAATTGAAAAGCCAAGGCCGTTGATCGGCATCACCAGAGCACTATTGATTTCATTGAACGTCATCCAGTATTTAACCTTATCTTTATAACGATTTAAAATAGTTCTTGAATATTTATCAAAGAAAGTGACAACTTTCCGATTCCGCCAGCCGCCGTACTCTTTCACCAAATGAAGCGGCATTTCATAATGGGAAATAGTCACAATCGGCTCAATCCCATGCTTGTCCAACTCATCAAGAACACGGTCGTAAAAAGCCAGCCCCTCCTCATTTGGCTCGAGCTCATCTCCATTAGGAAAAATCCGCGTCCAGGCAATCGACATCCTGAATGCCTTGAATCCCATTTCCGCAAATAAGGCGATATCTTCTTTATATCGATGGTAAAAATCGATCGCTTCATGATTTGGGTAGTATTGATCGGGTTTGATCTCAAAATCGAACCCAGGCTTTGTTAGAATATCGTACCGTGCCTTGCCGCCTGGCAGAACATCGGCAACATTCAAGCCCTTGTTCCCTTCTTTATATCCACCTTCAATTTGGTTGGCAGCTGTAGCCCCGCCCCATAAAAAGCCTTCAGGAAATTTGTGCGTTTTCTTCATCATGAACCTCCTAGTACTGTTGCGCTTTGACAGCTTTTCGCTCTTA
>NZ_JAGGQP010000035.1 GCF_018613235.1 Bacillus sp. ISL-41
GACTTCATTGGGCGGACCGAACTCGAAAAGCGTAGGCGACTGTCCAACTCCGATAAGCGCTGGAGGGCTTGACAGGGAAGTCGTTCTTTGACTTCATTGGCAGGACCGAAGCGTCTCGAGGAGTTAGGAGCCGCAGCTAGACAAGCGACTCGAGCTGCTCAAAGCTAACGCTTCTCGCAAGATACCCGAGGATGCACTGTCAGGGATGAAAACTGGCTAGGCGCTGGAGCTGGATTAAGAAAACTACATGTAGTTATCGACAACTAAATAACTTTATAATTTCCTGGTAATAAACGAAAATAGAGCCGCATTGCTGCGGCTCCCGTTTTCTAAAGCAGACCATCTACTGCTGAAATCACTGCGTCGCCTTTTGCTTTTGCATCTTCCGGCTTATTTTCCGCAATGGCATTATACCATGCTTCAGCATCTGCAAATACGGCCTGAGTTTTTTCTTCACCTAATTTTTCAGTCATCTGCCCTTGAAGCATTTTCAGGAACATGTTCCCTTCCATTGCACTTACTTTAGCTTCAACCGCATTGTTTTCTGCTAACAGATTCGGAGCCTTTTCGTAGTAGCCTTTGATTTTGCCAGCCACTGCTTTAGCGAATAAAGCATTTGTTTCTGCCGCTTTAATAGCAGCAGGATCAGTAGTGTTCAAAGTGAATAATTTATCTAACTGAGCTGCAGCCGCTTCATCTCCGCCGCCAAGAGAACCCTTGATTGCTTGATAGAAGCCCCATGCCTCAGCCTGCATGATGGATAGTTCCTGCTTCTCTTTTCCTTCTTTAACTCCTGCTTCAATTTTCTCAGCATAAGATTTTGCTGCAAGATAATAGCTTCTGTAAATCGACTTATCAGTTACCTGAAGATATACCTGGAAATCTTCAGCATTGCCAGCATTAAGCGCTTCTTCCTGTGCGGATAGTCCGGAGTTAATGTTCTCGACAAGGCTTGCATCTCCGCTGAGCTCGTAATACTTATCACGTTTTTCAGCTGTTGGAATGAACACTTTTTCCGCTAGATGCTTAATTTGCGCGAATGCAAGATTTGCGTCTTCCTTCTTGTCCTCAGTCAGTGCAGCAACAACTTCCTTTTGAAGCGCTTTTTGATTCTGATAGAAATAGGATTGAATTGTCTTATCAGTCAATTGAACAGCGATAATTGGCTCCATTTCTCCGCTCTTTCCAGCTGTAAGGGCAGCCTGGATTGCCTGGTCGAATTCCGGAGTAAGTTCAGCTACATCATTTTGGAGACCTGCTTCATATTGTTGTTGGACAGTATCCCAGTTAACTTCCTGGCCTTCTTTTGCTTTTACTAGTTCGGACATCATATCAGCATAAGCAGCAGCTTGTTTTGCTGCATCTGTATCTTCTACATTGACTTCCTTGGTTTCTTCGTTATTATTTCCCTTAGTATCTTCAGCCTTTTCTTCTGTTTCAGCCTGTTTGTTGTCTGCAGGCTTCTCTGCGGTTTCATCTCCTCCGCAGGCTGCCAATACTGTGCTTGCCATTAAAAAACTTGCAAAGACTGCTTTCAGATGCTTTTTCTTGTTCATGTTTGAAATCCCCCTATGTAATGTTAGTAATCTTATAAATGATAATGATTTTCATTGACAAATGTAATTATAGTCGAGAATGATTATCACTGTCAACGAACTTTGTGAGAAAACTTTGACAAACTTGTGAAATCATATTTTTCCCGATTTAAAGAATCTTAGTCTACCGTGGTCGTTTTGGTAGAACCAATTCGAACATCAAACCTCTTATTGCCCCTTGATTATTAATGATATAATCACGGCTAAAGGAAGTTGGGGACTATAAGCTTTTGGGCGAGGTGATACCGTATTGTGTTCTTTTTACAACTATCCCTACTATTAGGTTCAAAACTCCGCAAAAAAATCCCGCCTCGAGGAAGGCGGGATTTTCACATTCATTTTTAGATATGCTGCTGCAGGCGTCCTGCAAGTGCTTCTTTTGGTTGGAAACCAACTACTTTATCAACCGGCTGACCATCTTTAAGGACAAGTAATGTCGGGATGCTCATGATGCCATATTGAGCTGCAGTCTGTTGATTGTCATCAACATCAAGCTTCACGATTTTCACTTTGTCGCCCATTTCTGAATCTAATTCTTCAAGCACAGGAGCGATCATTTTACATGGGCCGCACCAAGGTGCCCAAAAGTCAACAAGCACTAGGCCTGATCCTGTTTCGTTAGCAAAAGTTGCGTCAGTAGCATGTGTAATAGCCATTTGAATGCCTCCTAAATAAATCTGAATACTAACGTCAGTATATCATCGTTTACCAATTGATGCTATTTATCTGCTCTTGTTGTAATTTACCCTTTTCACATATGAATATTCCCTTTTCCTGTCTCCATTCTTAAATTTTGTCGAAGGGGAAACGGGGCTGTTGATTTCCGTTCCAGGCGCTTCGTTTTCCGCGAGGCTGGCGGTGATAACTCGCCGCCGCTGGCGTCTGTGGGGTCTCACCTTTCCAACTGATCCCACAGGACATTGTTTAGCTTCCTCGAACCAGCCCACCCACGATGGAAATGCGTTAGCATTTTCGGAGGAGTCTTCTCGCCTTCCACTACAATCAACAGGGTGCTAACATCATTATTAAACTTTGCAAAAAAAAACGGACGATTTACACGTCCGTTTTTTGGATTGAAATATTAAGCGTTTACCTTAAGCTTCTTGAATTCCTCAGTAAGCATTGGAATTACTTCGAATAAATCGCCAACAATACCATAGTCTGCGACTTTGAAGATATTAGCTTCTGGATCTTTGTTGATCGCGACAATGACCTTGGAGTTGGACATACCAGCAAGGTGCTGGATTGCTCCGGAAATACCGGCAGCGATGTATAAGTCTGGAGTTACAACTTTACCCGTCTGTCCGATTTGCAGTGAATAATCACAGTAATCAGCATCACATGCACCACGTGAAGCTCCTACAGCTCCGCCTAGAACGTCGGCCAGTTCCTTCAAAGGCTCGAAGCCTTCTTCGCTCTTCACACCGCGTCCGCCTGCTACTACAACTTTTGCTTCGGAAAGATCTACACCTTCAGTTGCTTTACGGACAACATCCTTGATGATCGTTCTCAAATCTTTGATTTCTGCAGAGACTGATGAAACCTCTCCGGATTTTCCTGGATCCTTTTCCAGTGGAGCAATGTTGTTTGGACGGATTGTCGCAAACACTAGTCCATCGGTAACAATCTTCTTTTCAAAGGCTTTACCAGAATAGATTGGACGAGTGAATACAAGGTTGCCGCCTGCTTCTTCAACCGCTACAGCATCAGAGATCAGGCCTGAACCCAATTTGCTTGCGATTTTAGGAGCAAGGTCCTTTCCAAGTGATGTATGACCAAAAATGATTCCTTCCGGGCTTTCCTGCTCGATGACAGCCATCAATGCTTGTGAATATCCATCTGGTGTATATTGTGCAAGCTTGGCATCTTCTACTGCTACAACTTTGTCAGCACCATATTGGTAAAGGTCGTTCCCTAATGAGTTTACAGACTCTCCGATCAATACTCCAACTACTTCTCCGCCCTCAGCAACTGTTTTTGCAGCTGCAATCGCTTCGAAAGAAACGTTTCTAAGTTGTCCGTCACGTGCTTCTCCCAATACTAATACTTTTCTCGACATTTGATTTACCTCCTGCGTATTTATTCTTCCTTTATGTCTTAAACGACTTTCGCTTCTGTGTGAAGCAGGTTGACAAGTTCCTTAACCTGGTCAGCAAGTTCGCCTTGAAGGACTTTTCCTGCCTCTTTTTGCGGAGGAAGATAAATTTCGATTGTCTTTGTCTTAGCTTCTACATCGTCCTCATCCAGATCAAGATCATCAAGCTCAAGCTCATCAAGCGGCTTTTTCTTTGCTTTCATGATTCCTGGAAGAGATGGATAGCGAGGCTCATTAAGCCCCTGTTGTGCAGTTACAAGAACAGGAAGGCTTGTCTCAATGACTTCTGAATCTCCTTCTACGTCTCTAGTAATTGTAGCAGTCGTTCCATTGATTTCTAGTTTCGTAATCGTTGTTACATAAGGCATTCCCAGCTGTTCAGCAACACGAGGTCCTACCTGGCCTGAACCGCCATCGATTGCGACATTTCCGCCAAGGATAAGGTCAGCTTCTTTATCCTTTAGGTATTCAGCAAGGATTTTTGCAGTTGTGAACTGGTCGCCGTCTTCAACGTCATCCTCGATATTGATCAATACTGCTTTGTCTGCTCCCATTGCCAGCGCTGTGCGCAGCTGCTTCTCTGTTTCTTCATTGCCTACAGAAACAACAGTAACTTCTCCGCCATGAGCGTCCCTTACCTGGATTGCTTCCTCAATCGCATATTCATCGTAAGGATTGATGATGAATTCAGCGCCATCTTCATTAATCTTGCCGTTTGCGATCGTGATTTTTTCTTCTGTATCGAATGTCCTTTTCATTAGAACGTAGATATTCATTTGTTCCCCTCCTAAGTATTCAAACATTTTAGCTGTTCTAAAGATTAGAAAAATTTATTTTAAAAAAATTTGATGCTAAAAGGTTTGCTTATCTGCCTTTAAAATCAGGCTGCCTTTTTTCCAGGAATGCCTTGATTCCCTCCTGGCCGTCCTCAGACAGGAAGACATCACCAAAATACTTTGCTTCTTCCTTAACACCTTTGTAAAAGGATTCGTGCTTGGAATAGTTCAATAGTTTAATAGCTGCGCCCAGGGAAACTGGACTCTTTTTTGCAATTTTCCCGGCAATCTTGTATGCGTTTTCAAGCAACTGCTCTTCAGGATAAGCATGGTTGGCCAATCCATATTGGACTGCTTCCACACCAGTGATGGGGTCACTTGTAAACAGCATCTCGGCCGCTCTTGCTGCGCCCACATATCTTGGCAGTCGCTGGCTGCCTGCAAACCCTGGAATCAGACCAAGCTGCAGCTCTGGCAATCCCAATTTAGCGTTTTCCGCTACTAGACGGAAGTGGCATGCCATTGCAAGCTCCAGGCCGCCGCCCAATGCCGCGCCATGGATGGCAGCGATAATCGGCTTTGGAAAATGCTCCATACGCTCGAAAAGATCCTGGCCATATTCAGCTAGTTTGGCAAAATCTTCTCCGGTTTTAATAGTGGTGAATTCTTTGATATCCGCTCCTGCAGAGAAGAACCTGCCTTCACCATGGATTAATACAACCCTGATTTCTTCATTCCCCTCGATTTCATCCAATACTCCTGAAATTTCTTTCAGCAGTCCGGATGCTAGGGCATTCGCCGGCGGACGGTCAATCGTGATCGTGGCGATCCTGTCCTCCGCAGACCATTTAAGATACTCCACATTTTCCCCTCCTTTTACATGAAGGCAAGTTTCGCATCCTGGAAAATCTCCTTTCTGCGAAACTAGCCTTTTTCCCCTGCCTTTTCCGCTTACAGGCATTCAAAGCGCCGGAAAGTCGGGAAAGACGTGATTAAAGGACCGGTTTGGTGTCCTGGTAACCGCAGCCATTGATCAGCAGCTGGTGTACCGCTTTTGCCAGGTCAGTAAGATTGTACTTCTGTTCATTCATTACCCATGAAGTCGCAGTTTCATCTACTGTACCAAAAATCATCTGCCTTGCAAGACGCAAATCCAGGGAGCTTGAAAACTCTCCATTCTCTATGCCTTCCAAAATGATTTTGTCGATCAGCATTAAGTAGCCCTTAAGAACCTCGTTGATTTTATGCCGGAGATCCTTATTTGACTGCCTTAGCTCCAGCTGGGTTACAATTGCAAGATGCCGGTCATCTGAAAGAATCTTGAAATGCGTTTCGACCAACATATATAATTTCTCTGTTGCTGTTTGTTTTCCTGCAATTTTTTCTTCAATACTTCCCACGAAGTAACCCATTTTCTCCTGGAACAGAGAAATCAGTATGTCTTCCTTATTCTTGAAATACAAATAAATGGTCCCATCAGCCACTCCAGCCTGCTTTGCTATTTTAGAAACCTGCGCCTGGTGGTAGCCGTTTTCTGCGATAATGACCACTGCTGCGTCAATTATTTGCATATATTTCGGCCTGTTTTTCTTCATTTCTTTCACTCCCGCTCCAGGAAAAGCACAAGCATTAAATGCTACAGTGGCACACTCCCGTTTACGATTTTTGTCTGCAATACTATTCACTGAATGAATCGTCATTCATATTTTTATAATAGTATTCACTCACATTTCTGTCAAGGAAATGTGTTTCATTTGGACAAGCCTTCTCATTCAAAAAGAAAGAGCCGATATTGGGAGCCGGCTTTTTAAGTTAAGCTCGCTTCTGCTGGTCTTCCTGGTTCTTTGCTTTCTCTTCATCCACCAATGCTCTTCTAAGAATCTTACCTACCGCTGTTTTTGGAAGTTCTGCCCTGAATTCATATAATCTTGGCACCTTGAATGCCGCAAGATGTTTCCGGCAATATTCATTCAGTTCTTCTTCTGTTGCCTGTGCACCTTCCTTGAGCACGATATATACTTTTACCGTTTCGCCTCGATATGGATCCGGTATTCCTGCTGCTACTACTTCCTGAACAGCTGGATGCTCGTAAAGGACTTCCTCGATCTCACGCGGGTAAATATTAAAGCCTCCGGCAATGATCATGTCCTTCTTCCGGTCGACAATATAGAAATATCCTTCCTCGTCCATATAGCCAAGGTCTCCGGTCAATAGCCAGCCGTCCTTAAGCACTTGCTCCGTTTCTTCCGGCCTGTTCCAGTAGCCCTTCATCACCTGTGGGCCCCTGACTGCTATTTCGCCAATTTCACCAGGCCGAAGCGGTTCTCCGGTTTCCATTGAAAGGACCACAGACTCTGTATCCGGCCAAGGAACACCTATGCTTCCTTTTACCCGCTTTTTATCCCATAGGAAGTTGGCATGTGTCACCGGGGAGGATTCAGTCAGGCCATAACCCTCAACAAGCTTCCCGCCTGTGACTTCCTCGAATTTCTCCTGTACCTCCACTGGCAATGGCGCTGATCCGCTAATACATGAATCAATCGAAGACAGATCATATTTTTTAATATCTGGATGATTCAACAGCCCGATGTAAATGGTAGGCGCGCCAGGGAAGAGTGTTGGCTTTTGTTTTTGTATCGTCTTCAGTGTCGTTTCAGGGTCGAATTTCGGTAAAAGCACCATTTTCTGGCCCTGCATGACAGAAAGAATCAATACTGCCGTCATACCATAAACATGGAAAAATGGCAGGATTCCCAGGACTGTTTCTTCACCCTCTTTGCATTTATACAGCCAGGCATTGCTCATTGCCGCATTCGCGATCAGGTTTTTGTGAGTCAGCATGACCCCTTTCGGAAACCCTGTTGTTCCACCGGTATATTGCAGTAAAGCCAGGTCTTCTTCAAAGTCAGTTTCATATTCTTTTATGATTCCAGCCGGCTTTTTCATGATCTCGGTAAAAAGATGATTCTGGCCTTCATGCTTCACGTTTACAATGATGCCATATTGTTTTTTCTGGATGAATGGATAGACAAGATTTTTAGGGAAAGGAAGATAGTCCTTGATAGCGGTTACAATTACATTCTCTAAATCCGTATTTGCGATGACCTTTGACACCCTAGGGAATAAAATGTCGAGCGTGATGATTGCCTTAGCCCCAGAGTCCTTCATCTGGTATTCAAGCTCTCGTTCCATATACAGAGGGTTTGTCTGGACGACAATTCCGCCAGCCATCAAGATTGCGTAGTAACTGATGATAGACTGAGGAGTATTCGGGAGCATGATCGCAACCCTGTCTCCTTTTTCAATTCCCAGGTTTTGCAAATAAGCAGCCAGTTTTTTCGCATAGTTGTATACTTGCTTGTACGTCAGATCTTTGCCCATGAAGTGGATAGCGATCTTCTCAGGGTATTTTTCGGCAGTATGCTTTAAATAGTCCTGGACCGTTGCCTCCTTAAGGTCCAAATGAGCAGGGATTTCTGGAGGGTATTGCGACAGCCATGGCTTTTCTACTTCCATCTTGTTGCCTCCTTATTTAAAATTTTTTGAAAATTCTATCTCTCATTATAATATAATGGTCTTTTTATGACAATTAGAATAGTTTTTTGGAGGTTTATAGGGACAAACTCCCATTTCTTGTGTAATAACAAGTTGATTTCCACTCCAGGCACTGCGCTTTCTGCGGGCGTGGCGGGAAGCCTCCTCGGCGCAAATGCGCCTGTGGGGTCTCCCCAGCCCCTCACTCCCGCTGGAGTCTTCGTGCCTTCTGTTCCAATCAACTAGACGTCTATTTTCCAACAGATTATACAAGCCTAACTTTCACCCTATCATTCAGTTCAATAAAAAAGTTAATAAAATACGAAAAAGGCTGTAAACAAAAGGTCAAAAATTAACCCTTTATTTATAGCCTTTTCAAATCACTATACAAAAAACATCATATAAACTATGCCGACTAACAGGAATATTCCGCATAGAATCAGCAATATTTTAGCCAGTTTTTCCACTCTTTTAGATCCCCCTGTTAAATTCCTGCGCCGATGATATAAGACAGGCCAATGGAAATGACCATGGATATCAGGCCTACTGCACGGTTGTCGTTTTCTATTTCTTTATCGATGTTGAACTTGGGTGTCAGGAATTCAAAAATAAAGTATCCGATCAAAAGCAGGATGAAACCGAAAACTCCCCAACTGATCATCGTAAGCAGTGAATCATGCTGATTGATGGAATGGCGGAATATATTCGCTACACCGAAGATTTTCCCGCCGGTGGCCATCGCAACGGAAATATTGCCTTTTTTGATTTCCTCCCAATTGCGATATTTTGTCACTAGTTCAAAAACAGCAAGGAATACGACGATGCAGAGAATTGATACACTGTAGTAGCCAGCTGTCACTATAAATTCATTTTCCCAGAAATGATCCATATCCATTCTCCCTGATAAAAATTTACCCCACTGCCTATTATAAAGTGTTAAGACAGGGATTTTCATTTTTTTTGGCTCTTTTCGGAAAACTTTATAGTTTTCACAAACAATGAGCGTTTATACCGTAACACTACTTAAATTCTACAACAGTCACACCTGTTCCGCCTTCTCCTGCATCGCCGAATCTTATTTTCTTGACCGAACGATGGTTGCGAAGGTATTCCTGGACACCCTGTCTTAATGCTCCGGTTCCTTTGCCGTGGATGATATTGACCCTTGGGTAGCCCGCAAGCAAGGCATCATCGATATATTTCTCAACCCTCATGAGGGCATCTTCATAACGCTCACCCCTGAGGTCTAGCTCAAGGCCGACGTGGAAGTCCTTGCCTTTTACTATCGCTAATGGTTTTGTTTCTACCTGCTTAGGAGTATTGAGATATTCCATGTCCGATTCTTTTACTTTCATCTTGAGAATGCCAATCTGCACTTGCCATTCTTTCGCGTTAACGCGCTCGACAAGATGTCCTTTTTGATCAAAGGTCAGGACCTTGACTTCATCCCCCGGCTTGAATTCGTGTTTGTCAGGTTTTGCTTTGCCGCCGCCCTTCTTCACCTGATTGAGCTCTGGAGTCGCGTCGCTAAGGCGCCTTTTGGCGTCGATCAATTCATGTTCTTTAATCTCGGCTCCTTTTTCAAGCCGCAGCTTGCGAAGGTCCCGGATGATTTCTTCGGCTTCATCCTTGGCTTTTTCCAAGATTGAAGCTGCCTTACCTTTTGCCTTTTCCGCTAGTTCATCTTTTTTCTCATAATACTCGGCCATCTGTTTTTGCAGATCCTTATGCAGGTGTTCGGCATCTTTTAACAGCTGATGCGCCTCGTCCCGGTCTCTCTCCGCCTGCTTTCGGCTGGATTCGAGGGAAGCAATCATATTTTCGACCTCATTGCTGTCTGCGCTTATATAGGATCTTGCTGTATTGATGACAGACTCTCTCAAGCCAAGCCTCTTGGAGATTTCGAAGGCATTGCTTCGGCCTGGCACTCCAATCAATAGTTTATAAGTCGGGCTCAGTGTTTCCACATCGAATTCAACGCTGGCATTGATGACGCCTTCACGGTTGTAGCCATAAGCCTTCAGCTCTGGGTAGTGGGTTGTTGCAATCACCCTGGCCCCGCGCTGATACACTTCATCCAGGATCGAGATCGCCAGTGCAGCTCCTTCCTGTGGATCAGTACCGGCACCAAGCTCATCGAAAAGAACTAAGCTGTTGTGGTCAACCTTTTCAAGGATGTCCACGATATTGACCATATGGGACGAAAAAGTACTCAAACTTTGCTCGATTGACTGTTCGTCACCAATGTCAGCATACACGGATTCAAAAACAGCCACTTCAGAACCGTCAAGAGCAGGGATCTGCAATCCTGCCTGAGCCATCAGCGTACAAAGGCCGACTGTCTTCAAAGTAACAGTTTTTCCTCCCGTATTCGGACCGGTGATAACGATTGTCGTATAATCATTCCCTAAAGTGACACTATTAGGGACAACTTCATCCATCGAGATCAATGGATGTCTTGCCTGAAAAAGATTGATTCGGCCCTCATCATTGACATTTGGTTTCGAGCCTTTGATTTTGCTTCCATAACGGGCCTTCGCAAACATGAAATCAAGCTCGCCCATGATGCTGACAATCTGCAAGAGCTCATCATGGTGATCGGCGGTAAGTGCCGAAAGCTCAGCAAGAATCCGTTCGATTTCCTGCTGTTCTTTTACACGAATGCTCTGAAGTTCATTATTTAGCTGGACAACAGATTGTGGCTCAATGAACAGGGTCTGCCCGGATGAACTCTGGTCATGGATGATCCCGCCGTAATGTCCTCGATATTCTTGTTTTACAGGAATGACAAATCGGTCATTCCTTATGGTGATGATGGCATCCGAAAGCATTTTTGCCGCGTTGGACGAGCGGATCATGCTTTCCAATTTTTCACGCACCCTTGATTCTCTCGTGCGCATCTGCTGGCGGAGTGATCTCAGTGCTTCACTCGCTCCGTCAAGAACCTCACCGCCCTCATCGATTGCGTTCCGGATCGATTCTTCTAGATGAGCCAGCACAATGATTCCCTCAGTATAGCCCAGTAAAATCGGGACTTCTGTAACCTCCTGCAAATCGTCGACAAAGCGCTTCATCTGCCTGCTTGCGTGGACAGTGCTCGCCACCTGGACCAGCTCAAGCGGACTGAGCATCCCGCCGATTTGCGCCCTTTTCACATGCGGCCTAATATCATGGATTCCGCCTAACGGTACATTTCCTTTTAGTCTCAGTACCTTTGCTGCTTCATCTGTTTCTTCCTGCAAACGGGATACTTCCGAAAAATCAACAGAAGGCATTAAAGCAATTGCTTTTTCCCGTCCTAACGATGATGAGACGTGTTCAATCAGCTGGTTCCTGATTTTATCAAATTCAAGTGTTTTCAAAACTCGCTGCTGCACAAAATTTCCTCCTTCTTCTTTAGCGAAGGTTATTAGAAAAGCGTAAGCGCCTTGGTCAGCCCCGACAAGCGCTGGAGGGCCGACCAGTGAAGTCGTTCTTTGACTTCATTGGGCGGACCGAAAGCGAAAAGTATAGCCG
>NZ_JAGGQP010000036.1 GCF_018613235.1 Bacillus sp. ISL-41
TTAGTTTTCAAAGAACAATTTGTTTTGCTGCTGCTCCGTTAGAAGCAACTCTTATATATTATCAGGTTCAAAACCCGATGTCAATAAGTTTTTTTACTTTCTTTGCTGCTAACTAAGTAGCTCGTAGCAACAGATATAAATATAGCACCTTTATTCTACAATAGCAATATCTTTTTGCTATTTTTATTCATCTAATTAAAAGAAAGACAATTCATATTTCTGTGGTCAAATCTTTCTCTGAAAGTCTACTTGTTTTAGCTGACCGCAAACCAAATATAGCTTGATAAAAGAAAAAGGCAAATCAGCCTGCGCCGTTTGCCTTTTCTTCTATCTATTAACGGTGACGCATCAACGGGAATAATAGGACATCCCTGATGGATGGTGAATTAGTCAGGAGCATAACGAGTCGGTCGATGCCGATTCCCAGTCCGCCTGTTGGAGGCATACCGTACTCTAATGCTTCGATGAAATCATCGTCCATTTCGTGCGCTTCATCATTACCTTGTTCTTTTTCTTTTAGCTGTGCTTCAAAACGCTCTCTTTGGTCAATCGGATCATTAAGCTCGGTAAATGCGTTCGCATGTTCCCTCGCAACGATGAACAATTCGAAGCGGTCTGTGAAGCGTGAATCTTCGTCATTCTTTTTAGCCAGAGGAGAAATATCAACCGGATGGCCATAAATAAATGTTGGCTGAATCAGGTGCTCTTCTACTTTTTGCTCAAAGAATTCATTGACGATGTGGCCATACTGCATATGCTCAGTGATTTCCACTCCATGCTCTTTCGCAAGCGCACGAGCTTCTTCAGTGCTCATTTGCGGCCAGAAGTCCACTCCTGTATGTTCCTTGATCGCATCTACCATGTGGACTCTCTTCCATTCTGGCTTAAGATCGATTTCATATTCGCCATACTGGATTGTCGTTGTTCCAAGAACATCCTGGGCGATGTACGCTACCATGTTCTCAGTAAGGGACATGATGTCTCTCCAGTCAGCATATGCTTCATAAAGCTCAAGCATCGTGAATTCTGGGTTATGTCTTGTCGATACGCCTTCATTACGGAATACACGGCCGATCTCATAAACCTTTTCAAGGCCGCCGACGATCAGGCGCTTCAAGTGAAGCTCGATTGCGATTCGCATGTATAGCTGCATATCAAGCGCATTATGATGTGTGATGAACGGACGCGCTGAAGCTCCGCCGGCAATAGAGTGCATTAATGGCGTTTCTACTTCTAGGTATCCTTGTCCATCTAGATAGCGGCGCATAGACTGGATGATGCGGCTGCGGTTGATGAAAGTTGTTTTGCTGTCATTGCTTGTTATCAGGTCAAGATAACGCTGACGATAGCGCTGCTCGACATCCTTTAGTCCGTGGAACTTTTCAGGCAGCGGGCGAAGCGCCTTAGTTAAGAAAACAAAATCTTGGGCTTTGATTGAAAGCTCGCCAACTTTTGTTTTGAAGAGCGTTCCTTCTACACCGATAATGTCACCGAGGTCAGCAGAATCAAATACTTCATATTGTTCTTCACCGACTGCATCCTGGCGGACATAAATCTGGATCTGGCCAGTCAGGTCCTGGATATGCGCGAAGCCTGCTTTTCCTTTTCCGCGCTTTGTCATGATCCGTCCAGCTATTTTGACCGAGACATTCTTTGCTTCAATCTCTTCTTTTTCTAATTCACCGTATTCGCTAATCAACTCGTCAGTTAGATGAGTGCGTTCAAATCTTTTACCGAAAGGATCCATGCCCTTTTCACGCAATGAACTCATTTTGTCTCTTCTGACTCTGAGCTGGTCATTCAACTCTTCATGACTCATATCGCTTTCACTCCAATATATATAATAGATTTATTATGTAATCCTGATTATGTTTGGTGGATACTTTTATTATTTTACACAAACAAACGTATTCAGACATTAAAAATCTCTTTTTTCATGCCTAAATAGAATAAAAACTGCCAGTTTGACCACTGGCAGTTACTTTTAAGGATAAAGGTATTATAGGAAAAGTGACGATTAATGTCAATTTTTATCCAACCTGGTGTGCTATTTGCTCTTTTGCTTCCGCTTCATCCGCAAAGTTTTTCAGCAAGCTGACAAGCTCATCTCTTGTTGAGCATTCATTGATACCGTTTCGGACAGTTGCGTTCCCGCGGATTCCCTTAAGGTACCACGCTGCATGCTTGCGCATTTCACGGACGGCAATATGTTCGTTCTTCAAAGCAATCAGGCGGTCAAGGTGCAGGATGCTGACGTCAATTTTTTCTCGCGCACTTGGTTCACCCATCAGTTCGCCTGTTTCGAGGTATTTTACCGTACGGTAGATCATCCATGGATTTCCGAGAGCAGCGCGTCCGATCATGACTCCATCTGCACCTGTCTCATCAAGCATTCTTCTGGCATCCTGAGGAGTCTGGACATCCCCGTTTCCGATTACCGGAATATTTACAGCCTGCTTCACGTCACGGATGATATCCCAGTTCGCTGTTCCCTCATACATCTGTATACGTGTACGGCCGTGAAGGGCTACGGCCTTTCCGCCTGCACGTTCTACAGCTCGGGCATTCTCGATGGCGAATATATGTTCGTCATCCCAGCCCATGCGCATTTTTACTGTTACTGGCTTCTCAACTGCATCTACCACAGCTGATACCATTTCATAAATCTTGTTTGGGTCAAGCAGCCATTTCGCACCTGCATCACATTTCGTAATCTTCGGTACCGGACAGCCCATGTTGATATCAATGATATCTGCATTCGTATTTTTGTCCACGTATTGCGCAGCCTGGACAAGCATTTCCTTTTCCCCGCCAAAAATCTGAAGACTGAGCGGCTTTTCCCGTTCATCTATATATAACATGTCGAGTGTTCTATTGTTTTGAGAAACAATCCCTTTGTCGCTGACCATTTCGGCACAGACTAGCCCCGCGCCGAATTCTTTTACAGTCAAACGGAACGCTGAGTTGCAGATGCCAGCCATTGGCGCAAGGACAACCTGGTTTTTCATTTCGATATCGCCAATCTTAAGCATGCTCTGCCTCCTTTTAATTTATCAATATATCAAACCTATTGCGGTGTTAATTCATCTATTTCGACACCCAGGAATTCGGCTATTTTGACAATCAGCCTTTCATCAGGCATCCTGTTGCCGCGTTCAATCTCTCCAAGGATGGAAACCGATACACCCAGCTCTTTAGCGAAGCTTTCCTGTGTAAAACCCTTCAGCTTTCGATAAGCGCGAATACGTCTTCCCCATTTTTCTGCTTCCATATCCGTACTCCTTCTCTATCCGGTATACTTAGTAGACAGTTTTTCAGCGGCTCCTTCATGGTCGGGAGCGTGAGATTTGGGTCCATATCAAGCAATGGAAGGATTACAAATGCGCGTTCGCTCATCCGAGGGTGCGGTATTGTAAGCTTCTCTGTTTCAATATTTTCGTGATTGAACAGCAAAATGTCAAGGTCCAAAGTTCTCGGTCCCCATTTTACTTCCCTTTTTCTCCCAAGTTTCAATTCGATCTCAAGGCATGTATCGAGAAGTTCGACAGGTGAAAGACTTGTCTCTACTTGGATTGCCATGTTTAAAAATTGGTCCTGGTCCGTGTAGCCTACCGGGTCTGTTTCATAGACAGAAGAAGTATTTACCACCGAGATCTTCTCATGGCTTTCCAGGAGGATGATGGCCTGTGTCAAATATCCGAACCGATCCCCCATATTGGAGCCTAGGGCAATATATGCTTTGTTCTCCATTGTCATCGACTCCTTGTGATTTCGACTGCGACGGATTTATAGTGTCCCGGGATCGGCGGGTCCGGCTTGATGACCTTTACATGGCATGCCTCGACAAGTGAAAAGCGCTGCAGAATGGTGCCGGCGATTTTCTCAGCAATGGCTTCTACTAGCTTGAAGGGTTTGCCTTCCACTATTTCCTTGCAAGCCTGGTACAACTCTGCGTAATTGATGGAATGCTCAAGCTCATCGCTTTTTCCCGCTTTCGAAAGATCCAGCTCCACCGTCAGGTCTACTGCAAAACGCTGGCCCAGCCTTGTTTCTTCAGGAAAAACGCCGTGGTAGCCGTAAAACTCCATTTGATTGACATATATTTTATCCACGATATTCACCCTTCCCCATCATCGCGTCCATCATTTTGGCCATTCGCGACATTTCTTTCACATCATGAATCCTGACGATTTGGCAGCCCTTCTGGATTCCATAACAAACGGTCGCTCCCGTGCCCTCTGTCCGTTCCGACACCGGAAGATCGAGCACGCCTCCGATCATCGACTTTTTCGATGTGCCAAGCAGCACAGGATATCCCAAAGACACAAGGGTATCAAGGTGACGCATCATCTCAAGGTTTTCCCTGAGATCTTTCGCAAAGCCGATGCCCGGGTCCAGGATGATTTGGTCATCGTTGACGCCTGCTTTTTTCGCGATCGTGATGCTTTCATACAAGTCATTCAACACGTCACGGATGAAGTTCGAGTAATTGCGGTCATTTCGATTGTGCATCAGGATGATCGGAACTCCGGTTTCTGCCGCGACATCGGCAATTTCCGGGTCTTCCTTCGCTCCCCAGATATCGTTGATGATGGCCGCACCAGCCTCAACGGCACTTTTCGCAACCTTTGATTTATAGGTATCTATGGAGATTGGAACCTGGACTTCCTTCGAAATAGCTTCAATCGCAGGCACTACCCTGCTGATCTCTTCCTCATCGGAAATCCGCTCATGCCCCGGCCTGGTCGATTCGCCACCGATATCAAGAATGTCCGCTCCATCAGCGATCATTTGCCTGGCATGTGCGACAGCATGATCTAGGTGATTGTATTTTCCGCCGTCCGAAAAAGAATCCGGAGTGACATTCAATATTCCCATGATCAATGTTTTATGTGTAAAGTCCAGTGTATATGGACCGGCTTTTATCACGCTATTCATGTTGAAGTTCCTCCATCCAATTGTGTTCTGCTCCATAACTTTTCCCGGCAAGCTGAGTATTCGGCAAATAGAAGATTCGCCAGCTCCCCTGATTTCCCAGGAAAGCTTTTACCTGAAAAATCTGTGACCGGAACGATTTCCTGGATCGAGTTAGTCAGGAATATCTCATCAGCTTCTTCCGCTTCTTCCTTTTTGTAAAAGCCTTCACGAACCTCGATGCCTGCGTTGCGGGCAAGCGCAATGACAAACCTGCGGGTGATGCCATTTAAAATCCCGGTCTCAACTGCAGGTGTGAAAAGAATGCCATCCCTGTACCAGAAAATATTGGAGACAATTCCTTCGGCTAAAAAGCCTTCACTTGTCAGGAAAATCCCTTCTGTACCCATGTCAGGACCTGCCTCACGCTTGGCCAGTACATTGTTAAGATAATGGTGTGACTTCAGCCGCTCTGTTCCCTCGGGTGTGTTGCGCCTCAAATCCAGCAGCATAGCTTTTTTCTCACTCATACTTCCCGCTTGCGGCAGCGGCTTCGCAAAGACAATCACGTTCGGCTCCAGGTAGCTTTCTGTCTGCAAACCTATTTCGCCATTACCAGCTGAAACATTGAAGCGGATATAGGCATTTCGGAAGTTGTTTTTTTCTAATAAGCCTTCGAGAATCTTAACAATCTCCACCCGGGTAAATTCTGCATCAATAGCCAAAACACGAAGACTGGCATTCAGCCGCTCCAGATGGTCATCAAGCAAAAAGGGGTGGCCATTGTAGATCCTGAACGTTTCAAAGACACCTAACCCATATAAGAACCCATGGTCAAAAGGAGAAATGACGGCCTCATCCTTTTTAACGAAACTGCCATTCATGTATACGAACATTATAAACTTACTTCCCTGGCAGTCCTGTAATGAGCAATGAAATTGCGCAGCAGCTGCTTACCTGGTGTGGTTAAAATGGATTCCGGATGGAATTGGACACCTTCGACAGGCAGCGTTTTGTGGCGGATTGCCATGATCTCGCCTTCTTCCGTCCAGGCCGAGACCTCGAGACAATCGGGAAGTGTTTCTTTTTTTACGATGAGTGAATGGTAGCGTGCCGCAGGAAATGGATTCTCAAGTCCTTCAAAAATGGTCTTGCCGTCATGATAGACCATTGAGGTTTTTCCATGCATGAGCCGCTCCGCACGGACCACATCACCGCCGAATACCTGAGCAATGGACTGATGGCCCAGGCAGACACCAAAGATTGGCGTTTTACCGGAAAAATTCTTGATTGCCTCCAGGCTGATGCCCGCTTCATTCGGGCTGCATGGCCCCGGTGAGATCATCAAGAACTGTGGGTCGAGCTCAGCAATGCCCCTGATGGACGTCTGGTCGTTGCGGATGACCTTAAGCTCTTCGCCCATTTCACCCAAATACTGAACGAGATTATATGTGAATGAATCATAATTATCAATCATCAAAATCATGCTTTACCCTCCGCAAGCTCTTTCGCCTTCCATAGAGCAATTGCTTTCTTTAAGGATTCTTTGTATTCATTGGCAGGGATGGAGTCGATGACAACACCTGCTCCTGCCTGGACATGAGCCATCCCATCCTTGACCAGCATTGTCCGGATGATGATGTTCAGCTCCATATTGCCGTTAAACCCGAACCAGCCAAGCGATCCAGTATAAGGTCCGCGTCTCACCGGCTCGAGCTCTTCAATGATTTCCATTGTCCTTACCTTCGGGGCACCTGTAATCGTCCCCCCAGGGAAAGTCGCATTAACGACATCAAACCATGTTTCACCTTCTGCCAGCTCTCCCCTGACATTGGAGACAATATGCATAACATGCGAGTATTTTTCAATGACCATGAACTCATTGACCTCGACCGTGCCGTACTTGCAGACCCTGCCAAGATCATTCCTTTCCAGGTCGACAAGCATGACGTGTTCAGCACGCTCTTTTTCATTGTTGATCAGCTCATTCGCTAGCTGTAAATCCTCTTCGTCTGTCGTGCCCCTCGATCTTGTGCCGGCAATCGGCCTAGTACTGACCTCCGACCCTTTTACTTTTGCTAAAAGTTCGGGCGAACCGCTGACGAGCTGGAAATCTTCCGTATGCAGATAACCCATATAAGGAGATGGGTTCAGCCTGCGCAGCTGCCTGTAAACTTCCAGCGCTTCCGTTTCGATTGGCTTCGACTGCCTTACGGATAGATTCACCTGGAAGACGTCTCCCTGGGCAATATATTGCTGCACCTTTTCTACCGCCTCGATAAATTCAGCTTCGTCCATCGAGACTTGCAACTCATCTGTTCCAGGCTTATGTTCAGCTTTAACTGCTGGTACATCAGCTTCCCACAGCGTTAACCACCCTGAAAGCTTGTCCTCTGCCAGCTTTTCCTGGCCTTTTTCCGTCAATGCCATCAGCCAAAGCATTTCTGTCTGATGGTCAAAAACAAACCACTCCTTGAATAGCTGGAAGTAAACCTCCGGGATTCCGGAATCATCATCGGCAAATGCGGGAAGCTTTTCGATATAGCGCGCATAATCATAACTCAGATAGCCAATCGCACCACCCTGGAAATCTGGCAAGCCTTCTTCTTCAGGCACATGATATATTTCCATTTGATTTTTCATTAGCTCAAGAGGATTTCCCTCAAAAATAGTTGATGAACCATCCTGGGTAATCTTCAGTTGATTATTTTTACCCGAAAAAACAATCCAGGGATTGAACGCTGCGACACTGTAACGCCCGCCCCTTCCGCTTTCGAGGATAACATGCTCTTTATATTCTTGTGCAATATGGTCGTATTGATGAAAAAAACGTGAAGCTGTATAAGGTATCATCTTTGATTGAATGCTATAGTTCGGCAAGTTTTTCACCTCTATTTTTTTCTCTTTATCCATCATACATGATGAAGGGCGCGCTTTCATTTTTAAAATGATGGTTTTTTAGATAAATTGTCGTTTTTATTTTTTCCCAGCATATAAAAAAGAGCCAAGCTATTTCAGCCTGCCTCTTCATCTAACTATTCTTCAAATTGGTAAAGCGGGGTGCTCAGGTAGCGTTCTCCGTTACTTGGGATGACTGCCAATACCTTTTTGCCTTTGCCTAGCTTTTTCGCTGTCTCAAGTGCTGCATAGATGGCTGCACCTGATGAGATTCCGCCGAGGATTCCGGCTTCTTTTGCGGCACGGCGTGCATAGTCAAATGCCTGCTCATTTTCAACCTTGATGATTTCATCATACACGTCTGTATCAAGTACGCCCGGGACAAAGCCTGCTCCGATTCCCTGGATCTTGTGTGGTCCTGGTTTTCCGCCGGATAATACCGGGGAATCCGTTGGCTCAACTGCAATAATCTTGATATTCTCGTATTTTTCACGAAGGACTTTTCCTGCTCCTGAGATCGTTCCGCCTGTGCCGATACCAGAGATGAAGGCATCCAGCTGGTCACCCATCTGCTCGACAATTTCCGGTCCGGTTGTTCTTTCATGGATCGATGGGTTTGCTTCATTCTCGAACTGTTGCGGCATGAAGTATTCATTTTCCTTTGCCAGTTCCTCCGCTTTGCGGATGGCACCGCCCATACCTTCTGGTCCAGGAGTCAACACAAGTTCCGCTCCATAGGCACGCAGAAGATTCCTGCGCTCCATGCTCATCGTTTCTGGCATGACAAGGATTGCTTTGTAACCTTTGGCTGCAGCCACCATAGCAAGCCCGATGCCTGTATTGCCGCTCGTTGGCTCGATGATTGTATCCCCTTGCTTCAGGGCTCCCTTTTCCTCAGCATCCTCAATCATCGCCAATGCGATACGATCCTTGACACTGCTTCCCGGATTCATGTATTCAAGCTTTAAATATACATCCGCACTTTGGTCATCACCAAGTCCGTTCAGCTTGACAATTGGTGTCTGGCCGATCAACTCTGTAATTGAATTTGCAATACGTACCAAATTACCCACCCCTTAATCCGACTATTTTAATTGGTTTTATTAAAATTTACCAGTACTTTAAGTCTATGTCAATCAGTATGCTTCGACAAAAACCGAAATCCGCCTTTCGCCTAGGCTTTTTCCGGACACTTTGTTGCTGCCACAATCAGCCTGCCCGATTTAACTGCATCATCGAAAAAAGCCCTATCCTTTTTAAACTAACCTTTTTTGAATATCCCTAAACAAGAAAAGCACCGGTGACTTAAACCCAGTGCTTCCTTCCTTATTTCTTCTCGCTGTTGCCATAAAACCAGCTGACTTCTGCATCATTCCAGAAAGCCCGGGCAGAAACAGGGATATCCATTTGTTCAAGGGCTATTTGCCTGCGAATCTGGTTTTCAACTTCGTTGTAGGCATATTTCTTTCCTTCAAGTTTTTCATGAAGATAAACAATGACAAAGCCATTATCCACTTTTACAGGTCCTGTCCACTCTCCGGATTTCAGCATTTTTGCTGCTTCAATTATCTCCGGGGAAACAAGCTCATCTTCTGCAGTAACAAAGCCGATATCACCACCTGCATTAGCCGAAAACTCATCGATCGACCGCTCCATCGCGAGTGCAGTGAAGCTGGAGCCATTCTTCAGCTCCTTCACCGCTGAATCAGCCTCTTCTTTTGTTTCAACAACTATTTGTGACAAATGGTAGGATGCAGGGATATCAAACAGACTATTATTCTGTTCATAAAAGGACTTCATATCCTCTTCCGATACTTTAACATCCCTTGTTAAAATTTCTTCGAGCAGCAGACTGTATTTAATCTGCTGTTTCCATTTCTCTTCTGTTTTCGGTTCGTTACCTGTGGTGGAATACAGTGCCTTATAAATAGTCAATTCGCGTTCGACAGCCTCATCAGACAACTTGACATCATACTTCTCAGCCATTTGTTTGACTACTTCCTGGTCGATCATGTCCCTCAACGTATCTTGGCCGTATCGTTCTTCAAGCTCAGTGAGCCATTCCTGGCGGGAAATCGACTCATTGCCAATTTCCGCAACGGATTCTTTGTTCCCTTCAAGGATTGCAGGCTTGGCTAGCAGCATCACAAGAGTTATTGCGTTCAAAATGGCTAACCCGGCAATAATGTACCAAAGCTGCTTCTTTTCCACTTCTTTTCCCCCAGATATCGCTTATTTTGCTTCTTTCTCTATCTCTTCCAGTTCTTCCTTTGTAAACATGTATTTCTCGTTGCAGAAATGGCAGTGTGCTTCCGCCTGCCCCTCTTTCTCGATCATATCACGGATTTCATCTGAACCAAGACTGATCAAGGCATTGCTGAATCGGTCCTTGGAGCAATTGCATTCGAAACTCACCGGCATTGTATCAAGGACTTTTACATTCTCTTTTCCAAGTAATTCTTCCAGCAACTCTTCAGGAGATAATCCTTTTTCAATCAGTTTTGAAACTGGCGGAATAGACTGCAAACGTTGTTCAATCGCTGTGATCGTTTCTTCTGTTGTCCCAGGCATCAACTGGATGATGAATCCACCCGCTGCTTTAATCGAGTTATCAGGATTAACCAGTACCCCGACACCAACTGAAGAATTGACCTGTTCTGAAGTTGCGAAGTAATAAGTGAAGTCCTCTCCTAGCTCACCAGAGACAATCGGCACCTGTCCTGTAAAATAGTCGCGCAAACCTAAATCCTTTACGATCGTAAGCGTTCCATCTGTACCGACACCTTGCCTTACATCAAGCTTGCCGTGCTCATTCAAATCGAAGTGGACATGAGGGTTTGATACATAGCCTCTTACCTGCCCTTTGGCATTGCTGTCCACAAGAATGAGTCCAAGCGGACCTCCGCCTTCAATTTTAATTGTCATTTTATCATCGCCCTTGAGCATCGCACCCATCATGACCCCGGCTGTCATTGTCCGGCCAAGTGCGGCAGAGGCTACCGGCCATGTATAATGGCGGCGCTGTGCCTCCCCAACTGTTTCCGTCGTTTTTGCTGCATATGCTCTAACCTGCCCGTCAAAAGCAAGCGCTCTTACTAAATAATCGCTCATTTTTTTACTCCCTTCGTGCTGTAAAGTTGTATGCGTCCTCTTTGTAAGGAAGCTTAATTGTTTTTTTCGATATTACGCTTATAGATAAGCTGAAGTCCCTTTAACGTTAAAAACGGATCGACAGCATCGATCATATTCGATTCCTGGGCGATCAGGTTTGCCAGGCCGCCTGTCGCGATGACTTTTGGAGGGACTTTACTCTTATCTTTCATCCGTTTAACTATTCCCTCTACTTGTCCAACATATCCATATAGAATGCCAGCTTGCATGGCCGAAACGGTGTTCTTCCCAACCACGTCGTCAGGTCTGCTGATCTCAATTCGCGGGAGCTTAGCTGCCCTTGAATAGAGGGCCTCAGTGGAGATGCCTATCCCCGGCGCAATCGCTCCGCCCATATATTGATTATGCTCATTGATGTAGCAGTAGGTTGTAGCAGTGCCAAAGTCGACAATGACCAGCGGGCTTCCATATTCATGGATGGCTGCGACCGCATTGACAATCCGGTCCGCCCCGACTTCCCTCGGATTTTCATATTTAATGTCCAGCCCTGTCTTAATGCCAGGACCGACGACCAATGGCTTGAGGTGGAAGTATTTCTGGCACATCCGCTCAAGCGAGAACATGATCGGCGGCACGACGGACGATATAATGATTCCATCTATATCTGAAAAAGAAAGGTCGACATGGTCAAACAGATTTTTAACGATCATGCCAAATTCATCTTCCGTTCTATGACGGTTCGTCTCTATTCTCCAATGGTGCTTCAACTCTTCTTTATCATATACACCTAACACGATATTTGTATTCCCGACGTCAAAAACAAAAATCAAGCTATTCACCAACTTATTAATAGTTTTCTGGATCAATACTGAAAATATCATATCATAATCGCTGGGAATTCACTAAAAAAAGTAAACCTCCTTTTAAAACAAAGGCTGTTGATTTCCGTTCCAGGCGCTTCGCTTTCCGCGGGGAAGAATTATGAAAAAGCCCTACTGCCGGCTTTTTCAAAGATCAAATTCTTCCTTGCAGTCGGGGGGCCTCCTCGGCGCTTTAAGCGCCTGCGGGGTCTCCCCATGACTTTCTCATCCCGCAGGACATTGAATAGCTTCCTTGAACCTGCCCACGCACGATGAAAATGCGTTAGCATTTTCGGAGGATTCCTCGCGCCTTCCACTACAATCAACAGGGATTAAAAACACCAATAGGCTTTAATTTATTACAACAAAAAACAAAAAAGCAGATGCTCCGTTAAGAACACCTGCTTCCCGAATTCTATTCTTTAGGATTTTGATTTTCATCGATGGCCTTTGGATCTTCGATGACTGAGTCAACTTTCTTATCAGTCTCTTCGATTGCAGGCATCTCATCTTTTTTCTTATTGATCGTTACTTTCATGTCGTCATTATCGACACTGACTTTGCGGTCAGGAAGACGGCCATGGTCGATCAAACTCTTGATTTGTTCTGCATCAAGAGTTTCAACCTCTAATAAAGTGTTCGCAATTATATCCAGCTTATCACGATGCTCTGTCAGAAGGTTTTTCGCTCTTGCATAGCAATCCTTGATAATCGTCTGAATTTCAAGGTCGATTTCATATGCGATCTTGTCAGAGTAGTTCTGCTCATTGTTCAAGTCACGGCCCAAGAATACTTGACCCTGTGCCTGGCCGAACTGTAACGGACCGAGCTTATCACTCATACCGAATTCTGTAACCATTCTCCTCGCAATGCCAGTTGCACGCTGGAAGTCATTGTGTGCACCTGTACTTACTTCACCAAAGACGACTTCTTCGGCAACACGGCCGCCAAGGAGGCCAGTGATTTTATCAAGAAGTTCCGGTTTGGTCATGAAGTAACGGTCTTCCTTAGGAAGCATGACAGCATAGCCGCCGGCCTGTCCGCGAGGGACAATCGTTACCTTGTGTACCATTTCCGCTTCATCAAGGACAACCCCGATGACGGTATGGCCAGCTTCATGGAACGCAACAATATTTCTTTCTTTCTTGGAAATGACACGGGTCTTTTTGGCAGGACCGGCGATGACGCGGTCTGTTGCTTCATCCAGATCTTCCATGTCTATTTTCTTCTTATCTCTCCTTGCTGCGACAAGCGCAGCTTCGTTCAATAAGTTTTCTAGATCCGCTCCAGAGAAACCTGGAGTACGGGCAGCAATACTTTTTAAGTTAACGGACTCATCCAACGGCTTATTTCTAGCATGTACCTTCAATACAGCTTCACGGCCTGTTACATCAGGACGGTCAACTGTGATCTGGCGGTCGAAACGTCCAGGACGCAGCAATGCCGGGTCAAGGATATCAGGTCGGTTCGTCGCGGCAACGATGATGATTCCCTCGTTGGCACCGAAACCATCCATTTCAACTAGCAATTGGTTAAGCGTCTGTTCACGCTCATCATGCCCTCCGCCGAGACCAGCGCCACGCTGGCGGCCGACTGCATCAATTTCATCTATGAATATGATACATGGAGCATTCTTTTTGGCTGTTTCGAATAAATCACGTACACGTGATGCACCGACACCAACAAACATTTCTACGAAGTCGGAACCACTGATTGAGAAAAATGGCACTCCAGCTTCCCCTGCAACAGCACGGGCAAGCAAAGTTTTACCAGTACCCGGAGGTCCTACCAAAAGGATACCTTTTGGAATACGCGCCCCAAGATCAGCAAATTTGCGAGGGTCCTTCAAGAATTCAACAACCTCGACAAGCTCTTGCTTTTCTTCGTCTGCGCCCGCGACATCCTTGAAGCGGACTTTCTTCTTTTCTTCGTTATAAAGCTTCGCTTTGCTCTTGCCGAAGTTCATGACACGGCTTCCGCCGCCCTGAGCCTGGTTCAGCAAGAAGAAGAATAGAATGAAAATGATGATAAATGGAATGATCGACGTAAAGAAGGTCACCCATCCGCTTGTTTCTTTAGCAGGCAGGATTTCGACATCTGCGTCGGCTGCCGCCTGTTCGATTCTGTTAAGAGTTTCTGGATTGTTCCAGACATAGGTGATAAAGCCTTTGCCTTCCTCCTGGCCTTTCATCTGGCCTCTTACCTCATACACACCACGTTCAGGCTGAAGCGTCAGTTCACCGTCAACATTGCCTGCCTCTAGTTCCTGCATGAATTTATCGTAAGAGATTGGTTCAGTTGGCTGGTTATTGCCGTTAAAGAAACTCACAACTCCGATAATGACTAAAAATATCAATAAATAAAAGATGGTATTACGGAAGATCCGATTCATCCCTTACCTCCTCCCACGGTAGACAAACTATACTAAATAGTATCATAGCAAATTATGCTAATACAAGAAATTAACATTCAGAATATTTGCTTCTTAATCAAAATGTTGAATTTCATTCACTAAATCGCAACCGTTTTTATTTTGAATAAACTTCTGGCTTCAGGACGCCGATATACGGCAGATTGCGATATTTTTCCGCGTAATCGAGACCATATCCGACAACAAACTCATCTGGAACGATGAACCCAACGTAGTCAGCAGTTATATCAGCCTTTCTTCCTGTTGGTTTATCAAGCAGAGTGACGATTTTAATTGATTTTGCCTTGCGGTATCTGAATAGCTCAACCAGATAGCTGAGGGTCAAACCGCTGTCGATGATGTCCTCGATAATCAGGATATCCCTTCCTTCTACGGAAGTATCGAGGTCCTTTAGGATTTTTACCTCTCCGGAAGATACCATGGCATTTCCATAGCTGGAAACATCCATGAAATCCATCTCAAGATACACATCCATACGCTTTAGCAGGTCTCCCATGAATGGCATGGCACCTTTTAAAACACCAATTGCCAATGGAAAGCGGTCCTTGTACTCATCTGTTAATTGAGCCGCCAGCTGCCTTGTCTTTTCCTGGATTTCCTCTTCTGTAAATAATACCTTTTCAATATCATTTTTCATCATGATCCTTGTGCCCCCTGGAAGATATCAATACTTTATATAAGTTAATAGTAATAACCTGTTTCCTTCTGTTGCTTCACTGTTCGATTTTTTCAGCCCTGGAAGCCAAAGGATCCTGCCTTCACTGTCTGTCACAATCGGCCACTCATCTCTTTGGGCTAATGGGATTTTCATATCGATGAAAATATCCTTTACCTTCCTTGATCCCTTCATGCCCTTCAATGACATCCTGTCTCCATTTTGCCTCTTCCGGATAATCAGCGGAATCCCTGCCTGCTCCAGGTCAACGATAAAGCGCTCATTGGAAAATTCTCTGCCATGAGCACCATTGAGCAATTGAGCATCAATGACATCACCATTCGGCAAAATCAGCTGATCGGGACCTGATAATTCGAAACGATAGCTTTGCCTTTCTGGCGGATTCAATTCAAAGTGGCAATTTCCATACGATCGTATAATTCTTAAACCGCCGGGGAAATCAAGATTACCAGATGGATGGGGATTGCGAATTATTGAAAAAATCTTTTCAATATGTATAGCGGAAAGAGAAGCAGGTCGATCATTGTAAAGATAATTTAATATTAGTTTAATCCCTCTTCTTTGTAAAGGCATTGGCATTTCCTGAAAAGAACGGATACTAATACTTATCTTTTTGTCCTCTTTCATCATTACTTTATTCAATTCTTCGCTTGTTAATTCAATAAGATACTCTTCATCCAACTGAAGTTCCTCGGCGAAACGCTGGAAGTGCTCATGGACCGCCGGATTCTCTTCTTTTAAAAAAGGGAGAACCGTTTTCCTGAATCGGTTCCTGCTATAGTATGCCTTTTCATTGCTGGGATCGATTCTTGGCTCCAACAAATTCACAGAGCAATATTCTTCCAATTCTTCCTTTGCCAGGCATAAAAATGGCCTGAAAACGGTGAAAGGACCGAATTCCCGTGTAAAAGGCATTCCTGCCCTGGCTTTCCCGGAACTTCCCCTGGTCAGCCTCATCAGAACCGTTTCTACCTGGTCATCGCCATGATGGCCCAATGCAAGATACTGAAGATGATGCTTTTCCATTACTTGTTCAAAAAAGCCGTATCGGCATGCACGGGCAGCCTGCTGGGAGCTTAGCCCTGTCTCACGCATATAGGAAGGCACATCGATTCTTTTCATCTCGAAGGGTATACCCCGTTTTTCACAAAAATCTTTAACAAACAAGGCATCCTGATAAGACTCTTCGCCTCGGAACATATGGTCCACATGGACAGCTACGATCTTCAGGGAATTACTCTCCCGCTGCCCGGATAAAAAGTGGAGCAGCGCGAGCGAGTCCGGACCTCCAGAAACACCAACTGCAATTGACTTGTTATTCAGCTGAAAACCATGCTTTTCAAGAAAGGCATTTACCTTTGTATCAATCATCTTGTTCTTCCTTACTAGTATTGCCGGTTTAAGACTATACCCATGCCGGCAAACCATTAATCTTCTAATAACACAGGTTTATTATTTTTCAGCTTAACACTTTCAGCCATCTTTTTTCAAAAAACATAGCTTAATCCCTTATGTACGGACGAGACGCGCAAAGGTTTCAAAAAATCTCAGGTAATTTGGCTATAAATATAGAAAAAATATAACAAAGAGATCACCAAAATGATGGTGACTGTTTCAAGCGCTGAGGATTGTTTCTTTTTCTTGCTGTATCCCATTCGTGTTTGCCGTCTAGCTGGGTTTGAATTCGGCCTCGATGGATTTGCCTTTATATGCGGTTGTGCTTTTGGTTTCGGCGGCGCCTTATGCTGCCGGGTACTTTTTTTCGGTTCCGAAACAGGCTGATGGACCTGCAGCAACTCTGTCCTCATCTCCCTGGCAGAATGATAGTTGCCTGCAAGGGCGTTATAGATTACCTTTTCATAGATTTTTAGTTCCCGGCTTTGTTTTACTTTATCCATAATTTCGTTTATTCCGCCAGACTTCTTCGTAAATCTTTTCGGATAGGCCGTGTTCACCATGATCATCCCGACGGCGAATAAATCATAACCTGGGTCTGCCTTTCTGCTGCCAAGACCCCAATAGCCCCGATCATAGAATTCTGTGAACTCTTTTATAGCCCGTCCTTTCATTGTTGTACCGCCGACATCTATGCAGCGAATCCTTGCCGGGGGGCCAGTCACAATCAAATTTTCTGGCTTCAGATCGCCAAATACCCAGCCGTTTTCATGGAGCAGCTGCAAATCAGCAAGCAGCTGAAGGATCATCACACCGGTCCAATCCGGCCCTTTTTGCTGCAGGAAAGCCAGGAAATCAGGTCCCTTAATGAATTCCATCGCATAAAAGCTCACTCTTTTTCCCGGACGTTCCCAATCATCCACATCCAGCAAAGAAGGTCCGAGGGCAGATCCCTGGACCTTGGCAAAAGATTTCAACACATTGACCTCAGAAGTAATCGACATTCCATTGTCACTCATTTTCAATGCGACTTGTCTGTTATTGTACCTTGCCAGATAGACAATCCCATTCGCTCCAAAACCAAGCTCTTTTATGATTGTATATCGGTTGTGATGCCATTTCCCTTCGATGATCGTACCAGGAATGACTTTACACAGATTCTTCAAAGAAGGATTCATCATCACCGGACAATAGGCTCCTTAAAGATCGTTTTTTATTAAAATGAGAAAGTGCCTCGCGAATGGCAGGACCTGTTGGCGTAATTCCTCCCGTTGTCAGCTTGGCGAAAATGCTCGTGAGTGACTCAAGCTTCGGAGTCCAATCCAGCAACTTTTCGACATCTTTTCGTTTCCCGGGAAATACAAACACCGAAAAGCGGTTATCCCCTGACCTGGCATTCAGGCTTAAACTTAAGTCCAGCAAGGCTTCTTTTACTGTGGGCAGCTTGTGCTTCATGCTTGCACTTGTATCGACAAGAATCAACACATCGAGCTCCACCGTCTCCCCGAGCTCATCCACAACCTCCATAACCTCTCCGCGCTGCTCCGGCGGCAGGTCTTCCACTGTCCGGCCGCCACCAAGGATTTGCTGAAGTTCCTTGTTCACTACCCCCTGAAGTGTCTGGGTCATCGCTTTCCTTGTCACCATCTGGACGGTTTGCGATAATTGCTGCGCGTACACAATCTGGCTGACACCGCCGCCGGACAAAGCAATTCCCTCGATTTCTGTCATGCCCTGTTCATCTATAACATCCTGTTCCATCACACCAATGACATTGACCGTAATCCCCTGCTCCTTGGCCAGCGCAGCCATTGCAATCGGATCCTCACCCTGGTTCGAGCAGCCATCCGTAATGAGCAATATTTGCCTGATTGTACCTGTTTTCATGCAATCCCCTCACTTCCAGGCTCTATTTTTTACAATCTAGTAAAAGAAAGAAGCCTATAATAAATTTGTTACCATTTTCGACGAAGTGGAGGGGTTTTATACATAAAGTGCGAGCAGTTGCAGCAAAATAAACTGTTAAGCTCTCTTTTGATAATTCGTCACTGGGATTGATGCCCATTTTGGGATATTGTGATCAATCTTTGCGACTACTACTGTCATATCATCTTCAATCGAGCCATCGCGAGAACGGATGACTTCCTCCATGATCAAGTCGGCGATCGCCTGCGGATCTTCTGTCTGGAGCTCGTTGATTTTCCGTTTCATCCACAAATCATAATTCTCGACATGCTTTGGCCCTTCGAATACACCATCGCTCATCATGACCAGCAGGTCGCCCGCCTTAAGCTGTTCACTAACTACATCCACCTCAAATTCCTGCAATATCCCCATCGGCAAATTGCTCGCCTGGATTTTCATTACCTTTCCCCCGCGTTTGATAAAGCTCGGCGTCGAACCGATTTTCAAGAATCGGGCAGATGCGTTTTGCAGATCGACCATGACCAAATCCAGGGTCGAGAACATTTCATCAGTTGTTCTTAATGATAAAATCGAGTTTACGGACTTAATCGCTACTTTTTCCTCAATTCCAGATTGCAGAATTTGCTGCAGCAATAATAAAGTGTCACGGCTTTCGGAATGAGCCCTTTCCCCATTGCCCATTCCATCACTGATGGCGATTGCATACTTCCCGCCGCTCAGCTCAATAGTGGAATAACTGTCTCCTGATATAAGGTCTCCATCCTTGGCCGCATGCGCCACCCCTGTTGATACAGCATAGGCCTTTGCAGATCGGAATGTCACATGGCAATAACCATTCGGGAATGTCGAGCATTCTTCTGAATTGACCACGATATTTTCTTTCAGGATATCCGAAAGCATCGGTGCGATTAACTTTTCGCATTCGCCATGCCCCTGGCAATATGGAATCGTCATGTCAATATCCACATTCCCTTGTTCCAGACTGTAGATTTCCACATGCTCAATATGGATGCCGAAGTCCTGGAGGGCCTCCAGAATTTGTTCTTCCTGCTTGGAGTGGTTTTCTCGCTCACGCTGGATTTCCTTGGCGAAATCCCCCATGACTTCCGAAACACCAAGCAGTTGGTCTGCCACAAGGCGCCTGCTTTCCTGTACCTGTTTCTTGAGTTTTTTGTTCGCTTGATAATAGGTTAGCTGCTGCTGCATAATTTCCATGACCTTTTTCGACCTGGTGCAATGTTTGTCCCATTCGCGCGAAAGTTTTTGCGGTACGGCACCAGAATTTTGGTCCATCTCCTGCATAATCTCGCTCATATAGTCATAGGTTGTATTAAAGTTCCTTGTCCAGCAATGGTCTTTCTTGAAGCATGTCTGGCATGTCTTCTCTGTGACATTGCTCAAGAAATAATCCATATCGCGGTCCGTTTCCAGTGTTTCATCCTGAACCTGCAGGGTAGTAAAGCTTTTCGACAGGGCTTCAAATACATTTGAGAACTGGACGACACGCTGCGCAGTCACATCTCTCATTTTTCTCATATATTGCTGCTGTTCGGCTGAATACTCCGCTGTTCCCGGAATATGTTTGGCGATTTTTGACGTAAGCGATTGCGGTGTCAGGAAAAATAGCAGGACTGCTGCTGCTGATTCAGTCAGCGTCTGGCTAAGCGCACCTCCGCCTTCACCATACATTCCGATCAACAGGGTGGCGATGAATAGACCAAGTGCAACCCCTGGCTTCTTTCCTTCTTTTAGCAAGCCGCCAAGCAATCCTGAGAAAGCGAGAAGGCTCATATGATAAAAACTAGACACATTTGCAAGACTGAAGATCAGACCAGTAACGACCCCGACTGTAGAACCTACTGTGGCTCCAGCGACAAATGAAAAAATGAGGACTAAATAACGGGACATTATGTGTTCTACCGATAAATCATAGATTGTCCATCCAATGGTTCCTGTCATGACTGAAGCAAGCATGATGATCAAACAGACAATTTCCTCGGTTTTCAATGACTGCTTACGCTTGCTGGCTGTCATCAATGGAATGCTTTGCATGAAGATGAATGTCAACACAAGACCTAAACCGGCTTCGACTCCAGTCATCATCCCCTCATACATAGTGATATTTCCTGACAAAATAAGAGCTTTTAACATTTTGGCTATTAAAATAGTGAAAAATATATAAAGCGGAAGGACTTTCATAGAATTCTTGACCCATTTTTCCGTCAGCTTATATAGCAATAAAAATAAAAATACAGGCGCGAAGGTGAAGACGGCGTCAGTAAATGACAAGGTTGCAGCCCCGGCAACCAAACCAAACAGCGCAATAGGCGCACGGTCTTTCCGGATCAGATACACAGCCGCAAAAAATGGAAGGCTAAAAGGGGTTAACTTTGCCAGTATCAAGGCACGGCCAAGCAAAAATCCAATGATCAAGAAAATATAGCCTTTTTTCAGGAAAAGGTTTTCAATTTTGGATTGCAGCTTCGACATGCCTTTTGCAAACCTGAATCGTGATTCCTCAAGATGAACTTCACCGATCGGTTCCATCATGTTCCTTTCTACCTTTTGCATTGAATACACTCCCCGTTTTTTTATCGTTGCTGATTATTATAAAAGGGAGTCATCCAGAAGTTTGTCAAAAATAAGGACAAGCATGAAAATTTTGTTCGACGCATTTCCCCGAAAATAATGCAATTCCTCGAAATACCACGGATTATTTTAACTTCCATGCCAAACACCGTTAAAATTTACCTTTCAATAATTTTTCTTTTCTTTTAAAAATCCATTGACACTATTTTAATATCTATGTATTATATTTCTTGTGCCTCAAAACACATTAACAATATGGCGGTGTAGCTCAGCTGGCTAGAGCGTACGGTTCATACCCGTAAGGTCGGGGGTTCGATCCCCTCCGCCGCTACTAACGAAAAGCGTAGGCGCCTGATTAAGCCCCGAACTGTTTCGCGGGCTAGGCGCTGAAGCTAGACAAATATTACTATAATGGCCCCTTGGTCAAGCGGTTAAGACACCGCCCTTTCACGGCGGTAACACGGGTTCGAATCCCGTAGGGGTCATCATTATGCGAAAACCTCGTTCCTTTGGGAGCGAGGTTTTTTGTTTATATTCGGGTTGTGGGAATGCAGTGCTCTTGCTTTTACTTTTGTTTACTCCTGCACTGTTTTTCGGGCAATGCAGCGGCTCTCCTTTCTCTTCAAGATCAGCTTATTTTCCCTGAATTTGGATGACGGCACGATTATTGCGTATGTTTGGGCAATTCCGGGCACTTTTCGGGAGATTATCCCGCTTGATTAAGAGATTACAGAGGATGACTAGGCAATTATCGGTGTCCATTAAGAGAATAATTTTTCCAGTTACCTTTTTTCGTTAAAATCGGTCCATAAAAAGAGCCAACTTGCGAATTCAACCCTATTCTGTAGTCAATAGCAACAAATTTTGAGAAAAGAACAAAACAAAAAGACAAGCCCTGTAAAAGACTTGTCTTGGTATAGCATGATTCCTGCTATTATATATATTCACTTAGCAGCAAGTTACCCTCTTCTAGCTCCTCTTCCTCCGCGCTTGGATTCAGTAGCACGCTTTAGAGTAGACAGGCGGTCTTCACTGTCCTTCAAGAATTTCGCCATTTTTGATTCGAAATTTTCAGGACGGGCATTGCGGTTGTCGTTTCCTCTGCCGCCCCCGCCGCCGCGTGGACGCTGCGAGTAAGGTCTTGATTCAGATCTTTCTGGTCTTGCAGGTCGTTCAGGTCTATCAACAGCCTTCTTGATAGATAAACCGATTTTACCGTCTTTCTCAACATTGATAACCTTTACTTCAACCTGGTCGCCAACTTTCAGGTGGTCATTGATATCCTTGACATAGTTGTCTGCAACCTCACTGATGTGAACAAGTCCTGTTGAGCCACCCGGCAGCTCGACGAACGCCCCGAAATTTGTAATACCTGTTACCTTTCCCTGTAACTTGCTGCCTACTTCGATTGACATAAAAAAGTTTTGCCTCCTTAAAGATATAAAAAATCAAACTTACATTATATTATACAGAATATGAAAAAAGAGTGTCAATAAGGCGAATCTTGGGAGTCCTTTTTCTCTTTAGGAAGGTTGAAGATGATTTCGTTCTTTTCAGACAGGAAATATTCCTTGCGGGCAAGCTTTGCTATGTATTCGTCATCGTTCAATTTGACGATTTCCTCATCCAAGATTTCCTGCTGCTTTTGAAGGCTTGCTAATTTTTGTTCTAGCTGTTCCTTTTCCGACTGCTTCTTTTCGAGGGCAGCAGACTGGGAAATGTAGGTTGAGATCATCAAATAAGAAATGACCGATGCGAATAGGGCAAAGACTGCGAGGCGCCTGAAAAGCAGTTTTCGCTTCCTGCTTTCTGCAATCCCGGCTTTTTCACGCTGTTGTACATATTGATTTTCAATCTTGGCTATGCTTTTTTTCCTGATGGCACTCATTCCCCGCAGTCCTCCTTATATATATTTTTGCTGTTGATTCCGTTCAACAAGACATTGACTAACAATTGCTTTCATCACGCCTACTTTTTTAACTTCTTTATCCATTTTATCGGCTTAGTAAAATAATTCTTTACTATAATTAGAAATCCTGCCAATTTATTATATAATTTCTCGACGCTTTTTTTAACTGTTTTCGGCAAAAGTTTCCAAAAAAGCAGGAAAATCATCTTAATTGGTTTCCAAATTAAGTGATTGAGCAGCCACAGCAAAACGGCAAGAAGCCATTTTAAAAGAGAATAAAGGCCTCTTCCCGTCAAAAGCAATAGTGACAGTGCGGTGGCGGCCAAGAACTGGAGAGGTCTGACCACAAGTATCCTGAAAGCCTTCACCATGAATACATATACATTGATCGTATAGGTGATAGCCCGTTCCAGCATCTTCAGATAGAGTTTCTTGAATAGGCTCTGATAGGCCGCAAAACCGCATAATAACGCGAGGAAGATATAAAAACGCAATTCTCCCATATTCACTGAAAATAATACATAGAAAATCGACAAACCCTGGAATACCCAGAACAGGATGTCGTTGATGAAGACAATCCAGGATTTTCGTTTAGATCTTTTCAGAAACCGATTATGCGTATCAAGTGAAGCTCCGAATAGGCTGCCCATCCAAATCATGGCGAGCATGGTCAAAAATTGGGTCGAAAGCGTCATCGGAATAACTTGCTAAAGAAGCCTTTAGCCTTCTCCCCATTCTGGTCATCAAGATAGACCAGGTCAAAGATTTTTCCTTTGATCGACACAATCCCTTTGTCGACGTCCAGATTCTTCATTTGGAGATTTTGGCCCTTGATCGCAAGGAATCCCATGACAGTCTCTAATAAAAACTCTTCATTATCAAAGCTTTCAACCTGCTTTACTCCGGTGATATCCAGTGTCCGTCTGCCTCTCATCACTAAATCGTGGTCTGGCACATTGCTTTTTGTCTGATTTGTTTCGTAATATTGGCTCATTAATATCCCTCACAATCATAATGCACTTTTGTACATGTTTATGATTGAATAAGAGAGAATAGAACAAGCCTTCACACGAAGCTCTTCTTACTCTTCATCGTCCCCTGGAATACGTTCTTCCCCAAGAAGGGTATACATTCCGGCAGCTTCATCTTTACGGGATGTTTCCTGTATTCGCTCGATTCTTGCAGAGACGACTTTTTGCCCAAAGCGTATCGCCAGTTCATCACCCGCTTTTACATTCGTACTCGCTTTCGCCGGCATTCCGTTGACGGAAATTCGCCCTTGATCGGATACTTCCTTTGCCAATGTTCTTCTTTTGATTAATCTTGATACTTTTAAAAATTTATCCAGCCTCATCGTATTTAAACCCCTTTTTCATTATTGGTTTGTTTTACCTGCGCGCTTTTCGTAAACTTTTTGCTTCCAAACCCATCTGGATTTTTACGTTATGCTTCCATATTCATTTCGGCAGCATCTTCGAAAAAAGCCCAAAACTCTAAAATGCGAATAACTGTATGTGTTCGAAAAGCAGCAATCAATGCGAAACAGCCTTTACCTATAAACCGTGTGTCTTAGCATCCTCCCAAAAGGCATCCAACTCATCCAGAGTGTAGTCGTCAACACTTCCCCCATTCTCTGCTGCTTTTTGTTCGATATAGGCAAAGCGGCGCATGAACTTCCTGTTGGTCTTGTTCAGTGCCATTTCCGGATTGATATCGTAATGCCTTGCGAAATTGACAAGCGCAAACAAAAGATCTCCGTACTCCAGCTCGATATCTTCCTGAATGCCTTTTTCGGTGATTTCTACAGAAAGCTCATCAATTTCTTCCTTTACCTTGTCAAGGATTGGCGCTGCCGTCTTCCAGTCAAACCCTACTTTAGCAGCTTCCTTTTGCAGCTCATATGCCTTTAGCAGATTCGGAAGTCCTTTTCCGGCTCCCTCCAGCATAGACTTCGCTGCACCGCCTTTTTCCTGCTCCTTGATTTCCTGCCAGTTCCGAAGTACATCTTCTTCATTTTCAGCCTTGATGTCGCCGAACACATGGGGATGCCTGCGGACCATTTTTGATGATATCCCTTCGATTACATCATCGATGGTAAAGTAGCCCTCATCCTCACCGATCTGGGCATGGAGCATGACTTGAAGCAGCACATCGCCCAGTTCTTCAATCATATGATCGATATCATCATGATCGATTGCCTCCAGCAATTCATATGACTCTTCGATTAAATATTTCTTAAGTGACTGGTGGGTCTGCTTCTTATCCCAAGGACAACCATTCGGACCGCGCAGTTCTGATATAATTCCACGCAGCTTCAGAAAATCCTTGTATAAAATTTGTTCATCTTCAACAGGAGGTACATAAACCGAAGTTAAATTGCTTAACTCCATCTCCCTGTCCAATTCGTATAATGGCAACTTTTTAATGACCTCATCGCTGCTTCCTGCTGCTGTTACAATGAATACCTCGTAATCATCAGGCAATTTTTCCATGAGTGTCAGCTTGACGTCGGAGGCAACGAAGGCGTCATACACCTGCCCGATGATTGTGTGGCTCTTCAGCAGCATATCTTCCTTTGACAATGCTGTGCCATCAAGCAGCTGGAAACCTTCGATCGGATCAATCGCCAGGGACTGGAACATGGCATCCAGGAAACTCTGGCCGCCGCCAATTTCAATTTCCGTATCCCGCTTTGGTCCTCGTTCGAGCAAGAGCTGCACTGTCCGCTCCGCAATCAAGGGATGTCCAGGAACAGCATAGGTTACAGGAGCCATGGCACTTTCAGCCAGCAAAAACTCTGTGATTTCCTCATAAACATCCTCAAACTGGTCATGCTTCTCATAAATTCCATCGAACGATTGAAACTGCACCCCTTCCTTCTCTAGCTCCGCAACGACCGGATGTTCTTTTGTCCGCAAAAACAGGTTTTTCTCATGCTTCAATTTTTTATATACACCAAGCGGCAGCTGGTCGAGGTCGCCAGCTCCCAGTCCGATGATCAAAATCTTGTTTGCCATTTCCCTTTTTTCCTCCTTCATGTAAATGCCTTATTTAAACAACAACTGGACCATCCTGCTGCCGAATGGCAAAGTCACTAATTCATCTTCAGTCAAAGCCTTCGTTTTGATTAATATGAAAAAATAAACAAGTGCTCCGATAACTATTGAGCTTAACGCCTGGAATACAGCTCCGAGCCTGTCGGGTTCAATATAGTCATAACCGAAATCCGTTATATATAGAAATAATCGTAAAACAATAGCCATCACCGCCGAGGAAAACAGAATTTTTCCAATGAATACAAGTGATAGGACAGGTTGGCCGAGTTCATGTCTCAGCTTAAAAATTAGGATGAACATGACTGCCAGCATCGCCGCCAATGTGGCATAAGCTGCCCCCATTGTCCCAATATCCGGAATCAGTATCAGGTTCAATATGTATTTCAAGCCAAATCCGGCAAGTATGACTGCAGCCGGAAAAATAGACTTATCAAGACCCTGCAAAATGCTCATAATCGTCAGGATGACCGAACCAAATAAGATCATCAAGCTGAGCACTCCAAGCACATTGGATCCATCAGCATTCTCAAACAGCATGATATTAGCTGGGACGATGATGCTATATAAACCAACCGCAGCAGCAGCGCCAAAAATCAGGCTTGTCTGAAGGGCGAGCCTCACTTTGGGCAGGATTCTCTCGCGGCGATTACTTGATTTGTCGCCTGAAATTGCCGGTACCAGGCTTAATGACATCGAAGTGGCGACAACTGTCCCAAGCTGGATCAGTGGCTGCCCTCTGTCAAAAATGCCTTTTGCCGACTTCGCTTCCTCCGCTGTCAGTCCCAATGCCAGCAATGAAGAATACATATTCAAGGAATCCGCCAGCTGCAGCAATATTAACAGCATGCCACTGATACTGATCGCAAATCCCTGAATGATCAGCGCTTTTACGACCCAGGCTGCGTCCTTGAATAAATCCTTGAGCTGAAAATAGGTGAAGGGATTAGCTCCTCCATTTTTCAGATAAAAAAATCCGAGTATCAAAACGGAGATAATCCCGCCTGTTATCGATCCGAAAACAGCTCCGGCACCAGTGACATAAAGAGAGAAACCCTGCTGCACAAGCACCGCTGACAAGATAAGAATGGTCGCGACCCGGATGAACTGTTCTGAAACCTGAGAAATCGCTGTCGGCACCATATTACCCTTTCCCTGGAAATATCCCCTGAACACTGAGGTGAACGGGAAGATCAGGAATGGCACGGATACAACCTTAAATAAGGGTTTCAGTTCTGGATCACCGATTTTATCGGCAATCCATCCAGCACCAATATAGAAAAAGGAAAAAAGGAACAACCCAACGATACCGAGAAACACAAGAGAAATAGCCAATAGACGATCAGCCCTGCCGCTATTCCCGGCAGCCTGCTGCTCCGTATAAAGCTTTGAAATGACAACCGGAAATCCATATGTAGATAAAACCATGACAATGCCAAAAAAGGGATATACCTGCTGATAAATATAAAAACCAATGTCCCCGACGATATTTTGAAAAGGGACACGGTAAACGGCGCTTAAAATTTTCGTAACCAGGGCAGCCAGAGTAAGGATCATAGCCCCCCTCATCAATTCCTTTGAATCTGCAACGGGCTTCATCGCCCATCTCCTTCCAATTTCAGTTTCAAACGTATTATATCACAAGGGAAAAAGCATCGGCCGTAAGCAAAACAGACAATATTAATTTGTTAGACAGCTGTAATATAGAAAAGCGCAAGCGCCTTGATCAGCCCCGACAAGCGGAGTTGGACACCTAATTTGTGCAACAAACTTATATCTCCAAATACGAAAAGAGGCAGCCTCGTCAGCTGCCCTTTCGGTAAAATTATAAATCGTTGGTGATTATTGCTCCATCTGTCTTGCCAGGAAGCCTGCAGCTGTTTCTACAGCTTTTTGTTCCACGTCACCCAATGATCCTTCTTTAGAGAAGATAATTACTGCCCCGATTGGGTCTCCGTTGGCAATGATTGGCCCAATTGTATAAGAAGAAACAGGCTCTTCATTCCCCTCAACAAGCGAAATGCTAGTCTGCTGGTTCACAAGGGATGATGTACGATCCTCCATCGTCTTTTCAACAAGTTCACTGATGTTTTTATTCAAGTAGTCCTTCTTGGAACCTCCTGCCAATGCGATATAAGTATCTCTATCGCAAATCAATACCGGGTTGCCTAAGCTATCATAGAGTGCTTCTGCATATTCCTTCGCAAAATCACTCAGCTCACTGATTGGTGAATACTTCTTTAAAATGACTTCACCATCACGGTCCACAAAGATTTCAAGTGGATCCCCTTCACGAATACGAAGTGTTCTTCTGATTTCTTTTGGAATTACGACACGACCTAAATCATCGATTCGACGAACAATACCAGTTGCTTTCATCCAACGTTGCCTCACTTTCATCTGATGATTATTTTTTTAGATAAGGTTGTTTTGCGATAATTGCTGCTATTCGTTTAAAACCAATTCAGTTTACGAAAACAGCATCAGTAATAATAATGCCTTTATTAATCAACCTTACCAAGATTTGAACTTAGTATCTTTCATATGGAAAGTTCTATACACTTCTCATTATTATTTTCTTTGAAGTGATAAAGGTGCCAAAAACGGATAAACCTTCCAGTTAATTTTTGCGTACACACAGAAATTACCCTTGTCTATCTTTTTTGAAACACCTTATCCTTTTACATTTAGATTACAAAATATTTCCATACGGTTACGATACTGTATTTTCCTGTTCTTTTTGGGAGTCATGAAGTCCCTTAATCATCTCGAAAGTAATTTCGAACCAACGGTCATTTTTCATTCCTCTCGTGTGCACGACCATTTTCAGCTTATTGCCTTCCATACCGAGACCCACCGCATTCCTGTACTGGCTGCTAAGCTTGAATACCTTTTGTCCGTCAATCCTGCTGCTTCCATCCTCTGTTAAAAGAATCGTCACATCCTGCTTAGCCATCTTAATGGACTCCACACCTGCGGTAATGGCATAAACCTTTAATTCTGCCACTTTAAATAACGTTTCTACTTCTTCTGGATAATCCCCAAATCGATCAATGATCTCTTCTTTTAATTCCTCAATATCCTTCAATGACTCAATACCGCGGAAGCGCTTATACATCTCGATTTTCTGGTGTCCATCAGAAATATAGCTATCAGGTATATAGGCATCGAGCTCAAGATCGATTTCAATCGTTGGCTTGCGGACTTGGTCTTTTTCCGGCTTTCGCTCTTCAATCGCTTCCTTCAGCATCTGGGAATACAGATCGAAACCGACCGAATCAATAAACCCATGCTGCTGGGCGCCTAACAGGTTGCCGGCACCACGGATTGATAAGTCGCGCATCGCAATCTTGAAACCAGAGCCCAGCTCCGTAAACTCCTTGATTGCCTGGAGACGCTTTTCAGCCACCTCGGTGAGGACCTTGTCTTTTCGGTAGGTAAAGTAAGCATAGGCAACCCTGTTGGAGCGCCCTACCCTTCCTCTAAGCTGGTACAGCTGGGAAAGGCCCATTTTATCCGCATCATACACAATCAGTGTATTAACGTTCGGAATATCTACACCAGTCTCAATGATGGTGGTGCTGACAAGGACATCATATTCTCCTTCAAGGAAGCCAAGCATGACGGATTCCAGTTCATTTTCGGTCATACGGCCATGGGCAAAGGTAACACGGGCATCCGGCACAAGCATGGAAATTTCCTCTGCCTTCCGCTCGATATCTTCCACACGGTTATAAAGAAAATAGACTTGTCCGTCCCTGGCTAGCTCGCGTTCGATCGCCTCGCGGACAAGTCCCCCGTTATATTCCATGACATATGTCTGGACAGGGAAGCGGTTCTCAGGCGGTGTCTCGATGACCGATAAATCTCTGACACCGAGCATGGACATATGCAGCGTCCTTGGAATCGGTGTCGCTGTCAAAGTCAGGACATCCACATTTGTTTTTAGTTTCTTGATCTTCTCCTTATGCGTAACCCCAAAACGCTGCTCTTCATCTATGATCAGCAGGCCCAGGTCCCTGTAGGTGATTTCTTTGGATAAAAGCCTGTGGGTTCCTACGACAATATCCACACTTCCTGCTTTAAGACCCTTGATCGTCTCGGTTTGCTGCTTGCGGGTACGGAATCTGCTCAGCAATCCGATGTTGATCGGGAAATCCTGAAATCTTTCCCTGAGTGTCTCATAATGCTGCTGCGCAAGGATTGTTGTTGGCACAAGGAAGGCTACCTGTTTACCATCGGCAATCGCCTTGAAGGCAGCCCTGATTGCCACCTCGGTTTTACCATAGCCGACATCTCCGCACAGCAGACGGTCCATTGGGCGTTCACGTTCCATATCAAGCTTGATTTCATGGATGGAACGTACCTGGTCTTCCGTTTCCTGATAAGGGAATGAAGATTCAAAGTCGCGCTGCATCTCGCCATCAGGGGAGAAAGCATGCCCGACGCTGGCCTCACGCTCTGCGTAAAGCTTGATCAAATCATCCGCAATATCCTGGACAGAGGACTGAACCTTGCTCTTGACCCGTTTCCAGTCGCTTCCGCCTAGCTTATAGACCTTAGGTTCTTTTCCTTCTGAGCCAACGTACTTTTGGACAAGGTCAATCTGCTCAACCGGGACGTAAAGCTTATCAGTTCCCTGATAGCGGATATGGAGATAATCTTTATGGATACCATTGATTACGAGCGTTTCAATGCCCAGGTATTTACCGATACCATGGTTTACGTGAACAACATAATCGCCGATCTTAAGTTCCGAATAGCTCTTGATCCGCTCTGCATTCGACAGCTTTTGTCTTCTGGCAGGCTTCTTTGTTTTTTTATTGAAAAGTTCCTCTTCTGTAATTACCGCGATTTTTTGGATGGGGAATTCAAAGCCGGTGTTCAGGCTGCCCTGGATGATCTGGACTTTTCCTGGAAGCAGTTCTTGCTTGCTGCCCATTTTTACCGCATCGATTTCATAGTCTTCCAGAACCCGTTCGAGTTTTTTGACTCTTTCGGCATCCGGCCCCAGGAAAATAACTGCATAGTTTCCTTTCCGCCAGCGATCTACTTCACCTTTCAGCACATGCATCTGCCCGTGAAAATTCTGCATCTGCTTACAGGATATATTGATGATGTTTTGCGGACTTGTGTTTGGTACATGCCTTAAAAATAATGATAAATACACAATCGGCTTTCCAGCTTTACTCATCAAGTCAGGAAGCTGGTGTGAAATTTTCAGGTCATGGGTGATCTGGCCTTCACCCAGGAGGCTCGTATACCATTCCGCTTCTTCCTTGCCAAGGGACTCATTCATTTCCTGTACCCTGCTTATTTCATCAATGAACAGGAAGCCCTTTGACGGCAAGTAATCTATTAAACTTTGAGGCTTTTCATAAGCTATGGATAAGTACTTGAATAATTGATCAGGTATTTGCCCATTGCGGAGCTGCTCCAATTCATAGCCAATATTTTGCGCCATCAAAGTCTTTGCTTTATCATCCTTCAGCTTCTTTAAACTGCTTGATAGCCCGTCTTCCAATTCTGTAATCAAACGGTCCAGCTGTTCACTCTCAATCGGATTTTCTGTGGCCGGCCCGATGGCTACTGTTTTCATTTTTTCCTTCGAACGCTGGTCCTCAAGCGAGAATGTCCTGATTGAATCAACCTCTGCATCAAAAAGCTCAATCCGGATCGGATCTGCGGATGTCAGCGGGTAAATATCAATAATTCCGCCGCGGACGCTGAATTCACCGGGAGCCGCGACCATTCCGGCCCTGACATATCCCATGCTGACAAACCGGTTGAGAACCGAGTCGAGATCGATTTCTTCGCCAAGCTTGAATGTCAGTTGGAATTTTGCCCACAGATCCTTTGGCGGAAGCAGCTTCCTCAAGCCAGCCATTGGGACAATCACAATACCCGTATTCTTTTTGCTCCAATGGTTCAGAGCTTCTATTCTCTGTGCCTTCAGCTCTGGACTTGAAATACTTATTTCTGCGGCAATCAATTCATTTGCCGGGTAAAGATAGACATCATTTTCCCCTATTAAATTCGCAAGATCATCATATAGTTTTTGCGCTTGCAATAAATTATGTGTCACGATCAGGACGGGGCGCTTCGTCTGCTCGTAGATCGCGGCCAAAAAGACCGTCCTTGCCGAACCAGACAGGCCTGCGACGAGCTGTTCCCTGAGCCCCTCATCCATTCCGGAAATAACAGATTGGACATCATCCTGATGACTAAATAGAGCTTTCAGCCCCTGCATCCAAACCTCTCCCTCTCTATAAAAAATGCTAATCTTTCCTTTTTAAATAAACGGCCAATATACAAACAGAAAAACGCTTTGGATGTGGAATCCAAAGCTTTTCAGTGAATCAGGTAGTCATGCTGGTGGAAGTCCGGGTTGCGTTCCAGGGCTTCCTGACAGTCTTCACAGATCGATTTTATATGGATGTCACCGTTCCCTGCGTAAGATACCATCTCCTGGCGCTCTTCCTCGGTCAGCTTATGCAGCCCTAAACTTTCACTGTGGACAGACAATCTGTCCAATGAGCCGATATTCGTGCCGCAATGACGGCATTGATAATGTATAGCCATGCCCGTCCCTCCCAATTTAAGTCATTATTCATTATTGACCCTTTGGCAGGAACTTATGCACTTAGCCTATTGTATGATTCTTTTTTTACATTATAATACTTGATCAAAAGATTGGCATGTTTAGTTCGCCATTTTATCTGAATCCACTATTGATTAAATGTATTCATAACTTCTAAGAATGGTTTTTTGATCCATTCTTCACAAGCATCGGCTGACTTCATGACAGCCTCGGCCATCTGTTCGCTTTCTTCGGCAGTAAAACGGCCAAGCACCCAATCGGTGATCGCCATTCCATTTGTCGGGCGGCTGATACCTACCCTTACTCTCTTAAATTCCTGTGTCCCAGTATGGGCAATCGTCGACTTAATCCCATTATGACCGCCTGCGCTGCCTTTTTGGCGTAATCTGATTCTTCCAGTCGGCATATCGAGATCATCATAGATCACGACCAGATCTTCCAGGTCGATATCATAAAAATCCATTACGGCCCTGATTGATTCACCAGAAAGGTTCATATAAGTTAAAGGCTTAAGCAAGATAACTTTTTCGCCGCCAACGAATCCCTTTCCATATAAACCTTTATGCTTTGCCTGATCCAATGGGATATTCCACCGTTTAGATAACTCATCTATGACTTCAAAGCCGATATTGTGCCTTGTTTTATCGTATTGCCTCCCTGGATTCCCAAGTCCAACAAATAACTTCACTTTCCACACCCCTAACCAAACGCATATCTTATTCTTTCAGGGAAACCAGAAAGAATCTTTATTTCTACTGTACATGAAAACCGCAAAAGACGTAACCCTTTTCAGGCTACGTCTGATGATGCTTTATTCTTCGCTCGCTTTTGTTTCTCTTCCTTCTTCATTTTCAGGCTCTCCTGGTTCTTGTTCTTCGCCGGAGTTGATTTCTTCTTCCACTTTAGGAGGAAGGATTGAGACGACTACCGTATTTTCGTCATCATTAATTTCATAATTTCCTGTTTTGATATCAGCAAGTGTCAAGTTTTCATTAACTTGCAGGTTTGTGATATCCACATCAATGGTCTCAGGGATATTGCCTGGAGTCGCTGTGATGTTCACTTCATGGATCGGCTGCTGAAGGACGCCGCCATCCTTGACACCTGCAGCATCTCCAACGAGATTAACCCTTACGCTTGCATGTACCTTGGAGCTTTTATCAACCACAAGGAAATCAGCATGAAGAATTTCATTCTTGATATGGTCTTCCTGGTAATCCGTCAGCATGACACTATGCTGGCTGCCCCCTACATCAAGTGAAATGACACCATTTCGGCCATTTTCACGGATGGTCTTCACAAACTCGATGCTGTCCACATAAATGGACTTGCTATCTGTAGTCCTTCCATAGACCACTGCCGGAATATTGCCCTCCTGGCGTAACTTCCTCAGGCTAGAACGTTGAGTACCTGTTCGCTCATTTGCTTTCAATGTTGCACTCATGGTTTTGTCCCCTTCCTATTTCGTAAGTTCTTGTCTATATAAAAAATGCCCCAAAACAGGAAGGTCTAAACGTTTTACTTTTTGAGCCTTTTAACACGGCTGTTGATTTTCGTTCCAGGTGCTTCGCTTTTCCTCAGGAATTTGCTACGGGTTCTTGACAGCTTGGGTCTCTTCTCTTCAAAAGCTGTCTCAATAATGAGCTTTTTTTGACAACTTTGGACCTGTTTCCTCCAAACCTGTCACAATTACGAGCTTTTCTTGACAGCTTTGGCCCTGTTTCCTTGAAACCTGTCACAATTACGGGCTTTTCTTGACAGCTTTGGCCCTCTTTCCTCCAAACCTGTCACAATTACGAGCTTTTCTTGACAGCTTTGGCCCTCTTTCCTCCAAACCTGTCACAATTACGAGCTTTTCTTGACAGCTTTGTACCTGCTTCCTCAAAAGCTGTCACAATTACGAGCTTTTCTTGACAACTTTGACCCTGCTTCCTCCAAACCTGTCACAATTACGAGCTTTTTTTGACAGCTTTGTACCTGCTTCCTTGAAACCTGTCACAATAACCAGTTTTTCTTGACAACTTTGACCCTGCTTCCTCAAAAGCTGTCACAATAACGAGCTTTTCTTGACAACTTTCCGACCTCTTTCCTCCAAACCTGTCACAATAACGAGCTTTTCTTGACAGCTTTGTACCTGCTTTCTCAAAAGCAGGATGTGCAAGCGCCTCGTTCTCATCTACTAACATAAAACAAAGAAAAACAAGAGTAGGCTTGCCAGTTGGCAAGCCTGTTATTTCATTTAAAAATTAATCAAAAAGTGTGCTGACAGATTGCTCTTCGTGGACGCGGATAATTGCTTCCCCGATTAATGGCGCAACTGACAGCTGGTGGATTTTTTCAACGCGCTTTTCTTCAGCAAGCGCGATTGAATTTGTCACAACCAGTTCTTTAATCTTGGAGTTTTCAATACGCTCAATCGCAGGTCCTGACAAGACAGGGTGTGTACAGCAAGCGTAAACTTCGAGTGCACCATTTTCAACCAAAGCATTGGCAGCCAATGTAATCGTTCCTGCAGTATCAATAATATCGTCAATCAAAATGGCAACCTTGCCTTCAATATTACCAACGATGTTCATGACTTCAGCCACATTTGGCTTCGGACGGCGCTTATCGATGATCGCAATCGGTGCTTTCAATCTTTCAGCCATCTTTCTTGCACGTGTAACTCCGCCATGGTCTGGAGATACGATGACAACGTCACCGTTCAGTTCTTTGCTCTTGAAGTGGTCAGCAAGAATCGGCACACCCATCAAGTGATCGATTGGAATATCAAAGAAACCCTGAATTTGCGGAGCGTGAAGATCAAGCGTGATTACGCGAGTAGCGCCAGCAGTCTCGAGCAGGTTCGCCACAAGCTTAGCCGTGATTGGCTCACGCGCGCGTGCTTTACGATCCTGCCTTGCATAACCGTAATAAGGCATAACAATATTGATTGTTTTTGCTGATGCACGCTTCAATGCATCAATCATGATCAGCAATTCCATGATGTTCTCATTTACCGGAGAGCTAGTTGACTGGATGACATAAACATCGCAGCCACGAATGCTTTCTTCAATGTTGATCTGGATTTCTCCGTCGCTGAACTGGGATACAGAGCATTTCCCTAGCTCTACCCCGATTACCTTCGCAATTTCCTGGGCAAGTTCAACATTTGAGTTCAGTGAAAAAACCTTCAAATTTGGGTCAAGATACTGGTTTGACATTATGGACCTCCAAGACTCTTATTTCTTTACGTTCATTTTCCCTACATAATCTTCTTTGTTGACTTGACGAGCACGTGCAAGGGCAAGTGCTTCACCTGGAACATCTTCCGTGATCGTGGAACCGGCTGCTACATATGCGCCTTTTCCAATCGTCACTGGTGCAACAAGATTGGAGTTACAGCCGATGAATACGCCGTCTTCAATCTTGGTCAGGAACTTGTTTTTGCCATCATAATTCACTGTGATCGAGCCGCAGCCGATATTCACATCAGCACCAACTTCTGCATCACCGATATAGCTAAGGTGGGAAGCTTTACTTCCTTTGCCAAATACCGCTTTCTTAATTTCGACAAAATTGCCGATCTTCACTTCATCATGGATATCAGATTCAGGCCTGATATGTGCGAAAGGCCCAATATTGACTTCGGAGCCAATCTTGCTTTCAAAGGCCGCTGATTGGCGGATAACTGTATTATTTCCAATCTCGCAGCTGCTGATTTCAGTATTAGGTCCAATCTGGCAATCAGAACCGATGACTGTTCCGCCAGAAAGCATTGTTCCCGGGAAAATAACCGTATCCTGTCCAATCTTCACATCTGGTCCAATATATGTGTTATCGGGATCAATAATTGATACGCCATTGCGCATATGATACTCATTAATCCGCTTTTTCATCGTGCGTTCAGCTTCAGCAAGAGCGACGCGGTCATTGACACCAAGCGTCTCCGCGAAGTTACCCGTCACATAGGCAGATACGATTTCGCCTTCGTTCTTCAGGATTTCGATGACATCCGGAAGATAGTATTCTCCCTGGACATTATCATTTGATACATTCTGGATCGCCTCGAATAGCATTTTATTGTCGAAGCAATATGTACCCGTATTGATTTCATTGATGCTTCGTTCCTGCTCGTTCGCATCCTTATGCTCAACGATTTTCTCGACAAAGCCCTCTGCATTTCGGACGATACGGCCGTATCCAGTCGGGTCTTCCGCCCTCGCCGTCAGAATGGTTGCTTTAGCATTTGTCTCTTCATGATGCTTGAAAAGAGCTTCCATTGTTTCAGCCTTGATCAGCGGAGTATCACCGCAAACAACGATTGTGACTCCCTCTTTGTCTGCAAGCATATCCCCTGCCTGCTGCACAGCATGAGCTGTACCCAGCTGTTCAGCCTGAAGGGCATACTGGCTGTGCTCACCTAGCTGATCTTTCACTTTTTCTGCTCCATGACCGACAATGGTCACGATTTCGTTTATATCAAGACTTTTCACCTGGTCAATTACATGCTGTACCATTGGCTTGCCGCATACAGGGTGAAGAACTTTATACAATTTAGACTTCATTCTTGTTCCCTGACCGGCAGCTAAAATGATTGCATAACGATTAGACATTAGCAGGCCTCCAATTTACCTTTTTATCCATTACGAATATATCTTAAATAGCCAGCCATTTCAAGAATAGAAGAACAAGTACAATTATTTGTCAGTTTAGGGGGGAGAGTATTTTTCAAAATAAATGGAGAAATTTTCATAAAAACAGGTTTAGCCAGCGGACAAACTGGGGAAATAAAAAAGAGCCTAACTTATGCAGCAGGCTCTTGATGTTATGCACTTATATATTCTAGGAAGCTCCAGCTTCTTCGAATTCAACTTCTAATTCACCTAAACGGTGGTACTCTGCCAGTACAGCATCCTGGATCTTTCCGCGTGTACCCGAATTGATCGGATGTGCGATATCACGGAACTCGCCATCAGGAGTGCGCTTACTAGGCATTGCAACAAATAGGCCGTTGTTTCCATCAATCACCCTGATATCATGTACAACAAACTCGTTGTCAAGCGTGATGGAAGCGATCGCTCTCATCCGTCCATCTGTATTAACGCGGCGTAATCTTACGTCAGTTACTTCCATTCTGTTCACCACCTTTACAAATAGATAAAATTCTAGTTAAATAATTCCACGTCGAAATCAAATCTCCTTCTTTTACAAGAAAATTTTTTTGAAAAAATAGGGCAAAATTGTGAACTTTTTCATGGAGAAAGCCTTTGCAAGCCAATTTACCTTTGTAAAATAGGCTTTTTTGGCTATTGACGATGCGGAAAAATCTTATAAGATTCTTCTAGATTTTGATCCCTGTTCATATATTTTTATCCGGAAAAAGTTTTGTATTGTAAGTGTTATAAGAGCAAAAATTGATAGATGCAATTTGGAACCCGGTTTGTATGTAGTCCATAAGTGCAGTTACTAAATATAAGGGTACCTATAACGGGAGTATTGTGCCCGTTAAACTGGTTTTTCTCTTTTCACGGGCACATGTTGACCCTTCTTGTGACCGTTAAACTGGTTTTTCTCTTTTCACGGGCACAAGTTGCCACTTCTTGTGATTGTATTCGGTCCCCTCCAGATGTTTATCTCCACTCTTTCAACAATAAAAAAAACGCCCGTTATTTAACGAGCGCTACTACTTCGATTTCCACCAGGGCATCCTTTGGCAGTCTTGCCACTTCTACTGTTGAGCGTGCTGGCTTATGTGTACTGAAATACTCCCCATACACTTCATTCAATTGAGCGAATTCATCCATATTTTTGATGAAGACAGTTGCTTTTACGACTGTTTCAAGTGAAGCACCTGCAGCCTCAAGAACAGCTTTCAGGTTTTTGAATACCTGATGCGTCTGGGCCTGGATATCTCCCTCCACCATTACACCCTCTGGAGTCAGAGGAATCTGGCCAGAGCTGTAGAAAAGATTGTTCACAACCACACCTTGCGAATATGGACCAATTGCGGCAGGCGCATTTGAAGTCTGTACAATATTCATATTGTCACCCCATCTATTTTTATATGAACAATTATTCTCTGCGAGCGAAGTAATTTCCTTCACTCACGGTAATTTTACGTTCTTTTACTTCTACATCTGAAAGACGTACGAGTGAGAGATACTCATCGACAAGTCTTTCTTCGATATTCTCCGATTCAACCAGTACAGCTATTCCCGCTAACTCCGCATTGAACTCTTCAAGCAAGTTGATCATGCCATTAACGGTGCCGCCTGCTTTCATGAAGTCATCGACAATTAGAACCTTCGAACCCTCTGCAAGGCTGCGCTTTGATAGCACCATCGTCTGGATCCTTTTTGAAGAACCCGAAACATAGTTGATGCTTACCGTCGACCCTTCCGTCACTTTGCTATCCCTTCTGACAATCACGACTGGAACATTCAAGTGGCTTGCGACTGCGTAAGCGATCGGAATCCCCTTTGTCGCCACAGTCATGACAACTTCAATATCCTTATCAGCAAAAGCAGAAGCGAGCAGCCTTCCGACTTCCTGCACAATAGCTGGATTTCCCAGAATATCATTCATGTAGAGATAACCGCCTGGCAGCAATCGATCAGGACTTGCCATTACGTTACACAGTTCATCGATTACCTTTCGGGCTTTTTCCTCACTGACATGGACATGGAACTTGACTCCGCCGGCAGCGCCTGGCACAGTCTGAAGGACACCGATTCCCCGCTGTTCAAATGTTTCTTTGATGATTCCGAGATCTTCACTGATCGAGGACTTTGCTGAACCATACTTTTCGGCAAAATAGGTTAACGGTACCAATTGGCGCGGATGTTCCAGTAAATAAGTCGTCATATCGATCAAACGCTCGCTGCGTCTAAATTTCATTCAAGAACCTCCAAAATCCGAATATTTAAGGTTAATATACCACCATTATACGGATTTAATCAAGGGTATGGCGCTCTCCTAACATTCTCACTGCAAATACCTGGTCACAAAACCCTCGCAGACCGTTATAAATTCGATGCATTCGCGAATCATGTGCTACGAGGCTGAATACCGTCGGACCGCTTCCGCTCATCAAGACAGCATCAGCACCGAATCGCTTCATTTGATCCTTGATTTGTGCTACCTCGGGATATAGCGAAAGAGTCACATCTTCCAAAACATTTCCGACACTATTGCAGACTCCATGGAAATCTCCATTTTCAATAGCGGAGATCATTTGCTTTGTAGGCGGATGCTGAATCTTTTCTACATTAAGGCGGCGATACACCTCCGCAGTCGATACACCGATAAACGGTTTCGCCAATACAACCCAGCACGTCGGCGGCGCCGGCAATTCCTCGATTATTTCCCCTCTGCCTGTCGCCAGCGCTGTTCCTCCGTACACACAGAAAGAAACATCTGAGCCAATTTCCGCACCCAGCACTGCCAGCTCGTCCAATGATAGACCAAGCTTCCATAGCTTATTCAATCCTCTTAATGTCGCCGCTGCGTCACTGCTGCCGCCAGCAAGCCCTGCTGCCACAGGGATAGTCTTCTCAATGCCAATAAGGACACCTTGCTTCACCTGGAACCTCTCCTTCAAAAGGTGAGCTGCCTGGTAAGCAAGATTCCTTTGGTCATCTGGAACAAACCGATTATGGGAATGGATCACGATCCTGTCTTCTTCTAGTAAACTAAGTTCGATGCGATCAGCCAAATCAATCGTGGTCATCACCATTTCCACCTCATGGTAACCATCCGGACGTTTATGCAAAACATCCAGCGACAAATTGATTTTTGCCGGCGCCTTCACTAATACCTTCACTACTTCCACCTACTTTAAACGAATTCCACATTTTGTCCTATTTTACCACAAAAAGAAAAGAAAAGCGCAAGCGCCTTGGTCAGCCCCGACTAGCGCTGCCCGCCTAAAGCGCCACGTCCTGTGGCTGGCGGGTCTAGCACATCGTATGCCACGGAGGGCCGACCAGTGGAGCTGGACAATTGTCTAATCTAAAACAATACTCTCTGAGTAAAATAAGTAAGACTCCCCTGTAAGAAACATTCCTTTATTTTATCATTTGCATTATGGCGAATACAGTAAATTCACAAAGAATTAGAATTGCAGTAGGATACATGGAAGCTGTACACCTTTTTATCCATAAAAAAAGCCGGAGCATAAGCCCCGGCGCCGCGATGGATCTGAATTTTATTGGCAACTGTGAAAACAGCTGTGTGGCAGTTTCTAAAGAATATTCATCTGGGTCAGCGGTTTTGGTTCGCAAGCTGCTGTTCGGCCAGCTCAATTGCTCGCTTTACCATGTTACCTGCATCCTTGGCCTTTATGCCGCCCCATCCTTCATTCTGGACGACATCATAGAAGCCAAGTTCTTTCGCAAGCTCTTCCTTCAACCTTTCAGACATAATCCCTCTTCTTCTGCCCATTACTACCATCTCCTTTCACCACCGCGGTTACCTTAGTATTTTTAAAAGAAGAAGTTTTCATGTGCGCCTTATTTATCCTTCCGATAGCAAAATTGGACAAAATAAAAAGCAGCTAACCCGAAAGTTGACTGCCTGTACTGCATTGAGCCAAAAATCAGCTCAAAGCTATTGATCCTGTTGTATCTTCAAAGAAGGTAATTTCCACTGTTTCAGTTAAAACATCTGCGTAGCTGTACGAAACACGTTCAAAAGCATTTTCATCCTGGTCAAGCTCAATGACGAAAACAGAAGGATAAGTTTCCGCTAACACGCCAGAACGTTCAATCGTCTTTCTCCGTCCTCCGTTGGCCTTTAGCATGAGTCTTTTTCCTAAGTTTGAATCAAGCGCTTTTTTGATATCCGATAATGTTTTTGGCATTCGGTCCACCTCACTGTGTAAAGTATAACACGCTGACACTATTTAGTCAAACAAAAACATAAATTATAACAGTACTTAAATTTAAAAGTCAATATATTTCGGACTTCTTTTTCTTCTAAATTTCAACAATTTTAGCGTAGCCTTTAATGCGATAAAATATGTACAAAATAATAAAAAACGCCGGACCGTATTTTATTCAGTCCGACGAATTTTTATTATATGGCATTCCTGTCCTTAATACTCCCTTTGTTTCGATGCCGCCAAGTCCCTTATCGCCAGTTAATGTATTGCGAAGGACATCCCACACATTAATGCGCTCCATGAACGGTGTAAAGCTGATCTTAGCGACGATATAGACCGGATCAAGCGCATGGATATTAACTCTTGAAGGGGAACTGGCAAAATTGGCACCAGCGTGGATCAATGACTCAAAATGTGACTGGCAAGCGCCAGCGAAAATGACAAGCTGGTCCAAATGGGGGATTTTCTTTCTTGCCTCTCTCACTGTCTGGACAAAATGCTTGGAGTGGCGATAAGCATTGATATCATCCATAGTCCCTTTAGACTTTGAATAGGCATCATGCCCGGTGATGACCAAAATATCAGGCCGATAATAATCAATCAGCATTCCGACTTTGTCCGGCATTTCTTTTTCATTGCAATGGAATCCATACACCGGGACTCCGACTTTCTCATAAAGGGTCAGGCACTTTTTTAAATAATTCGGATCTCCATCAATATGGAGCACCTTCCCAGGCATCTGAAAGTAGTTATATGACTTGCTGTAGCCCTCAGTGGTCTCATACTCCTGCTTTTGCTGTAATAGATCCACATCCTGCCTGAATAGCTTATATGACTGTTCTTCAAGTGACCGGAATTCCTTTGTCAGCCTCATGCGCATACTCGGATCGATTTTAATTAGATCTTCATAGGGCGCATCCGCAATCAACCGGAAATCCTCACCATATAATATCGCGATTTTTTTGCCATGTTTCTCTCTGATATCGATAACCCGGAACATAATATCGCATTGATGCGAAACCCTGCCGACGATATCCATGAGGTTAATATTCATCATCCTCACTCCAATTGCCCCGCACACAGGCTGCGCTAAGTGGTATTCTTACATAAAATATGCAAATACCCATAGACATGTGCTTTCTGAATGGAGTGGTTAGGGCTGGATTTCGGACACTATGATATAAACCATTACAAAAAGAAAAAAGTCCGAACATCTCGGACTTTAGGGACAGCTGTGAGAGCATTGCTTATTTTAATGAAAATACGGATACAGCGCATTGCTCAATTGCGCGAATTCTTCTATCGTGAGAGTTTCTCCACGTCGCGACTCTTCCACTCCTGCCTGCTGGAGCGCTGCTTGTATACTTTCTTTCTTCTGCTTTCCATCCGGCAGCTGGCTAGTCAGGTTATTCAGGATGGTTTTACGGCGCTGGGCAAAACTTGATCTGGTGACATGGAAAAAGAATTTCTCGTCCTTCACCTTCACAGGCGGTTCATCATGCAATGTTAATCTTATGACCGCTGAATCTACGTTAGGCTGTGGCATAAAGACCGTTTTCGGAACAATCATCACAGTTTCGGCCTTCGTATAATACTGGACGGCAATGGACAGTGAACCATATTCCTTCGTTCCTGGCTTGGCCGAAATCCTGTCGCCCACTTCCTTTTGAAGCATGCAGACGATGCCCCTGATTGGCAGCCTTTCCTCAAGCAGCTTCATCAGGATAGGCGTTGTCACGTAATACGGTAGGTTGGCCACGACCATAACGTCGTTTTGTTCCCCAAATTCCTCTTTCATCACAGCTTGAACATCGGCTTTCAGTACATCACTATGGATAACTTTTACGTTTGGATAAGGTGAGAGTGTATCCTCCAAAATCGGCAGCAAACGCTGGTCAATTTCAAAAGCAACCACCTTTTCAGCTCTTTTCGCCAGCTGCTCTGTCAATGCGCCGATTCCAGGTCCAATTTCAATGGTACCGCTATGGTCGGTCAATTCAGCATGGTCGACGATGCGGTTCAGGATATTCGTATCGATCAAAAAGTTCTGTCCCAGGCTCTTCTTAAATGAAAAGCCGTATTTATTAAGTATTTCCTTCGTTCTCATCGGGGTTGCAATATCTTTATGCATTTTGTTCCTCCTTAAGGATTTCTGCCAGCGCATCGGCAAAATCCTGTCTTTGCACCTGAAACATCATCAGGCGCTTGTGCAGCTGCTTGCCATTTGTATATCCGATCTTCAGCAGCCTTCCAAGCTTTTCACGCCTCTCCCTGGAACCAGGACCGCCAACCAGACCCGCAACAATCAAGTCCTCCTGGGTAATCTCTTCAACTGCTTCTGCATCCATTACCTGAGCATCCTTCAGCGCTTCACGGATCACTTCTGGAGATGCATGCTCAACACCAAGTCCTCTCCCGGATTTTGGCTTAGCCAATTCCTTTGGAATAAATGCGTGCTTGCACCCTGTAACCTGCTCTGAAATGGTCTTGCGGATTTTTTCACCCGGAAAATCAGGGTCGGTAAAAACAATCACACCCCGCTTTTCATGGGCATTCCGAATCCGTTCAATGGTTTCGGCATTGATCGCCGATCCATTCGTTTCAATTGTATCTGCGTCAACAGCACGCCTGATCGCCGTTGTATCATCCTTGCCCTCAACTACAATGATTTCTTTTAACTTCATGATTCCTCCGTACTCGAACTCATTCATCTTCAAATGGATAAGATTTCTCTTAGAAATTAAAAAGAAATAAATTTTCTTTGAAATAAATGAAACATTTTTGAAATATAATCGTCTATATAGGTGTAAAGTTTTTAAGCGATTACGCTTTTCTTATTATACCTTAAACGTAAAATGAAAAAACAAAAATGCAGAGGAAGATTCCCCTGCATCCATAAATTAATTCAGGATTTTGATTTTGACGGTTTTACGGCCCCAACGGTATGCATCTGCTTTTGATGCGAAAAAGACATCGATCTTATTGCCTTTGATGGCTGATCCTTTATCGGCAGCTATTGCATAGCCATAGCCTTCCACATAAACTTTGGTACCTAAAGGAATAACTCTTGGATCTACTGCAATGACCTTGATGTTAGGGTTGGCCCGCAAATTGATTCCAGTAGCCGTGTAACCGGAGCAGCCGTTACAGTTAGCGGTGTACGCTGTAGAAGTAACGTAAAACTCCTTACCTGCCGGTTCACTTGAGCCACGGGAAACTTGAGCTACGATGACCTTCGTTCCCATTGCCACGACTTTATCCTGTTTCTCTTTCAGTTTCTTTTCACTGACCAGTTTTCTTGAAACTTCCTTGCCATTTTCAAGGATGACTTCATATTCCTTGGAAAGCAAGCCTTCCTGGCCTTCTGTTACGACTTTCTGTTTCCCTTTTTCCAGTTTGCTGTCATTTTTCGTAACGACTGCATAGCTAATTGGTTCTTCCACTACATCGGTGACTTTTTCAACTCGAATAACATTAATCACGGCATCTTTTGTGACGTTCTGCTTTAACGCAGGCTCAACACGGTCCATTTCGTTCAGTGTGATTCCTTGCTGTGATAAAAAGTCAGCGACCGTAGTCGAAGTCGACCATACATCTTGTTCTTTTCCGCCAACTACAAGCTTAAGCGGGAAAGCTCTTTGAATGGCAATCTTCAAATCTTGCTTTAACTTAGCGTCTGGGTTTAGGTTTAACTTGTCGTGTTCATTTAAAACGATATTCTGTTCTTTCAGGAAGTCCTCTACCGTATCGGCTGCTGTCCAATACGTTTTCTTTTCCTGATCTTGTATTAGCTCTACCTGTTTTGCCGGCTTCCACACAATCGAGAGGTTGTTCTTCACCTCTGTGTTTGCCGCCAGTGATAAATAATCCTCTGAGCGTAGTGAGATTTTGAGATCATTAAATAGATCTTGGATAGTATTTGCATGTGTTTTAATGACTCTTTCTTCGCCATCCAGCGTCAATGCAACTGTCTTTTTGGTCCCTTCATACATGAAGAACCCAAGAGCAGCAGCAAAAACTAGGAAACTAGCAGAAAAAATCACCAGTTTCTTTTTACTCAAAGTCTTGGAAAACAGGTTTTTCATACTATTAATCACGATGAAAAACGCCTCCTCTTCTCGGAGTGATTATAAAGATATTGTTGCCGACTTGTCAACCCAGACACCCTTGCCCCAAACGTAGTCCCTATTATGCAAGATGCTCCATAAAAAGAAAAGCAAGAGTTATCGACACGGTTATCCTATGTCGCCAGTGAGACATGTAGAACTTTTTAGAAACAGAAAAAGTTTGGACAACCTTATTGAAAAATCGACAACATTCCTTATCACTTTATGCCGAATAATTTTTTTGCATTTTTGGCTGTTTCGCCTGCAACTTCCTCGAGTGTTAACCCTTTCAGTTCTGCAATTTGTTCGGCCACCAATTTTACATACGCTGGTTCATTTCTTTTTCCGCGATATGGATGCGGCGTCAGGTAAGGGCAATCTGTTTCAACCAACAGTCGATCCATTGGAATCGATTCTGCCACTTCCTTTGGTTTCTTCGCGTTTTTGAACGTAACCGGTCCGCCAAGCGAAATATAGAAGTTCATATCGATACATTCCAGCGCGGTTTCCACACTGCCGCTATAGCAATGCATGATTCCGCCTACTTCCCCGGCGTTCTCTTCCTTTAAAATTTCAACTATGTCTGCTGTTGCATCACGATTATGTATGATAATAGGAAGATTCACTTCTTTTGCCAGCCTGATTTGTTTTCGGAAGACCTCTTTCTGGATGTCCTTAGGTGACTTGTCCCAGTAATAATCAAGGCCCATTTCCCCGAGTGCGACTACTTTCGGATGGCTGGACAGTTCTTTCAGCCAGTCCAGATGCTCCTGTGTCATATCAATCGCATCGACTGGATGCCACCCTACACTTGCATAGATAAAATCATAGCCTTCAGCCAGTTCTATCGCTTTCTTGATCGTCGCCTCATCGAACCCGACAACAACCATGTTCGTGACACCCTCAGCAAGCGCCCGGTCAATAACCTCCTGGAGATCATCATTGAATTGTTCTGCATTTAAGTGTACATGTGTATCAAAAAGCATGTTAAAACTCCTTTGCAGCATTACTCTGCAGTTTCATTCTAGTGATTCCTGACATTCAGCAGAATAGGATCACTGTGATGTTCTTATTATTGTGAAGTTGTGTCGATATCATAACTTTTTTTCAATGTCCAGGTCAAATTTTTGAATTCGGTTTCATAAAAACCCGACAGGTGTCGGGAATGCTTGCTAACTGTCTCTCTTCCCTATCATAAATCACTCTTCTAAAAAAATTGCCTTTTTAACACAAAAAACCTGAAAATGTTACACATGAAACATTTCCAGGTCTAAAAGATTTTATTTTACTTTCGCACCTACTGATAATGAGTCATCAACTGTTGCCAATGACATGACACCATCTTTTTCCCCTGCAAGAATCATTCCCTCGGAAAGCTCCCCGCGAAGTTTGACCGGCTTCAGGTTTGTCACGCAGATTACCTTTTTGCCGACAAGGTCTTCCGGTTTATAGTACTTCGCGATGCCGGAAACAACCTGACGCTTTTCATAACCAAGGTCCAGTTGAAGCTTCAGCAGTTTATCCGCCTTTTTAACAGGCTCTGCATGAACAACCTTTGCTACACGCAGCTCAACCTTCATGAAGTCATCAATTGTGATTTCATCCTGAGGTTCCGGTTTCTCTTCTTCCACAGGTGCCGCAGCCGGAGCAGAACCTTGCATTTTTTCCTTGATGAATTCCACTTCATCCTTCAATTCAAGTCTAGGGAAGATTGGTTCACCCTGAACGACCTTCGTTCCGGCTGGAATCTGGCCAAACTCTTCAAGGCTTTCCCAAGACTGAAGCGTTTCGGTGGCGACATTCAACTGGGCGAAAATTTTATCCGGTGTCCTTGTCAGAAATGGCTTCAATAGTACAGCCACTCTTCTCAATGACTCAGAAAGGTGGACCATTACATTAGAAAGTTCAGCCTTCTTTTCTTCATCCTTCGCCAGTACCCAAGGCTGTGTTTCATCGATGAATTTATTGCAGCGGCTGATCAATTGCCATACGGAAGTAAGTGCCACGGAAAATTCCATCTTCTCCATTGCCTCTTCGTACTTTCGGACCGTCTCTTTATTCATTTCAAGCAGTTGCTTTTCATATTCCCCTTCAGAGCCATTGTACGCTGGAATTTCACCGTCGAAATACTTATTGATCATCGCAACTGTTCTGTTCAATAGGTTTCCAAGGTCATTCGCAAGGTCAAAGTTGATCCTTTCGACAAAACCTTCAGGAGTGAACACTCCATCAGAACCAAATGGAACTTCACGAAGCAGGTAGTAGCGAAGCGCATCAAGACCGTAGCGGTCAATCAGTGTCACTGGGTCGACTACATTCCCCTTGGATTTCGACATTTTTCCATCCTTCATCAAAAGCCAGCCATGGGCAAAAACCTTTTTAGGAAGCGGCAGGTCAAGCGCCATCAGCATGATTGGCCAGTAAATGGTATGGAAACGGACAATTTCCTTGCCGACCAGGTGGACATCTGCCGGCCAGTAATTCAAGTACTTGGAGTCATCATCTGTTCCATAGCCAAGAGCTGTAATATAGTTTGACAACGCATCGATCCACACATAAATAACATGCTTAGGGTCGCCAGGGACTTTTACACCCCAGTCAAACGTTGTCCGTGAAACGGCCAAATCCTCAAGTCCAGGTTTAATGAAGTTATTGATCATTTCATTTTTACGGGATTCTGGCTGGATGAAGTCAGGATTCTCTTCATAATATTTCAGCAGCCTGTCTGCGTATTTGCTCATTTTAAAGAAATACGACTCTTCTTTAACCTTTTCGACAGGGCGGCCGCAATCCGGGCAGTTTCCATCTTCAAGTTGTCTGTCAGTATAGAAGGATTCGCATGGAGTACAGTACCACCCTTCGTATTGATCAAGATAGATATCACCCTGTTCAAGCAGTTGGGCAAAAATGTTCTCGACAATCTGTTTGTGGCGGTCCTGAGTCGTACGGATAAAATCATTGTAGGAAATATCCAGCTTGCCCCAAAGCTCCTGGATGCCTTCGACGATTTCATCAACATATTGCTGCGGAGTGATGCCTTTTGCCTCGGCATTGCGCTGGATTTTTTGACCGTGCTCATCGGTTCCTGTCAAATACATGACATCATAGCCGCGCAGTCTTTTATAGCGTGCCATTGCATCGCCTGCTACTGTCGTATAAGCATGGCCAATATGTAAATTGCCGCTCGGATAATAAATCGGGGTTGTAAGATAAAAGGTTTTCAATTTCTCTTCCATGAAGATCCTCCTTAGCTAAAACTGCTAGTTCATTCTAATAGTAGTTATTATAACAGCTAATGCCCCTGGATTCATAACACTTTAATGTAAAACAAAAGAGCGTTATCCATGGTTTCGACATTCGCTTTTTAATCAATCAGGAAAAAGAGGGTTTCTTTTAAAAAAATTGTCCACTACGGACATTCTCCCTATAAAGTTTACGTATTTTGTCAGTGAGATTCATTGTGGACGCGTCGTTATCAAAAAAGCTCCGCCTTTATTTATTGGGCAGGAGCATAAAAGCCGATTTATAAAGTGAAAGTTTGATATTCTGCATAATAAAATCATAACCAAATCCACAAATAGAATATACCTGTTAATAAAATAATGTACATTCCATTAAGAGTTTGTCGAAATTGTGACATTTTGTCGAATGAGATTGTAGAATTTTGTCGAATTATGCGTTGAATACTATTACCCCAATAATATTTTTCCATTATCCTCATTTCGAGATAACTGCACCATTCCTTATTCCTTCTTGCATTTCTCGTCCATAACCCTTGATATGAAAAGGTTTTCGCATTGTGTTAAAATTTGCTAATACAAGAAAAATAAAATAATTGACGGTTATTGGAATCCTTGGTATTATAAAACCAATAAGAGAAAAATGTCGAAAAATGACGAACTTAATAGATGGGGAAATGAGAGGAGATTAAAAAATGAAATCTACTGGTATTGTTCGTAAAGTTGATGAGCTTGGCCGTGTGGTAATTCCAATCGAACTTAGAAGGACTCTTGGCATCGCAGAAAAGGATGCTTTGGAAATTTATGTTGATGATGACCGCATCATCCTTAAGAAGTACAAGCCTAACATGACTTGCCATATCACTGGTGAAGTTTCTGATAACAATATCACATTGGCAGGCGGCAAGCTTATCCTTAGCCGTGAAGGTGCTGAACAGCTTCTACAAGAAATCCAGGGAAGCTTCGAACCTGTAAAAGCTTAATTCTAATACTCAAGGCCGTGGACAATCCACGGCCTTTTTTATATGTCAGTTTCCGCACTATTCTTTAATATGATACGCCTGGTAAACCTCTCTCTTTTGCATGCCCCTATCTTTCGCTGCTTGTTTGATTGCATCCTTAGAGTTCATTTGTTCTTTGGATATATAATGTTCAACATGTTCTTCAATGCTTAATCTTTCCCACCATTGGTTTTCTGCTTCGGAAATTGAATCAGGAGAGGCCCCTTCGATGATCAATACAAATTCGCCGCGGACTTCTTCTTCCTCTGCCCATGCCAATGCTTCAGCAACCGTTCCCCTTATGAACTCCTCATATTTCTTCGTCAGTTCACGACAAAGGACCATTTTTCGATCGCCAAGTCCCTCAAGCATCAGCGACAGCGTTTCCTTCAAACGATGGGGGGATTCATAGAGAACGATGGTTGCCGTCTGTTTTGCCAGCAGCTCAAGTTCCTTTTTCTTATCCTTTTTGCTCCTTTGGAGAAACCCGTAATAGTAGAACGGCTGAGGAATAATGCCAGAGGCAATCAAAGCTGTCAAAGCCGCGTTCGCACCTGGAAGCGGTACGACAGTCAGTCCCTCGGCGATTGCCTCGGCCACCAGCTCCGTGCCTGGATCGGAAATGGTTGGCATTCCCGCATCACTGACAAGTGCGACTTTTGCTCCCTCTTTGATCCGTTCAATCAATTTAAATCCGCTGCTTTCCTTATTATGTTCATGATAGCTGGTAACGGGCGTTTCAATCTCAAAATAATTACATAGCTTTTTCGTATTCCTCGTATCCTCCGCCGCAATCCAATCGGCTTCCTTCATGATTCTAATCGCCCTGAATGTCATGTCCTCAAGGTTCCCGATAGGAGTCGGCACGAGGTAAAGAATCCCTTTTTCGTGCTCCCGTTCAAAGCTTTTCTGCTGTTGCATGTAAATCACCCGTTTCTGTTTGCTTATTTACTTCCATATAACATTTCTTTGATCACTGGGGTATACTCATTATTTTCATCATAGACCGTCAAAGGCTCAAGAATTTTAAGCTCAGGACTTCCATCCTTGATTGCCTCTACCAAAAGAGTATTTGCTTCCTTCCCGGCCTTAGGATAAACAAACTGGATCCGCTTAGGCTCGAGCCGGTATTTCCTCATGATTTCGATGATATCGATCAATCTGCCTGGACGGTGGACAAAGGCAACCTTGCCGCCCTGCTTCACAAGCTGGCTTGATGATTTAATCGCATCCTCAAGTGTGCAAAGGATCTCATGACGCGCAATCGCAAGGTGTTCATTCATATTTATTTCTTCCTTTGAAGGTGTAAGGAAATAAGGAGGATTGCATGTTACGACATCATACTTCTCATAGCCGAGCTCTTTAGGCGCATCCTTGAGATCACCATGGATCATATGTAACCGATTGTCTAGATTATTATATTCAATACTGCGGACTGCCATATCGTACAAGCGCTCCTGGATCTCTACCCCGGTGATTGTCCCCTTCGTCCTTGCGCTTAAAAACAATGGAATTACCCCGTTGCCGCTGCACAGGTCGACAATCTTACCTTTTTGGATTGGCACCCAGACAAACCTTGCAAGCAATACAGCGTCCAGTGAAAAGGAAAATACATTCGGGCTCTGGATAATCCTTAAATCCTCTGCCAGCAAATAATCCAATCGTTCATCTTCTCGTAAATTAACCATTATAGATACTTCCTCCATACGCATATGTTCCATCGCCCTGGTCGTGATGACCATTTGGCGTTTAACATTATAAAAATAGCCTTCCCAATTAAGGAAGGCTGCCAATTATTTTTTATTAAGAAAGGATAGGCAGAATAAGCAATCCTCTTTGCGGGGGCTTCCGAAATGCAGGTTGCAGATATGGAAGCCTTCCTGATAAAGGCGGGCAAGGTTGTCGTAGCCTTCACCGATGTCGACCACATTTTTATCACCCTGTGCCTGATTGCTGTTTCCCTTACCGCTCTTCTTAATGGTTGGATCTTTTTTACCAATGGTTTGATCCAGACGGCGTCTTATATGCTCATTTTCCAGCTTTAATGCATTGTTCTCTTCCAGAACCTCTGCCAAATGCTGTTTTAACTCACCAAGCTGACGGTATAAATCACCAATCTGCGATTCCATATTACTTACTGAGTCAAAGATATCTTTTTTATCCACCTGTTCCACCTCATTAATCTGTGGATGATTGCAACGATACAGCTCCTGCTTCCTGTATTTCCTCAAGTGTATATTCCAGCACGCGTTCCTGGCCTGGTATATCAACTTTCATGACTCGTTCCAGGATGTTCAACCCGACAACCTTTCCTGTACCATCAGGTGTAACAATCGTTTCACCCAGGTCAGGCAGCTGCTCTTTCGCTGTTTCATATTCATCGTTCTCATATTTCAAACAGCACATGAGCCTGCCGCAAAGGCCGGAAATCTTTGTTGGGTTAAGCGAGAGGTTTTGATCCTTGGCCATCTTGATTGAAACTGGATCAAAGTCCCCGAGGAACGTGGAGCAGCAAAGCATTCTGCCGCATGGTCCTATCCCGCCAAGCATTTTCGCTTCATCTCTTACGCCAATCTGGCGCAGTTCAATCCTTGTCCGGAAAATCGAAGCCAAGTCCTTGACCAGCTCCCGGAAATCGACCCGGCCGTCAGCCGTGAAGTAGAAAATGACTTTATTGCGGTCAAATGTATATTCAACATCAACCAGTTTCATATCCAGCTGATGCTCACTCACTTTTTCACTGCAAACATCGTACGCTTCCTTTGCAGCTGTTTTGTTCTCCTCGACAATAAGGCGATCCTTCTGATCTGCAATTCTGACTACCTTTTTCAGAGGCAGGACTACATCCTTTTCGCCGACCTGTTTACGGGGAGTTACTACTCTTCCGTACTCAACACCCCTTACAGTTTCGACAATGACGAATTCGTCCTTTTGAATTGAGAGATCGCCGGGATCAAAATAATAAATCTTTCCCGCTTTCTTGAAGCGGACACCTACTACATCATACAAGTGTAGATCCCTCCTGCAATTTTAACACCAGCTCTTCCATGAGCAGCTGGGGATTCATATTGGCATGCAGCTTCCTCTTCGCCTCCAGAATGGCTGCCATTTGTTCGGTAAGACGCCGTCCGGATGTCTGTAATGCAAATTGTTCTAAACGTGAGCTTTCGTTTAGATATACAACCTGGTCTTTCTTGCCAAGCTGAATGTATAGTAAATCCTTAAAAATAAGAAGTAATAAATCCAAACCACGATCGATTTGCTCTTTCTCTTTGAAGTGCATAAACCAGTTCTCTTGAAGCGCGACCATAGCTTCAAGGGAATTCTTTTTCAGCACTTCATATAATTTTAACACTATTTTTTGTGCTTGTGCAAACCAATCATCATGACTTATCTCTAAAGCTTCTTCCAAATTATTGGTTAGCTGTGCCAACAGGGGTGCCATTTGCGGTTGTATCCCATTGGCAATCAGTTGTTCCGCCATATTTTTAGGAGATAACGGCGTAAAATTGATCAGCTGGCATCTCGATAAAATCGTCGGCAGCATTTGCTGGGCCTGCTCGGTGATCAACACGGCAACAGTTCCCGCATGCGGTTCCTCAAGGAATTTCAGCAGACTGTTTGCCGCATTTGTCGTCATCCGATCAGCATGGACAATCGTGTATAGCTTATTCTTTGACTCTACGCCGGTTTTCGAAAACTCTTCCTGCAGCTGCTGGATTTGCCCTTTCTTTATCGACAGGCCATCGGGCTCGACAAGATGGATATCCGGATGGTTGCCATGGTTGATCCTTTTGCAGTTCAAGCAGCTTTCACAAGGTTTATAGCCCTCAACAGGCGCCTGGCAATTGATGCTCTTAGCAAGAAGAATACTAATCTCCTTTTTGCCAGTGCCCCTCATTCCTTCAAATAAATACGCATGGGCGATTCGATTTTTCAGGATGCTGTTTTTAATCATCTTCAAAACATTCGGCTGGAGTCTCTCCAGCTCGTCCCACGTCTTTGCCAATGCGATCACTCACTTACGTATATAAATTGATCAACAGACCTTTGATTTCCCCTACTTTGCCCAGGATATCAATCTGTTCATCTTTATTATCCATCAACTCTTCTGTCAGCTGTACGAGCTTTTCATCAATAGTCTCTACAAGCTTCAATGACCTGCCTTCGCCATATTGATTCCAGCTATGCGAGTGCTTTAGCTCCATTCCAAAGCTGACCGCTTCTTTTACGAATTGCTTTACCAGTGTCTTGAATTTGGCAAGGTCCTTGAACGTCCTTGACCGCGCAAGCCTTTCACCGGCAGACTCGACTTCCTTCATTAATTGCTGCATCTGTCCGAGCTGCAATTTATGTTCTTGTTTCTCTACTAATTCATTGAACCTGATTCCGCCTCCAGGCTGTTGTTTTTGATCCTGTCGGACTTTATCTATGTTAAGGCGCATATCCTGATTAATCTTCATCTCTTGCTAAACCTCCGGGTATTTCCCGTTAAAATTGATGAAACTGCTCAACAGGCAATACGAATACAGTCGCTCCGCCAACCTCGACTTCCACAGGGTAAGGAACATATGAATCTGCATTCCCTCCCATCGGAGAGACAGGTGCTACCAGCTGGTCACGCGACTTACAGTTATCCCTTATGACCTCCAATGCCTTATCTACCCTGATGTCTTCTGTACCTATAATAAAAGTGGTATTTCCGGACTTCAGGAATCCACCCGTACTGGCCATCTTTGTTGCGCGGAAATTATGGTCTACTAATGCATTGGATAGACGGTTGCTATCCTGGTCCTGGACCACAGCTAATATTAACTTCATTCATTATCCCCCTAGACTTTTTTATAGACTTGCTCCACACAGTGCAAGCTGAACGAAAAGGTTTCACTCCGTAACTTTTGTATTATCATTATAACAGGATTCATGTGACAAGACATGATTTAAACGTAAAATTCCATTGGCTTCCAGTTGATATACACATATTCGCTAAAATAACTCTTTATTCGCCAATCCAAATAAAAACAAGCCTGAGGTTGATCAAGGCTTGTTTGGGAAAAACCTATTTATAAGCGTTTTAATTTCAGCTTCTGCTTGTCCGTAGACTGTATCGAGTTCCTTAGAAGCATCCACTTTAACGATTCGTTCTGGGAATCTCTCAGCCAGGATCAAATAGCCTTCCCTCACCTTTTGGTGGAAGTCGAGCTTTTCCAGGTCCAGTCGATTGACTTCACGGCCTTTGTTTTTATTGATCCTTTCCAAGCCGATCTCCGGTGCGACATCAAAGTATAAAGTCATCGCCGGCATCATGTTTTCAATCGCGAATTCGTTGATTGAGTAAACTTCATCAATACCTAAACCACGAGCATGTCCCTGGTAGGCAAGAGAACTATCAACAAAACGATCACATAAGACGATTTTTCCTTCTTCGAGAGCAGGCTTCACCTTCTCTGCAAGATGCTGTCTTCTCGCCGCAGCATATAGAAGTGCTTCTGTCCGCGGGTCCATAGCAGTATTTTCCGGATCCAGGATAACTTCCCTGATTTGTTCAGCAATCTCGATGCCTCCAGGCTCACGAGTAGCCACCATGGCGTATCCTTCTTTTTCAAGATTTTGAGCAAGCATTTGAAGGATTGTCGTCTTTCCAGAACCATCCGGACCTTCAATCGTAATAAATATTCCTTTTGCCAATTTTAAAGCCCCCAACTCTTAAACACTTTTATTTTACCAGCATGCAAATAATCTCCGCCCTGGATTTTTGCTTGTTTTGCTTTTAAGAAAAGGATTGTTTCAATATCATTTTCCGTCACAACTTCACCAGGAAGACAAAGTGGTATTCCCGGCGGATAAGGAATGATTTGTTCCGCACACACCCTGCCTGCGGAATCCTGCAACAGGACATATTCTGTCTGCTGATTCTCCATCTCTTTATAACTGACTTCCAAAGTTGAAATCCTTTTTTGAATGACCTTGGACTCAGGTTTATTTTTCTCATTCGGCATGGTGCTTACTGCCTCAGCAATCTTTTCAGCAGCTTCCAGCATGCGATGCTCCATGCCATGCTTCAGCAATGGAAGAACGAGCAGCACATTATAAGGATCAGCCAATTCCGTAAAGATCCCTTTTGATTCAAGCCTGGATTGCAGCTCGAAGCCAGACGAGGATTGAATGGTTAGCTTTAATGGATCATCCCCAGGCAAAACCCGAATGGAATCCAATTTCTCTAGGTTTTCTTTAAATTCCTGCAGTTCTGATTTCAAATACGACAAGTCTTCTTGTTCATAAGTACCCAGATAGCTCCGTGCCAAATCCAGCGATGCCATCAGCGGATAGGAAGGGCTGCTAGACTGGAGGGCCTGTAAATAGAACTTTAGCTTGTTGAGTGATACCAGGTTCGACTGATAATGCAGAAAGGCTCCCATTGTCATCGCCGGCAATGTCTTATGAGCCGACTGTACGACAATATCTGCCCCATGTTCAACAGCAGACCCAGGAAAATCATCCCCCGCGATAAAATGTACTCCATGAGCCTCATCCACCAATACAGGAATGCTGTCCTCATGAGCCAGGTCTATAATGCTCTTGAGATCATAAGTCAGTCCGTAATAATTGGGATAGGTTAAAATAAGTGCTTTTACATCCGGATACTGGCTAATGGCTGATTTAACCCCATCAATACTTAACCCGGCAGCCACTCTGTATTCTTCGTTGTATTCCGGGCTTATGAATACCGGTTTTGCCTTTGCGAGTCTTATAGCGTTCATGATGGATTTATGGGAATTACGTTGGACCAGCACCACATCATCTTCATTGATTGCCGCCATGATCATCGCAAGATTCCCGACAGTTGATCCATTTATTAAAAAAAAGCTTTTATCAGTACTATATAAATCGCTAAGTAATTCCTCAGCTTCAAAAATAACTCCCTCGGGCGAATGAAGGTCATCCAATCCTGTTATTTCAGTTGCATCCATTTTCAAAATTTGCTGGAAGAAGGGTTGTCCCTCTTCGGGAAAAAAAGCCCCATTTTTGTGCCCCGGTACATGGAACGACAGAGGGCTTCCGTTTGAATGCTTAACCAATTGAGAGTACAAGGGTGTTTTGGATTGATCCATAATCTCACCTATATCTATAAATTCACACCTATCTATTCTAACACTGTTTTTCAGCAAAAAAAATAAAAGCTCGAAATGAGCTTTTAACTGTAAATGCCAGGCTTTGTTACCTTCCTTAGCTTTTCTACATAATATTTATATTTAGGATCACTCGTATCTGTCTTGATCATGATGCTCTCACACTCTGTGCATATAAAAGAAGTATACAGGTGTATGCCAGCACTTTTCGTCTGTTCGCAAATCACACACGTTTCCCCGATTTGATTCTTAGCTAAAAGCGAACCCAAAATTCTCCACCTCCGTACACCTATTGTTGCCAGGAGCATTTTTTTGTATACAATTTTCCGAATAATATTTTAGGAAGTTTAGTTGTTTTATATTTTATGATTTACATTCGGTTTCCTTGTATGTCTTATAACAATTTAGGTTGGTTTATTATTTTGCAGAGGAGTAAACATTGATTTTTAAGCTTACTGAATAGTAATGCTGAAGGATTATAGAGCTTGTTAGGGAAAGATTTTTACTTTTTCTGCGTGCATGGCAGGTTGCTGCTCCTGGTTCGGACAGCTTTTGGGGCTTTTCCTTTAAACCTGTCTTAAGTTGCCTCTTCTTCTGACAGCTTTTTGTGCTTTTCCTTCAAACCTGTCTGGAGTTGGCTAATCTTCTGACAGCTTTTCCTGCTTTTCCCTCAAACTTGTCTTAAGTTACCTTATCTTTTGTCAGCTTTTCCTGCTTTTCCTACAAACCTGTCTGAAATTGCCTCTTCTTTTGACAGCTTTTCACACTTTTCCTTTAAACATGTCTGAAGTTGGCTCATATTATGACAGCTTTTCCCGTTATTTCTTCAGATCTGTTTAAAATCAATCGATATAAGCATTTGCTGCGCTTTATCCGGCATCTTTCTTAAATCAACACACAAAAAAAGAACAGCCATTA
>NZ_JAGGQP010000037.1 GCF_018613235.1 Bacillus sp. ISL-41
TATTGTGACAGGTTTCAAGTGTTAGAGGTCAATGCTGTCAAGAAAAAGGCCTTTATTGTGACAGGTTTCAGGTGGAAAAGCCCAAAGCTGTCAAGATTCCTGTATTACTCCGTCAGCAATTGCTTGTTCCTATACATAAAATCTATTTCCAATTTGCCGGCAAAGCTGAGATAAATTTTTCAATAAGAATCCTATACTAATAAATTCACTCAATTCCAAACCGTATATATATTCATGAAATTGTCCAGTTGAGTCATTTGAATGAAAGCGTTTAAAATAAGGAGTAGACGAGAGATAGCAAGGGGGAGAAAACAATGAAGAAACTTTCGATTATTGGCATGCCGATGGATTTGGGTCAGATGAGAAGGGGAGTCGACATGGGCCCAAGTGCAATCCGTTATGCTGGAATAAATGAAAGACTGAGAGTGTTATTTGATGAGATAGAGGATTTGGGTGATATCGCAGTTGGGAGACCAGAGGTGAAGATTGATCCTAACAGCAATCTTCGCAACCTGGAATTAGTTGCTGAGAAAAATAGTTTGCTTGCAGATGAGGTAGACAAGATTATAGAATCAGGGTCATTCCCGCTTGTATTAGGCGGCGACCATAGCATTGCGATAGGGACATTGGCAGGTGTATCCAAGCATTATAAGAACCTGGGTGTCATCTGGTATGATGCGCATGGGGACTTGAATACAGCGGAAACTTCTCCGTCTGGTAATATTCACGGAATGCCGTTGGCTGCGAGCCTGGGTTTGGGTCATGAGATGCTGACTCAATTAGGCGGATTTGCGCCAAAAGTAAAGCCAGAAAACATTGTCATAATCGGCGCGCGTGCGCTGGACGAGGGTGAGAAGGATCTGATCAAGGAAATGGGTATCAAAGTGTTCACAATGCACGAAATCGATCGACTCGGAATGGCTGCGGTCATTGAGGAAACAGTCAACTATCTTAAAGATAAGACGGATGGTGTCCACCTTTCTCTTGATCTTGATGGGCTGGATCCAACAGATGCGCCAGGTGTCGGTACACCGGTAACTGGAGGCATCAGCTACCGTGAAAGCCACCTGGCTATGGAGATGCTGGCTGAATCAAAAATCATTACATCAGCTGAATTTGTCGAAGTCAACCCAATACTTGATGAAAAGAACAAGACAGCTGTCGCGGCAGTGGCGTTGATGGGGTCTTTATTTGGTGAAAAACTTTTGTAATGCCCATATAGTTTGGGAATAGACTCATATTAGTGAGAAAAAATAGGAGCAGCGGCCAGGTCTGGCTGCTGCTCTCTTATTATTAATATAGGAATGTCTTTTTGGAAGATAAGTGATAATATTTATTTAGTAAATGGTCGAGTTTAGCGCTGATGTCTACAACCCGTTGATTTGACAGCGAGGTTTTTGCGGCTAATTCAACCATTTCTTTACGGCAATTTTCAATATCCTTCAGCAACGTTTCTGCACACATTGATTATTTCCTCGCTTTCAATGAAATATAGTTCATTTATACCCTGAAAAAAACTTTTTAAACCAAACTGGTAAAAATTTGTTAATATTGTGTTAGCGTGTTTTTTGCTTTTTTCGCAAAAAAAGTCAGTTAGTAGATGATTTTGTCAATTACATACATAAATAAAGTTTTTATAAAAAAAACGAAACCTTTTACGGAATCGATTCGTATATCGATTAGCCGCATGAAGCGCGGAGGTAAACTAATGGAGACAATCGTAAAACACAGAATAAAGCAAGTACTCAAGGGAGACCAGAATGCCTATGGAGAGATTGTTGAAGTATACAAGGACAAGGTTTTCCAGCTTTGCTACCGTATGCTCGGGAATCGGCACGAGGCAGAAGATATTGCACAGGAGGCTTTTATCCGTGCATATATCAATATTAACAGCTTCAATCAAAACTTGAAGTTTTCCACATGGCTGTATAGAATAGCTACTAACCTATGTATTGACCGGATTCGCAAAAAGAAACCAGATTATTTTCTTGATGCGGAAGTACCTGGAACAGAAGGCTTGACGATGTATTCCCAGGTTCCATCTGAAACACCCTTACCTGAGGATGAGGTAGAAAGTATCGAATTGCAGGATACCATCCAAAAGGAAATTTCAAAGCTACCCGATAAATATCGGTCCGTAATCGTATTAAAGTATATTGAAGAACTCAGCCTGAATGAGATCAGCGAAATACTGGATTTACCGCTTGGCACAGTGAAGACGAGGATCCATCGAGGAAGAGAAGCCTTAAGGCAGCAGTTGCGACACGTATAAGGTGAGGTGAAAGAATATGAAATGTTCCGAACAAATTATCGACTATATGCATGAATACTTAGATGAAGAAATCTCCGAAGACCATGAAAAGATATTAAGAGAGCACCTGCAAAGCTGTTCAGATTGCCAGGAATACTTCAGGGAGCTGAATAAGTCAATCGCTCTTGTGCAGAGCACCTCCCATATCCAGGCACCAGATGATTTTACTTCAAAAGTGATGGCCGGCCTGCCGAAGGAAAAGAAAAAGACGGAAATCCAACGCTGGTTCAGAAGCCATCCATTGTTAACAGCTGCCTCGCTTTTCCTGGCGTTAATGACTGGCAGCATCTTTTCGACTTGGAATGAAGAACACCAGTTTTCCGTATCGAAGCAGCCTAATCTGATTGTTGAAAATGACACAGTCATCGTGCCTGAAGGAGAAGTCGTCAAGGGTGATGTCGTTGTCAGGAATGGCAAGGTGAAAATTGAAGGCGAGGTCCAGGGTAATGTCACAGTGATTAACGGTGAGTTGATTAACGGAGAGAAATACCTGGCTTCAGCAGGCAATGTCACTGGTGAAATAACCGAGGTCAATGAAGTGTTTGAGTGGATCTGGTACCATATTAAGAAGACGGCTAAAAACACAGCAGATCTTTTTGAGAACGACGAAAAGGAACAGTCATTCCAATAGGAATGGCTGTTTTTTAAGGCTCCTTTTTGTAAGGGTTGGTTGGGGGTCAGCAGACAAGTTGACATCATTATAATTTGAACAAAGCTTATGGTATAATAAAAAAGTTACCTTTGTTTATAGCTGAAACGATTGGTCTTCTTTTGTATTTTTTACAAAGGGCGATTTTGCATTGTATGATTTTTACACCGCATTTTGAAAGGCTTCATCTTTCTTTCTGCTCCTTAACCGGCAGTGCACTCGAAAACCCTGAAGCCGATTTTTACTTTTCTATAGTTAGCAACAAAGTTACGAAAGAAGCCTTTTAAAAAGGCTGATGAACCTTCAGGGCATTCTTAGAGACCTCTGAAGGTGCCTTACTAAACTACTGGAGGAAGTGCAATGTCGTTTGCGGATTTCGATTTTCTAGAATATCTAGCTAATATTGTTGACATTCTCCTGGTTTGGTTCGTCATTTACAAGCTGATTGCAATTATTCGAGGTACGAAGGCTGTCCAGCTTTTAAAAGGGATTTTTGTCATCCTGATTGTAAAGTTTATCAGTGATTACTTCGGATTGAATACGCTCAGCTGGATGATGGAACAAGTACTAACCTGGGGATTCCTGGCCATTATCATCATCTTCCAGCCCGAATTGCGGCGGGCACTCGAACAGCTCGGCAGAGGGCGGCTTTTTTCCAGATCAGGCCTGCAGGAAGAGGAAGACGAAGAGAAGATGGTTGAGGCCATTATCAAGGCAACCGATTATATGGCTAAGCGCCGGATCGGGGCATTGATTTCAATTGAAAGAGAAACAGGAATGAGTGATTACATAGAGACAGGCATACAGCTTCAATCAAAAATCTCTTCTGAACTGTTAATTAATCTTTTTATACCGAATACACCGCTTCATGATGGAGCTGTAGTGATACAGAAAAACATCGTTGCCGCGGCAGCTTGTTATTTGCCGCTGTCGGAAAGTCCTTTCATTTCGAAGGAACTGGGTACAAGGCACAGAGCCGCGCTCGGAATCAGTGAAGTAACCGATAGTATCACGATTGTCGTGTCTGAGGAAACAGGGAATGTATCGGTTACCCGGAATGGCGAACTTTACAGGGACTTGAGCGGGGAAACGCTAAGGGAACTGCTTACAGCCGAGCTGGTTTCGCCATCAAGAATAAAGCAGGCAGCTTCTACCCGCTGGAATTGGAGGGGGAAGAAAAATGGATAAATGGATGGATAATCCCTGGTTCATAAAAGTCGTTGCCCTTGTTCTTGCTGTCCTGCTGTTTGGATCAGTACCTAAAAACGATCCCGATAAGCCTGGCGATGTGAATGTGCCATCAGATGAAAAGGTTGAGACGATTGAAGAAGTGCCGGTTAAAAGGATTTATGATACCGATACTTTGGTTGTATCCGGTGTTCCTGAAACAGTTTCCGTAACGCTTCAAGGACCGAAAAATCTTGTGCAGCAGGCGAAGACACTGAGGAACTTCGAAGTGTTCGTTGATTTAACAGATGCCGAAATTGGCAATCAGCGAGTGCCAATCACTATTAAAGATGTCTCAGACCGCCTGACCGTAACTATCGAACCTGGGTATGCAAATGTGTCAATCCAGGAAAAGGTTACGAAGGAATTCAGTGTGGAGGCAGAATTCAACGGGAATATAGTGGAGGAAGGTTATATAGCTGAAAAGCCATCAGTAAAGCCTAATAAAGTCCAAATAACAGGTGCAAAGGATGTTATCGACAGGATCACTTATGTGAAAGCAACTGTCAATTCTTCAGGGAAGGTATCAGACACCATCACACGAGAAGCAAGTGTTCTTGCTCTGGATAAAGATATGAATAAACTTGATGTTGTTGTCGAACCTGGGGTTGTCGAGGTAACGATCCCGATTAAAAGCTCAAGCAAAAAGGTACCAATTGATATTATCCGGAAAGGAACTCCTCCAAGCGGGGTAACAATCGATTCAATCACTTTGGAAACGAAGGAAGCTGAAATCATCGCTGACCCAGGCGTTCTTGAGAAATTTGATCGTGTCAGGGTCGAAGTGGATTTGAGCAAGATTGAGGAGGATACGGATATCACCCTTCCAGTCATTATTGGCGAAGGAATTGTCCGGGTTTCGCCTGAAACGGTAAAAGTGGCCGTAAAAGTCACAAAGGCCTCCGAGATAAACATCTCTAATATTCCAATTGAACTTGATGGGATGGATGCCGGCTATGAAGTCAATTTCCTTGATCCCGCAGACGGCCAGACTAATTTGACCGTTTCTGGACCGAGTGATATTGTTTCGGCCCTGTCACCCGATGATTTTAAAATCTTGATCGATGTGTCGGAGCTTGATGAAGGGAATCATGAAGTCGAGATGAAGGTGACTGCACCTCAAAATATAACGTGGAAACTGGCTAAAGAAACGGCCAGTATATCGGTTGCGAAAAAAGATGTGTAATGACTGCAATTTTTCATACAAGGAGAGATTCTAAGAATGGGTAAATATTTCGGTACAGACGGAGTACGTGGTGTTGCGAACAGCGAACTAACGCCAGAATTAGCTTTCAAGCTCGGCCGCTTTGGAGGCTATGTCCTTACAAAGGAACATGATCGCCCTAAGGTGTTGATCGGAAGGGACACTCGTATTTCCGGACATATGCTTGAAGGAGCGCTGGTAGCCGGTCTATTATCAATCGGAGCGGAAGTTATGAGGCTCGGCGTAATCTCAACTCCAGGGGTGGCCTATTTAACGAAGGCCCTTGGCGCCCAGGCTGGCGTCATGATTTCTGCCTCTCACAATCCAGTAGCGGATAATGGAATTAAATTCTTTGGGCCAGATGGATATAAGCTATCTGATGATCAAGAGAATGAAATCGAACAATTGATGGATATGGACAAAGATGAGCTGCCTCGTCCTGTAGGTGCCAACCTTGGACAGGTAAATGATTACTTTGAAGGCGGCCAAAAGTACCTTCAGTATCTAAAGCAATCTGTAGATGAAGAGTTCACAGGTCTGCATATCGCGCTTGACTGCGCACATGGGGCAACCTCATCATTGGCTACGCATTTGTTTGCTGACCTTGATGCGGATACTTCCACGATGGGCGCATCGCCTAACGGCCTGAACATTAATGATGGCGTCGGATCGACACATCCGGAAGCACTTGCTGAATTCGTAAAGGAAAAGGGAGCGGATTTAGGCCTTGCTTTTGATGGAGATGGCGACCGCCTGATTGCGATTGATGAAAAAGGAAACATCGTTGATGGCGACCAGATCATGTATATCTGCGGAAAATTCATGAAGGAACGCGGACAGCTGAAACAAGGTACTGTTGTATCAACTGTGATGAGTAACCTTGGTTTCTACAAAGGCCTTGAGGAACATGGAGTTCAAAGTGTTCAAACAGCGGTTGGCGACCGTTATGTAGTGGAAGAAATGAAGAAGAACGGCTATAATCTCGGCGGCGAGCAATCCGGCCATATCATCTTCCTGGATTACAACACAACCGGTGACGGCCTGCTTACAGGTTTGCAGCTTGCCAACATCATGAAAGCAACAAATAAGCCGCTGTCAGAGCTGGCAGGGGAAATGAAGAAATTCCCTCAGGTTCTCGTGAATATCCGAGTGACTGATAAGTACCATGTAACAGATAACGAGAAGGTAAAAGAAGTAATCGAACAGGTTGAGGCAGAAATGAACGGCAATGGCCGTATCCTTGTTCGTCCTTCAGGAACCGAACCATTGGTACGTGTCATGGCAGAAGCAGCAACAGCAGAGCTTTGCGAAGAATATGTAAGACGAATTGCTGTCGTTGTTGAAGAAGAAATGGGATTAAAAGAATAGTAATCATCATATGCATAAGGGCTCTGGTACATAAATGAGCCCTTATGCATATTTATTTAGGAAGGGAGTTTTCAGTCGGCCGGTATAGGGTAATTGTACGGGAGGGCTGTTTTCCTTTGTTTTCTATTGACTGATAGGTATGTATCATGTATGATAATCCTGTTTTTGAAAAAGGCTTGTTTGTTTAGTATTAGCCTTAAAAACAATATTTTCGAAAGGTGGGCAGAGGTAGATCAATGGAAAACTAAAGCGCCAGGACTAATCCTTGACCGAAAATGTGGATTAGTTGACGAGGTGGAGGTTTATCGAAGTTTCGGCGGATGCCTCCCGGCTGAAAGCACAGCCGCGAATTCCATCTTCAAAACATTAGGGCAACTTAATGCACAAAAAGATGGGGATGCTAAAACTAAAGAGGATTGGATTCATGTAGTCTGACCTCAAACCAATTATATGAGATAAGGGGGCAAGATGCCCCTATTTAAGAGGCTTCTTGCCCCCTGTCGTACAGGAGGAACAGAAGTTATGTGTGGAATCGTTGGATATATCGGTAATAATGACTCGAAAGAGATTTTATTAAAAGGTTTGGAAAAGCTTGAGTATAGAGGGTATGACTCTGCGGGGATCGCAGTCATGAACGAAAAGGGAGTTCACGTTTTTAAGGAAAAAGGACGCATTGCGGACCTTCGCAATGCAGTGGACAATGATGTAATGGCCAACGCTGGAATCGGCCATACTCGTTGGGCGACTCACGGTCCTCCAAGCAAGGTGAACGCTCACCCTCACCAGAGCACAACTGGCAGACTGACTCTTGTCCACAATGGTGTTATCGAGAACTATGATCTATTGAAGCGCGAGTATTTGCAGAATGTCGAATTGAAAAGTGAAACAGACACTGAAATTATCGTCCAGTTAATCGAACTGTTCGTAAACGAAGGTCTGAGCCTGGAAGAAGCCTTCCGTAAGACGCTGACAATTTTACATGGTTCATATGCACTTGCCCTCATAGATGAGCAAAATGAAGACACGATTTTTGTGGCGAAGAACAAGAGTCCGCTTCTTGTCGGCCTTGGCGATGGCTTCAATGTTGTTGCCAGTGACGCAATGGCAATGATTCAGGTAACTAACCAATATGTTGAACTGATGGACAAGGAAATGGTCATTGTCACGAAAGACGAAGTGACAATCAAGAACCTTGAAGGAGAAGTGGTTTCACGTGCTCCTTACACAGCAGAACTTGATGCAAGCGATATTGAAAAGGGAACTTACCCGCACTACATGCTCAAGGAAATCGACGAGCAACCGCTTGTGATGCGTAAAATCATCCAGAACTACCAGGATGGCGAAGGCGCCCTTGAAATCGACTCTGACATCGTTGCTGCGATGAAGGAAGCAGATCGTATCTACATTATCGCGGCTGGAACTTCTTATCATGCAGGTCTTGTCGGCAAGCAGTTCATCGAAAAATTGGCGAAGATTCCTGTTGAAGTTCATATCTCAAGTGAATTCGGCTACAATATGCCACTTCTATCTGAGAAGCCATTGTTCATCTTCATTTCACAGAGCGGAGAAACTGCGGACAGCCGCCAGGTTCTGGTTCAAGTGAAAGAGATGGGATACAAGGCTTTGACGATTACGAACGTTGCTGGTTCAACGCTTTCCCGTGAAGCAGATTACACTCTACTTCTTCACGCTGGTCCTGAAATCGCGGTTGCTTCAACAAAAGCATATACAGCACAGCTTGCTGTCCTAGCAATTTTGGCAGAAGTAACAGCTCGCGGAATTGGTCACGAAGTTGACTTCGACCTTGTACAGGAACTGGGAATTGTGGCGACTGCGATGGAAGCTCTTTGCGATGATAAAGAAGAATTCGAAAGCATCGCTCGCGAATACCTGACTGTTACAAGAAACGCATTCTTCATCGGACGCGGAATCGACTTCTACGTGGGCCTTGAAGGCGCGTTGAAGCTGAAGGAAATTTCGTACATCCAGGCAGAAGGCTTTGCTGGCGGAGAACTGAAGCACGGAACAATCGCTTTGATCGAAGAAGGCACACCAGTTATCGCCCTTGCAACACAAGAATTTGTCAACCTGAGCATCCGTGGAAACGTCAAAGAAGTCGTTGCCCGCGGAGCAAACCCGTGCATCATCTCCATGAATGGACTGGAAACAGATGAAGACCGCTTCGTCATCCCAGAAGTGCACAGCCTATTAACACCTCTTATCTCAGTAATCCCGCTGCAGTTGATCTCATACTACGCAGCGCTGCACCGCGACTGTGACGTCGATAAGCCACGTAACCTGGCTAAATCTGTTACGGTTGAATAAATTTTGTTATGGAACCCAGTCAGCTGTTTCATAAAAAAAAAGTTCTTTACCAGATAAAAAAGTTCTTTACCAGATAAAAAAGTTCTTTACTGTATTACCTAAAACTGGCGAATGAGCCAAAAGATATTTGAAATAAAATTCAAGTAGCTAATATTAGAAAAACTGTTCCCTAGGGAGCAGTTTTTCTTGTTTTGGTCTATTTTTACAATGAAAATAACGAATATTACACCACTTGATAGTAATGTTTAGAAAGAAGAGAGAAATGATTAGTTATTTCCCGCATCCTTATAAAGATGAAACAGTTTATAGCCTCATTGCTAGGTACTCTCAACACATAGGAATTAAGTCTAGATACCAAATTCATAATGAGCTGATGGGTAAAACAATGGTTAGTATTAAAAGAGAGTACATAAGTAATATGGAAAGCCTCTCGAAAAAATTGAAGCCCTTTTCCAATGATTATACTTCTGAGTACTTTATTAGAGGTCATACAACCTTTCCTTTTGCAGCCCCTTTCAGAACCCGAGACGAACATGAAACCGAGAATAAACATTTCCTTCACAGGCGTCGGGACAGTTTAAGCGAAGTCCCATCAAAGGAACATCTATATTACTGTAGTTATTGTTTAAAAGAACAATTTCAGAAAAACGGTGAAGGTTACTGGCAAAGGCTCTTTCAGACGCAAGGTGTTTTTGTGTGTTATAAGCACGTAAGAGCTTTAAATGTGCATGAAACCAAAATTGTTAAACAGGAATTAAATAAATTTGAGATACCGAATCCATCTTTAATCTCCGTACCTGAAAAAAATATGGATAGTGTGGTGTTAACTAAGCTTGCCGAGCTTACTCAAAATATTGATTATTTTTATAACCACAGTCTTGATGAAGTATTTATCGAAAATATTACTCCTAAATATCTTGAATACATAAAGATATTGGGAATCGCAATACCAAATTCAAAGATGAAAAAAAAATTAAATGGTTTGCTTTTATCCAGATTTGGAGACGATGTTCTTAATTTATTAAATTCAAATCCAAAAAACAATAATTGGATTGATTCACTTTTTACTAGTAAAAGGATTTATAAAATGCATCCTGTCCGTCATGTTTTATTAATGATTACAATGGCTGGATCTGTAAAAAAATTCTTTGAAGAAAACCCTAAATTTGCTCCATTTGGAGAGGGCCCGTGGCTATGTTTAAATCCATTATCTAATCACTATTCAGAAAAGGTTGTAAAAGAAATTATTATTAATATTCATGATGGTAATAGAGATTTTCAAGCGGATTTTATATGTGATTGTGGCTACGTCTATAGATTACGTTATGGGGAAAAAGATCCCTTAAAAGTGAAATATTTTAGTAACAGAGTGATGAAAAAAGGCCATGTATGGGAAGCGGAATTTCAAAAGTTAATTATTAATGGTATATCAATGAAAGATATAGCCAAGAAAACTCAACTCAGTACTCCGACAATCAGAAAAATAATAAATGAGGGTATTGACCCGATTCAAAACGGATTAGCTAGAAAGAAAAGAGATAATGAGGGTTTACGAAATCAAAAAACATTAAAATACAGACAGCTTTGGAAGAACTTACAAAGAGAAAACCCGGAATTTTCACGTTCCCAACTATCCGCACTAAATAGAGCAGCCTTTGCCTGGTTGCATCAATATGATAAGAAATGGATTAATGCTAATAGCCCTTCCTCACGAATAGGATTTACAACAAAAAAAGAAGAGAAGTTTATACAAGAGGATTTGGCTCTTTTAAAAAAGCTGAAGCAGCTAGATAAAGAATGGCAGATACTTGAGCAAAATGCAGGAAAAATAATTAGAAAGTCTCCTACTGCACTTACTAGAAATATATCGGGGGGGAATAAGTTGAAATCAAAAAGCGAGAAATTTCCATTGACAACCTCCTTTATATCCACAATAGAGGAATCAACTGTTGATTTCCAAAAAAGGAAACTCGATAGAGCGTTAAAAGATTTTTTTATGGAAAAGATTGTAAGCAAACATAAATTAACCGAGAAGGCAGGAGTGAGGAGGTCTCTCAAAAGGGAGGCTGAGCTATACGCAGAGGAACTCGTAAAAATTCATAATACATATCTCCAAAAATAAACTATTTATTTTTGGAGATAAAAGGGGTTCAATACAAATGGCAAAAAGGAAAACAAAATGGACAGAAGAAAAAATTGCAAGGTATTTAAAGGATGGACGTGGGAGTGGAGAACTTGATAAATATTTACCATGGCTAACCAATCAAGACTTTGCCTCCCTCGGTAGAACTCATAGGCCAAAAAGTTGGAAGACAAACAGGAAGATGCAATTGTTTTCTGATCTTGAGTATAGCTATATGTATATTTTAGATTGGGCAGAAAATGTATTCGATATTAGGGAACAATTTCCCTTGGATAGGGAGTTGACAACAAAAATTGCGGAGTCAAAACAAATTATGCATTCAAAGGTTACAGATACAGAAACTCCGATAGTTATGACAACTGATTTTTTAATAACTTTAAAGGATGGTAAAAACTTCAGTTATCTGGCAAAGAGCATTAAGCCTGAAGAAAAATTAAATGATAAACGAACAATCGAAAAACTAGAAATTGAACGCCAGTATTGGGAAAACCAGGGGGTTAGATGGGGGATAATAACTGAAAAGGATATTCCAAAAAGTTTATGGAAAAATGTTGAATACATCCATAAAAGTTACTATTTGGAGGATGAAGATTTACTACTAGCTAAGTTGCTATATAAAGAATTAAAAATTAGTGAAGGTACGATTCTTATGATTCTAGACTTCTTTGACAAGAAATACTCCCTGGAACAAGGAACAGGGCTGAGTCTATATAAATATCTGCTTGCTAAAAAAGAATTAAGGGTGAATATGCAGGAAGATATTAATCTAAGAGCCCATGTAAGTACCATAGAGTTTACAGAGCTAAATGATGAGGAGAACATTTCATGAATTTATATGTCAATGAAATAATTGTTAATCCAAATAATAAGAAAGAGTACAGGATACTTTGGTTGAGTGAAAATAATAAATATGCCTTTATCATCGATACTCATGATACAAATGCTTTCCCGGTAATTAAGAATGTAAAGGAGTTAATAGATGGTCTTCTGGAGGGTGACCTTCTAAAAGAAAGATCAGATTCCAATGGTTTGGCTGAAGGACATATTAGTGACAAGGCAATTGCTGATAGAGATTTAGCATGGGATATTATCAAGGATATTGTTTATAAAGAGCCAGAAATATATTTTAAAGAGCAAAGAGGCAAGTTGATTAAAGAACTGCTGGTGGTACACAAAATCAGTAAACCTACATTATATAAGTATCTCCGTCGTTACTGGCAGAGGGGGAAGATTCCTAATGCCTTAATTCCTGATTTTCTTAATTGTGGAGGAAAGGGTAAGGAGAAACAACCCAAAAGGAAAATGGGTAGACCTGTAAAATTTAAAGAATTAGAGTCCGAGGTAATTAGAGACGAGTCTATAAAAAAAATCTTCAGAGTTAGTTTGCAGTCATTTTATTTTAATCAAAAGAAAAACAGTCTTCCTTTTGCATACAAAATGATGGTAAGGAAGTTTTATTTAGAGGATACATACTACGACAATGGAAAAGAAAAAGTAATACTTAAGGATAAAGCAACCATTCCAACAATAAATCAACTTAGATATTTCTTGAAAACGGAATATACGGAGAAGCAAAAAATAATTCCAAGAGTAGGGAGAATTAAATACGAACAAAACTATAGAGAGTTGATGGGTTCATCTACATTTGAATCTTTTGGACCTGGATCTAGATTCCAAATTGATGCTACCATTGCGGATGTTTATTTAGTCTCTGAATATAATCCGGATTGGATTATAGGTCGTCCAATTGTATATTTTGTGGTTGATATATTTAGTCGCTCCGTGGTGGGGATGTATGTAGGTTTAGAGGGACCATCCTGGTTAGGTGCTATGATGGCAATCGCAAATACAGCAAGCGATAAACAAAAATTTTGTGCGGAATACGGAATTAAGATAACAAAAGAACAATGGCCATGTGAACATCTTCCACAGCAACTACTAGCAGATAGAGGGGAATTTGAAGGTTATAACGTCGAGAGATTAGTAAATGTATTCAATTTAGATCCTGAAAATGCGGCTCCTTATCGACCGGATTGGAAAGGTCTAATAGAAAAATACTTTGATGTCTTTCAAGGCAGGATTAAGCCCTTTCTACCTGGATATGTGGAAAAAGACTATAGAGAAAGGGGTTCTAAAGATTATCGACTTGATGCAAAACTAACAATTAAAGATTTCACAAAGATAATCATAGCAGAAATAATTTATCACAATAATCATCATTTAATAAAAAACTATCCAAGGGATAAAGAAATGATAGAAGATGATGTAATTCCAACCCCTAATCATTTATGGAACTGGGGGGTTAAACGTCGTTCCGGCAAGTTAACCTTTCACAGTATTGATAAGATAAAATTGAATTTAATGCCACATGATGTTGCAACTGTAACAGAAAAGGGAATTCGATTTAAAAAAATGCACTATATATGCGACAATGCAATTAAAAATTCATGGTTTTCAACTGCCAATATCAAAGGGTCTTGGAATGTAAATATAGCTTATGATCCACGAAACATGACTAATATCTATTTGCTAAGCGATAACGGAGCCACATACGAGGTTTGCACATTATTGGAGTATGAAGAAAGATTTATGAATATGAGTACGGAAGATATTGAGTACCTATTGCAGTATGAAGACCTCCAGACGAAGAGATACGAACATACACAACTTAAAGAAGAAATTAATTTAATTAACGAAATCCAAGAAACAGTTTCATCTGCTATTAAAAAAGCTGATGCACTGCAGAGTAAAAGTATTAGTAATAGCAAAAAGGTTAGCGACATTAGAGAAAATCGTACTGTTGAAAAGGAACTCTTAAGAGAGAAAGAATATTTTCAAATTACACCTATAGAGGATGATAAGGCAGTCAAAAAGGAACTAAATCAAGAAACAATTCCTACTACAGAAAACGAGTACAACAGAAAGTCAATAAAAGAGATACTCTCTCAAAATACAATTGGAGATCAGAAACATGGATAAAAACAATATTAATACCCGTAAATTTCCTGCTGCGAAATACCGTGAACAATACATTGAAGAATATAAGGGAAACCCATTGATTGAAGCAATTCCCTCTATATTATCGCTATCAGAAGCTTATGGGAAAATGAGGTTTGAGCCACTTTATCATAAAAAGGAAAGGCAATTATCTGAAGAGCTGCGTTATCATATGCTCTTTAGACTTCAGCAATTTTTCCAGCCTGTATCTCAGCATCTAGATTTAGAAAGAAGGATATCCAGATTAATTCGTTCAGGTTATGTGTCAAGAAATCCACTGGATTCTAATGAAGTAAAATTTTTAAATGGTAATGGTTCAGGTTTGCCCTCCTCTGCTTCAAGTTTTACCCTAATGGGTTTTTCAGGGATTGGGAAGACGTCAGCTATTGAAAAAGTTCTTTCTCTATACCCTCAGATTATCCTACATCAAAGCCCGATCAACCGACTTCAAGTTGTGTGGTTAAAACTTAACTGTCCACATGATGGATCTCTAAAAACACTTTGTATGGATTTCTTTTTAAAGTTAGATCAGATTTTAGGAACGAATTATCTCCATAAATACGGGAATCCAAGAAACTCGATAAGTGCATTAGTGGTTCAAATGGGCAGGATAGCAAGGATTCATTGTATTGGTGCATTGATTATTGATGAGATTCAGCATTTACTGACAACAAAGGATAATAATTCTGAAAAGATGATGAATTTCTTTGTCACTCTTATTAATGAGATTGGTATTCCTGTGGTCTTAATCGGTACGATGAAGGCTCGGGCTGTGTTACAACAAGATTTTAGGCAAGCAAGACGGGGTAGTGGTCAAGGTGATATGGTTTGGGAACAGATGAAGTATGGTGATGATTGGGAAATGCTCATAGAAGAAATGTGGAAATATCAATGGACCTCTAATTTCATTCCTTTAACTGATGAGTTAAAGCAAACTATGTATGATGAAAGCCAGGGAATACTCGATATCGCTGTGAAATTATTCTCTCTAGCTCAAAGCAGAGCAATTGAAACTGGTAAGGAGACAATTACATCTTCTGCTATTATTCAGGTTGGTAAAGAGGACTTAAAACTTGTTCAACCAATGTTAAAGGCTCTAAAATCCGGGAGAGAATCTGAAATTGCTAAGTATGAGGATATCACTCCTATGGACTTGAAGTCGTTTCTTGAACAAAGGAAAAGCAAAATTGATTTAAGAGCGAGTTTGCAAAAGAAAAAAGAAGAGCAAGAGAAGCAGAAGAAAAAGTTCGAAATTTCACAGGTTGAAAAAGCAATTCATGCTTTAATTACCTTAGATATAGAGCCTAAACTTGCAGAAAAAGCAGTTAAGAAAGCCCATAAGGAATCAGCAACAGGTAATTCCAATGATATTCTGGTGAGGGCAATAACTATCCTTGAAACGGAAATGGTACATAAGGGTGATCAAAAAAATAAGATTTTAAAAAATAAATCAATTAACCAGTTAGCGAAGATAATTGATAAAGGTAAAAAAAGTAAAAAATCAGCTTATGATTCATTATTCTCTGAAGGATACATTACATCACCTGTCGAGGAATTTATAATTTAGGGTGGTAAAAAATGATAGGTTTTTCTCCCAAGCTTTACCCTAATGAGTTGTTTTACAGCTTTGTAGCTAGGTATCATGAATACTCACTTAATCAAAGTCCCAAATATACTTCCCAGGAATTATTTGGACATGCAATTCAATTGGCGGTGCCTGATTTACCAATAAATTTGAGTGTAGTAAGTAAACAATTAAATACCTTTATGAGAGTAGGGGTTAATGACCTAATTCAAAATCATACCTTTTTTTATTTTTACACTAACTTTATTACCGCAGATAAAAAAGGTACTGTAAGGGATGCTATGACTTCAAGAAACCATAAAGGTGCAGTACATATGATTACTGGGGTAATGGCCAGTGGAATTAAAGAAAAGCCCTTTTTTTATTTTTGTTTTGAATGTCATAAAGAGGATTTAAAGGTTAATGGGGAGACTTATTGGCATCTTCCACATCAACTCCCAGGAGTTTTTGTATGTCCTAAGCATGATACTGTTTTATATGAAAGTAATGTACGATTCCGTTCTGTAAGTAGGAATATGTTTATTCCTGCCACCAATGCTAGTTACATTAGGCCATGTATACAAATAAATGAGCAAAAATCATGGACTATATATTCTACGCTAGCAAAACAGTGCACTCTTTTGTCGAGTAAAGAGTTTAATGTTGATTTACAGAGGCTTCAGGAAATATATAAAATTTTGTTAAGGAACAAAGGTTATTTGTCCTCAAGTGGATATGTAAATCAAAAACTTCTAGCCGAACAGTTTATTTCCTATTATGGAAAGGAAGTTTTAAAAGCTTGTCAGTCAACTGTCCACTACGAGGAATCTTCATGCTGGTTAAAAGCCTTAACAAGAAAACATAGAAAAGCCTTCCACCCAATAAGACACGTGCTTTTTATTCACTTTTTGGGTGAATCGTTAGAGTCTATTCACCTTGTGACATGTCATAAAGATAACCCTTTTGGAAATGGACCATATTTTTGTTTAAATAAAGCAGCAGAGCATTATGGTAAACCCGTTATAACCGATGTAGCAATATGCTCACGTACAAAGCAAAAGATTGGGACCTTTAAATGCGAATGCGGATTTCACTACACCAAAAGAGAGATGGATCAAGGTGAGGGAAAGGAATTAAGCATAAGTCGGGTAAAACAATTTGGTGATCTATGGATCAATACAGTAAAAGATATGATACATCAGGGTAAAATGAGTTATAGAGCTGTGGCAAACATACTTGAGGTAGATACTGGAACTGTAATAAAGTATGCGAAACATAACCTGATTAAAGATAAAAAAACAAAAGATAATGGAATTATTGCTAAAAAGAAAGAATGGATGGCCTTAGTTTTACAAAATGAAGGATTATCTGTCACACAACTTAGAAATATAAATAAATCATTATATATGTTTTTATACCGTAATGATAAACAATGGCTTAAAGAATACTGTCCAAAAATAAAAAGGGAAAGAATTAATACGCGTATTGATTGGAATAAAAGAGATTATGAATTGAAGATGGAAATTCACAAGGCAGTAACGAAGCTTTTAAACCAACAACCTTTAAAGCAAATTACAATTTCTAGCGTAGGGGCCGAGGTAGGTAAACGAAATCTCTTACAAAAACATTTAGAAAAGTTACCGATTAGTAAGACTTTCCTTAATAATTATCTTGAAGATACAGTCGCATTTCAGATAAGGAGAGTAAGATTTACAATTAGTCAATTAAATGAAAATTATAAAATAGCAGCCAAGTGGAGGATCATACGAGCAGCCGGTCTTAAAAAACCAATTCACCCAAAAATTGAACAACTATTTGAGAAGTATGGAATAAAATAACTGTTAAAAAACAAACCCCACTCATTGAGTTAACCCGTTCGGCTGAGAGGGAGAAAAACGGAATAGAGGTGGAATTAGCACGCTAATTCGCACCTCTTTTTTAGTTTATAGAACAATGGTTTCGGTCGTTTTTCATGGATTTACCATGTTAATTAGCACCACTTTTAGCATGCAAATTAGCGAGCGTACAATAATTTATGTACACTTGTTAAAAGATGCGTTAATTAGGTTGTTATTTTGTTTTTGAAAATATAATGACTCCCAAACTTATCAATATTATTAAAGGCATATTGGAAATTTGTGTTAAAATAAATAAAGAGTATGTGAAAGATCATTCTTAAACTAACGAGGCAGGTTAGCTTAAGAAGGTATTTGCATAATTATAAACACTGTGTGGTGGGTTTATGCAGACACAAAACAAAATTAAGGAGTTACTTCTAGAAACTATTTTAGAACTTGTTAAATGTGATTTTATTGCTATCCAAGGAAAGTTACAAAACGGGCTTACAATAAATGACCTTAGAGAAGAGTTGGGCTTATGGGCTTTGACGGTTCCGCCTGATGCAGCTTATGAAAACGTCGCTTTTTATAAATATAATGATGGTTCTGGATATGCCTTAGAATTTGAACTTTGGATCGATAATCAAAGTAGCGACTTAACGTTATCATGTGAAGCCTTATTAGATGAAAATCAAAAGATTGTATCCTTTACTATCGAAAACCTTCACGTCTTATAAATAGGTTTTTAAGCTAAAGGAGTTTAGTTGAATAATGATTCTTTAATATTATTAAGATTAATTAATGTTCGTTGTGCATACATTTACTAATTATGGAACTTTTTTAACGTGTTATTCGTATTAAATATTAGCGGAATTTTATGAGAAAGGAGACTAAATGAAGAATTACTTGCAGTTTCTTAACGTGTACATATTGTCAAAAGGAATTAAGCTCTTCTTGAAAGCGTTATTACTTTTTCTTACCGTACTTATGTTGGCTTCTATGAATTCACTAATTTACAACCAAAACATTTTGGGGTTTTATCCATTTGAATTTTTAAATACAGTTAAAACTACTTTCGGAAATTTACTTTCATTAAAAGATGGGTTAATACTTATCCCTCAAATGGTTAAAACAATTTCAGTTTTTAATTATTTGCCAAAAGCGTATAGCTACTCCATGACAGTGTTGTTTAACGCATTATTACTTGGCGTAATTTTTGCATTTACTTTTGTTTATATGTACCTTTGGCTCCCTTTGAAAGCTAAAAGGTTAGTTAGAAAGATTATTTCTATCCTTGAAACTTTGCCGGATGTATTTATTATCATGAGCTTTCAGTTCGGAGTAATTTATTTGTATAAAAAGACGGGGCTTAAGTTTTTACAAATATATAGTTTGAACACGGAAGTATACATCATGCCCATTATTTGTCTCATGCTGGTACCTCTTTTTATGCTGATCAGAATCATGATTACTTTGTTCGAAGAAGAATACGAAAAACTGTATGTAGACTTTGCAAGGGCTAAGGGGCTTAGTCAGCTGGAGGTATTCACAAAACATGTAGTTAGAAATATCATATATTCTTTTTCTCAATATTTATCGCTCATATACTGGATGATGATTACGAGCTTGATTTTAGTAGAATACCTATTTTTGATTGATGGCTTCACATTATTGCTTTATAGGTTTGTTTCGCCTGAAATCTTTATCCTTGCCGTTGGTTTAATTCTACTTCCTTATAGCTTAATAATACTGTTAATTAAACTCATAGGAAGAAAAATTGGGGTACCACAGCATGAATAATTTAAAAAAACCATTGTTGTTAATCATAGGACTATTACTATTAGTGTTGTTTGTTAGCGTTGTATATTCATCTATTTTTATAACAGATGCCGAACCCGAACGTATCCGTTATAACGAAAGCGGTGAGGTTATTGGGAAAGCTCCATTCCCACCGTCTTTAACTCATCCGTTGGGAACTGATAAAGTTGGAAACGACCTTGCTGTTAGAATGATAGAAGGAGCCAAATATACAATCCTTTTTGTTACCGGGGTTTCATTCTTAAGAATTTTAGTCAGCTTGATAATAACTTATTTTCTCGTTTTTCCATTCAAAAGAATAAGTGAATGGGTTGAAACAGTCTTCATTCCTTTTAAATATATACCTAGCCTTATCTTAGTACTGCTCTTATCTCCTGATTTAAAAGAAGCGATTGTTCAAATGGGCTTCTGGAAAATCGTGCTGTATCAATTTTTCCTGTTTGTTTTCATTGGGATCCCAATACTCTCTGCTGTACTGACAAAAGAATCTCGAAATGTATTGAAAAATGAATATATTGAAGCTTCCAATCAATTAGGGGCAAGCAGTTGGCGTATTTATACTAAGCACATTATCCCGGTTTTAAAAGACAGGCTTATCGTTACATTTCTTCAGCAATTATCAATCAATTTGTTGTTGCTTATTCAATTAGGGGTTTTTCAATACTTTATCGGTGGATCCAAGCCAGGAAACATCGCAGCAGCAGAAGAAGTAGTTCCAAAGTATTTGTCTGAATCAGGTGAATGGGCAGGCATGATAGGTCAAGGAAAGGATGAATTCTTGACGGCACCTTGGACCTTCTTTGGTCCGTTGTTGATTTCTATGATTTTTTTGATATTTATTAAGGTACTGGCAAACAAAACTGAAGACCATAACTAACTTTGTTATATTAATTCGTATTACGCTGATTAAATAAATGTTTAAGAGGATGTGACTGCTGTTGAAAAAGAACTTAGTTTTTATTATTTCGGTTGTATTATTGTTAACTGCATGCGCCAGCAGCGATGAGACATACTGGGGATTGAGCGCGACTTTTACTCATGATAACAATACTTTATTTGGAACAAAAGAAAAGTTTGGGGTTATTAAAACGAACGGTGAAAGCAATGAGCCAGAGTTTCCAGTAGGACAAGGGAGACAATATCGCGTATATTTTTTGGATGATATCAAAGATTTAAATGGTAAAAAATATAAAATGATGGCAACTCACAAGGATTCAAATGAGACTGTAAACCTTTATGAAAACGAGATACAGAATATGCAAAGCGATGCAAAGTTTGGACTTAACAAGGGTGGACTTTGGAAAATCGATGTATTAATTGATGGTGATGAATTCACAAGCTTCATTGTTGAAGCAAGATAATCATTAAGTTATGAAAAATTTATAGGTGTGCTCTACTTATATGGCGTGAACAGGAAACCAAATAATACCTTTTCCATAGAATTGATACAAGCTTCGCATACAGTAGTCCCAAAAAGGAATTATGCCCTATTTTTTTATGAAGTTCTTATTAAACTATCGAAGCAGGATAGCTTAAGAAAGATGAAACATTCAAGAGATAAAATCCGTAGAAATATGTAATAACGGACTTGGATGGAGGAATTATAATTGCTGCACTGTTGACTCTAATTGGGGATATTTATGTTGCAATAGCAGGTTCCATTGATTAAGAAGAAGAAATAGCACAAGGTATTTAAAATGCTTGGTTTAATATCACAATAATGACCAACGGGGTAGAAGAGTTAGGGACGTGATTTAAGTTTTCTTATTAAACTGTTATATAAGTAATTTAAGGAAGGGTTAAATTGAAAAATTACAATGTTTTTTCAACTATCTGTTTAGGAGCATTCATTATTTTGTTTTCTTTGATAATAAATGGCGTATCTTTCGGTTCATTAGGTAAAATAGCAATAATCTCAATGTTCTTATTTCCATTATTAGGAGCCGTTTTTGGGATGAAAGGTAAAAAGGGTATTGGGAAATGGTTATTAATAATACTTAACATTCTTGCACTTATTACAATAGGATATCTTCTTTTGCTCAGTGGAATGGGTGAAGCATAAGTAAACTTAGCTGAATTAACGGGTGTGATGATCGAGGAAGGATTTCCACCCTTTTTGTTGAATTCGTTATTGAACAAACGAGGCAGTAATGTTTAACTAGAACATTCTGTAAAATGGTAAAAGGAGGCGATTTTATGATGATTTTAGGACCATTTCTAATTGCTCTTATACCAGGTATTATTCTAATGGTGGTTACTTGGTGGTTTGGAAAGAAAGGTTATCCGTTGTTTGTCAGAATGTTGCCAGGAACCCTATTAAGTATATCTGCTGTTATTATCTTTTATATTAGTTTTGTTTACATTAGGGGATTTGAAGGTGTAGCCTATGGCATTCTTAGTTTCTTTTTAATTATTTTTGCCATTATATCTTTCTTTATCGGAAAAAAGGTTACTGCACACCATAATTGAAGGTTTTTAATATTACTGTATTGAACGGGTGCAATGACTGGCATAGTGTCAAAATATCAGGAACTTTATGCCCAAGACTTTTCGCGAAAAATGTTATATACTGGAATCTAAAAAAAAAGGGGGGGTCATATGGACTTTAAGAAAGCGTTTAACATTGGCTACGTAGTATTTTTGATTATCCTTGCTTTAATTTATTTTATCATTCCCTCAGAAAATTCGTGGATTGCAATTGTAATACTAAGTTTACTCTTCGGTATCTATCAAATAGTCGTTAGTTATGCGTTAAAACAAAAACAAAAATAGCATTATCAAGATATTGGGATATGAGATTGCGTAATCAAACTTATTTTATATACTCGGACAAAATAACAATGGCGATCCTTCATAATATAAGGTCGCTATTTTATTTTTCACCAAAAAGATTGTGAATCTCTGCACTTAAACTAACGGGTGCTTTAGTTTAATATAATAGACCCCTTTCCGAGTTTTTTTGTTTTTTCAATATAAAAGAGGAGTTAACAACCAGTATGTGGAAATGAATACTTAACGAAATATGTCAAATTTTGATTGTTCAGTTAATAAAGCGACAAAAAAAGGGGATATATTATGTTTGAAGTGTTTAGGAATGTTGAAAATATAGAGATAAACAAAATTGCTCTGCATATCATTAATAATAGGGATAGTTTAATTGTTTTAAGTGAATCAGAAATTGACCTTGAATCCCTTGATCAAAAATTACTAAATTACATTACAACCCATATTACTAAGTCATTGAGAGAAGATAGATCTCGTTTGGCAAGGTTTATCAATCCCAATACGTACGTTCAAAAATGGGCTTATGAAATAATATTAGATTCTGAAGAAAAATTTCTGACTAATTCTCAATCAATTGCTGAGCATCTATTTTCATCAATGGAAGAAGACAAACGGATATTGCCAGGAGATTTGCTGGTTATTTTGTATACTGATGTAGATAGAAGTACTAAGAACATAGCCCTCTTAAAAATGGATTACAACGATACGGTTTCCAGAAAGGTTATAGAGGATCCTGAAACTGGACTAAAAAAAATTCAGCTTGTCGTATTAGGGGAAAACTTCCCTAATCTTAGACAAAAATTACAAAAGGTAGCATTTATTATTGAGCCTGGCCAAGTAGCCGATCCGACTGACCCAGCATTATTAATTTTAGATCGTCAACAAGGAGAAGAGGGGAAAATCGCCGATTTTTTTAAAAACAATTTTTTAGCCTGCGAAGTTTTATTGACAGATGATAAAAAAACAGTGGAATTGTTTAAGTGTACAAACAGTTGGATCGGCGTACAACCGGAAACTCCTCTTACAAGGAAGCTTTTAAAAACCACTGTTGACGATATTAAGTTAGAAAAGAATATTAATATTTATGATCTTGCTGACGCTGTATTTGGAAATGACGAGGAACTACTACACGAAAATAGAGATTTAAAGATGTATGAAACTAAAAAGAGTTATATAAACCACGTTTTATCTAATATTGGTGATCCGGATTTAAAAGCGACCCCTAGTCCGTCTCTAGAAAGAGTATTGAGCAGTAGGAAAATTAAGACAACAGATAATATTGAAATTTCAGGCCCCATTCATTTATTACATGAGAAAGTGGAGTATACAAATAAAAGAAAAAACAATAGCGGAGTCGAAATCTGTGATATTCTGATTAAGGGAGTTACAGTTACCAATGGATAAGGGGTGAAGGGGAATGGAGTTTTATACATATTACAAACAACTAAAAAGCGTTTTTAATTGTAAATTGTATAATGAAGACGCTTCAATTCTAGAATTAAAATCCTCTCTCCCATTAGAAAAAATTGTTAATAGCCTAAGTCAGATTTCCCTTAAACATTTATTCATCACTTATGAGAAGTCTCTAACAATTACTTTATTTGATAACATAGGCTCAGTTAACATAAATCATTCATCTTTAGGTGAATACCAAGATGATATGGATTTGCTTTTTTCCAATCCTAATGCAATTATTCAAATCTCAGTTCAAATAAATAAGTTAAGGTTTAAAGAAGTGTTTTTGAATAGTTTGGATATTGAAGACTGGAGTTCAGTTAATGTTTTATCATTTTTTGAATCGACTGCAGCTACTGCTTTTTTTGAAAAATCACTACAGGAAATTGATACAGATATTTTTAATGGACAATACAAACCCTTAATAATTTTCTATCCGTTCTTGTCCTTTAATACTGAAAGCAATACTTATTCACTGTTAACTGGAGCTGATTATATAAGTGATCGCGATCAGATTAAGGTGTTTTGTTCTCAGGACATTAACTTAACGATACATGAAGAAATCCTTCTACAGAGGGACCTACACTGTAATTGGATTAATCCAACAATTGTTTTAGTACCGGAAATGTTATGGTTTAAAAAAACTTATTCGGAACTAATTACTTTTCAGGACGGAGAAAATAAAATTGTAGGAACTATGTGTAATGTTTATATAAAACTGTTTTTATCATTTGTATCAAATTATACAACAAATGATAATATAAAAATTATCGGATATAGAACTCTTGATTTCAAATTGGATCACGATATAATCGGAAATCCGCGAATTAATTCTGATGCGTTACAATCGACTTTTAATTTATACTCTTTTATATATGGTGGGCAGACACAAGATAAACTAGCAATGACTCGAAATGCTGTAAGTTATAATGTGCAAGTAAATGATGATATTTACAAACTAATTTCATACATACCGGTTATTTTTAATTCTGTACAGAACAGCTTTAATCTTTATATGGGCAAAAAACTTGAAGAGTTTTTAGATAAAAAACTTGAATTGGAAAAACACGCTCGAGAAACAGCCAAAGAAATTTCAGAAGAAATCTCAAACAGTATAAATTTAATTACAAGAAATTTGCTTGCATTAATCGGGACGGCCTTTGTTGGATTCCTTGGTTACTTAAGTCGAGGAAACCTATATATTTTATGGGCTGCAGCTATTGCTTATATAGTTTTTGTTATAATTTCTACCGCACTTTTTGCACTATATTCAAAAAACAAAAAAGATCATGTGGTAAATGTATATGAACACTATTCTAAGATTAATCATTATGTTGATAAAGATTCTAAGGATAAATTTAATATGGAAATTGTTAATTCAAGAGTAGCTTTATTTGCTCGTTACTGGTACAGCAGCATTCTAATCAATTTATTTTTAATACTATTTATAATAGCTATAGCTTATTTTGTTGGAGCAAACGTAGAAGTAACTGTGATAAAGAAGTAACAAAAAATAAGAAGGTCCATCTTTAAAATAATCAATGGACGTAAGTGGATTGTTAGAATGGGGAAGTTGGAATAATGCGAGTTAATGCTTGAATAAAAATAATTGTATAATGCCCAAACCCTTGATATATATGGTTTGGGTGTTTTTAAATTATGCGTATTTTTCCTAAAGGAGGATTAACGCCTTTTTTATTAAGTCTTCAGGCGGTCTGGGTTTTACCAATGAAAAATTAAGGAAGATTTTTGTGTAGACGGTTTGCTTACAGCACTATTTAAAAATCCACTTTAAGAAACGCCTTGGTGTAAAAGTTACTGATTGCGCTGCCAACTATCCTGATCGTTGTCTGGTTTTTAAATTGAATCACACTGGAAATTTTAAGTATCCTAGTAAAAAACTTTTTTATTTCCTTGTTTTTTGTATTGTGACAGATATTACAACGAGTAAAGGCCTTTCTTTTGTAACCAATAAACATTATGCCTTATTATTAGTGAGGTTTTCTTATATCTTAGTAAAAGACTTTTTTTTCATATAACATCAGCATTTTGAAATGCTGGCTGGGTTTTTTGTTTTGCCATGAGAACAAAAGTATGAATACCGAAAAAACTGTTATCTACTTCAATGATGGAGACAGGAAAAGGGTGCAATCTCGAAAAAAGCGTCGTCCATAGAGGCGATGGAGACATGAAAAGGGTGCAATCCCGAAAAAAGCGTCATCCATAGCGGTGATGGAGACACGAAAAGGAGCCAATCATGAAAAAAGCGCTATCCATAGCGGCGATGGAGACAGGAAAAGGGTGCAATCCCGAAAAAAGCGTCATCCATAGAGGCGATGGAGACATGAAAAGGGGGCGAACACCGAAAAAGCGTCATCCATAGCGGCGATGGAGACAGGAAAAGGGTGCAATCCCGGAAAAAGCGTCATCCATAGAGGCTACGGAGACATGAAAAGGGGGCGAACACCGAAAAAGCGCTATCCATAGCGGCGATGGAGACAGGAAAAGGGTGCAATCCCGAAAAAAGCGTCATCCATAGAGGCGATGGAGACAGGAAAAGGGGGTGAACACCGAAAAAGCGTCATCCAAAGCGGTGATGGAGACAGGAAAAGGGTGCAATCCCGAAAAAAGCGTCATCCATAGAGGCGATGGAGACACGAAAAGGGGCCAATCATGAAAAAAGCGCTATCCATAGCGGTGATGGAGACAGGAAAAGGGTGCAATCCCGAAAAAAGCGTCATCCATAGCGGCGATGGAGACAGGAAAAGGGTGCAATCCCGAAAAAAGCGTCATCCATAGAGGCGATGGAGACAGGAAAAGGGGGCGAACACCGAAAAAGCGTCATCCAAAGCGGTGATGGAGACAGGAAAAGGGTGCAATCCCGAAAAAAGCGTCATCCATAGAGGCGATGGAGACACGAAAAGGAGCCAATCATGAAAAAAGCGCTATCCAAAGCGGTGATGGAGACACGAAAAATTGCCACCCACGTAAAAAGCGCCATCCATACTAAGATGGAGGGCGCGGCAATAAACTTCTTTTAGTATAAAAAATTAGATTTTTCTGGAATTATCCATACTTACTCATAGTAAGACCATTGTGCATGGCCTGTTAACTCTAAGTTCTTATTCAGTATCCTTCTTATTGTCCGTTTAGGTATAACCCCATTACACCACTCATAAATGAGGTTAGTAGTAAGCCTCCTGTCAGGGAACAACAAATTTAGTTCTCTGAAACTCCCCATGATTGCTATTTCTATTTCTTCATGGGCACCACATCCGCAATTTATATATTTTTTTGGGGCGATGCCGGCGTCCATAAAGCTATTACAAGCAGGACAGATTATTCCCTTCTGTAGTTGTTCATATTCATAGGATGGCATTCGCTGATAAGGGGATTTGGTTATATGGAGAGATATTAGTTTTTCAGCTATTGTATGATGCAGGTTGGTCAATTTGGAATGCTTGCTATTCAAGTTTTTTAGGAAACGGTTTAACTGGTTGGGGAGAATGATGGGTGCATCCCTCGGGGCCTGGTATAAGGCGAATTCAGGATTATTGAAAATAAGGAGTGCTTTGATTGGTAGTTTAAAGCCGAGACTGATGAGCAGTTGCCGAAACAGGGAACTTCCTCGTTTTAGCTGTATAAGAGGATCCTTAACTTCATTGCCGTTGACTTTTTTGAGGTGCTCTCCTTCGTAATAGTAGTCACCTTCGTAATACTTCACATCATTGAAATAAATGGTATCCTGCAAGATGACAGTAGAATCAATTTGGAAAACGGAACCGCCCATCTCAAGGAGCAAATCATTCAAAGTTAGGTGCTCGATCTCTAGCCCCTTCATCCAGGCATCATATTGAACCTCGCCTTCATATCCTTTCCTCAGGCTATAGTGTCTTTGTCTTTCTTTCTCCGTGAAAATCATTCGTGGTTCCAGGAGATTCATAATTTTTAATTCGTCTGATTCTTGCCGACTTTTTAGTATCATAGTCCACATCCTTTCAACTTATATTCTGGTGTAAAAAATGCCAAATATCCAGTGAACATTTTAAGGCAAAAAAGCCTGCCAATCCCTTGACTGGCAAGCCTTTTTAAAAAATGATATTTGTACGGTTGGCAGTCTAATCGCGAAAATTGAAATTTACACAATTGGCATTCTCATTAAAAAGAGTGATTTTGCATGACCTCAAAAAGTGATATTTAAACAACCGGTAGTCTGATCTTGATCTATCGCAGGCAGGCCAATTTAAAAACCAATTCTTCCTCCATCAGTAGGCTGCTCGAAAAATTACTCCTCCACAACCGGCAGCACAATCGATGACGGATATGTTGAGTTATTTAAAATCGTCGCGACTCCGCCTAGCTGATTGAGGAGCTGCGGTGCCGGCGACATCGAGTGCGGGAAGTCGCTTGGACCGATGGCAACGCGGAGTCTGTGGCCTTCTTTGATGACGAAGTTGCTAGGGAAGATCTCGACGTCCAACTCCATGACTTCATATGGTTTGACTTCCTGGACAGCTCCCCTTGTAAATGGATGCCATGGCTGGATGTTCTCACCATCGAGGAAGCGGCTCTTGTTTTCGTCGACTGCCCGGTGCGAAGCGGCTAGCCAGCCTGCAGTAATTTCGCGCGAAGACCCATCAGGCGCAACATCTGTTACTCGCACTGACAGAACTAGTTCACGCGCCGTCGTTTTGGCAAAAATCTTAGCGGCAATCGGTCCGGATACACGAAGCTCAGCATTAACTGGTGCGGTTGTATAGGTGAGCTCGCCCATTTCAGTCAGCCTGTTATCCTTCGTACATGGCAAGGCATCCGGAATTCCGGCCATCCACTGGTTCGTGCTGCCTGAGCAGATGCCGTTTATCGGCTGCTGGAGCATCGTGCTCGACGTCTCTAAAGAGGAAGGACTCTCCTTCGTCAACTGCTTACCGCTGCGCAAGTAAAACTTCTCGGCATTCACATTCTGATGCGGCCAGCCTGGCTGGACCTCGAAACGGTTTTCTCCCAATACAAACTGAGTGACATCAGGAATTTTATTGATATTCGTGTTGATTCCCATCAAATATTGGTCAAACCATCGTAACGCAAGCTGATCAAGGGCAGGGACATTGTCGGCCGGCAAGGCGCTACCGTAGTTTCCGTGCGTCCAGTTTCCCATCAGCAGCTTTGTCTGTACACCATTTGCTTTTAATTTTTCATAAAGAAGCGGGGTGCCGCGCTGGAAAAGGTCATGAAGTCCGCCGGTGAAAAATGCGGGAACTTCAATTTGATCGGCAACCGCCAGAGGGGAGCGTAACTGTGCGGCTGGTCCATCGTATGCGAAGTCGCCGCCTGTAATCGCAGAGCTCAGGGTACTTACTGGAAAGCCTAGCAATTGTCCTGTATGGTTCAATAAAACCGTCGTTCCCATGATAGGGTCTGACAGAGTGTAGGAAGGAGGGAGCAGGCCGCTGCCGGTCACAAGGCCTAGCCAAAGCGGGATGAATCCTGTGTTCACCATTCCCCCGGACATAAGGATGTCGCGGTACATGTCACCCATCGGCACGATCGGGAAAATCGCTTCCAGTCCTTCAGGCTGCTGGGCTGCAGTTAAAAGCTGGTTGATGGCACGATAAGAGGAGCCGTACAAACCGACCTTGCCATTGCTCCATGGCTGGCTTGCCGCCCATTCGACGAGTTCCTTGCCATCGCGCTGTTCTGCTTCACCGAATGAATCCCATGCTCCCTGTGAGGCGCCGGTTCCGCGGACATCGACTGCAACATGAGCATAGCCGCGCTTTATAAAATACTCATTAAGGTTTTCTGTGCTGCGCACGTTTTTGTTATATGGAGTTTGTGTCAGGATGACAGGAAACGGCCCCTGGCCATCAGGCAGATGCACATCAGCCGCTAGAATAACGCCATCTCTCATCGTGATGAAAACATCTTTTTCCGTGGTGTAGCTTGAATACTGTTCCGGGCGTTCATAAATCGTCTCTTCCCATTCGTTACTTGAGGCAGAAGCCTGGAAAGGACCAAGCCCCTGGAACAGGCTGAAGAATAGCAAGAAAGTTAATCCGATATTAAATAATCTCATGGGCAAGCCTCCTGTAAGGGTTTTCAATACAATGTTACGAAAAATAGATAGGCACTTATATACGATAAATGTCGTGTTATTAAAATCAACGAAATTAAAACAGTGTGATCCACCCGGAGAGGGGAATCACACTGTTTGAACATTTTATTCGTCTGCTTCCTCGCTCTGCCTGTTCGTCTGTTCAGGCAGCGTATCCCAGAAGCTAATATCCATTGTTTCGATAGAGTCATCCGCAATAGCTCTGACTGCAGCATCCAAAGTGGTGATGGTCTGCTTGATCAGGTAGCCATTGCTCTTCTGTCCCAGTGCGTATGGCTCGTAATAATGATCGGACATGCCGCGCATTTCGAATAATAGAGTCGAGATGTCATAGCGGACAGCCGCTCCGTTACGGCCAATGTTTTCTCCAGTACCGCCGCGGTATTTGCCGATATGGCCCCAGCCAGTATCCTCAAGCGCATTGTATACGACTGCACCAAGCTTCTTGGAGCCTTCAAGCACCTCCGGCTTTACATTTTCATTTGTAGGGTAAAGAATCGATCCAGAAACAAGTTCACCTTCTGTTTCACTAAGGGTGCCCTGGTGATGAAGGTCGATCATGTAATCGATGTCATATTTGGCAAAAACATTCTCGTGAAGCGCGCGGGCCTCTGGCTCCATCTCGCTAGTTTGCTTTGCGTGCTCACGATTTAAATCAACATAATTTGCATTATAGCGGGTAAGGTGACGGTCGCCATCTGCATGGTAATCCTCAAGTGAGAAGTTGACATCGCCCATCGCTCCGTCAGCGTTCAGCATCGGAATCACAAGGATGTTCACATTATCGAGTACTCCACTTGTTTTACCAGTACCAAGGTGTTTGATGAATTCAAGCGCACCTTCCGTTGTCAGCTGTTCGTTGCCATGCTGCTGAGTCAGGAACAAGATCGTTGGATTTTCAGGGTTGGAAATATACTTTGCCATGTGAATATCGCGGCCCTTGACTGTCTGGCCAATTACCTCAAGCTCCATTGCCTCTTGTTTGGCATCCTGAGTCTTCAGGTATTCTGTTAAGCTTTCATATGTATGCAAAATCGATGTTTGTACGGAGCCATTTCCGGCACTCGGTCCATTCCCGACTGCACCTGCAGGCAAGGCTACAGCAGTCACTGCCCCAAGAGCCATCATACTTGATAAAGAAACAGATAGAACCTTCTTTTTCAAAGTCATTGTCATTCCTCCTATTAAACTAGATTCAACTCTATTTTACGGAATATTATAAAAACAATTAATAGAGTAAGATGCCCATTTTATAGACAAATTTCGGGACGCTAAATAAGTAGTTTGGATAGAGTTTAATCTTCGGGAACTTGGGTTATATAGGGAAAAAGTAATGAACGAGCTAGAAGAATTGGAAGGGGAAATAAAAAAGCGTGCTAAAAGGCGCACGCTTTGGTGTGATCTTTCTTATTACATTTTGTAGGTGGAGAGGAAAAGCAAAACAAAGAAAAAAGCCAGGAATCCCAGCTTAGATTTTTGTCAGTTCTTCCTCAAAATAAAAGGTGCTCGGATATTCTTTTACAGTGTATGAATATCTTTTCATGTTTTTCACATATTGGGATTTCATGATTGTCACTGTTTCACCGGATTCTTTAATATTGACCATCTGACCTGTTTTGTAAAGGTTGCTTGCGCTTTTCAATTACCCACGCCCTTTCATGTTCTCTTCATTATACCACATTTTCTGGCTCATTATTGTAATTCCATTATGGTCTTTAGGACGATAATTTATAAAACCCTATTTTTGGAAAATTCCTTATTGCTTGCACTATCCTTTCAATTCTGTTATTCTTAGGAAGAATTATTTTTGTTCGGTATGCAAGGAAAGAACATGCACTGCTTGATTCGCCTGGATATCACTGAGACAAGAATAGTAACAAATTGTGTGGATATCACACTAGGAGGCAACAAAAATGGAAAACGGTAAAGTAAAATGGTTTAACGCAGAAAAAGGTTTCGGATTCATCGAGCGCGAAGGTGGAGAAGACGTATTCGTACACTTCTCAGCTATCCAAGGCGAAGGCTTCAAGACTCTTGAAGAAGGCCAAGAAGTATCTTTCGACGTTGAGCAAGGTGCTCGTGGACCACAAGCAGCTAACGTTACAAAACTATAATAACGGATTAGCCCATACAAACAAGCTCTGAGTCATCAGAGCTTGTTTTTTTATGTTCAGGAATAAAAGTTCATTAAAAAAACCCCGCTCATAATGAGTGGGGTTTTAATGCGGTAAAGCAATGGTTGTTTTTATTATAGCATAACTTCTACAGCCACTGTTAAAAAAGTTTTTTGTTCGTAAACTTTGTTGCCTGCACGACCAAAAGTAAAATGAATTCATAACCGAAATTGAATAGAGATCACTCAGCAATAATCAGTGCATGAGAAAATGGGTGAAACAACATCTATTTTGGATAAAATGATATAGTTTTGTAGAAAAATCTGAATTTTCCATTGAAGTATCCATACAGGGAGTAGATAATAACCATATAGGTATATATTCATAAAATGGAGATTCCCGGGGGATGCAATGATAGAGTTCGTAAAAGATTTGATTCTGCATTTTTCAATTATATTATCACTCGGTTTCATGTATAACTTTCTATGGATGCAAAAACGCTCGGTTTATAAAAAACAAGTTTTTAAAATGGCGATTTTAGCGGCGCTGTTGTTGACTATGGCGCTGCCTGTAAGATTTCATGGCGGGTTGGAATTTGATTTAAAGCTGATTCCTGTATTCATTGCCTTTTTTTATCTAAGCAGGGTGGATAGCTTTTTGCTTGTGGCTGTCCTGTTGTTATTGCAAGGGTTTGTTGGAATGGACAAGCTTGCCGTCACTTCCGTCAATTATATCGTCATACTGATTTTGTTTTTTTCGATTGAAAAAGTATATAAGCATACTACTGTTAACAGAAAAATCGCCCTCGGCCTTTTTGTCTATGGACTAATCACAGTAACCCGGCTTGCGGCTATGATCAACGCCGGCGATGCGGGGGACTATCTGTACTTGCTTGTGTTTTCACTGGTCTCTTTTATTGCACTATCGGTCACCATTTATATCATTGAAATGACCAACCTACAGCGGAAATTGATGCATGAGCTTCACAAGGCAGAGAAATTTTCAGCCATCAGCCAGCTGGCAGCATCGGTGGCCCATGAGATTCGCAATCCAATGACCACAATCAGAGGATTCATGCAAGTCCTTCAGGGAGAAAGGAATTTGAATGACAACCAGAATCTCTTCATCTCGATTTCTCTTCAGGAGCTTGATCGTACCCAGACAATCATTGATAATTTTTTATCTTTGGCCAAACCAAATACTGGTAGCATGGCAAAAATAAATGTAAGTGAACTCTTAAAAGAAACGATCGATTTCATGAGATCCTACTCCCATCTCGCCAATACAGAATTGGTGGAGGCGATTGATAAGGACCTTTGCATCAAAGGCGATGCCCATGAAATCAGGCAGGTTTTTATCAATATCCTGAAAAATGGCATTGAAGCAATGCCCGCAGGTGGAAGCATCTACATCATCGCCAAGGTGGACAGGGAAAATGTAAGGATCCAATTCCGTGATGAGGGCGTCGGCATGAATAAAGAACAGCTCGACAGACTCGGCCACCCCTACTATTCGACAAAGGAAAAAGGGACAGGTCTCGGAATGATGATTTCCTTTGATATCATCCAAAGGATGAGAGGGAAAATCAATGTCGAGAGTGAAGAAGGAAAAGGCACCACATTTACGATCCTGCTGCCATGCGAGTAAGAGAGTACGTTTCTTGTCGAAGTGCTCTATCGGACAAACGGAAGGCGGAAGCGAGAGGGAATGTCCGATAGAAGGGCTCTATCGGACAAACAGAAGGCGGAAGCGAGAGAAAGTGTCCGATAAAAAGAACCTACCGTACAAACGGAAGCCAGAAAGCGAGATTAAAAATGAAAGAGAAGGCAGATAACGGTCTTCTTTTTTTATAGGTAGAAATACGAAGATCGCATCAATCAACTGCTTGCCGGAGTTAACCAGTCGCCTCTGCATTTCAGGGTTGGAAGTTTTTTTAGTGCGTCGAAATACATGATTAAGCTATAATAATTTTTAAAAGATTTTCATAATTGTTTACGAGAAAGGGGAAGGACTGCATGTCTGATTTTAATACTTATTTTTTGATGAAGGCTGATGAAGTCATTTCATATGTGAAGGAAAAGACCGATTTTTTTGATAAAGAGGCTGAATTGAGCTGTACGGAAATTGGGGATGGCAATTTGAATTACGTCTTCCGTGTCATAGATGGGAAATCGGATCAATCATTGATTGTGAAGCAGGCTGGTGATACAGCGAGGATTTCCGATGAGTTCAAGCTTTCTACAAACCGGATCAGGATTGAGTCCAATGTGCTTAAGCTTGAGGGAGAATTGGCGCCTGGTCTGGTTCCTGATGTATACCTATTTGATGATGTAATGAACTGCTGTGTGATGGAGGACCTGTCTGATCATACGATTCTGCGCACAGCGCTTAATGAAGGACGGATTTTTCCGAAGCTTGCGGATGACCTGACGACTTTCATGGTCAATACTCTTTTGCTGACATCGGATGTGGTCATGGAGCATAAAGCGAAGAAGGCGCTTGTCCAGGATTATATCAACCCTGAATTGTGCGAAATTTCCGAGGACCTTGTATACTCTGAACCTTTCACCGACCATAACAGCCGAAATGATTTGTTCCCGGCCAATAAGGAATGGATTGAAGAGAATATTTACGGTGATGACAAATTGCGCTTTGAAGCTGCAAAGCTGAAATTTGCTTTCATGACCAATGCCCAGGCGCTTGTGCATGGTGATTTGCATTCAGGCTCTGTTTTTGTAAAGGAAGATTCTACGAAAGTAATCGATCCTGAATTCGCGTTTTACGGACCGATGGGTTATGACGTTGGGAATGTAGTGGCTAACCTGATGTTCGCCTGGTCGCGTGCATATGTAACGAATGCTGATGAGAAGTATGTTTCCTGGCTGGAGGAAACGATGAAAGATACGGTGAACCTTTTTGCGGAAAAATTCCTGGCAGTCTGGAAGGAAAATGTCACTGATATCATGGCAAAGGAGCAGGGCTTCGATCGCTGGTATCTGGATTCTGTCCTTCAGGATACGGCTTCCGTAACTGGAATGGAGATGATACGCCGTATTGCAGGATTGGCAAAGGTGAAGGATTTGACGTCGATTGCTGACGAAAAGCAGCGTGTTACAGCGGAGAGAATCTGTCTGTCAGTCGCAAAGCAGTTCATCTTGAATTCTGCAGCCTACAAAACGGGAGAGCAGTTTTTACAAGTACTAAAGGATTCAGCTTCAAGCCATAATATGCGATAATAAGACGTTCCCTATCTAGATTTTTAGAGAAAGAGAGGCGCATCACATGTTGCTTCTGGAAGAACGGATGAAAGTCGTTGAATACGGCAAGAAAATCATTTCAAGCGGCCTGACAAAGGGGACGGGTGGAAATATCAGCATTTTCAATCGGGAAAAGCAGCTGGTTGCCATCAGTCCGAGCGGGATTGACTATTACGATACGAAGCCTGAAGATGTGGTCATCATAAATTTGGATGGCGAAATCGTCGATGGCAGCAAAAAGCCTTCGAGCGAGCTGGACATGCATTTGATTTTTTACCAGCGCCGAGATGATTTGAACGCACTTGTCCATACCCACTCACCATATGCAAAAACGATTGCGACTCTAGGGTGGGACATCCCGCCGATCACGTATTTGGTGGCGTTTGCCGGCCCGAATGTAAGATGCGCTCCCTATGCAACATTCGGGACGAAGGAGCTGGCGGAAAAAGCATTTGAAGGCATGGTGGACAGAAGAGCCGTGCTGTTGGCGAACCATGGCATGATTACCGGTGCCCATAATATTGAAACTGCTTTTACAGTTGCTGAGGAAATCGAATTCAGCGCCCAGATTTATTACCAGGCAAAAGCGATTGGTGAACCTACAGAACTATCTGATGAAGAAATGGCACGGCTGTCAAAGAAATTCGAGAGCTACGGCCAGAGATGACCCTCTTTTTAGAGGGTTTTTTCTATGCTATGAGGCTCCCCCATAAAATATAGGGGCACAAAAGTACTAGATTATGCTATGATTATTTAAAAGAAAAAAATGGGCTTTATGGATAGTTTTACTAGAGGGGGACAGGCTGGCTATGAGAGCAAGGACTAGGAAGAGTGAACCTTTTTCATTTGACAAACTGAAGGAATTTTTCACTACTGTGCTGCTGCATCTTAGTTTTTATGCCTTCATTGTGTTTCTCGTCATATTCTTCATTGATAATTTCAGCTAATACATAAAAACACAGCTGCCGTAACTGGCAGCTGTGTTTTGTTCTCTTAAGGATTCAACGGGTTGTCGCCGTTATGCGGATCCATAGGGTTATTGTTTCTGTTCTGGTTGGGGTTGTTCAAGTTTGGCGTTGAACCAGGGTTCGGGTTATGGTTCAAATTGTTCAAGTTCGGAGGTGTCGCAGGATTCGGGTTGACGGGATTGCTCTTTTTCATTTTCTGCTGCTGGACCGCTGCCTGATCAATGCTGGTTTTTTCAATTTTCTCGTCAAACTTGGTCAGGTATTTCGAAGCGAAGTTCTTGCCGCCAAGTCCGAATGCCAGTCCGAATGCGAGCGCCAATCCGCCAAGGGTCAGGATGAAGGCTGCGTTCACGATCGCAGGTGCGACTCCAAGTTGGTCAAGGGCCATGAAGACTGCGATGGTGATGATCGCATATTTTGCGACAGTTGCCAGCACGTTTGAAGAATCACCCTGCAGGATGCTGCTGAGTACTTTCTTCGCAAGGCTGCCAAGCCATAGGCCGACACCAAGGATGACAATCGCGGCAATGACATGCGGAAGATACGCGATTACACCACGTGCAAGGTCGACGAAGAAATCAAGCTTCACGACGTTCAATGCTTCTGCTACAAACAGAAGGACGACGATGACCTGAACGATATAGCCTACAATGTCAGATAAGCTTAACGAGTTTGGACGATTAGCTGAACTGCTCAAGCCCATGCCTTTAAAATAAGAGTCAAAACCAATTCTTCTTAACAAATCAGCAGTGAATTTCTTCAGCCATTTTCCAAGCCATAGGCCAATCATGACAAGAATGATGGCTACGACGATATTCGGAATCATCGTCAGGATGTCATTCAGCATTGCGATCGCTGGTTCAGAGATTCCTTCGACATCGAGACGCTCCAGTGCAGCAATAACTGTCGGAATCAAAATCAATACGAAAGCAATCGTGCCGATCACTCGTGAAAGGCTTGTGCCTTCAAACAAGCGGGAAAGCCCAAAACGCTGGACTAGTTTTTCAGTGCCAATGCTTTGCAAGAAGTTCGTCAGAATATCGCGGACAATTTTAGCGACAAAGTAGCCGACTAAAAGAATCAGCGCAGCCGCAAAAAGTTTAGGAATAAATGACAGGATTCCCACTATCATGTTTTCGAATGGCTCTGAAACACCATGCAGGTTCAGCGCGGACAATACCGCAGGCAAGGCCATCAGCAACACCAGATAGAATACAATATTCGCAACCGTATCTACCGCGTTTGTAGTCTGTTGGTTGTCATCGGTAAGCTTGTACTTGCTTAACTTTTCATGGACACCAAGTGTTTTGCCGCCTTTCTGAATCAGGAATTTCAAGCCTGAAGCGATCAGCCAGGCAAATAACAGGATCAATCCTGCCTTCAGGATGTTCGGAATTGCTGCAGCAATCGTTGAGAACATTCCGACGAGCGGCTCTGTCAATACATATAAGTCTAAGATATTCAGGAACATGATGAAGACAAATACTAGAATCAAAATATAGACAATCTTACTGATGATTTTTTCAGCTGAATACTTCTTATTGTTTACATTTGAAAAAAGCTTGTTATCAAGACTGGTTTTCTGCAGCCCCTTGTACACTGCTTTTTCGATTAATTTTGCGACAAGCCATCCGACAAGCAGGACTGCCAGCGCAATCAGCACATTTGGCAGCTTGCCAAGAATGCTGTCCCAGCCATTGTAAAAATTATTGTTCAAGCTCCTCACTCCTTATTTAAATTGGACTTTAAAGTTGGGCTGCGAAATGCGTATGGATATGAACGAGAACTGATACAGCCCTTAAACTCGATAAATAGTCCTTAGTTAGCTAGCAAGCTTACTTTAATCTACCCAATTGCTGTCTATATAAACAAAGTGGAGAACATCGGTTTAAAGAGATGACAAGATATTGATATAAGGAGAGGTTTGTGTGGTTACATTTGTGAGCCATCGATTGTGAAAGTCTAAAAACAATAAAAAACCGGGCATCAGCCCGGTTTTCATGATTATGCTTTTTTCGATCTCTTCAAATATGCGTAAATTAAATACCCAGCAATTACAACGACTCCGAGGACGATTGTCAGCATCGCGAAGTTTTCTTCGATGAATGGCATGGCTTTGTCACCTAGTGCGACGATGATAGCTGCTTCAAGGAAGAAACGAAGGCCGCGACCGATGATTGACCAGATAATGAGTGTTGGAATCCTGACGTTAGAGATTCCGGAAAAAATCGTGAAGACCTTATATGGAATAGGAGTGAAACCGGCAATCAGAATAGCCATTGCACCGTATTTTTCAAAATAGCGTTCGACCAGGACAATTTTCTCTTCTTTTATAAAATAACGCAAGATCGGACGGCCGACTCTTTTACCGATGTACCAGCCAAGCAGGGCACCGAGTACAGAGCCTGCTGTTGTGATGAAGGCATACCAGAGTGCCTTGTCAGGATTGGCAATACCCATAGGAATCATCAAAACATCGGGAGGGATCGGGAAAAAGGAAGATTCCAGGAAAGACACGAAGAATAATCCCCATGAACCAAATTCAAGCAGCCATTCTTCTATCGCGTGAATCCATTCAGACATGAAACAGTAGCTCCTTTGAGTTGTTATAGTAAGTCGTGCAAAATAAACCTAGTTAGAAGTATACCATTTTTACTTCTGCCAGAGCCAACTATTTCAGCAATGGGAGCTTAACTGCGATTTCATGATTTCCTCTTATCGGCAGAGAAAGGTGACGCATACTTTATTTATAGGAAAAAAGTGGTACTCTATAAAGGAACTCGATTAGAAGAGGGAGTTGTCTATGGAATACATACTTTATTTGCTGCTGGGCGGCCTGATCAGTGTCCTCTCTGGTTTTTTCGGAGTAGGGGGCGGTTTTATCCTGACGCCCATTTTGTTATTGTTAGGCTTTTCACCGCTTGAGGCAATCACAACCAGTTTGTTTTTCACTGTGGGTACATCGGTTTCGGGAATTACAGCCCATATCCGCCTGAAGAATATCCTCTGGAAAGAGGGGTTGATCATGGGTTTGAGCGGTATTGCCGCGACGCAGCTGGCCCGACCGCTTGTCTATGCCCTTGAAGCGAAGGGCTGGGATGAAATCGTCATTCCGTTCCTCTATATTGTTCTGCTTGCTTATTTTGCGGTAAAAATGATCCGGCAGGGAAGAAGGAAAGACGAGGAAATCCCTGCACCTGCCAATTTTTCACTGCCAAAGCTTTTGGCTGTTGGGTTCCTCGGGGGCTTCGTCTCGGCAACGCTTGGAGTGGGAGGCGGTTTTATCATCGTTCCGCTGATCATTACATCGCTGGGTTTCAATCCTAAAAAGGCAGTCGGAACGAGTTTGTTTGCGGTATTGCTCATCGTTTCAGTGGGGTTCATTTCCTATGCGGTCAATACGGAGATCGATTACTTCATTGGCCTGATGCTGATTGCTGGCACGCTGGTCGGCTCCCAGTTCGGCGCAAGAATGACTGGTTATTTTGAAAACAGGGAAATGAACGCGATGCTTGGCCTGCTTTATCTTGCAACTCTGGCAGGGGCTTTGCTTAAGTTGTTTGATTTGAATAAAACTGGGCTCTTGATCATGGGGCTGTTCATAGCATTTTTCTTTGCCCGTTCAATAGTAAAGGTAACGAAAGCAAAGCAGACGATCAAGTCTGAATAAAATACACCCAAAATACCCTGGCCTAATGGTAAAATTATACATAGTCAGGAGGGGTGCTATTGAATAAATGGTTTCTGGTATTTATGCTATTGACATCAGTTTTATGGGGCTGTGAGAAAAGCGAAGCGGGATACACCGACCGGGGTGACCACCTCCCAGAAAAACTGAACACAGCGATATCGAACTTCGTTATCGATGAATATGCAGATATATACGACGATAAAGACCAACTCTTCGAAGTGCATAAGGTATATGGCACCCACGAAGAAAATGGGAAAATGACCGTATATTTGTACTCTTATATGGTCGGGATGAAAAAAGGGTCGGAACCATCTGGCCATATTGTTCCTGCAGTCATAAAACTTAAGAAAGAAGCTGAGGGTTATACATTTATCAGCTATAAAGAACCAGAAGATGGCACACGATATCAGTCATCTCTGGAAAAAATATTTCCTGACAGGTACCTGGAATCAGTGCGTGAAGATACTGGAAACCTCGATGCGTTAATGGAGGAAATGGAAAAGAAAGTGGAGCTATGGGTAAACGAGGGTCAGAACTAGAAAAGGAGCAGATCTGCTCCTTTTTTGCTTACGCTTCGGATGTAAAAGGATGCTTAACAAATCGAGGGAACTCTAGTCCGACTCTCTTTTTTACAAACAATGCTCCATCTCTTTTAAAAGGAAAGCGCTGGTATTGGAGATCACTGTCATACGGTGTAAAGTGGAATTGAACAGTAGCTGTGTCTCCGAAGATCGCCATAATGTCTTTCATATCTACAGGTACAGTGCTGATGAAATCATACAATTGGACCATCCCGTTATCCTTCGTAAAAATAACAATAGCGTCTTTTTCTGCGTGATGGTAAAGGTGGTCAGGAAAAACATTCAGAATATGATACATCGTAATGCCGGCGGAATTGGCAGTCGAAAAAGCCTGGGAAACCGGCACTCTTCCGTAAACCGCTTTTTCGATAAGTTCAAGGTCACGTGCCAGATCGAGTTTCCTCAAAATAAATGGGTTCTGCCCAGCAGAAACCTTTGTCGAATACTGATACTCCTCAACTTCTTCAAACCCGAATCTCGGATAAAAATCGAGCACGCTGTCATTGGCGAACAGGTAGATAAAATCATAATTTCCCTCGTACACATCCAAAACATGATTCATCAGGCTTGCTGACAGCCCCTTGTTCCGATATTCAGGATGGGTCATGACGGTGCCAATCTGCAGGGCTTTATAGCTTTTTCCTTCAATGATAAAATCGAGCATGTTGACCGATACATTGGCCACAATCCGGTCTCCGTCGGCAAAGGAAAACGGGATGTATCGATCACCCCAATAGCCCTTTTCATGCCAATTGGTAAAATCAATGCCGAAAATGTCAGCGGCCAGCTGGGTAAAATTATTCCTCAAAACTTCATTCTCGCGGTAATGGCTTACTAGCTTCATATATCAAAACTCCATTCACTTGTTAAGGGTTTTCAAAAATCATATATCAAAACTCCATTCACTTGTTAAGGGTTTTCAAAAATCATATATCAAAACACCCTTCTCTCGATAAGGGCTTACTATTATCAGATATCAAAACTCCTGTCTCTCGAGGCGAACATATACGTTTTATGATGGAACCGGATTCCGTAAATCAACCCCATCGCGAGCATATTGCCCATGAGCGAGCTTCCGCCATAACTGATGAAGGGCAGCGGGATGCCGGTAATCGGCAGCAGCTGGATCGTCATCCCGATATTCTGGAAGACGTGAAAGGTGATCATGCTGATGACTCCCGCGCTGATATAGGTATTGAACGGGTCATTCGTATCCAGTGCGGTCTTTGTCAGATGGTAGATTAACAGGAAGTATAGGCTGATGACAAAGCTGCCGCCCGCAAAGCCAAATTCCTCGCCGATCACACTGAAGATGAAGTCCGTATGGCTTTCGGGAATGTAGACTTCACTGCCATTTAGGCCTTTCCCGGTAAGCATGCCGGAACCAATGGCACTGAGTGATTTTTGCAGATGATAGCCATATTCAGGGTAGCTCTCTGGGTCAAGCCACGCATAAATGCGGCCGAACTGATACGTTTTTACACCCAGGTATTCTTTTAGGATTTCCGGCTTCCAGATGACGAGATACAATATGCCAGCTCCAAATGCGGCACCTCCGCCATAGAGCGGAAGAATGATTTTCCAGGTGATGCCTGAAACAAGGATGATTCCGGTGAAAATCGCAAGCACGACGAGAGAGGTGCCCAGGTCGGGCTGAAGCATGATCATTCCTAGTGGCAAAGCGGTTATAAAGCCAAGCTTGATGAAAAGCAAAAAGTCAGTTTGCAGTGTTTTTATCGAATGTTTTTTATGGTGAGCATAGATCGTGCTGCTCAGGGCAAGAATCAGAAAGACTTTCATGAATTCTGAGGGCTGGATCGAACCGAATGGGTCGATGAAGAACCAGCTTTTGGCGCCATTCCTTTCCTCGGCTATGCTGGCAGGAGCAAAAAACAGGAAGATCAGCAGAAAGACTCCGAAACCGTACAAATACCATGAAAGTTTGCGGTACTGTTCACTGTCGAACATCATGACGACGCCAATGATGCCCGACCCAACGATGTACCAAAAGATTTGCTTGTATAAAAAGTTCTGTCCAACATATTGGCCTGTTCTCTGGGCGCTGTAAATCGCTAAGCAGCTTGTCAGAAAAAACAGCAATAAAAGGAGCGTCAATGTCCAATCAAACCGGTCAAATTTTTTTAGAGGCTTATCCATTTGCCACACCCTGTCCGATACGTTTCTACAATACTATGCTAGCAGAGATAAAATATCCTTACAATCCCTGACGAGGTAACATTTTCCTATAAGTAATAGACGAATAGTAAGGGAGAATAGTTTCTTCTTTGGCGAGGATTATTTTACGGAAGAAGCCGATAATAATTATGTTTTTGAAGAGTCAGAATAAGATATTTTCTGCCGTTTTTGTTAGAATGGAAGAAGTGTTATTTTGAACGGAGCCGCTGGCAATTTTGCAGCTGAGAATTTTTCCGGGAGGTCTTGCCTTTGAAAAAGAACCATCCTTATAGCAGGGATTTACTTTATGTCCATATGAACGAACGGGACCAGTACGTGCTCTCGCATGGGATTGAATTCCATGAATTCGCCAGATCATTGTCTGATTCACTCAACCATCTGCTGCTGTTGAAGCATCGCTATGAAGATGGTGAGTTCAACAGACATACTTTATTTGAATATGTGCCTGAGGACAGCGTCGAAAAACTGGTCGAAGCCAATGTCCATGCATTCGGAGATTTTTGCTGGATCGATTTTGAGGAAGTGGAAGCACTGAATGTGTTGTCTGCCCAGGAGATCGCTGAGCTTCTATATCTTGGGCATATCAAGCACCATTTGAAACTGCCTTTCTATAATCAACTTAATAATCGCTTTGTGTTCCTGTCCACTGAAGATGGCTGGTACAACAAAACCTATTACCGTAATCTCAATGACTTTTTCCGCATGCTTGGATATGTCCTGTCAGGCAAACTGGGGGAAATGAAGCCGGAAAAAACGCTGCTCGGGATCCGTAAAAAGAAATCCTATCCTTTTGTCAGCAAGGAAATCCTGAAATCATTGACACCAGCCTTGAGGGAAGGGGCGGTTTTTTCGCTGAAGAACATCCAGCAAAACCGCAACAGAATTGAAATACCAATTTGGATCATCGGGGATTTTGCCAACATGGATGACATGCATGATGAATATAAGGAAGCAAGCCGCAGCAATCCGGATGGCAGGATTGTCTTCGATAAAAAAGCGAAAGAATGGAGCTTGCTTGCCCAATAAAGCTGTTTTCGTAAAGATTGATGTTAAAATCGTAAAGCCGATTTTAACGTAATATAAAGCTTATTTTGCAGGTCGGTATTAAGTTTGCATGCTCATTTCTCATAAAAAAGAGTCAACTTTGCAAAGAAACATAGATCATTCCGTCCTAGTTTGTAGTCAATAGCAACAAAGTTTGAGAAAAGAGCCCCCAATAAAGTCGAAAAAACAAAATATTTGAAGCAATTTTTGGCAAACCGTGTATAATTGAATGTAGCGGAAAATTACATATCGAAATGAACAGGTGTCTTTTAAAAGAGACTTAATAGGGAAGTTGGTGAAAATCCAACGCGGTCCCGCCACTGTAAATGGGAGCAAGCTGCAACGGCCACTGTACAAATGTATGGGAAGGCGCAGCAAGCATTGACCATGAGCCAGGAGACCTGCCTGTCCATTGCACCAACAAACCTACGAGGATAGGGAGGTGCCGACAGGCTCTATGTCTTTTATGATGATAAAAACATTTGCTTACTCGGACATCTCCCCTTCAGGTGGAGATGTTTTTTAGTTTTTTGGCTGTCTTTAAGCCATACTTATCAGAGTTAATCGAAAATCGGAGGAGAAGCAAATGAAGAAGTTATTAATGTTAATGATGGCAGCAGCCATGATCTTGGCAGGCTGCAGTACGGAAGCACAGCCAGAAAAGAAAGAAAGCGAAAAAACCGCACAGGAGCAAAAGACAGGATTCCCTGTCACGGTAAAAGACGCAATTGATGAAGAAGTTGTCATTGAAGATAAGCCTGAAAGGATCATTTCCCTGATTCCGAGCAATACGGAAATTGTCTACGCACTTGAGAACGGAGAGGCAATTGTCGGCGTCACCGATTTCGACAATTATCCAGAGGACGCGATGTCGAAGGAAAAAATCGGCGGCATGGAATTCAATATCGAGAAAATGATCTCTCTGAAGCCAGATCTTGTCCTTGCTCCTGGATCAACTGCGGACACTGTAAAAGAAGGCCTTCAGCAATTAAAGGATGCGGGAATTGCTGTTGTCGTTGTGAATGACGCACAGTCATTTGAAGAAGTGTATCAATCAATTGAAATGATTGGCAAAGCCATTGGCGAGACAGAAAAGGCGGATGAGCTTGTAGAAAATATGAAGAGCAGTTTTGCAGAATTGAAAAAGAAGGCTGAAACAATCAAACCGGAAGAGCAAAAGACGGTCTTTGTAGAGGTCTCACCGGCACCGGAAATCTACACAGCCGGCAAGAACACTTTTATCAATGAAATGCTTGAGTTGATTGGCGCAAAGAACGCTGCCGGTGATATGGAAGGCTGGCCGAAGGTCGATCCTGAAGCGATTGTTGAGCGTAATCCCGATGTGGTTGTGACAACCTATGGATACTATACAGAAAAGCCAGTTGACCAGGTGCTTGCTCGGCAGGGCTGGAATAATGTGAAAGCGGTCAAGGAGCAGAAGGTTTACGATGTCCACTCCGACCTTGTAACCCGTTCAGGTCCAAGGCTCGCTGAAGGAGCAGAGGAGCTTGCAAAAGCCATTTACCCGGACATTTTTAAATAACAAATCAATCGCCTATCTAATCACGGCGGTGTTTTTGATCATTTCGATGCTGCTGGGCATATCCATCGGAACGGTTTCCATCCCTGTATCCGCCATTATAGAACTCATTGGTGCTGAGATTTTCCGCTTTCAGGGACAGGGAATCGACCCGATGTATGCAAGTATTGTCATGGAAATCAGACTGCCGCGTGTATTGCTGGCAGGGCTTGTCGGTGCGTCGCTGGCGATTGCCGGTGCCGCGTTCCAGGGCCTGTTGCGCAATCCACTGGCAGACCCTTATACGCTTGGAATTTCTTCAGGTGCCTCCATCGGCGCAGTCGTTACGCTGTTTTTCGGTATTTCGCTTCCGCTGATCGGTGCCTTCACATTGCCGGTGCTGAGCATTCTGTTCGCCTTCGCCACCGTCTTGTTTGTGCTCTTTTTTGCCCGGAGAATTGACAGGCTCCTTAGGGTAGAAACCATAATATTAACCGGAATTATATTAAGTTCATTTCTTGGTTCATTCATTTCTTTAATGATTGCTTTATCTGGCGAAGAGCTGCGGCAAATCATCGGCTGGCTGCTTGGCAGTGTATCGATGCGCGGCTGGGAATACATTAAAATAATTTTCCCTTTCTTTATGATTGGTTTAGTGATTTTGCTTGCCAATACAAGGGAACTGAATGCGATGTCCTTTGGTGAGGAAAGGGCACAGCATCTCGGTGTCAATGTCGAGCGCCGCAAGCTGCTGATTTTGCTGTCTGGTTCTCTTTTAACAGGATCAGCCGTAGCTGTTTCAGGGACGATCGGATTTGTCGGTCTCGTCATTCCACACCTGACAAGGACGATCTGGGGGCCTGATCATCGTCATTTGCTGCCGTTATCCGTCCTGATTGGCAGCGGCTTCCTGATCCTTGCAGACTTGATCTCAAGAACGATCATCGCCCCTTCGGAATTGCCGATTGGCGTGATCACGGCATTAATCGGTGCTCCGGTTTTTGCGTTTATTTTAATGAAAAATCGCAGGGAAAGAAGTGCTGGCCGATGATCACAGTGAAAAGTTTGACAGGCGGATATTCAGGCGGCGAGGTCCTGAAGAACATCTGTTTCCAGGTAGGCAAAGGAGAGCTGTTCGGCATCCTCGGTCCAAATGGCAGCGGTAAGACCACACTGTTAAAAATGATCAGCGGGGCTTTGGAATTCAGGGAAGGTGCCATTGAGCTGGATGGCCGGCCATTGACTCAGTATTCACCGAAACAGCTTGCGAGGATGATGGCAGTCCTGCCGCAGCATGCGGATCAAGCCTTTCCCTATAGTGTAAAAGAAACCGTTTCGCTCGGCCGCTATGCGCACCAGAAAGGCTGGTTCAATAGCTGGCGAGTTGAGGATGAAGAGATTGTCCAGAAGGTAATGGAACAGACGGGCATCACCCACCTTCAGGAAAAATCAATCGTAGAACTATCCGGCGGCGAAAAACAACGAGTCTACCTCGCTCAGGCATTGGCGCAGCAGCCGAGGATTCTGCTGCTCGATGAGCCTACGAACCATCTCGACCTGAGTTTTCAAAAAGAGCTGCTGGACTTGCTGAAAAAATGGGCATCCGAACAGGGATTGACGGTCGTTTCAATTTTCCACGACTTGAACCTGGCATCTTTATATTGTGACAGGCTGCTGCTGATGGAAAACGGCGAGGTTCTAATTGTCGATACTCCTGCTGAGGTTTTAAAGGAAGAGCGAATCAAAAGTGTCTATAAGACCCAGATCAAAAACCATCCCCACCCGGAAATTGCCAGGCCGCAACTGCTGCTGGTGCCTGAAACGGACGTCGATCATAAGGGTGACCTTAATATTGATTCCAGGTATCTTGACGTCGGGCAAGACCGGATTGTCCTGCAGTCACCGGTAAAATTGCGGACGATGTCCTCGGGAATAACCGGTGCCGGAATCGGCTGGCACAGTTCCTTTGTGCACCGGATTGTACCGATGGAGTATGACTGCAGCGACCATAAGGCGGAGATGGCCGAGTATTTGCAGGAAAATGGGTTTCTTCCAAGCGAAACTGTTGGGATGATGACGGCTGTGCCAGCAGACACAGCTTCATACCGTTTTTTTCAGGCAGACGGAATGTCAATTTTCATCCTGGTTTCCGCTGGTCACACTCATCGGGACCGACCACGGAATATCAACACATGGCTGTTCATTAACCACAGAATTTCCGAGGAAGCTTTTATCCAGAGCGCAATGACTGCAGCAGAAGCAAAAATTAGTGTTTTACAGGAGCTAGAGGGAAGCGGGGCTGGCATTACTGGCCAGTCAGCTGGCATTTCTACGGATAGTATCTGCATCGCCGCCACCCAGCAGGGAGGAACAATTTCTTACGCAGGCACCGCTACACCGCTCGGTAAGCTGATCAGCGAGGGAATTTATACTTGCACGAAGGAAGCGATATTGAAGTATAGAGCGAGTAAAAAAGGGATTGAACATAAATGAAGGAAACCCGACATTCCATCTCGAATTTATTTTTTAAGAGGTGATGATGATGGAATTGAAAATGGGCTATGTCATTTTATATGTTTCCGACCTGGAAAAAGCAAAGCATTTTTACGGTGAGCTGCTTGGTCTTAAACTTCGTAATGAATTTGGGACATATATCGAGTATGAAACTGGCAATACCGTTCTTTCGATGAACACCCGGGAAAGCGGCCGCGAAATCACGACGCTCCCAATCCCGGATGGAATAAGGAAGGAACAAACCTTTGAGCTCGGATTTGTAACAGAGGACGTCAAGGGCGCAGTAGAAAAACTGCGTGCCGCCGGAATCCCAATCCTGCTCGAGCCAACCGAAAAGCCATGGGGCCAGGTGGTCGCTTATGCAGCAGATCCGGATGGACATTATATCGAAATATGCACCCCGATTGGATGAAAAAAGTCCTGCAGTTCATTGAGCTGCAGGACTTTGTTGTTTTTTGTGAGCTAATGAGACTAATTCTGAATTTTAGTGACTATTAAGTCCAACATGTGCCCGAAAACGGAAAGGATCTTTGATTTCGGTAACAAGTAAGACCAACATGTGCCCGAAAAACGCGAGGGGCGGTGATTTCGGTAACAAGTAAGGTCAACGTGTGCCCGAAAACGGAAAGGAGCGTTGATTTCGGTAACAAGTAAGTCCAACATGTGCCCGAAAACGGAAAGGAGCCGTGATTTCGGTAACAAGTAAAGCCAACATGTGCCCGAAAACCGGGAAGCCTCATGATTTCGGTAACAAGTAAGGTCAACATGTGCCCGAAAACCGGGAAGCCTCATGATCTCGGTAACAAGTAAGGCCGACATGTGCCCGAAAACCGGTAAGCCTCGTGATTTCGGTAACAAGTAAGGCCGACATGTGCCCGAAAAACGCGAGGAGCGGTGATTTCGGTAACAAGTAAGTCCAACATGTGCCCGAAAACGGAAAGGAGCCGTGATTTCGGTAACAAGTAAGTCCAGCATGTGCCCGAAAACGGAAAGGAGCGTTGATTTCGGTAACAAGTAAGGCCAACATGTGCCCGAAAACGGAAAGGAGCCGTGATTTCGGTAACAAGTAAAGCCAACATGTGCCCGAAAACCGGGAAGCCTCATGATCTCGGTAACAAGTAAGGCCGACATGTGCCCGAAAACCGGGAAGGCTCGTGATTTCGGTAACAAGTAAGGCCGACATGTGCCCGAAAAACGCGAGGAGCGGTGCTTTCGGTAACAAGTAAGGTCAACATGTGCCCGAAAACCGGTAAGCCTCATGATTTCGGTAACAAGCCAAATCCTGCGTTTAATATAAGTTGTAATTAACTAAGGAACACCTATTAATCACAAAAGTTCCTTCTCCGGTTTCTTGGCAAGAAGCGCGGCTGCCATCCCAAGCACCGGAAGAATAATGGACATCAGCAGAATTTCCTGATACCCGGCAAAATAATCGTAAGCGAGGCCAAATGGAAGAGGGCCCAAGGCGGAACCGAGCACGGTAACGGTCATGGCCGATCCTTTGATGCTGCCAAGTGACTGTCTTCCAAAGAAGCTCGGCCATACGTAATTCAAGGTAATCCTTTCAAATCCCCCGCTGATTCCCCATAATACCCCGAATGCAATCGCGATTGCTGTTTGATCAGCTGCCAGCAGGACGAGAATGAAAATAATTTCCCCTGCAAAAATCCCTGCGAGCACGTACTGTACTTTTACCCGGTCGAGCAGCGGTCCTGCAATCAGAGTAACCGGAAAACCAATCAAAGCCATCAAGCTTAATACAAGTGCGGCAATTCCCGGCGAAATCCCATTTGTTTTAAAAATGGAAATCAAATGAAAAGTAAGTCCGGTGTTAACGAGTGCGGGAATTCCTACACAAAACAGCAATAGCCAGTATGCACGAGTTTTGACTGCTTCCTGGACTGTCCAGTTCACCTCTTCAAAAGGATTGCTTGTTCTGTTTGAATCGGAAGGATCATTTGTCCACTCAGGCTTGACTCCATCTGGATATTCTCCAATATCCTCCGGTTTGTTTCTAATTAAAATATAGGCAAGCGGAACAAAGATGACGAGAAGCAGGACGCCCCAGACCTTCCACGAAAAGCTCCAGCCCCATGTGGCAACTAGCCAGGCATTCAATGGCGGAAGCGCCGCTGAGCTGGCAAATCCGCCGATGGCCATCAAGCTCATTGCCTTCCCGCGTTTCGTAATGAACCACTGCGGTACCAGGGTGTTTGGAATCAGGCTCATCGAACCCTGACCGAGGACCCGGATTAGGAAAAAGCCAATGAACAGCATCGCGGTGTTTACGACCATGCTGTTCCAAAAGCTGGCCAGTGCCAACCCGATGCCAACAATAACAGACATTTTTCTTTGTCCCCATTTATCAACGAAGCGGCCGACAAAGAACATACAGATGCCGGCAGCAAGGGTCGCGAGCGAGTAGACTGCGGATACATGGGAGCGGCTCCATCCAAAATCTTTTATGTAGGAATCAATAAATACAGAAACCGAATATGTTTGACCCGGGCCAGAAAAAAACACGCCGAGCCCTGCGATGAAAACGATGACCCAGCCATAATAAAAGTTCGTCTTGAATGGTGCAGATAATCCTGATGTCTTCATGTAAAAACCTCCCAAACCATCATATCAAAATGTTCTCGTTAAAAGCTTGCAAGAAGCTAATCAGTTGAGATGAATTTACATTTTAAGGTTTTTAACATGTATAGGTGAAAAATGAAGATATCGGTCGAATTTCGCAGATAAATAAAAGTTATAGCGCTTACAATGATGGTTGCTCAATTTTATAAATATGTTATGATAAATCCTGTTTTTATCGGACCCGGCTTGCTTGAGAGTAGGAAGCCACAAAAAAACTTAAGGGGTGTTTACTTGAATACTAATACAATTAAAGAACAATGGTTTGGCAACGTTAAAGGAGATATCCTTGCAGGAATTGTCGTTGCGCTTGCTTTGATTCCTGAAGCGATCGCCTTTTCGATTATTGCTGGTGTTGACCCGATGGTAGGACTTTACGCTTCATTCGCTATTGCTGTGACAATCGCGATTGTTGGCGGCCGTCCTGGCATGATTTCAGCAGCGACCGGTGCGATGGCTCTGTTGATGGTGACGCTTGTTGCTGACCATGGTTTGCAATATTTATTGGCAGCTACGATTTTGACAGGAGTCCTGCAGATTCTGTTTGGTGTGTTTAAATTGGCAAGGTTCATGAAATTCATTCCGCGTTCGGTAATGATCGGCTTCGTTAACGCGCTGGCGATTCTGATATTCATGGCACAGCTCGAGCAGTTTGTAGACGCTACATGGGTAATGTATACGATGGTAGCTGGCGCGCTGGCGATCATCTATCTTTTGCCGCGTGTTACGAAAGCAGTTCCTTCACCACTTGTGGCAATCATTGTTATTACATTAGTTGCAATCATGACCAACAGTGGTGTTAAGACGGTTGGTGATATGGGTACTCTTACATCTGCATTGCCGATGTTCCTGATCCCAGATATCCCATTCAACCTGGAAACATTAAAAATTATTTTCCCATATTCAGTGGCTTTGGCTATTGTCGGCTTGCTTGAATCTTTGCTGACTGCCCAAATCGTTGATGATATGACAGATACTCCGAGTGATAAAAATAAAGAAAGCCGCGGCCAGGGGATTGCGAACATCGTTGCCGGATTATTCGGCGGTATGGCAGGATGCGCAATGATCGGCCAGTCGGTAATCAATGTTAAATCTGGCGGCCGAGGCAGATTGTCTGCTCTTGTTGCCGGTACTTTCCTAATGTTCCTGATTATCGTTCTAGGAAATATTGTTGTCCAAATTCCGATGGCAGCACTGGTTGGCGTCATGATCATGGTATCAATCGGAACATTTGACTGGTCATCAATCAAAGGCATGGCAAAGACACCTGTTACAGATTCAATCGTTATGGTTGTCACAACCGTCACAACCGTGTTCACACATGATCTATCAAAGGGTGTATTTGCCGGAATCATTTTGAGTGCGATTTTCTTCGTGGCGAAAATCTCCAAGGTGAAAGTCACATCAACATTTGACGTTGCAATGAATCGCCGAACGTACTTTGTAACAGGACAAGTATTTTTCGCTTCAGTAACTGACCTGATTGAATCCTTCGATTTGAAGGAAAATGCAAAAGAAGTTGTCGTCGACCTGACACATGCCCATGTTTGGGATGACTCAGCCGTTGCGGCAATTGATAAAATTGTCATTAAACTAAGAGAGAACGGGACAGTTGTCCGTCTGCACGGTCTCAATGACCCAAGCTCTCACTTGATTGACAAACTAGCCGTTCACAAACAGGAAGGCGCTAAGCTATCCGGACATTAAAACGTAAATTATATTTTGGGAAAGCGCGTTGACGAATCAGCGTGCTTTCTTTATATATAAGATAATGGAAATAAATGTAGGGGGAATAGCATGTTTAAGAGAATCTTATTAGCATCTGATGGTTCTGACCATTCGGTGCGCGCAGCGAAAAAAGCGGTTGAGCTGGCAAAGCTTAACGGAGATAGTGAAATTACGGTTGTTTATGTTGTCGATGGGCAGACTTCCAAGGAAGATGTCCTGCACAATCCAGATCGGACAGTAGTCGAGGAAAAAAGAAAAATCAGGCTCCAGCCAGTAACAAACATGCTAGAAGAAGAGAGTTTGAACTTCAGGTTTGAAAAATTGCTCGGTGAACCAGGCCCGGCCATTGTTGACTATGCCAACAAGAATGCATTCGATGTCGTCGTCGTTGGCAGCCGCGGTTTGAACGGCCTGCAGGAAATGGTTCTTGGCAGTGTCAGCCACAAAGTCGCAAAACGAGTGAAAGCACCGGTACTAATCGTAAAATAACCAGCGTTCAGGGCAACCTGAGCGTTTTTTTCTTTATAGGTGTTAATTTTATAGCGTAATAGGCCGGATGCTGGCTAAAAAAGTTTGTAATGGGGGCGGCAGCTTAGTTTTTATAGCGAAAATCCAAATAATATAGCGAAAATATCATTATTATAGCGAAAATCCGATTATTATAGCGAAAATAACATTTTTATAGCGAATTGGAAATAAACCTCGATTTTTTCCAGCTAAAAGAAAGGCACCTCCCAATTAATAGGTAGTGTCTAGAATTGATGGTGCTTTTTTCAGCCGTTTTTTACATATATGCAGATGCTTCTGTTTCACTCTCCCGCTTGTTTTGTTAGGTGGATTATAGATGAATTATTAAGACATTTAGCCATTCACAGAATTAAAGGTTGATTCATATGGTAATTTAGGCACTTAAATTAGGTTTACTGCCTATTAGCGGCTATTTAAAAGGTAACTTATTCTGTGAATGTTAACTTTTAACTCGCCTGCAGGTTTCACGCCTGAAAAACAGGAAATAGTATAGCTTGAGAGTTATTATTAAAAATTGATAACAATTCCGTAATTTAAAAATAAAGTGGTAAAATAGGAAGCGGAAAGTGGAGCCAGATTGAATTTATTGGAGGTCTATTTTTATGAAGACAAGAATCGGGCTGCTATACGGCGGCAAATCGGCTGAACATAAAGTATCAATGCAGACAGCTTTGGCTGTGACGAAAGCATTGGATTTTGAAAAATTCGAGATTTATCCTATATACATAACGGAGGAAGGAGAGTGGGTCAAGGGTCCCGAGCTCAATGCTCCTGCAGAGAATATAAAGGCGCTTGAGTTTAACGACAACTCGAATCTGCCGACTCCTTCATTCACACCAGCATTATTCCAGGCAGGCGGTGCAGAATCCAACCAGACTCTAGATGTAATCTTCCCATTGCTTCACGGACCGAACGGTGAAGATGGTACGGTTCAAGGCTTGCTGGAACTGTTGAACCTGCCTTATGTCGGCAATGGTGTACTTGCCTCAGCTGCAGGCATGGATAAAATCGTCATGAAAAATGTATTCGCACAGGCGGGACTTCCTCAGGTGGACTATGTGGCTGCTCTTAGAAGCGAATGGGAAAGAGACAGCGAAAAGGTATACAGCCTTGTTGAAGAAAGACTTGGCTATCCTTGCTTTGTAAAACCAGCAAACCTTGGATCCAGCGTAGGGATCAGCAAGGCATCCAACAAGCAGGAGCTTGAGGAAGCCTTCAAAGAGGCCTTCCAATTCGACCGTAAAATCATTATCGAACAGGGTGTCGTCGCCCGTGAAATTGAGATTGGCGTACTTGGTAACGATGAACCAGAATGCTCAGTTGTTGGTGAAATCGTCCCTAAGAAAGATTTCTATGATTACAAAGCAAAATATGAAGATGGCGATACAGCGATGATTATCCCTGCTGAAATCACAGAACAGCAATATGCTGATCTAAAAGAAATGGCGATTACTGCGTTCAAGGCGCTCGATTGTTCTGGTCTAGTTCGCGCCGATTTCTTCCTGACAAAGGATGGCCAGCTGCTGATCAATGAAGTCAACACCATGCCTGGCTTCACTCCATTCAGCATGTTCCCGCTCCTATGGAAGCATACAGGTGTCGAGTATCCGCAGCTGATCGAAAAGCTGGTGAACCTCGGAATTGAACGCCACGCTGAAAAGCAGAAGATCAAATATACATTTTAACCTATAAATCAATCAACCAGGGAGACACGGCGGCGGCCGTGTTCTCTTTTCATGGGAGGAAATAAAAATGATCCAAAAACCACTATCAGAAATCGCCCGAATGGCAGGAGCGCTGAATGATGTCAGCCAATTTGTTGATGTAGAGGTGAAGGGCGTTTCAATCGACACGCGTAAAATCGAAGAAGGAAACTTGTTTGTCCCTTTTAAAGGGGCACGGACAGATGGACATAACTTTGTAGCTGACGTCATCCGAAACGGCGGAGCTGCTGCAGCCTTCTGGCAAAAAGATGTACCAAATCCGCCAGAAGACCTGCCAATCATCATTGTTGAAGACACAACGACTGCATTGCAGGAGTTATCAAGAAGCTACCGCAATTCACTCGACATCAAGGTTGTAGGGATTACCGGCAGCAATGGAAAAACGACGACCAAGGACATGACAGCGAATCTCCTTGCCCAAAAATACAAGGTCCAAAAAACTGAAGGCAACTTCAATAATCACCTTGGCCTGCCGCTGACGCTTCTTCGTTTGCGTGAAGATACAGAGGTCGCTGTGCTTGAGATGGGCATGAGCAGCAAGGGCGAAATAGAGTTTTTAACAAAATTGGGTCGACCTGATGCAGTGATCATCACGAATATCGGAGAATCTCACCTGCTTGATCTTGGTTCAAGGGAAGCGATTGCCGACGCGAAACTGGAAATCATCGAAGGTCTCCAGGAGAACGGGCTAATCATTTTCCATGGAGACGAGCCACTTCTTCAAGAGAGACTGAAGGATTACAAAGGGAATGGGGAGCTTAAAACATTTGGAGCAAGCCATGACAATGACCTTTATCCCCTCAGCATCGAGCCGCTTGAAAATGGCAATAAGTTCAAGACGAACCTTGTTGATGAAATTTTCTACTTGCCGGTGCTTGGCAACCATAATATCCTGAACGCGCTGGCAGCCATGCTTGCTGCAGATTTCCTGGGCGTTCCTTTTAAAAAAATGAATGATGGCTTTGCAGGTTTGAAGCTGACGAATATGAGGATGGAACTTTCCGAAGGCGCTCATGGAGAAAAAATCATCAATGATGCCTACAATGCCAGCCCGACATCCATGAATGCGGCAATTGACCTCGTTGCCAATCTGTCAGGCTACAGCCGTAAAATCCTTGTGCTTGGTGACATGCTCGAGCTTGGACCTCTTGAGGAGGAGTATCATTACAAGGTTGGAGCATCCCTTGAACCAGGGAAAATCGATTACGTATTTACCTTTGGCAAGCTAAGTGAATCCATTGCCAAAGGCGCAAAAGAAGTTCTAGGCGATGAAAGGGCATTTGCTTTCCAGGATAAGCAGGAGTTAAGCAATGAACTGAAGAAATATGTAACAGGTGAAACCATTGTCCTCGTAAAAGCATCACGCGGCATGGCGCTCGAGGAAGTCGTCCATGCATTGCAGAAGTAATCTACAACAAGAAGATGTCCGTTCTACTGGACATCTTTTTGTTCTTTTCCACAAGGCATTTTCGAGGAAAATCTGGGTTAAATGATTTAAAATGGGGAAAGATTAAATACGAGAAAAACTAATGGGTGATTGGTTATGATAGGTTGTCTTTTAATCCATGGCTTTACCGGGTCTCCGTTTGAAGTGGAACCACTAGCCCAGTCGCTGAAAGAGAGGACCGATTGGAAAATAGTTGTTCCTACCCTGCCTGGCCATGGCATTGAGCTGAATTTGAAGGGAATCCAACATAATGAGTGGATTGACCATGCTGAGAATGAATTGAAGGCGCTGTTGAAACAGTGTGACACTGTATATGTTGTCGGATTTTCGATGGGCGGGCTGATTGCCAGCTATCTTGCCTCGACTTACCCGGTTGATAAGCTTGTCCTGCTCAGTGCGGCTGCTTATTATGTGAATCCTAAACAGCTTGCGTTCGATATCAAGGAAATGATGAGGGACACGTTAAAAGGGAATCTTAAAGAAAATGAATTATTCAGGCGTTATACACGAAAAATCAGAGAAACACCCATGACCGCTACCTTGCAGTTTCGCAGGCTTGTGACCAAAATTAAGCCTGTTCTCAATGATGTGAAGGTGCCTACCTTAATCGCACAAGGCGAGAGTGACGGCATCGTGCCCCCGAAAAGCGCCCATTATCTATATGAAAATATTGGCGCTGAAGAAAAACGGCTGATTTTTTATAAGAACTCCAAACATCTGATTTGTCACTGTGATGAAAAAGAACACTTATTTGACGAGGTATATAATTTTTTGACCTCCAAACCGAGAGTGGGAATCAGGAACTGAAGCAATTCATCAAAAATTGCTTTTCCTTCCTAAAGATGGTATCATGAATATTGAGTGTCTAACTGAGAAAATCCTTTAAGCGGACATACTCCCGTGATGGAGAATGTCTTTTTTTGCTAATATTTCAGGTTCTGTGCTTCAGCGTGTTGTAATTGCTGATTCAGCCCTGCTTAAAACACAAGGTGCGAACACCTATTTCGCCGTAAAGGTACGACAAACTAACCAGAATCAGAAATGGTTTGGATCCTTAAACAGCCACTTAAATAAACGATGCATCGAAAGAACCGGTGCGGGATAAATGTGAATAAAAAGGAGAATGAGCAAAGTTGACAATGTTCCAAGAGATGGGCATTAGCCCCGCAACATTAAAAGCTGTAAAGAATATGGGTTTTGAGGAAGCAACTCCAATTCAGGCAGAAACGATTCCGATCAGCCTAGAGAATAAAGACGTAATCGGCCAGGCACAGACAGGTACTGGTAAGACTGCTGCTTTCGGTATTCCTCTAGTTGAAAAGATCAAGAAAGAAAACCATAATATCCAGGGAATCATCATTGCGCCAACTCGTGAATTGGCCATCCAGGTTTCCGAAGAACTATACAAAATCGGTGCTGGGAAAAGAGTCGGAGTTCTTGCGATTTACGGCGGTCAGGATATTAACCGCCAGATCCGCGCATTGAAAAAAGGTCCTCACATCATCGTCGGAACTCCAGGACGACTTCTTGACCATATCAACAGAAAGACAATTCGTCTTGATACTGTAGAGACAGTCATCCTTGACGAAGCAGATGAAATGCTGAACATGGGCTTCATCGAAGATATCGAAGCAATCCTTGCAAAAATCCCTAACGAACGCCAGACATTATTGTTCTCGGCAACAATGCCAGGACCGATCCGCAAGATCGCTGAGCGCTTCATGAAGGATCCGGAAGTTGTTCGTGTCAAAGCGAAGGAAATGACAGTTCCTTTGATCGAGCAATACTATGTTGAAGTACAAGAGAAGAACAAGTTCGATGTTCTTACACGACTTCTTGATATCCAATCTCCAGAATTGGCAATCATCTTCGGACGCACGAAGCGCCGTGTTGATGAGCTTGCTGAAGCATTGAACCTTCGCGGCTACACTGCTGAAGGAATTCACGGCGACCTTACTCAGGCAAAGCGTATGTCTGTTTTAAGAAAGTTCAAGGAAGGTTCAATCGACGTGCTAGTTGCGACAGACGTGGCAGCTCGTGGACTTGATATCTCCGGTGTAACACACGTTTACAACTTCGATATCCCGCAGGACCCTGAAAGCTATGTACACCGTATCGGTCGTACTGGCCGTGCAGGTAAAGAGGGTATGGCGATCACATTCGTTACACACAGAGAGACTTCTTACCTTCATGTAGTCGAAAAAACGACTAAGCGCCGCATGGAAAAAATGACTGCTCCAACCTTGGACCAAGCGCTTGAAGGCCAGCAAAGAGCAGTTGTTGACAAGATTACCCAAACAATCGAGTCAAACAACCTTCAATACTACCGCCAGGCTGCAGATGAGCTATTGAAAAACCATGATGCTCAAACAGTCGTTGCTTCAGTATTGAAAATGCTGACTAAAGAGCCTGATACAACTCCTGTTAAGCTTACTGAGGAAAAGCCTCTTCCAAACAGAAACAAGAAGCCTCAAGGAGACCGCAGAAGATATGATAACAGAGGCAGCGATGGCCGCAATAAAAAGCCTTACAAGCCACGCTCTGGAACGAAACGCACAGGCGGCGGTGGCGGCAGCAGAGAAGGCGGCAGCTACAAATCAAGACCATCACGCTAAAATAAACAACCAACCCCCGGTTTTATCGAAACCGGGGGTTTTTATGTGCTTCTTTTAAGTGAATCATATGAATCCCAACTACTTTTGCCACGAACTCTAGATAATTCGACCACATTTTAAAATAATTCGACCACATTCCAGGATAATTCGACCACATTCAACGATAATTCGGCCAACCTCATTTTAGGCAATAATTTTACCAGTCCACCATCCGTTGAATTTGGGCATACTACCTAAAAAACGGGGGTGGCAGATATGACAATTGTCAGGCTTGGATATGTAGCGATGAGTGAGGAGTTGAAGAATGCCTCTCCGTCACAAACGATGACATTCAAGCAATTCCAGGGAATCAAGGACAGAGACGCAGCCATCAATAAGCTGGAGAGAATCGCCGTGTCTAATCTTGAAAACTGCCTGCGTCTTCTCAGGCACAGCAAAGCGAACGAAATTCACTTTTTCCGGCTTAGCTCGAGGCTGATTCCGCTCGCCAACCATGAAGAGCTTTCCAATTGGAAGTATATGCGCTCGTTAAAGAAACCATTAAAGGATATAGCAGATTTTTTACAGGGAAATCCGATGCGTGTTGATTTTCACCCAGATCATTTTGTACTGCTGAATACGCTAAAGACCGAAACTCTGAACAATTCAATCAAGACTCTTGCAATGCATCATGCCTTATTGAAGGGGATGGAGATCGATCCCGAACATCGATGTGTCCTCCATGTCGGCGGTGTCTATGAAAACCGAGAAAAAGCGCTGGAGCAATTTATCCATAATTGGGGACTCGTTTCAACAAGGCTGCAAGATATGATCATGCTGGAAAATGATGATACATCGTTCACGCTGCACGATACGCTTTACCTTTGCGAAAAGCTTGCGATCCCGCTAGTATTCGATTATCATCACCATCTTGCCCACCATGAAAACATAAACTGGCAGGAGCAATGGGGTCGAATCGCCGGCACATGGGAGCACTCGAAGCTGCCGGTAAAAATGCATATTTCCAGTCCTCGTTCAGAAAAAGAGTTTCGGGCACACGCCGAATATGTGGATGCTGAAATGTTCATGGATTTTCTTAACGGAATAAAAGGTTCAGTCCCGGAAATCCACTGCATGATTGAAGCGAAAAAGAAGGATCTTGCCCTTTTCAAGCTTGCTGAAGAACTAAGTCTAAAGCCTGAAGTGGAGGCCATTGACGGCAGCAGCTTCAAGATAAAATAATACGGATCCTCATGTCCGTAGCGCATTTTCCTCCCAATATAGTGCCATACTGATGTGTTATTGTTGTATACTTAGGAAGGTGCTATTAATTGGAAAATTAGGAGGAAGCTTTATGACGATTTCTGAGCCGCAAAAGCGGATTTCCGAGCAGGCGCTGACTGTCTGGAAAATTGCCGCATGTATCCATTCCCTGGTGGTATGGATATTAGCGGGCGGTCTGATCGCCATTACTATTATATTTGACTTACCTAAATGGATTATCGCTGCAGCTATAGCTGTGGCTGCTGTATATAGCTATTTATTCATCATTTTATTGCCAACTCTGCGCTGGAAACGCTGGCGCTATGAAGTAAGGGAACAGGAGATTGAGCTTCAATATGGCGTATTCATCATTAAGCGGACGCTTATTCCGATGATCCGTGTGCAGCATGTTGATACACAGCAGGGCCCTTTATTGCGTAAATACCGTTTATCGACGGTGACGGTTTCGACTGCTGCGACCATCCATGAAATACCTGCGCTGGATATGGAAGAAGCCGAAAATTTGAGGACCTCCATTTCGAGACTTGCAAGGGTGGCGGATGAAGATGTCTGATCCGAAAAGGCTGCATCCGATCGCCGCTGTCGTCAATGCGCTTCGCCAGCTGAAGGAAATGATCATCCCTTTCCTGATTTTCGTCGTTTTCGGGAGCAGGGGAACGGATTGGGACCTGTTTTACTTCTTTGGTTCAATTGGGGTTGTCGTACTTGTTTTAGTTTACGGAGTTTTGTCATGGTACAGATTTACATATCGCATCGAACAAGGCGAACTGCGAATCGAATACGGGTTGATCGTCAGGAAAAAGCGATACATACCGTTCGACCGTATTCAAAGCCTTGATTTGTCAGAAGGGATTTTACAGCGGCTGTTCGGCCTTGTGAAGGTGAAGGTGGAGACGGCCGGCTCAGGCGGGATGGGACTCCAGGATGGAGAGGCGGTCCTTACGGCTATTACAAAGCAGGATGCACAGGAGATCCATGATTATCTCGTTTCTATCAAAAAATCCGGGCAAGCCCTGGATGGGGAAGAGGCACCGGAATCCACCGATGATCTTCTTTATAAAATCTCTGTTTCAGAGCTATTGATGCTGGCGTCAACATCAGGCGGGGTCGGTGTAGTCATTTCCGCCGTGCTTGCGTTTGTATTTCAATTTGAAGAGTTCATTCCTTACGAGCAGATTTTTGATGGAGTCGAGCACTTTGTCCAGAACGGGGTTGTTTTTATCAGTGTCGTAGTTTTTCTTGGATTCCTGCTGGCGTGGATCATTGCGCTGTTTGGCACGATGCTGAAATACGCTAATTTTACCGTTAGAAAGGTGGACAATGACCTTGTCATCACAAGAGGTTTGCTGGAAAAACGGCAGTTCACGATTCCACTTAATCGGATCCAGGCCGTCCGCATCAGCGAAAATCTCGTCAGGCAGCCGCTTGGCTATGCTTCGGCATTTGTGGAAAGTGCGGGCGGGTCTGCGCTTGACCAGGAAAGCTCGAAGGTCCTCATCCTTCCAATCGTGAAGAAAAGAAAGATCCCCGGCCTGCTTGAACCGCATTTGACGGAGTACCACTTCCGTGTCAATATCAATTCTGCACCAGGACGGGCCTACAGTAGATATTTATTGAAAGGCTGGCTGTTCAAGCTGCCGATCATCATTGCATCCATCTGGTTTTTTAGACCATGGGGCTTTGGCTCGCTGATCCTGCTGGCTGTCTCGGCGGTATGGTCTTATCTTAATTATAAGGATGCAGGCTGGAGCCTTGACAATGGGATGCTGACCTTCCGATATCGCAATATTGTTAAGAACACAGTGTATATGAGGAAAAATAAAGTCCAGTCCTTCAGCATGAAAGAAAGCTTTTTTCAGCGGAAAAAGAAACTGGCTACCGTCGAAGCAATTGTCAAATCCGGGCATGGCGGTGCTGGCGGCAAAGTCATTGACCTTGAAAAAAAGCATGTTGACATGATGTATCACTGGTACTCACATGAAACAAGTGAGTGAGAACGAAAAAAGCGCCCTTGAGGCGCTTTTTATTACCTTTTATAAATGGCAGCTCCGGTCAGAAAACCTGCAAGCATACCAAAAATATGGGCGGTAATATTGATGTTCGACTGGACGAATGTCATGACCACGGCAATGATGGCGATCGTCATGATCGTCTGGGAGTTTTCGCGTGACATCATGGCTTTGCGGAATATTGTGATAGAAATATAGAAACCGAAAAGTCCGAAGATGGCACCGCTTGAGCCTACATGTGTGTAAGTCAGCGGCTCGAGAATCAGGGTAGCGATGTTTGCGGCGATGCCTGTAGCGAGATAGAGCAGGATGAATTTTGTTTTGCCAAGCAGCTGCTCGAGTGCCGGGCCGAACAAGACGAGCGAAAAGCTGTTGAACAGCATATGCGCAAACCCCGCATGCATGAAGATCGGTGTGACAAGCCGCCAGTACTCACCGTTCACAACGTACAAGTTCACACCAGCTAAAAGCCCAAACAGGTATTTGCTCGGGAAGATTGGCAATGCCGTCAACAGATATAATATGATATGAATGGCAATGATGATGGTAATAACAGGGTAAAGTCTAATGAAGTCGCGCAAGCTTTCTGTTCTTGTAAACATGGAAACCTCCTCGGTCCTCATAATCGTGAGGTTTGGTTATTTTTAAAATGGTAAAAGTCCTAATCTAAAGGATATCCCTAATGAACGAAAGTTGTACACTATTTTCTATGCGCATTTCATCTTTTTTAGAAGGGAGCTGGAAAAATGATCATCGGAACAGGAATCGATATCGTGGAAATTGACAGGATTCGCAAACTGGCAGAGTCGCAGCCGCGTTTTCCTGAGCGGGTTTTAACGGAAAAAGAAAGAGAAGTTTACAAACAATATAATGAACGGAGAGGAATTGAATTTCTTGCCGGACGCTGGGCAGCGAAGGAAGCTTTTTCAAAAGCGAAAGGGACTGGAATCGGCAAAGAATTGTCCTTCATGGATATCGAAATCGAGCATGACCCATACGGAAGGCCAATCGTGGTTAAGCCCTATTTGGAAGGAGTCCATCTCTCAGTTTCACACAGTGAGCATTATGCTATCGCACAGGTGGTCATCGAAAAAATTTAAAATGCTTGTCAATCCAGGGGGCATATTCGCCTAGGTTGTCTCATATATTCATAATGCAGTAAGGGAGACAAGGCTAGGGCGGCGAGAACATGGCTGCACGAAGACTACTCAAGCAATTTTGCAGCCGGTGTCTTATTCCTGTCCTTTCTTTCCCTTTACACGTTTAAATGAGACTAAAAGGGGTTGGAAGAATGAAGAAAAAGTTATTGTTGCTTCTCGCCGGGCTCATGGTTATTTTTGCTCTGGCTGCCTGCGGTACAAAATCACAGGAATCTGTGGTTAAGGAGTTGGATGGAACGCTCGAAGATCTGAAGAGTTACAAGGCTAAGGCGAAGATGACATTGCAAATGGGCACGGAGCCGCAAGTGTATGATGTGGAGATTTGGCATAAAGATCCGTCATTTTACCGCGTGAACCTGAAGAATGCCCAGAAGGACCAAAGCCAGATGATCCTCAGGAATGATGAAGGAGTTTTTGTTCTGACGCCTGCCCTTAACAAAAGCTTCAAATTTCAGAGTGACTGGCCGAAGAACAGCAGCCAGGCTTATCTGTACGAATCTTTAATCACTGATATTCTCGAGGATAAGCAAGCGAAATTCTCGGCTACCAAAGAGCATTATGTGTTCGAAACGAAAACAAGGTACCAGAACAATAAGATGCTTCCAATCCAGGAAATCAAGCTGAACAAAAAGAGCCTGGCGCCGGTTAGCGTGAAGGTGATGGACCCAGACCGCAATGCGCTGGTGACGGTTGAATTCTCTGACGTCAAATTCGACGCAAGCTTTGATAAAGATGCCTTTGATATGAAAAAGAACATGACAGGTGCTCAGCTTGAAGTACCGGTTATGGCAGATGTAGAAGACAAGGAATTCACAGTGAAATACCCAATGGCTGAAATCCCAGGCGTGACTTTGATTGATGAAAAGGAAATCACGACAGAGGATGGAAAGCGCGTTATATTGACCTATGATGGCGAAAAGTCCTTCACGCTGATCCAGGAAAAAGCAGATGCGATGCCTGCAATGTCCTCTGCGATCAACATGACGGGGAAGCCTGTCGACCTAGGATTCACAATCGGAGCCATGAACGAAACCTCAGTATCCTGGACCCACCTCGGAGTCGATTATATGCTGGCATCAACAGATCTATCACCAGAAGAACTGGAAATGGTCGCAAAATCAGTTCTGGCCGATATGGAAAAATAAGAATTCAAATGCAGGCTCAGTGTAACCTGGGCCTGTTTTTTTATGAGCATAATGCAAGAAAACTTATTTATAAGGAATTATTTTACTTTTGAGAAATATATTTAACTTTTTCTTTTTGCAGTTCAATCTGCGTTTTCTGCCACGAACTTTCCACTCGAAAAATCCGTATATATTATCCATTTGACATTGAGTTCTATCGGTTTGATAATAAAACAATAAAAATAATGTTCGGGTTGAAGGAAGTGGAGTTTCGTTGGAGGAGCAAGGATTTTTTTACCGTGATACATGGGCAGAGGTGGACCTTGATCACGTTAGAGCAAATGTGGAGCGGATTAAGGGCCAGCTGCCTGAAAATGTTCAATTTATTGCTGTTGTGAAGGCAAATGCATACGGCCATGGGGATACACAGGTGGCGGAAGCGGCTTTGGCGGCGGGAGCATCAATGCTGGCTGTCGCGTTCATGGATGAAGCCCTCGCGCTCAGAAAGAAGGGGATCACCGCACCGATCCTTGTACTGGGAGCCAGCCGGCCGGAGGATGTGAACATCGCGGCCGAGGAGGATATCATCCTGACTGTTTTCCAGAGGGATTGGCTGGAAAAAGCGCGTGAAGTATTAAAAGCAGATGCCTCCCTGTCACTTCATATAAAAATAGACACAGGTATGGGCAGGATCGGTATTCGATCTGTAGAAGAATTGAAGACTGCAGAAAAATTGATTGATGAGGATGAAAGACTACAGCTGCATGGCATCTATACCCATTATGCGACAGCGGATGAATTGGATGACTCATATTTTAACAAGCAGCTTGCCTTGTTCCGGGAAATGCTCGGTGCCATGGAAACGCAGCCGCCGGTCGTCCACAGCAGCAACAGTGCCGCCGCTCTGATGCATAGAGATGCCCGCTTCAACGCGGTAAGGGTCGGAATTGCGATGTACGGTCTGGCCCCGTCAATGGAGATCGCACCTGAATTGCCAGTCGAGCTGCAGGAGGCATTCACACTGCATTCCAGAATCGTACATGTGAAGAAGCTTGAAAAAGGCGAAAAGGTCAGCTACGGAGCGACTTACGAGGCGCCGGAAGAAATTTGGGTAGGGACGCTTCCAATTGGGTATGCTGATGGATGGATAAGAAGACTGCAAGGACAGGAAGTACTGGTCGATGGCAAAAGATCCCCGATCATCGGAAGGATTTGTATGGACCAATGCATGGTAAGGCTTCCGTACGAGGTCCCGGTGGGAACAATCGCCACCTTGATCGGCAGCCAGGGACAGGAGTCAATCTCCATCAATGAGATTGCCAGCAAGCTAGAGACCATCAATTATGAAGTCCCGTGCATCATCTCCTCAAGGGTGCCAAGGTTGTACAGGAAAAATGGCAAAGTGGTCGATTTGAACAATTCGCTGTTATAACACATCCAATAATTAACAAACCTGTGTAATACCGCTAATACCATGCATAAAATACTAATTTTTTGGCGGATAATACAGAAGAATTGCTGAATTACCTTTGCATCTGGCATAAATAGTGATAATATTAGAAATGGTAGAGAGATAACGAATTTAATAATGGTATGTAGTGATGATGGTGGAGGTGTATGTTTGTGTCTGAATCCAGCGCAACAACTGAGATTTTGGTAAAGTTACCGCAGCATCTTTTAAGTGAACTAGATGGATTTGTTAAGCAAGAGAACGTAAACCGCAGCGAATTTATTTATCAGGCAACAAAAATGTTTTTGCGTGAGAAGAAAAAGAGACAAATTCGTGAATCCATGAGACGTGGCTATATGGAAATGGCCAAGATTAACTTGACCATTGCATCTGAAGCATTTCAAGCAGAATACGAGGCAGAACACACAGTTGAACGTCTAGTCAGCGGAGGATAATCCTTTGATTGTCAAACGTGGTGACGTCTATTTTGCGGACCTATCCCCAGTTGTTGGTTCAGAGCAAGGCGGAGTGCGCCCTGTCCTGGTCATCCAAAACGACATCGGGAATCGGTTTAGTCCCACAGTCATTATCGCAGCGATCACAGCACAGATCCAAAAAGCCAAGCTTCCCACTCATGTAGAAATTGATGCGAAGCGGTACGGTTTTGAACGAGACTCGGTCATCTTATTGGAGCAGATACGCACAATTGACAAACAGCGCCTAACCGATAAAATTACCCATCTCGATGACGAAATGATGGAAAAAGTGGATGAAGCCCTTCAGGTAAGTTTAGGTCTTATTGAATTTTGATTTAAACAGCACGCTCTTAAAAAAGAGCGTTTTTTTGTAACCGAACACCTGGCCTGCCTGCAGGCCTTATACATAACTAAAAAATAAAATCGGATGTTTTCTGTGTGAGAGGCAAGCTTAGCAGCTTGTCTCTTTTTTATTTGGTGCCGGAAGGTTTGTGTTGGTCTGACAGGTTTCGCGTGGGAAGAGGGGTCAGAAGATAGTCCGAGTTCAGACAGGTTTGACGTAGGAAGCGGAAAAGTTGTCAAGAAAAGCTCGGAATTGTGACAGGTTTGGGTTGGAAAGCGGAAAAGTTGTCAAGAAAAGCTCGTGATTGTGACAGGTTTGACGTAGGAAGCGGAAAAGTTGTCAAGAAAAGCTCGTGATTGTGACAGGTTTGGAAGGGAAAGCGGAAAAGCTGTCAAGAAAAGCTCGTGATTGTGACAGGTTTGGAAGGGAAAGCGGAAAAGTTGTCAAGAAAAGCTCGTGATTGTGACAGGTTTGGAAGGGAAAGCGGAAAAGCTGTCAAGAAAAGCTCGGAATTAAGACAAGTTTGGGTTGGAAAGCAGAAAAGTTGTCAAGAAAACCCGTGATTGTGACAGGTTTGACGTAGGAAGCAGAAGAGCTGTCAAGAAAAGCTTGGGATTGTGACAGGTTTGGCGTGGGAAGCGGAAAAGCTGTCAAGAAAAGCTCGGAATTAAGACAGGTTTGGGTTGGAAAGCAGAAAAGCTGTCAAGAAAAGCCTGGAATTGTGACAGGTTTGGGTTGGAAAGCGGAAAAGCTGTCAAGAAAAGCTCGTGATTGTGACAGGTTTGGAAGGGAAAGCAGAAAAGCTGTCAAGAAAAGCTCGGAATTAAGACAGGTTTGGGTTGGAAAGCAGAAAAGCTGTCAGAAGTTACCCCAAAGTAAGCACCGGTTTTAAAATATGCTGTCTAATCCCGTTCGCCGACCAACCCTGGCATCAAGTGTTCGGAGCAAAAACAGCACCGCCGTTCGCAACTAAAAGAGATTTTCATCAGGTAAAATGGAATACGGAAAAAGTGGAATAATAACAATAATACCTGCATAGCGATATTCGCAGAATCCTGTCGATAAGTTGATTTTATTTGACGAAAGAAAACTGTTATCATTAAATGGAGATATATAATCAGGAATTTATGAATATTTATTTACAGTTTTAAAATTGGTTTACAATTGCTCGGTAGAGGGTAAAGTAAAATTTTGTTGTGATAGAATGGGGAGGATGGAATGAATAAAATAATCTCGAATTATATCCAGGCTCATAAGCAGGACATCCTGGATCAATGGATAGATAGGACAAAAGAAGAAGCAGATGACCGGGTGGTCCGCCTTGTTTCAGATCGGGTTTTTCAGTCTGCGAGCAAGGAATTCATCGATTTGATCATCTCGAATTTCAAAGGGACGAGCGAAGAGTACAATGAAAGGCTGACGGATTTTGCTGAAAAAGTTGTCAGGCTTGGCTGGCCGTTGACGTTCGTCACGAAAGGTCTTCACACCTTTAATTTGATTGTTTTTGAAGGCATGCAGAAAGAAGGTGCCGTGACGCAGGAGAATCAGATGGAGATTGTTTACGAGTTTGACCGCTGGGCAACTCCGATGAATAATGAAATCGTCAGCGTCTATTCATCCACATGGGAAAGAACAGTTTCCCTCCAGAAAATTGCTTTGCAGGAGCTATCTGCCCCGCTCATTCCTGTGTTTGAAGGAATTACGGTAATGCCATTAGTAGGTACGATTGATACTGAGCGTGCAAAGCAAATCATGGAAAACCTGCTGAAGGGGGCGGTCAAACACCGTTCCGAAGTAGTTCTGATTGATATTACGGGTGTACCTGTTGTTGATACGATGGTTGCCCATCATATTATCCAGGCAGCGGATGCTGTTAGGCTCATCGGTGCCAAGTGCATGCTTGTAGGGATCCGTCCTGAAATTGCGCAGACCATCGTGAACCTCGGCATTGACCTGAACCAGTTTACAACAAAGAATAACTTAAAAAAAGGAATCGAAGCAGCTCTTGAGCTGACAAATAAAAAAATCGTTTCATTGGAGGGAGCAAAGTGAGAATACCTATCCTAAAGCTGGATGATTGTCTGTTGGTTTCCATTCAATGGGAGCTTGATGACCAGACCGCTCTTCAATTTCAAGAGGATTTGCTCCACAAGATTCATGAGACAAGTGCCAATGGGGTCGTCATCGATCTAACCTCAATCGACTTCATCGACTCTTTTATCGCCAAGGTTCTTGGGGACGTCATCAATATGTCCAAGCTCATGGGTGCGATTGTAGTCATTACCGGAATCCAGCCTGCTGTTGCCATAACGCTAATAGAATTAGGTATCGGCCTTGATGATGTCCTAACTGCATTAGATTTAGAAAAAGGTTTGGAGAAATTACAACAGGAATTGGGGGAGTAGGTGAATGGACATCCAATCCTGCGTTACGATCATAAACGAATGGGACATCGTGGCAGCACGCCAGCTTGGCCGGAATGTTGCGAAGGAGCTTGGTTTTGGAACAGTTGACCAGGCACGAATTACCACCGCCATCAGTGAATTGGCCAGAAATATCTACTTATACGCCGGCAAAGGGCAGATTTGCATCGATAAATTATATGACGGCGGTAAAGCGGGATTGCGAATCAACGCAGTGGACAGCGGCCCAGGTATAAAGGAAATACGCCAAGTCATGGAAGATGGCTTTTCAACATCAGGAGGACTAGGAGCCGGCCTTCCCGGAGTGAAGCGTCTAATGGATGAGTTCGACATAGACTCGAGCCCCGGACAAGGAACACAGATTAAAGCGACTAAATGGCTCCGATAGGGGGAGAAAGTATGGATTTCCGAGAAATGATGGAATCAAAGTATCGGGATATTCTTGACAATTATATAAATGAGCAAACCGAGCAGGCATTATATGCAGGGCAGAAATTCAGCCGCAAGTCGATTGAGCATAAAATCGCACCGGAAGAAATCGTCAGCCTCCATAAAAGCATACTGCTTGAGATGTATCCTGAACTTCCAGAAGATATCATGCATTCCTTTGATATCCTCCTTGAGGTGATGATTGCCTATGGTATCGCATACCGAGAGCATCAAAGCCTGAGACACCAGCAGGAGGAATTAAGATCCGAAATGGAGATTGCCGCCAATGTTCAGCAAACCTTGCTGGGTACGAAAATTCCAACTGTGCCTGGGATTGATATCGGGGCCATCAGTGTCCCGGCAAAGCATATGAATGGTGACTATTTCCATTTTGTCCAGGATGAGAACAATAATATCAGTGTCGCGATCGCTGATGTCATTGGAAAAGGCATTCCGGCCGCTCTTTGTATGTCCATGATCAAGTATGCGATGGACAGCCTGCCAGAAAACCGGCTTGATCCGAGCAGCATCCTGGAAAACCTGAACAGAGTCGTTGAGCAGAACGTTGACCCAAGCATGTTCATCACGATGTTCTACGGAATGTTCAATCCTTCCAATAATATCTTCTATTACGCATCTGCAGGGCACGAGCCTGGCTTCTATTATGATTCCAAAAAGAAGGAATTCTCAGAGTTGGTCGCCAGAGGCCTGCTGCTAGGAGTGGACAAGCGGACAAAGTATACCCAGTATGAGAAAGAAATACTTCCTGGGGATATGGTGATCCTGATGTCTGACGGAGTGACCGAGTGCAGAACGGAAGAAGGATTCATCGAAAAGGAAACATTAATCGGATATATAAATAAATATATTCACTTAAATGCTCAGGAAATTGTCAATAATATCTTTAGGGAACTTGAAAAACTTCAGCATTTCCAATTGCGTGATGATTTTACTCTAATCATTTTGAAAAGAGATGTTTAATCGGGTTCCAAATCGGGTAAATCAAAAGAGCAATTGAATTGTAAAGGGTGGGTCATTTATGAATATTTCGATAGATGTGAAAGAAACAGAATCAAAATTAGCAGTCAAGGTAAGTGGCGAAATTGATGCATATACAGCTCCACAGTTACGTGAAAAGCTTTTCCCTATGTCCGAAAAAGAGGGCGTAAAGATGGTTGTTGACCTTTCAGAGGTCAATTATATGGATAGTACAGGGCTTGGAGTATTTGTGGGAGTATTCAAAAACGTGCGTGCACATGATGGCGAGTTTAAAATCGTTGGGTTGTCCGAGCGTTTACAGAGACTTTTCGAAATCACTGGCTTGGCCGATATTATCGATATAAACAGCCAGATTGAGGGTGGAGTGCAATGAACCAGTCATTTGACTATATTGAGATGAAAATCCCGGCTAAACCGGAATTCGTGGGTGTCATTCGTTTGACCCTGTCTGGTATTGCAAGCCGCATGGGTTTTTCCTACGACGAAATTGAAGACTTAAAAATTGCTACCAGCGAAGCTTGTACCAACGCTGTACAGCATGCATATAAAAACAATGAGAACGGCGAAGTCATCATTGGTTTCGGATTGTATGAAGACAAGCTTGAAGTGATGGTTGCAGATAATGGCCAGAGCTTTGATTTCCACTCAGCACGCCAGGGATTAGGTCCTTATGATCAGAATAGTTCTGTGGAATTCCTTCGCGAAGGAGGCTTGGGACTGTATCTGATCGAAACCTTGATGGACGAGGTTCGAATCCATCACAAAGAGGGCGTCACGGTCTTTATGACCAAGTACCGAGAAGGAGAGCAGGTGGAGAGAGATGCAGAGACAATCTCAACCTAAGCAAAGGCCAAAAGAAGAGATTAATGAATTAATCAAAGCCTACCAGCTGCATGAGGATGCAGACGCCCAGAATGAGCTGGTTCTTCACTATCAAAACCTTGTCGAAACAATCGCGAGAAAGTACTCAAAGGGAAGGTCGTTCCATGAGGATATTTTCCAGGTAGGGATGATCGGCCTTTTAGGCGCAATCCGCCGTTACGATGAAACATTCGGTAAAAGCTTTGAAGCATTTGCCGTACCGACTATTATTGGTGAAATCAAAAGATTTTTAAGAGATAAAACATGGAGTGTCCATGTACCGCGCAGAATAAAAGAGCTTGGTCCAAAAATCAAGACGACAGTCGAAGATTTGACCACCCATCTGCACCGCTCTCCGCGTGTGGATGAAATTGCGGAAGCACTTCAGGTTTCCGAAGAAGAAGTATTGGAAGCCATGGAGATGGGGAAAAGCTACCAGGCATTATCTGTTGACCATTCTATAGAAGCCGATTCTGACGGAGGAACAGTCACCCTGTTGGATATCGTTGGAAACATTGATGATGGCTATGAAAAAATCAATCAAAGAATGGTGCTCGAAAAAGTACTCCATGTACTAAGTGAACGCGAAAAGTTAATTATCCAATATACCTATCTTGATAATCTGAGCCAGAAAGAGGCTGGAGACAAGCTTGGTATTTCGCAAATGCATGTATCCAGACTTCAAAGAAGGGCAATCAAAAAGCTTCAAGAAGCGATCCATGCGGAAAACAACAATTCGGAGTACATTACATGATTCAACAGTTCAAAGACAAAATAGAACTTTATGCTTACCAGACAATTAAAGAAGGTAAAATAGAGTGCGGTGACAGCTATTATTATACAGCTACTGATGAATATTTTGTCTGTGTACTTGCTGATGGATTAGGGTCCGGGCAATACGCCCATGAAGCCTCTGCGGCCGTCGTTTCAGTAGTGGAGCAAAACCACCATGAAGACGTAGATACGCTCATGAAATACTGCAACAATATACTGGTGCAAAAAAGAGGAGCCGCTGTTTCAATCTTCAAAGTCTATTTCGAAACCCGGGAGTTCGTATACAGCTGCGTCGGAAATATCCGCTTCTTTCTCTATACATCAAGTGGCAAGCTGACATACCCATTGCCAGTCACGGGTTATCTGTCAGGTAAGCCGCAGGTGTTTCATACCCAGAGATTCGTTTATGAGCCAGAATCAAAATTCCTGATTTACTCAGACGGTTTTGACAATATCCACGGCGCTAAAACGATATTGAAGGGGTATCGCTCGGTTGGTGCAATCGCAGAACAAATCAAAAGTGAATATGCCAACTCAATGGATGATGCAACTTTTATTGTAGGAAGTCTACTTTAGCCGGTGGGCTTCTTTTTGTTTTTTAAAGCCGGGTAACACCCGCTGGAACTTAGGCTATAATAAAAGCTGACACAAGAAAAGACAAACGGGAAGATTACATCCCCGTTACAAATTAACCGGAACTGTAAACCACCCTGCGATTTTGGTACACTATTAAAGTGCCAAGCAATATCAAAATAGATTATGGAGGATTGTCTCTTGACTCAAACAATGGATAAGCAAGATCAATATGTAAAAATCATTGCCAAAGAGCAATCGTTAACAGCTAAACAAGTGCAAAGTGTCATTTCATTAATAGATGAAGGAAACACTGTGCCGTTCATAGCCCGTTACCGAAAGGAAATGACCGGTGCGCTTGATGAAGTGCAAATCCGTGACATCGTTGAAAGATGGCAATACATACAGAATTTAGAACAGCGCAAAGAGGAAGTCATCAGGCTCATCGAAGAACAAGGAAAGCTGACTGACGAATTGAAGGGCAGCATCGAAAAAGCAATCAAGCTCCAGGAAGTAGAAGACCTCTATCGTCCCTACAAGCAAAAAAGAAGGACGAAAGCGACTGTCGCAAAAGAAAAAGGCCTTGAACCTCTTGCTCAATGGATGCTGGAGTTTCCGGTAAACGGAAGTCTCGAAGAAAAAGCCAGCGAGTTTTTATCAGAAGAAAAAGGTGTTGAATCTATCGAAGATGCGATTGCCGGCGCGAAAGACATTATCGCTGAAATTGTTTCCGATGACGCAGACAGCCGCAAATGGATTCGAAATGAAACCTTTAAAACTGGCTCCATTGAATCTTCGGTAAAAAATGAAGAACAAGATGAGAAAAATGTTTATGAAATGTATTACGAATACTCGGAACCAGTCAGTAAAGTGGTGCCGCACCGAATCCTTGCACTCAATCGCGGTGAAAAAGAAGATCTGTTGAGAGTGTCAATAAGGCCGAAAGCAGATGTCATTATGAGCTACTTGCAGCGTAAGTGGGTTACTAAAAATCACTCTGTCGCAGCAGCTGCAGTAACAGAAGCTATCGAGGATGCATACAAGCGACTGATCCAGCCGTCAATCGAACGTGAGATCAGGAATGAACTGACAGAAAAAGCTGAAGAGCAAGCGATTCACATTTTCTCGGAAAACCTGCGAAAACTGCTATTGCAGCCTCCGCTAAAAGGGAAGGTCGTCCTGGGTGTAGACCCTGCATTCAGAACGGGCTGTAAGCTTGCTGCTGTAGATGAAACGGGAAAAGTATTATCAATCGGAGTTATTTACCCTCATACCTCTAGCTCAAAAAATACCGAGGCAAAGGACAAGTTCATTAAAGTCCTGAAAGATTATGAGGTAGAGATGGTTGCGATCGGCAACGGTACTGCTTCCAGGGAAACGGAACAATTCGTGTCAGACATCCTGAAAGAAATGGATAAGGAGATTTTCTATCTCATTGTCAATGAGGCAGGTGCGAGTGTCTATTCAGCATCAGACCTGGCCCGCGAAGAATTCCCTAACTACCAGGTAGAAGAACGAAGTGCAGTTTCAATTGCCCGTCGTTTGCAGGACCCGCTGGCTGAACTCGTTAAAATCGATCCCAAATCCGTCGGTGTCGGCCAGTACCAGCATGATGTCAGCCAGAAAAAGCTATCCGAATCACTGACATTCGTTGTCGAGACAGCAGTTAATCAGGTGGGAGTCAATGTAAATACAGCCTCATCTTCTTTATTGCAGTATGTATCCGGCCTTTCTAAAACTGTAGCCAATAATATAGTAAAGAAGCGTGAGGAAGAAGGGAAGTTCACAAGCAGAGCGCAGCTGAAAAAAATCCCTCGTCTCGGAGCGAAGACCTATGAACAGGCAATTGGATTCCTTCGTGTCATTGATGGAAAGGAACCTCTCGACCGGACGGGCATCCACCCGGAAAGTTACGGTGAGGTAAAGCAGCTGCTTGATAGTCTGGGTTTCAAATCAAAAGATTTAGGGACTCCTGCATTAAAAGATGCCCTCGCGAAAATTAACATCGACCAAACTGCGGATGAACTAGGAATCGGGAAACTTACACTGAAAGATATCATTGATGCACTTGTAAGACCTGAACGAGATCCGCGGGATGAGCTTCCAGCACCTTTATTGAAAAAGGATGTATTAAAGCTGGAGGATCTAAAAACAGGAATGGAACTTCAAGGTACTGTACGGAACGTGGTTGACTTCGGTGCTTTCGTTGATATTGGCGTAAAGCAGGATGGACTGGTCCATATCTCAAAGCTAAGCAACCGCTTCGTAAAACACCCGCTGGATATTGTATCCGTCGGGGACGTTGTTACTGTATGGGTGGACAGTGTCGACCAGAAGAAAGGACGAGTCGCCTTGACAATGCTTAAGCCTGACCAGGCATAATACAAAAGACTGCAGGGATGCCTGCAGTCTTTTAATCGTTTAAGCCCTGTTTATTTCTATAAAAGTACCAGCATTGGTTTAGAAGTTTGATTTGATACCTGTTTTTCTCGTAGAAGGCTCGTTTCATTTGATTCTGAAACCAGACAGGCATATCGCAATACCTCCTTAAGATAATACGTTAAAAGGTAACATTAATATATGCTATAATGGGTTGTCATGTTTCTATAAAAGGCAGGCGTTTTACAAATGACTGATCAAGAGTTGCATAATCTTGTAGTGGCGATCTCTAATGAATACTTCCATAAGCCATTCAGGCATAAGGCGTTCTTCAACCCAAGGCTCCGCACTACAGGAGGACGTTATATGCTGAGCAGCCATAACATTGAAATTAATAAAAAGTATTTTGAGCAGCTGGGTGAAGCAGAGCTCGTTGGGATCATTAAGCATGAACTATGCCATTACCACCTTCATATAGAAGGAAAAGGTTACAAGCATCGCGATAAAGATTTCCGAGATCTATTAAAGAAAGTAGATGCCCCGAGGTTTTGTTCGGTGCTTCCGGAGGAGAAGAAAAGAAGGGCGAAACAGAAATTCGTTTTTTATCAGTGCAGCAGCTGTAAGTTGACTTATCGCCGTAAAAGATCTATAAATACCTCAAAATACGTGTGCGGAAAATGCAGAGGAAAACTGATTAAAGTGAAAGAAATGTCTATAGAATAAGGCTTTACGGGCTTTTTAAAAAGAAATAAAAAACTTATCAAAAACACCCTTGACTTTTACTAGGCAGCTCCCTATAATAGTAAGAGTCGACAAGACAACGACATCGAAAATTAAAGTTATTCCGCAGTAGCTCAGTGGTAGAGCACTCGGCTGTTAACCGAGCGGTCGTAGGTTCGAATCCTACCTGCGGAGCCATTAATTTCAAAGGTATGGGGAAGTACTCAAGAGGCTGAAGAGGCGCCCCTGCTAAGGGTGTAGGTCGGGTAACCGGCGCGAGGGTTCAAATCCCTCCTTCTCCGCCAGAACCTTTTAAATATGGCCCCTTGGTCAAGCGGTTAAGACACCGCCCTTTCACGGCGGTAACACGGGTTCGAATCCCGTAGGGGTCACCAAAGTTTTTTCGCGACAGCGAAAATAATCATCTTAATTCTATATCTGGTCCCGTGGTGTAGCGGTTAACATGCCTGCCTGTCACGCAGGAGATCGCCGGTTCGATCCCGGTCGGGACCGCCATTTTATTGGGCTATAGCCAAGCGGTAAGGCAACGGACTTTGACTCCGTCATGCGTTGGTTCGAATCCAGCTAGCCCAGCCATTTTTTGAGCCATTAGCTCAGTCGGTAGAGCATCTGACTTTTAATCAGAGGGTCGAAGGTTCGAGTCCTTCATGGCTCACCAAGTTTTTTTCACGACTATGATTTAATCATGTCGGTGATAATCAACTTACAATATTAATATGCGGGTGTGGCGGAATTGGCAGACGCACCAGACTTAGGATCTGGCGCCGCAAGGCGTGGGGGTTCGACTCCCTTCACCCGCACCATTAATTACCTATTGATTAATGAACTTAAATTAGTTAATATATAATCCTGTCATGTTTTGCGGTCGTGGCGGAATGGCAGACGCGCTAGGTTGAGGGCCTAGTGGGGGCAACCCCGTGGAGGTTCAAGTCCTCTCGGCCGCACCAAAAGAAATGTTGACACGCTTTATCACCTGTGTTAATATATAAAAGTTGCTAGTAAAACAATATGCGCCCGTAGCTCAATTGGATAGAGCGTCTGACTACGGATCAGAAGGTTATGGGTTCGACTCCTTTCGGGCGCGCCATTATTTTTTCAATAACGGGGAGTAGCTCAGCTTGGTAGAGCACTTGGTTTGGGACCAAGGGGTCGCAGGTTCGAATCCTGTCTTCCCGACCATTCAGCAATTCAACTTTATATGCGGGTGTAGTTTAGTGGTAAAACCTCAGCCTTCCAAGCTGATGATGAGAGTTCGATTCTCTTCACCCGCTCCAATTTCATTGTTCTTTGAAAACTAAAC
>NZ_JAGGQP010000038.1 GCF_018613235.1 Bacillus sp. ISL-41
ACATTATCTAGTTTTGAGGGAATAAAGATATTTTCAAAGTAAAATTTCTTTTAAAATTTCTCTTGCAAAATAACTTAAAGCCAGTATAATAAATATTGTCTTTAAAAAAATGTCTGGTGACGATGGCGAGAAGGTCACACCCGTTCCCATACCGAACACGGAAGTTAAGCTTCTCAGCGCCGATGGTAGTTGGGGGTTTCCCCCTGTGAGAGTAGGACGTCGCCGGGCAGTTTCAAATGGAGGATTAGCTCAGCTGGGAGAGCATCTGCCTTACAAGCAGAGGGTCGGCGGTTCGATCCCGTCATCCTCCACCATAATTTTTTCACATAGTGAAAATAATCTACTTTAACCATGCCGGTGTAGCTCAATTGGTAGAGCAACTGACTTGTAATCAGTAGGTTGGGGGTTCAAGTCCTCTTGCCGGCACCTTTTGTACGAGCCATTAGCTCAGTCGGTAGAGCATCTGACTTTTAATCAGAGGGTCGAAGGTTCGAGTCCTTCATGGCTCACCACTTTTTTGAAATAGTATGCGGGTGTGGCGGAATTGGCAGACGCACCAGACTTAGGATCTGGCGCCGCAAGGCGTGGGGGTTCGACTCCCTTCACCCGCACCATTTCTTCAAAAAACAATATAATGCGGAAGTAGTTCAGTGGTAGAATACAACCTTGCCAAGGTTGGGGTCGCGGGTTCGAATCCCGTCTTCCGCTCCATAGTTCTTAAGCCGGGGTGGCGGAACTGGCAGACGCACAGGACTTAAAATCCTGCGGTAGGTGACTACCGTACCGGTTCGATTCCGGTCCTCGGCACCACCAAGTTAGCTAATGTACTAAATATGCGCCCGTAGCTCAATTGGATAGAGCGTCTGACTACGGATCAGAAGGTTATGGGTTCGACTCCTTTCGGGCGCGCCATTATATTTTCTCTTTATCGGGGAGTAGCTCAGCTTGGTAGAGCACTTGGTTTGGGACCAAGGGGTCGCAGGTTCGAATCCTGTCTTCCCGACCATCCTTTCTATAATATGGGGCCTTAGCTCAGCTGGGAGAGCGCCTGCCTTGCACGCAGGAGGTCAGCGGTTCGATCCCGCTAGGCTCCACCATAAGTTTTAAAAATTAATAATTTGGCGGTGTAGCTCAGCTGGCTAGAGCGTACGGTTCATACCCGTAAGGTCGGGGGTTCGATCCCCTCCGCCGCTACCAATTTTAATCTGGTTGAACCTATTCAATCTAGGATATCCTGGACCTTTAGCTCAGCTGGTTAGAGCAGACGGCTCATAACCGTCCGGTCGTAGGTTCGAGTCCTACAAGGTCCACCATTTTACTTGTTTTTCATACGGAGGTATACCCAAGTCTGGCTGAAGGGATCGGTCTTGAAAACCGACAGGCGGGTAACACCGCGCGGGGGTTCGAATCCCTCTACCTCCTCCATAATTTTTTAAATAGTATCGTCGCGGGGTGGAGCAGTCCGGTAGCTCGTCGGGCTCATAACCCGAAGGTCGCAGGTTCAAATCCTGCCCCCGCAATCAAAGTAACTTCTTTTCAAGTACTTCACTTGAAAAGACCCTGGTCCCGTGGTGTAGCGGTTAACATGCCTGCCTGTCACGCAGGAGATCGCCGGTTCGATCCCGGTCGGGACCGCCATTTTTATTTTAGTGGCTCAGTAGCTCAGTCGGTAGAGCAGATTGCTCACTTCCTGAATAAGCTCTGCGGCAATCTGCGAGAAAGACCGAAGGTCATTCGAGCAAAGGATTTAAAGCAACATAAGTTTGGTAGTTAATATTATAGTGGCTCAGTAGCTCAGTCGGTAGAGCAAAGGACTGAAAATCCTTGTGTCGGCGGTTCGATTCCGTCCTGAGCCACCTTATTTAATTTCAATTAAAATTTAATTATAGATATGGCGATTGTGGCGAAGTGGTTAACGCACCTGATTGTGGTTCAGGCATTCGTGGGTTCGATTCCCATCAGTCGCCCCATTTTTTGCGGGTGTAGTTTAGTGGTAAAACCTCAGCCTTCCAAGCTGATGATGAGAGTTCGATTCTCTTCACCCGCTCCATAAGGGCCTATAGCTCAGCTGGTTAGAGCGCACGCCTGATAAGCGTGAGGTCGGTGGTTCGAGTCCACTTAGGCCCATTTTTTATATTATTCCGCAGTAGCTCAGTGGTAGAGCACTCGGCTGTTAACCGAGCGGTCGTAGGTTCGAATCCTACCTGCGGAGCCATTTTTATGGGGAAGTACTCAAGAGGCTGAAGAGGCGCCCCTGCTAAGGGTGTAGGTCGGGTAACCGGCGCGAGGGTTCAAATCCCTCCTTCTCCGCCATAAGGCCCCTTGGTCAAGCGGTTAAGACACCGCCCTTTCACGGCGGTAACACGGGTTCGAATCCCGTAGGGGTCATAAGGAAAGCTGTTAGCAATTATGCTAACGGCTTTTTTTTATGTCCATGTAATTTTGGAATCCAGGTATTTAATTCAAATGTACTTTTAAATACATCAAGCAGCATGAACTTAGAAGGAAGTAAGATGTTCAAAAAGTGACTAAGATATCATTGCCCGGTCAGTGGTGTAAGCAAAAAAAATCGTTTAAGAAATATGTGCCCGGTTATGAGGAGCAAAGGTAAAACCGGTAACAAGAAGAAGAAATATATGCCCCGTTCTGAGAGGCTAGTTCAAAGCCGGTAACATAAAGAAGAGATATATACCCGGTGATGAGGGCCAAGGTCAAAACGGGTAACATAAAAAAGAGATATGTCCACGGTCAGTGGTAGAAAGAGAAATTCCGTCACATAAAGCAGTGATAGGGGTTCATTATAATGCCCGAAGAAGCGAGAATAAAGCCCCATAATACATGTTATTTAACAGATCAATCAAATTACCCTAACCCAGCTATCCATACAATACGGTAGGTCTAAACCAGTAACAACTCGAACCTAGTATCCTCCTAAACTTAAAATCACGACTCAATCATTTCCTTCAAAAAGATGAAAACGTTATCAGTGAAAAACATTTTTTCTCCTATTTCCTCTATCAAACCTAATAAATTCAACTAATCTTATTAATGAATCATTATTCATTTTTTAACTTTCGTTCTCCAAATTTCGCATAATTGGAAGATTTAGTACATTAAAGCGCTACCATTTGAGGGGTTTTGTCGAAATATAATTTATTCTAAGAGTTATTGTCGAAATATTAAAAAAATGTTTACAAGGAATTCCTTCTGGTAACTAGAATACTACTGAAATAGGCAGTTTTTTTAGTTTTACAAAAGGCAGGTGGAGGGCAATGGTGATTAATCCAACTGAGTTTGAATTGCATTTGTTCCATGAAGGCAATCTGTTCCAGAGCTACAATTTATTTGGAGCACATGTCATTAAAACTGGAACTGGAACATATACTCGATTTTGTGTGTGGGCTCCTAAGGCGATGCAGGTAAGGCTTGCAGGTGATTTTAACAATTGGGATGGGAATGGATATGAGTTTCATAAAGTCAATCAGGAGGGGGTCTGGCAGCTCGCTCTAGAGGGTGATTTGACCGGTGCCATTTATAAATATGAGATTTTGACTGCATCAGGTGAGCGAAGACTAAAATCTGATCCTTATGCGTTTTTCTCTGAATTGAGGCCTAATACGGCTTCAATTGTCTATTCAGTGGACAGCTACAAATGGGATGACCAAAAATGGCTGCAAAAGCGTGAAAAGCGGACTACCCTCGCCGAGCCGATGTTCATATATGAGCTTCATGTGGGTTCCTGGAAGAAGCATGATAATGGTTCGTTCCTTACATACCGTGAGCTTGTAGATGAATTGATCCCATATATTGTTGCGCATGGTTACACACATATTGAATTATTGCCACTAACTGAGCATCCGCTCGACATCTCCTGGGGCTATCAATCCACAGGTTATTTTTCCGTTACGAGTCGATATGGAACTCCTCAGGATTTTATGTATTTCGTTGATATGTGCCATCAAAACAACATTGGAGTCATCCTTGATTGGATTCCGGGGCATTTTTGCAAAGATGCGCACGGGCTGTACCAATTTGATGGCAGCTATGTGTTTGAATATCAGCGGGAGAATGATCGTGAGAATCAGGTTTGGGGAACAGCCAATTTTGACCTCGGAAAAACGGAGGTCCAGAGCTTTCTGATTTCGAGTGCCCTTTTCTGGCTCGAAAAATATCATATCGATGGCTTCAGGGTTGATGCGGTGGCCAATATCATCTACTGGCCTAATTCAATCCAGGCAGCGAACCAGTATGGTGTGGAATTTTTAAAAAAGCTGAACAAAGCGGTAAAAGATTTTGAGCCAGGGGCATTGATGATTGCTGAAGACTCGACTGACTGGCCGCAGGTGACGGCTCCCGTGGAGTATGGAGGTCTTGGTTTTACATACAAGTGGAACATGGGATGGATGAATGACACCTTGAAGTATATGGAGGAAGAATCGCATAACAGGAAGCATATACATGATAAAGTTACCTTTTCGCTGCTTTATGCATTTTCAGAGAGCTTTGTCCTGCCTTTTTCACATGATGAAGTTGTTCACGGGAAGAAATCGCTTCTTGATAAGATGCCGGGTGATTACTGGCAAAAGTTCGCACAGCTTAGACTATTGCTTGGGTTCATGGCTGCACATCCCGGAAAGAAGCTGACATTCATGGGTACTGAATTTGGTCAGTTTTCGGAATGGAAGGACAGGGAGCAGCTTGACTGGAATCTCCTTGATTATGAAATGCATGAAAAAATGAACCATTATAATAAGGAACTTATCAAATTGTATAAGCGGTCTAAGCCGCTGTATGAGGTCGATCAAAGCTATGAAGGCTTTGAATGGATCGATGCTGATAACCGGGATCAGTCGATTTTTTCTTTTATCAGGAAAGGAAAGAATCCGGAAGAACTACTGGTCATCGTTTGTAATTTTACTGAAAAAGTATATAGCGATTATCGAATCGGTCTCCCAAAGCATGGTGAATACCGTGAGATTTTAAACAGTGACGCTACAGACTTTGGCGGTTCAGGCATCATTAACAAAAAAGTTTTGAAAGCGGAAGAAATAGCCTTCCATGGAAGGCCATATTCTATAGAGATGAGTATTTCTCCATTCGGAATCTCAGTTTTACGTCCTGTTATAAAAAGAAAGGGGAGAAACAATCATGCAAAAGAAGAAATGCGTAGCAATGCTGTTGGCAGGAGGAAAAGGAAGCCGGCTGCACTCACTGACGAAGAATCTCGCTAAGCCAGCTGTCCCTTTTGGAGGCAAATATCGGATTATTGATTTTCCATTAAGCAACTGCACGAATTCGGGCATCCATACAGTGGGCGTTTTAACTCAATATCAGCCGCTTTTGCTCAATTCTTATATTGGCATCGGCAGCGCATGGGACCTCGACAGGAAGGATGGCGGTGTGACGGTACTGCCGCCTTATGCGGAAAGTTCCGAAGTTAAATGGTATTCTGGCACGGCAAGTGCGATTTTTCAGAATCTGAATTATCTCGATCAGTATGACCCGGAATATGTTTTGATTCTTTCCGGTGACCATATTTATAAAATGAATTATGAATTGATGCTCAATTACCATATTGAAAAAGGTGCTGATGCGACGATTTCGGTCATTGAAGTGCCATGGGAAGAGACGAATCGTTTTGGGATCATGAACACGGATTCTGACCTGAGGATCACTGAATTTGAGGAGAAGCCGGATGTGGCGAAAAATAATCTCGCTTCAATGGGGATTTATATTTTTAAATGGAGCGTTTTAAGGGAATATCTGATAAGGGATGACCAGAATCCAGAATCCAGCCATGATTTCGGCAAGGATATCATTCCTCTGTTAATACAAGAAAATATGAAATTATTTGCCTATCCTTTTAAAGGCTACTGGAAAGATGTTGGGACTGTTCAAAGTCTTTGGGAAGCGAATATGGATTTATTGGATAAGGACTGCGAATTGAATCTTTTTGATCATTCATGGCGTATTTACTCGGTGAACCCTAACCAGCCGCCTCAGTATATTTGTCCAGAAGGCGGAGTGTCAGAGTCGCTGGTCAATGAGGGATGCAAAATTGAAGGGGAGGTTTCCAGGACGGTTGTTTTCCAGGGAGTGACCGTAAAAAAGGGAGCGGTTGTAAAGGAATCCGTAATCATGCCGGATGCTATTATCGGACACAACTGTGTGATTGAAAAGGCGATTGTATCCCCAGGAGTCTATGTTCCTGATGGAACAATCATCAGGCCGGGCGAGAGCGTGAATGACATTACACTAGTATCTGAAGAAACAATCGGAGAATTGCAATCCAATTGAACCGATTCGGGAGGAAAAAGAAATGAACAAACAATTATTAGGAGTAATAGATGCGACAACTGTCCACGATGATCTCCAGGAACTGTCCGTTCACCGCTCAGTGGCAGCAATTCCATTCGGCGGGCGATACAGGCTGATTGATTTTATCCTTTCCAATATGGTCAACTCAGGAATCCAGAGCGTGGCTATTTTTCCTAAATTCCAATACAGGTCACTGATGGACCATTTGGGCTCAGGCAGGAATTGGGATCTTAACCGGAAAAGGGATGGACTATTTTTCTTCCCTGCCCCTAACCTTGATAAACATTATACAGGGATTGGCACGCTGGACCATTTTGCTGACAACATAGACTTCTTTGAACGCAGTACCCAGGAGTATGCTTTGATTTCGAATTCCTATACGGTATTCAATATGGATTTCCAGCCGCTGCTTGATTGGCATATTAAATCTGGCTGCGATATCACCGAGGTACAGAAGGAAGGGAAATCACTGGGCATATACCTCGTGAAAAAGACATTGTTGATGGATTTGGTCTTGACGCGGAATGAAACGGGCTATTCAAATATGAGGGATGTCGTGACTGATCTTGATAGCCAGTTCCATCTCTGTTATTACAATTTTGATGGCTACGCTTCAATGGTTGATACGATTGAAAACTATTTCAAGACCAGCATGGATTTGCTGAAGCCAGAGGTTTGGAAAGAGTTATTCCCGAAAGAAAGGCCAATCCTGACCAAGGTAAAAGATGAGCCGCCGACCCGTTATGATGTGGACGCATCGGTACGAAATTCGATGGTTGCCAACGGCGGAATGATCGAGGGCACGGTGGAAAACAGCATCATTGCCCGCGGGGTAAAAATCGGCAAAGGTACTGTCATCCGCAATTGCATCATCATGCAGAAGACACAAATTAAGGAGAATTGTCTATTGGATTCAGTGATTGTTGATAAGGATGCAAGAATCGAAGCAGGGACAGTGATTACAGCGCCAGCAGAATCACCGGCTGTCATCCGCAAGGGTACGGTCCAGGGAGTGGGGAGCAGCTCGTGAAGGTTTTATTTGCTGTATCGGAATGTGTCCCGTTCATCAAGTCAGGAGGCTTGGCTGATGTAGCAGGTTCACTTCCGAAGGAACTCAAAAAGCTGGGAACGGATGTCCGAGTCATTTTACCGAAGTATGGACTGATCCCCGATAAGTTCCGCTCTGAAATGCAGAAAGTGAAAGAGTATAATGTGCAATTAAGCTGGCGCTCGCAATACTGCGGCATTGAAACTCTTGAATACGACGGTGTTACTTTCTATTTTGTAGATAATGAGTATTATTTCAAGCGCGATAGTCTTTACGGCCATTATGATGATGGGGAACGGTTCGCATTTTTTAACAGGGCCGTCCTTGAATTGTTCGCAGAAATCGAATATTACCCTGATGTGATCCATTGCCATGATTGGCATACAGGGATGATTCCATTTTTACTAAGGACTGAGTACTATAAGCGGCCCGGATACGGATTGATCAGGTCCGTGTTCACGATTCATAATCTGCAGTTCCAGGGAATTTTCCCCCCAGAAGTATTGGGGGACCTGCTGCAGATTGACAGCCGTTATTTCAATGAAGAGCAGCTGGAATTTTTCGGGAACACCAACTTCATGAAAGCAGCTTTAATTGCTGCTGACCATATTACTACTGTCAGTCCTACCTACAAGGCAGAAATCCAGACAGATTTTTATGGTGAAAGGCTGGATGGCATCCTGCGGAAAAGAAACGAGGACTTATCCGGGATTTTGAATGGGATTGATCACGATTTATACGACCCTGAAAAGTATCTTGGATTGACTGCCAATTTTGGAGTGAACTCACTTGAAAGAAGAGTCGAAAACAAGCTTCAAGTACAGCGTGAGTTCAGTTTGCCGGAAAACGAGGAGATCCCTGTTGTCGCGATGATCACAAGGCTGACGAAGCAGAAGGGTCTCGATTTGGTCAGGGGAGTCTTCCATGAAATGATGGCGACTGGAATGCAGCTGGTAGTGCTGGGAACAGGCGACCCTGAGTTTGAGCAATTTTTCAAAGAAATGTCAGCGCGTTATCCTGAGCAGTGTGGCGTATACATTGGCTTTGATGAGAATTTGGCTCATCAAGTCTACGCAGGCTCTGATTTGTTCCTGATGCCCTCCAAGTTCGAACCTTGCGGGCTAAGCCAGATGCTCGCGATGCGCTATGGCTCCATTCCTGTTGTCAGAGAAACAGGCGGCCTGAACGACACTGTACAGCCTTACAATGAATTTAACGGTGAAGGCAATGGATTTACCTTTGCGAATTTTAACGCCCATGACATGCTGTTTACGCTTGAAAGGGCGCTGTCTTTTTACCATAAGCGCGAAAAATGGCTTAAGCTGGCGAAAAATGCTATGGAGACAGACTACAGTTGGGCACAGTCTGCCAGACAATACGAAGAATTATATTCCGATCTCATCTCAAGGAGTGAATCGCATGTTTTCTAGTGTTCCCCAATTCAAAAATGCTTTCTTGAAAAAACTCGAGATGATGTTTGGAACCAGCTTTGAAGAAAGCACGAGCCGGGAGCAGTTCCAGACTCTCGGACATATGATCAGGGAGCATGTGAGTTCTGATTGGATCAAAACAAACGAACTTTATCGTGCCGGTGCGAAAAAGCAGGTCTATTACTTGTCGATCGAGTTCCTGCTGGGCCGGCTGCTGAGGCATAACCTCATCAATTTAGGAGTGGAAAAAGTGGTCAGCGAAGGGCTCGGGGAGCTGGGCATTGATCTGGATCAACTGGAGGAAATCGAGGCGGATGCCGGGCTTGGCAATGGCGGTCTCGGCCGGCTGGCTGCCTGTTTCCTTGATTCCCTTGCTTCCCTTGACCTGCCGGGACATGGCTGCGGAATCCGCTATAAACATGGACTTTTTGAGCAGAAAATAGTCGATGGTTATCAAGTGGAGCTTCCTGAGCAATGGCTTAGACATGGTCATGTCTGGGAAATACGCAAAACGGATGATGCGGTCGAGGTTCCGTTCTGGGGTGAAATCGAAAGCAGGATGGAGAATGGCCGGCTTGTCTTCAGGCATCTGAACGCTGAGACAATCATGGCAGTACCATATGACTTGCCTGTCATCGGCTATGAAACACAGACTGTTAACACATTGAGGCTTTGGAATGCAGAGCCATCAAGGTTCCCGGCAAACGCGGATATTTTTAAATATAAGAAGGATACCGAATCAGTTTCCGAATTTTTGTATCCGGATGACACGCATGATGAGGGGAAAATCCTTCGCCTCAAGCAGCAATATTTCCTTGTCGCCGCTAGCCTGAAGGCGATCGTGAAATCTTTTAAAAAGAAGAATAAGAGTTTGCTAGAGTTCCATGACTATGTGAGCATCCATATTAATGATACCCACCCGGCGATTGCCGTTCCTGAACTGATGAGGATCTTGATGGATGAGGAGGGCCTGGGCTGGGAAGACGCCTGGCAAATCACGGTACAGACGCTTTCCTATACGAATCATACGACACTGGCTGAGGCACTGGAGAGATGGCCGATCCGGATCTTCAAGCCGCTGCTTCCGCGCATTTTCATGATTGTCGAGGAAATCAATGAGCGCTTCTGCAAGCAGGTTTGGGATCAGTATGCAGGAGACTGGGCCAGGGTTGAGAACATGGCGATCATCGCCCATGACGAGGTGCGGATGGCGCCTCTCGCCATTGTCGGCAGCCATAGTGTCAATGGGGTTGCACAGCTTCACACGGATATCCTGAAAAACCGGGAGATGAACCTGTTTTATCAGTTTTATCCTGACCGCTTCAATAACAAGACAAATGGAATCACCCACCGCCGCTGGCTGCTGAAAGCAAATCCTGGCTTGTCCGGATTGATTACAGATGCCATTGGCAGTGACTGGGTCACTTCTCCTCAAAAGTTGGAGGAGTTAATGAGGTTTAAGAATGACTCTGTTTTCCTGGGGAAAATGCATGAAATCAAGCAGGCAAACAAAGAGCGTCTGGCAAAGAGGATTTTGGATAAGACGGGGATCCAGGTGGATACGGAATCGATTTTTGACGTCCAGGTAAAAAGGTTACACGCCTATAAGCGGCAGCTGCTGAATGTGCTGCACATCATGCATCTCTATAATGCATTGAAAAAGGATCCTGAAGCACTGCTGTATCCGCGCACATTTATTTTCGGGGCAAAGGCTTCTCCAGGTTATTATTTTGCCAAGAAGGTCATTAAACTCATTAACAGTGTTGCTGACAAGGTGAACCATGACCCGGTAACGAATGGCAAGCTTAAGGTCGTTTTTCTTGAAAATTACCGGGTATCTCTGGCGGAAGAAATTTTTCCAGCAGCGGATATCAGTGAACAAATTTCAACCGCCAGTAAAGAAGCTTCCGGTACCGGGAATATGAAGTTCATGATGAACGGAGCTATGACACTTGGAACGCTTGATGGCGCCAATGTCGAAATCACAGATTTGGTCGGCAGGGAAAATATCTTCCTGTTTGGGCTGACGGCAGAGGAAGTGCTGGATTACCAGAATAATGGCGGCTACCATTCACTCGAATATTATCACCATGACGAAAGGATTCGTGGAGTGGTCGACCAGTTAATTAATGGATTCTTCCCGGATACGGAAAACCATTTTAATGAAATCTACGATACACTGCTCGGCCATAATGACCAGTACTTCGTTTTGAGGGATTTTGCCTCTTACGCAGAGGCCCATCAGGAAGTCAGCCGAAGTTATTTGGACCGAAACGCTTGGCTGCAGAAGAGCCTGATTAATATCGCGAAATCCGGTTATTTCTCCAGTGACAGGACCATTATGGAATATGCCGACCAAATCTGGAAGGTACAATCTGCTTTAAAAGTTTAAGATGCAAGGGGCCAGGTCGTGGGACGATTTGGCCTTTTTGCTATATTCATTCGATTGGAAAGCTTGCCGGGAATTCTATAAGCCCGAATGAGATCAAGGAAGCTAAAAAGGTATATAGAAAAAGTCTATAAGCCTAGATGGGACCATTGAATCTGAAAAAGGCTCGCTTTTCTCTATAAAATCAACAACGCAGTCCCAATCGTGATCAGTACAGCACCTGCAACAGTGGATTTGGTTGGTTTTTCTTTTAAAATGATGAAGCTTAGGATCATCGTCAATACGACGCTGAATTTGTCAATTGGATTGACGATGCTCACTTTGCCGATTGCCAGAGCAGCGAAATAACATAACCATGAGAAGCCAGTTGCCGCGCCGGACAGGATCAGGAATATGTATGATTTCCTGGAGATTCTCTTGAGCTCCTTCACAGTCCCCTGGAAAAATACAATTCCCCAGGCAAAAATAATGATCACCACAGTTCTGATAAAGGTAGCCACATTAGAATCAACATCTTCAATTCCGATTTTAGCGAGGATATTGGTCAGGGCGGCAAAGACTGCTGACATGATGGCGAGAAAAATATATGATTTGGTGTTGAAAACCTTTTTCCCCTGCTTTTTCTTCTTTTTGTCCTTTCCGATCAGTACAAAGGTACCAATAGATATAATGACACCACCAGCCACAACAGGCATTGTTGCAGGCTCCCTTAATACTATGAATGATAACAGGATGGTCAATACAACACTGGCCTTATCAATCGGTACTACTTTGGAAACATCCCCAATCTGGATCGCTTTAAAAAAGGCAAGCCAGGAAAGGCCGGTCGTCAATCCAGAGAGCACTAGAAAGATGAACGACTTTGTTGACACTTCCATTATATTTTCCGTTTGACCGGTAATCACAACCATCAGATAGGCCATGATGACGACCACAATCGTCCTGACAGCAGTTGCCAGGTTTGAATCGACATCCTCGATTCCGATTTTAGCAAGAATGGCAGTAAAGGAAGCGAATAGCGCAGCCAATAAGGCTAAAATAATACTCATCGTTTAACTCCATTTCTAAAAAGGTACTCTTAGTTTGGGACTCTGCAGCAGGAATATTCTTGTCCATAAATCGAACAATGTACGTTTCCTGGGTACTGGGCATAGGATAGGTTGATAAAACCTGTGAAGGGAATGAGCAATTTGTATAACGTACCATCCTATTCCTATCCATATGATTACTCAAAAACAAATAGCCCAAGCTTTATGGCAAGATCCAGTCAGAATAGCCATCAGCAGGTACTTGAAGCGTTGCTTGCTGGAATAAAAGGGGAAGCTTCAGCCGTTGATTTTTACAGTCGCCTAGCGCAATCTGCACCAAATCAAAGGCATAAGAAGGCGATACAGCAGGCTTTGGAGGATAAGCAAGTCCACTTAAAACAATTTACCGATCTGTTTGCCACACTTACAGGACAATCGCCGCAATACCAGATTAAACAAGTTGATTTCCGCTCTTATCAGGAAGGCTTGCAAAAGGCATATGAAGCAGAAGTAAAAGATTATCATGAATATCGCAACAGTTATTTGCTGACACAATATCTTCCGGTAGGAAATGTCTTCTTTAGAGCCTTTGCAGATGAAATCGAGCATGCGACAAGATTTGGCTGTTTAAGGCAAGAAGGGCACAGACCATTAATCGATTATGGAAAGCAGCCTTTTACCATCAATATTGAAGATGCTACCGTGCAAAATGAAACATTCCGTACAGCGATTTGGACAGGGAAGAACCTTCAGGTGACGGTCATGAGCATCGATGTTGGTGAAGACATTGGCCTGGAGGTCCATGAAACCGGGGATCAGTTCATCCGGGTAGAAGAAGGAGAAGCACTTGTACAAATGGGTGACACCAAGGAGAACCTGGATTTCGAAACAAGAGTTTCTGATGACTTTGCCATTCTGATTCCTGAGGGAAAATGGCATAATGTCACGAATATCGGTGATTCAAAGCTGAAAGTCTATGTGATTTATGCACCGCCTGAGCATCCTTTTGGGACAGTACATGAAACAAAAGCAGATGCGATGGAAGCGGAGTAAATGGTGGTAACGTGATTGGAGATCATTCTCCAATCTTTTTTTGTTTTGCCGTATAATATGGATAATTTTTGGGCACTAATCGTGATAGTATGAAATCTTTTAAGAGGGTGTATTTTGTTGAAAAAAGAAAACAAGAATTTATTTATCGCCGGCCTGATCCTGGGATTAGGATTATTGGGCGCGATAGATGGAATTGTGTTCCACCAGCTGCTCCAATGGCATCATATGGTTCTTAGCGATAATATACAGCTGGAAATTTTTACAGACGGCTTATTCACTGCATTGTTTTCTGCAAAGCTCCTCTGGGGCGGCGTAAAAATCTTCCAGGATGCTCGGAAAAATCAGCTTGGCACCAGTTGGAGAATATTCCTTGGCGGGATATTCATCGGTGGCGGAGCGTTCAATCTTGTTGAAGGAATTGTCGACCATCATATCCTGCAAGTGCATCGTGTCAAGCCACTGGCAGAAAATCCTTTGATGTACGACCTGGCATTTTTGGCGATCGGTGCTCTGTTAGTAATAATCGGGTTGATGATTAAGCGGCTGGAGCCAAATGCGTGAAGGTGAGGTGCACAGTTGGAAAGGTTTAAGAGTTTTTTAGTCTTTTTTATACCGTTTATTGTGTTCTTTATTTATTTTACAAGTAATAATGAACACAATCCATCTTCAGCGAACCATATGCAGCATGACTATGTTGAAATTCCAGAGGGTTACCAGGTTCCATCAGTGTATTTAAGCGTCACCCAGGACCTGTCAGGCACATGGCTATTAAGTGTTGATACTACTCATTTTAGGTTCGCTCCTGAAAAGGTAGGGAGCGATGATCCTAGTTTTAACGAGGGCCATGCCCATATTTATGTTAACGGCAAAAAAATCAATCGGCTGTACGGACATTTTTATAATTTGGACACTTTGAAAAAAGGCGAGAATGAGATTATGGTCACACTTAATTCCAACAATCACGGGGCATTGGCTTATAGAGGGAAACCAATCAGCAGTAGGGTAGTTGTGGAAAACGGAAATTGAATGGCGAAGGGGGAACTATAATCGAGCTTCTTTTTAGGTTACCAATCTGGCTTATTGGTGCTCGTTTTTTCCTAAAAAAAAGAAATTAAGGTCACCAATCTGGTTTATTGGTGCTTGGTTTTTCCTGAAAAAGGAAATATAGATTACCAATCTGTTTTATTGGTGTCCATTTTTTCTAGAAAAAGGAAATTCAGGTCACCAATCATGCTTATTGGTACTCGATTTTACCTAAAAAAAGGAAAAAAGGGTTACCAATCTGGCTTATTGGTGTTTGTTTTTACCTAAAAAAAGGAAAAATAGGTCACCAATCTGGCTTATTGGTGCCTGGTTTTACCTAAAAAAGGAAAAAACGGTCACCAATCTGGCTGATTAGCGTCCTCTTTCTCCAAAAATATGAAATTTAGGTCACCAAATATCGTCCCAATACCGGATAATCTCATCGCCAATCTGCCCGATGGACACTTGTTGTTTTCAGAAAAAATTACAAATTAGATTCCAAATATGACAATATAAATGGGGATCATGTCTATGAATTTAGAACTCATGTTGATAATCGGTAATTAATCCTGCGCAAGAAACAGCCTCAGTCCATAAAAGTGGACTGAGGCTGTTGTCTATTCATTATTCTTTTTGTGATCTTCATTGATATAACTATCACCCTCTTTATAAGGGATATCCCCAAGCTCGGACTCTATGCCGGCTTCGTCGAGCTTTTCTTCGTATTCCTCTTCGGCATCACTCTGGAACACTTGGCGGTCATCACCTTCAATATCAGTTGCACTGAAGGATTCATAGTCTTCCGTAAAGCCACGTTCTTTTTCATTATCAATATAGAGCTTATTATAATCTTCATGATCACCGGTAAGATCAGATGGTGTTTCCGATGTACCGAATTCGGCTACGTCATCAAAGCTGTTTCTGTTGTCGGCCATTTCTTCGTTTTGCCTGCGGTCAAAGTTGGTGTCGTGAGTATATTCCAGCACGTCCTCTTCCGCGGGACGGTCGTTTGATAAGTTCTGTTCTTGAGAGTGATCGACACAATATAAAGTATATGGAACTGCTTCCAATCGTTCAAAAGGAATTTCCTTACCGCACTCTGCGCATTTACCGTAAGTGCCGTTCTCGATTGCCTTTAGGGCGCTGTCAATTTTTCCAATCTGGCCATCAAAATGCTCGTCCAGCGCAATGTTTTTACTGCGCTCAAACAGCTCTGTGCCGCTGTCAGCCGGATGATTATCGTACGAAGAAAGCTCTCCGGTAGCATCCCTTTGGCTGCCCTCCAGATAACCTTCCTCTTCATTATTATCTATTTGTGAAATCAGTGCTTCTTTTTCATCTATAAGCGTTTGCTTCAATTGGGTAAGCTGGTCATTTGTCAGCATCATTACACATCCTTAGTTTTGATTCGTGTCATACGTACTAAATACCCGCTCGTCATTTTAAGAAACATAGAAAAAGCTTCCGCCAAAGGCAGAAGCTTCTCGAGTGAGACTATATCAAACTGATGAATATCCCTACAGATAAAAGTAAGCCGAAAATCGTATTGGTCTTTGCTGTGTTAGCCATGGCCGGCATCATTTGCAATGGATTCGATTTTCCGATGAAGCCTTTCGTTGCTTTTACAGCCTTCGGAATGCTGAGCGCGACAATCGCCAGCCAAGGTGAAACGACACCTGCAATGATTAATCCGATAACCCAGGCGTAGGATACAATGAACATTCCTGCTAGCAGCCTGATGGCACCTTTGCGTCCAAGCAGGATCGCCAGAGTTTTCCGGCCGAATTCCTTGTCGCCATCCAGGTCGCGAATATTATTGGCAAGCAGGATTGCTCCGACAAGCAAAAAGCTAGGAAACGAAACGAGTACACTAGTTGGAGTGACAGTGCCAGTCTGGATGTAGAAGGAAATAAGGATGATCAGTACACCCATGAAAAATCCAGCGACAAGCTCTCCAAAAGGAGTGTAGGCAATCGGCAGCGGACCGCCTGTATAAAGATAACCAGCAGCGAGAGAAACGACTCCGACAGCAGCGACCCACCAGCTGGTACTCATGCAAATATATACGCCAAGAAGGACTGAAATTCCATATAGGCCAAAAGCGAGATTCAAAACGGTTTTAGGCTTTATACCGTGACGGACGATCGCCCCGCCGATTCCAACGGAGTTTTCATTATCAAGTCCACGTTTAAAATCATAATATTCATTGAACATATTCGTTGCTGCCTGAATCAACAGACTGGCTATTAACATCGCGAGGAACATTCCCCAATGGATTCCACCGCTGTATTCAATCGCTAAAGCAGTCCCCAGAAGGACAGGTGCAAATGCGGCTGTCAAAGTGTGCGGCCTTGTAAGCTGCCACCAGACTCTCCAGTCTGCTCCATTGACTGCTGGTGAAGAACTAGGCTGTAGCTGTGGTTGCATAACTAATTCTCTCCCTTATTATATCAATCTATCAAACCTTAACATTTTATCTAAAAGAACCAAAATTGTCAAAAAGACCTTTCATTTCTAGGTTAAATTACCTTACAATTATTAGTGTAGATATTCACATATGCACTGTCAATTAGTATTTTCACGTATAATGAGGATGGTTTTTCCAGATTGCCTCAGCTGTCTGCGTGCAATATATACAATAAGGATGATAAAAGGTTAGGAAAGCCCGCCATCGTTGACATCGTGGTGTATGAGGTGTATCTTAAAATAAGCTTTAAAACGTGTGATAACAGATGAGAGGCTGTTATTGGGGGGATAATTTTGGTTGCCATTCAGGAAACGGAACTTAGACAAGGAATTCTTGAGGCGATTGAGCGGGCAAAAGGACAATCTCAGTCGGTTTTGGTCAGCGAGGTCCATAAAATAAATCGTATAGATCCTTTTTATTTTTTTGCTTCAGGCAGGGAAAAGTTTTTTGGAGAACGCTTTTTCTGGAAGGATCCTGAAGGCGAACACTATCTAATTGGATTGGGTATATGCGGACAAATACAGTCGGATCAGGGAGCTGACCGCTTTTTTCATGTTGAAAAAGAGTGGAAGCGCTTCATGGATACGGCATTGGTTTTTAATAAATATAATATAAATGGAACGGGGCCATCGATGCTTGGTGGATTTACCTTTGATCCTCTGAAAAAGAAGACGGGATTATGGTCGAAATTTTCGGAAGCTCTTTTCCACATACCAAAATATATGCTGACGATTGTAAAGGGAGAGGCTTATTTTACAACCAATGTAGTCTGCACCCAGCATGATGATATGTCACTATTTGATAAAGTCACTAGGGAGAGGGAAGAGGTTCTCTCGAAGGCTGGACAGAAACCAGCGCTAGCCAGGCTTGATCTAAAGGATATTATCGAAATCGATCCTGAGGCGTGGAAGCAGACAGTAACGGATGTTGTAGACGGTTTTGAAAATAGCGAACTGAAGAAAGTTGTGCTTGCGAGGGAGCTTCGTCTTCATTTTAAAGATGAAGTCCAGGCAGAAAGTGTATTGGCGAATCTTTTGGAGAATCAACAAGAAAGCTTTACATTTGCCTTTGAATCCAATGGTGACTGCTTTATTGGCGCTTCTCCCGAGAGACTGGTCAAGAAGGATGGAGCGAGCTTGTTTTCAGCCTGTCTGGCAGGATCGATCGCCAGGGGCAGCACTCCTGAAGAAGATGAAAAGCTGGGCAAAGAACTTTTAACTGACCAGAAAAACTTGATTGAGCATCAATATGTGGTGGATATGATCAAGGGAGCAATGGAAGAAACCTGTGATCAGGTAATTCTTCCTGAACAGCCTGTTTTGATGAAAATGAAATATATCCAGCATTTGTATACACCTGTAATCGGGAAAAATCGTGAAGGAACATCACTTCTTCATTTAGTGGAAAGACTTCACCCGACACCTGCATTGGGCGGGCTGCCAAAGCAGGCGGCGATTGAGAAGATCAGGGGAATTGAACTTTTGGACAGAGGCCTTTATGCCGCACCTGTTGGCTGGATGGATTATAAGGGAAATGGAGAATTTGCCGTAGCGATCCGCTCAGGCCTGATTCAGGGGAATGAAGCATCGCTATTTGCCGGATGTGGGATCGTAGCAGATTCAAATGCCGAAAGTGAATATAAAGAAACTAGCATCAAGTTCAGGCCGATGCTTACAGCACTTGGAGGAAAGATCAAATGAGCCACCAGGAAGGTTTAACAGCTTATATCGCAGCATTCGTTGCGGAATTATCGAAAACAGGTGTAAGGGATGTTGTCATCAGTCCTGGCTCAAGGTCAACGCCAATGGCACTGGTTATGGCTGAGCACCCAGATTTGCGCATCCATATCCAAGTTGATGAGCGATCTGCATCATTTTTTGCGCTTGGGATTGCGAAGGCCACCCATAAGCCCGTCGCTTTGCTTTGTACATCAGGTACGGCTGCGGCGAACTATTATCCAGCAGTAATTGAAGCCAGTATTTCAAGGATTCCGTTGATTGTCCTGACAGCAGACCGTCCGCATGAATTGCGTGATGTCGGTGCGCCTCAGGCAATTGACCAGATCCATCTTTACGGAAAAAATGTAAAATGGTTTGTCGAAATGGCACCCCCGGAAAAAACGGAGGATATGATCCGCTATGCCCGGACCGTTTGCGGCAGGGCAGCGGCAACGGCTGCTAGCTATCCGCAAGGACCTGTCCATTTGAATTTCCCGTTCAGGGAACCATTGATTCCGATAATGGATGAAAACCTGTTCGAACTGCCTGAACGAGTTGGCGGTTATGTGGAAATCGAGACAGGCCATCTCAGTTTATCTGACCAAACCTTTTCCGCAATCAGTGAGGATATCGCTTCCTATAAAAAAGGAATCATTGTCTGCGGACAGCTCGACAACAGCGAATTTACAGAAGAAGTCATTGCCCTTGCTAAAAGACTACAATTTCCGATCATTGCTGATCCTCTGTCACAATTGCGCAGTGGAGAGCATGAAGGACAATACATCGTTGATGCCTATGATGCTTTTTTAAGGAATGAAGAAGCGAAGGAAGCATTGAAGCCTGATGTGATTATCCGCTTCGGAGCCATGCCAATCTCTAAAGCTCTGACTATTTTTATAAAAGAAAACCGCAATGCCCGTCAATTCGTGGTCGACAGCGGTGCAGGCTGGCGGGAGCCTACAATGTCAGCTTCAGATATGTTCTATTGTAACGAGGCTTTATTTTGTAAAAAAATTGCCGAGAACGCTGCACAAGCAGATAAATCTGATTACTTGAATAAGTGGCTTACAGTAAATGAACTAGCCAAAGAACAATTATCGGCAATTTCCCAGGTTGAGGAATTAAGTGAAGGTAAACTTTTTCAACAGCTTACTGAAATGCTTCCGGAAGGCTCAACCTTATTTGTCGGCAACAGCATGCCAATCAGGGATCTTGATTCATTCTTCCTTTTAAATAAAAAGAAAATCAAGGTGATGGCAAACAGGGGAGCGAATGGTATAGACGGAATCGTCTCTACTGCACTTGGGGTGGCCAGTGTATCGCAGCCATGCTACCTTGTATTGGGCGATCTCACATTCTACCACGACATGAACGGTTTATTGGCTTCAAAATTATATAATATCGATATCAATATTATGCTGATCAACAATAATGGCGGCGGAATCTTCTCTTTCCTCCCTCAAGCAAAGGAACCGAAGCATTTTGAAAAGCTTTTCGGTACACCATTGGACCTGGATTTCAGCCATGTTGTCGAAATGTACAAAGGGAAATATGATTTAATCCAAGATTGGGAGCATTTTTCAGATACTTTTGCCAAAAACCAAGAGATTGGCGGCTTAAAAGTGATGGAAATCAGGACTACGAGGGATTCCAACCTAAAGGAACATCGAGATTTGTGGAATTCTGTTTCCCGGGAAATAACTACTATGCTAAAAGGTGACACAAAATGAAGACCATGATCAACGGCGTACGATATAATGTCGAGCAATGCGGCGATGGTTTTCCTCTTGTGCTGCTTCATGGTTTTACAGGAGCGGCTTCTACTTGGAAGCCGTTTTGTCCTATATGGGGGCAGCATTCCCAGCTGCTGATGGTCGACCTTATTGGACATGGGGAGACCGAATCGCCTGGCGATATGGAGCGATATGACATCAAGAACGCCGCAATCGATTTGAAGGAGCTGTTAGACCAGCTTGGCATTGAGCAAGCGGACTTCCTTGGATACTCAATGGGCGGCCGGACGGCGATTACGTTTGCGAGTCTGTTTCCTGAGAGAGTAAGGAAGCTGGTTCTTGAAAGCACGACACCAGGCTTGATCAATCCTGAGGACCGTGATGCGAGGATACAGCAGGATCACAAGCTGGCAAATAGAATCGAGAATGAGGGCCTGGAGAGATTCATTGATTTCTGGGAATCCATCCCGTTATTTCGCTCACAGTTGAATCTTCCTAAAGAAGTAAGGGAACAAATAAGAAGTCAAAGGCTGAGGAATGATCCTGCCGGATTGGCAAACAGCCTGAGGGGAATGGGAACAGGTGCCCAACCATCCTGGTGGGACAAGCTGGAGAATTTTAATTTTGAGACACTTTTGATTACGGGAGAGTTCGATGAAAAGTTCTGTAAAATAGCCACAGACATAGCTTCCAGACTCCGAAATCCGACACATTTGACGATAAATGGCTGCGGCCATGCAATTCATGTGGAAGAACGTGAAAAATTTGGTACAATAGTAAGTGAGTTTTTGTCGAATACATAATAGGAGGTTGTCTTGATGACAGTAGAATGGGTTTCAGAACGCAAGTATGAAGATATTCTTTATGAAACATATAATGGCATTGCCAGAATCACTATTAACCGCCCGGAAGTGCGCAACGCTTTCCGTCCTAAAACGGTTATGGAAATGATCGACGCATTTGCTTATGCTCGTGATGATTCAAGTGTTGGCGTCATCGTGCTTACTGGTGCTGGAGACGATGCATTCTGCTCCGGCGGAGACCAGAAAGTCCGCGGACATGGCGGCTACGTTGGTGAAGATGAGATTCCTCGTTTGAATGTCCTTGACCTTCAGCGTTTGATCCGTGTAATTCCTAAACCAGTTATCGCTCAGGTAAAAGGTTATGCAATCGGCGGCGGCCATGTGCTTCATGTCGTATGTGACCTTACAATCGCAGCTGATAATGCAATCTTCGGCCAGACAGGCCCTAAAGTAGGAAGCTTTGATGCTGGTTACGGTTCTGGTTACCTGGCAAGAATTGTTGGCCATAAAAAAGCTCGTGAAATCTGGTTCTTATGCCGACAGTATAATGCCCAGGAAGCTTTGGACATGGGTCTTGTCAACACAGTTGTACCTCTTGATCAGGTTGAAGAAGAAACACTCAAGTGGTGTGAGGAAATCCTTGAGAAGAGCCCGACAGCACTTCGTTTCTTGAAAGCTGCAATGAACGCTGATACTGATGGTCTTGCAGGACTTCAGCAAATGGCTGGAGATGCAACATTGCTTTACTACACAACTGAAGAAGCAAAAGAAGGCCGCGATGCGTTCAAGGAAAAGCGCAAGCCAGACTTCGGCCAGTTCCCAAGATTCCCTTGATTTTAATGCACTAAAAGAAAGTCTAACCTTTTACACTAAGATTTGTGTCTAGTTCCAGCGCCTAGCCCCTTGAGTCGCTTGTCTAGCTCGGCTCCTAACTCCTCGAGACGCTTCGGTCCTGCCAATGAAGTCAAAGAACGACTTCACTGTCAGGCCCTCCAGCGCTTGTCGGAGTTTGGCAGTCGCCTAGGCTTTTCGAGTTCGGTCCGCCCAATGAAGTCACAAAATGACTTCACCGGCCGGCCCTCCAGCGCTTGTCGGGGCTGACCAAGGCGCTTGCACTTTTCTTATTTACACACAGCTTGATGGACTTCCATCAAGCTGTTTTAGTATGTAGAGAGAGGTGACATCCATGACTGAAACCATGCCTAACTGGCTGAAAAAACGTGCAGAACTGTCTCCAGACCGCGAAGCACTGATTTTCGAAGGAAAAACATATACCTTCAAGCAAGTTTTTGAAAAAGCGAAAGCTTATGCTGGCAAACTGGACGCACTCGATCTTCAAACAGGTGAAACCGCGGCTGTGCTGTTTTCCAATCAGGCTGAGTCTGTGTTTATTTTATATGCCTTGCAAATGGCTGGAATAAGGGCGGTTATTTTGAATAATCGTCTTACTCCAGAGGAGCTTTCATGGCAGCTTGATGACAGTGAAGCGAAGGTGCTCGTATATGAGCACCGCTTTGATGACAAAGTATCAGAGATTAATTCTGATATAAGAAAAATCAGCTCAGATGAATGGAGCCAGCTGCAGGAAAAGACCGTTTCCATCCTTGAAGAATACGACATGAACAGCGTAACGACATTAATGTATACATCAGGAACGACCGGCAATCCGAAAGGAGTCATGCAAACATATGGCAACCATTGGTGGAGTGCGAATGCATCTGCACTCAATCTCGGTCTGCATGGACATGATAAATGGCTTTGCACAGTCCCTATCTTCCATATCAGCGGCTACTCTATTTTGATGAGGAGCCAGATATATGGCATGCCAGTTGTTTTGCATTCTTTTTTTAACGAAAAAAAGGTAATCAAGGATATCGAGCGATACAATATAACCATCATGTCTGTTGTCAGCACGATGTTGAGACAGATCCTTGAAGAACTGGGAACAGGAAGATTGCCGGAATCTTTCCGCTGCATGCTACTTGGGGGAGGGCCTGCACCGCTTCCTTTGCTGGAGTCCTGTCTCGAAAAAGAAATCCCTGTATTCCAGACCTATGGCATGACCGAAACTTCATCACAGTTTGCGACATTATCACCTGAATATAGCATTGAACGACTTGGGTCTGCGGGTAAAGCTCTGTTCCCTAACCAAATCAGGATTGTCGATGGTGATGGCCAGGAGGTTCCTTCAGGTGCAGAGGGAGAGATTGTCGTCAAAGGGCCGAACGTAACCATCGGATACCTGAACCGTCCCGATGAAACTGCTGATAAAATCCGGGAAAGATGGCTTCATACCGGTGATATAGGCTATATTGACGGCGATGGTTTTCTTTATGTCCTTGACCGCCGTTCCGATTTGATCATTTCAGGCGGTGAAAATATCTATCCAGCAGAAATCGAAGGCATCCTGCTTTCCCACCCTGGTGTTGCTGATGCCGGTGTGATCGGAGCACAAGATGAGAAATGGGGACAGGTGCCAGTGGCTTTTATTGTGAAAAGCGATCCTGGCGTATCAGAAGATGTGTTGCTGGCTCTTTGTGAAGCGAAACTCGCAAAATACAAGCTACCGAAAAGAATCTACTTTGTTGACAACCTGCCAAGGAATGCCGCGAAGAAATTATTAAGGCGTAAACTGCGCGAGTGGCTCGAAGCTGAAGGTAATGGCAGTGGATATTAAAACCGTTAAATTAGCCATCATCAAAATGCCGTTGAAGCACCCTTTCACTACCCATTTGGGCTTTGTTACGGAGAGAGAAGCGATCATCGTTGAGGTTGAAGACCGGCACGGTTTTATCGGATATGGAGAGGGTGTAGCCTTTTCCTCTCCATGGTATACCGAGGAAACCGTGCAGACTTCATACCATATGCTAAAGGATTTTTTAATTCCTCTTTTGAAAGAGAAGGGGATTAGTCATCCTGACCAAGCTATCAACTTGTTCAGTTTCGTGCGCAGAAACCATATGGCAAAGGCTGCGCTCGAAACAGCGCTCTGGGATTTGCATGCTAAGAAGGAAGGTGTTCCGTTATCCACGCTGATGGGCGGAACGATGGAAGCCATCCCTGCAGGTGTCGTTGTAGCCAATCCAAATTTGCCTGAGGCACTGAAACAAATAGAAGTCTATCTAGAGCAAGGATTCAAACGGGTTAAGGTAAAAATCAGTCCAGAAAGTGATTATCAATATATATCAGGAATTCGTAAAGAGTATCCTGATCTGCCGTTAATGGCGGATGCCAACTCGGCCTACTCTCTGGAGGATGTGGACCGTTTAAAGGCACTGGATGCGTTCGGTTTGCTGATGATCGAGCAGCCGCTTGGTTTTGATGACATTGTTGACCATGCCAAGCTGCAGGGGCAGATTGAGACACCAATATGCCTTGATGAAAGCATCGTTACTTTTGATGATGCAAGGAAAGCAGTGGAGTTAGGCAGCTGTGGGATCATCAATATTAAAATCGGCCGGGTCGGCGGACTTGGCGAAGCGAAACGGATCCATGACTATTGTGCTGCTAAAGGGATTCCAGTCTGGGCCGGCGGGATGATTGAGTTTGGCATTTCCAGAGCACATAATATCGCTCTCGCATCGCTCCCAGGCTTTACGATTCCAGGTGATATCTCAGGCTCAGACCGTTATTGGGAGCAGGATATCATTGAGCCAGAAATCAAAGTGGAAAACGGAATGATCAAGCTGCCAGAGAGCCCTGGCATCGGCTTTGAATTGAACAGGAAGAGATTGAAGGAAGTTACTGTTTTTGAAGAACGGTTTGAATTCTAGACTGGCGGAAAGCACTGCTTGGGCAGTGCTTTTATTTTTTGGAACTGGAAAAAATCAGCGTAATTTTCCAATTCGCTATAAAAATTTGATTTTCGCTATAAAACTTAAAAAGTCGCTATAAAAATAAAAAAGTCGCTATAAAAATGAATTTTCCGCTATAAAAAAGTGTTGCCGCTCTTTTATGGAAGGCTTTAATCGCTCTTTACCCCCATGTTTCGGGTGAAATGGCACTTTTGCCTCTTTAATGACTTGATTTAGTGCGAATGTAAGTGAAAAACCCTAGTTGAAAAGCACTATTTTACAATAGTGTGATTTGAATCACTTAGTCTTCCAACATAATTTATTATAATCACTATGGGAATGAGGTAAACAAACCTCAACGAGAAGATATAAACATAGGGGAGTGTATATTATGCTAGATCAAAAAACGATTGAAATCATTAAATCCACTGTGCCGGTTCTTGAAGTTCACGGTGAGCAAATCACAACAGTATTCTATAAAACAATGTTTGAAAATCATCCAGAGCTTTTGAATATTTTTAACCATGCGAACCAAAAGCAGGGCAGACAGCAAAGAGCCTTGGCTGGAACTGTCTATGCTGCTGCCAAATATATCGACAACCTTGAAGCGATCCTTCCGGTTGTAAACCAGATCGCTCATAAGCACCGCAGTCTTGGCATCCTGCCTGAGCATTACCCGATTGTTGGGAAGCATTTGCTGATTGCGATCAAAGAAGTTCTTGGAGATGCGGCTACAGATGAAATCATCAACGCATGGGCAGATGCTTATGGAGTGATTGCGGACGCGTTCATCTCTGTGGAAGCGGAAATGTATGATGCAGCTGCAAACCAAAAAGGCGGCTGGAAAGACTTCCGTCCATTTATTGTTGCGAAAAAGATTGAGGAAAGTGAAGTCATCACTTCTTTTTACCTGAAGCCGGTTGATGGAAGGGCTATCGCTTCCTTCAAGCCAGGACAGTATATCAGCATCAAGCTCGAAATCGAAGGGGAAGATTTCACGCATATCCGTCAGTACAGCTTGTCAGATGCTCCTGGAAAAGACTATTACCGTATCAGCGTTAAAAAGGAAGCTGGAATGGAAACTCCGGACGGAAAGGTATCCAATTACCTTCACAATACCGTAGAAGAAGGAGAAGTCCTTCAGATCAGCGCACCAGCAGGTGACTTCTTCCTCGATACAGAAAAAGATACTCCAGTTGTCCTGTTAAGCGGCGGAGTTGGCCTGACTCCGATGGTCAGCATGCTGAACACAGTAGCAGAACTGCAGCCGGAAAAAGAAGTTACCTTCATCCATGCAGCTCAGAACGGCAAAGTCCATGCACTGAAAGACGAAGTTGCAGCAACAGCTGCAAAAGCAAAGGTGAATTCAGTCGTATTCTACGACCAGCCAACTGAAGAAGACCGTGAAAACAACAGCTTTGATGAGGAAGGCTATATTACAAAAGAATGGCTAAAAGAAAATGTTGATCTTGCTCAAGCTGACTTCTATTTCTGCGGACCAGTACCATTCATGAAAGCAATCAACGCAGCGTTAAAGGATCTTGGCGTAACAGAAGACAGAATTCACTTCGAATTCTTCGGACCAATGGCAAGCCTTGAGGCTTAAATAACACTTTGCTCCCTTCTTAGTGACAGGTTCTCTTTTGAAGTGAAAAATAGAAAAAAGCATAGCAAATAACAACGCATTTCACATATGAATGAGTAAACAAAACCTCATACTTATTTAGCAATAAAGAAGGAGCTAGGGTCTGAAAAATCCTAGCTCCTTTCTGTTGTATTATTTGTTAAAGTAAAGCACCCGTTCACTGAAGAATGAAATTCACCAATTTATGAGATTCGTCCTTATTTCCTTCTGAACAGTATATTTGTACTGTGTAGTAAAGATCTCGTTATAAATAACTACATAAGCAAACAAGAAGGTAGGGTTATAAATTAATTGTTGCCAAAGTGGAAAAAAGCCCTCGATTTCAAGGACTTTTTTTAATGTATATAGAGGGAAAACTACTGATTCAATACACTGCTTTTTACAATCTCATATATTTTCCTGGCCTCGGAATGAGGTTCTTCCCCTCCGTTAAAATTGCGGTACCAAAAAACTCCTAAGGGAGAAGTCCCAGTATTGTTCATCAATGCAAGAGAAATCTTGTTTTCTCGGTCTACGACAATAAATTGTCCCCTTGATCTAACTGCCCATTGTGAGGTTGGTTGATTCTCGCTGTCTAGCCACCATAAATAACCGTGACCAGTAAATTGGTCTACATCGTTTATTTCAGAATAAGCTGTAAAGCTTGCCTCAATCCACTCTTCAGGAATGATTTGTTCCCCTTCCATTTACCTTCATTGGCATATAGCGAGCCGAATCTGGCCAGATCTTCTGCACACATATAAAACCTGTACATTGGAATCGGTGTTTCTTCTGATTGCTGATAGTCAATATTCAGGAAAAGACACCTTTGGAGAAATATAATCATTTATTCAATCATGGCTTACAGATAATAACTATAGGGCTGTTGGTCCGATGATGGATCTCCTGCTAACTGATATTACCAATTTACAGCCTGATTATATTGTTGAGAACATTCTGACAGAAGTTCAGATACATATCGAAAAGAAGTCATGAACACGTCTGATTCGAAGCCCGGATTATACTTTTTCTATTTACAGCTCGTCTTTAAGTCAAAAAAACAGCCACTAATCGTGCTTATATCAATGGCTCCTTCATTCAATTAAACTGCACCGTTCAATAAGGAATTTAACAAAAAAGGCCGCCAATCCTTCTTGGATTAACGCACCCTTATGTTTAAGTACATTAGTTCACAAGCTTATCCATTTTTCATCTAATACAGGAATGCTGTCCCTTTTTTTATAAAGGGTATTGAGCAGCAGTTCCATTATTATTCCTAAGCTTAGCTCCCGTAAGTTAAGTGTAAAACTTCAAAACCTTTATGAATTTGTCTCTTCTTTTGTATATTCTAAAATATCACCAGGTTGACAATTTAAAGCCTCGCAAATTCCTTCTAAAGTTGAGAATCTAATAGCTTTTGCTTTTCCATTTTTCAAAATTGAAAGATTAGCCATTGTTATTCCTACCTTTTCCGAAAGTTCGGTAACACTCATTTTTCTTTTAGCTAGCATTACATCAATATTAATTATAATAGCCATTTTACCACCTTAAATAGTTAATTCATTTTCTGATTTTAATTCAATCGCACTACTTAACAAATGCTGTAGAACAGCCGAAAAGTACGCAATAATTAGACTGGCAAATATTATTGTAATACCTATAATAGCTATGCCAGGATGCAAAGCGTTCAAGACAGCCATTATAACAATTCCTATTACATATAGTACCGATATTGTGATTGCACAAACCATAATATGTCTTAACGGCATAACGCCTAATTCTGAAAAGGCTTTTTTGTTCTTTATAACATCTAAAAGATTGTATGACTGGTACAAAGCGAAGAAAAATGGTATCGCTGAAAAGTACAACCCAATTAGAACAGGATATTTTAAAAATGCAAACTCTGGATACATACTTGCTGTATATTCAGCAAGTGAAGGTAATGCAAAGATACATAAGCTTAAAATTAAAATGGCAATAATACACACAGCTAATTTTAAAAAGGTTATTGTTCCTCGTTTCATAAGGCACCTCATTCATTTTGTTTACAACCATATTATTACAATATTTATTGATATTCAATATATTTTTACTGATTATCATTGTTTTTTACTAAAACATAAAAAGGACTTTACTCATAAGAGAGAAAAGTCCACAAAAAAATCACCAACAATTTGATCCTTATTAAACCCTTCTGGACCGTTTGTTCAATAAGGAGTTTAACAAAAAAGGCGGTTGATTCTTCCTGGTCAACGCAACCCCTCAGTTTTAGAATGAAAAGTAATTTTTATTAGTTAACACCTACTCCCATAGTCTTTGAACCTTCACTAATTCCTTTTCAATGAATTCCATTCTATAAATATCAGGCTTTGATGTGCTATGTAAAAAGTTTAAGTCAAAAGAAGAATCGAAATATCCCATCATCAAGGTCATAACAGCTCCGTGAGTACCTATTAGTATTTTGTTATCTCTAAAAGTTTTTAAAAGTTCTTTTAAGACTTTTATAGCTCTTTTTTGACAATCAGCATTTGATTCTCCTCCCTCTAAAGAGAAATCAGATTCGGAAAATGACTTTTCCAAAAGTGGACCTAATTCTTTATCAGAAAGACGATTGGCTTCAGAAGAAAATATTCTCTCTTTTAAATCTTCAAACACTAAAACTTCTTCACCTATTTGCTGAGCTAAACTTTCGACAGTTAAAATTGAGCGTATGTATGGACTTGAAGCAACTACATCAATTTCTTCATTTATCAATATGTCAGTCACTCTCTGAGCATCTAAATAACCTTTTTCAGTTAGTCCTCTTGTTCTTTCATTACCTTCTTTTGGCGATTCACCGTGTCTCACCATATAAACAAATGTACTCATAATATATACTCCCCCAACAAGTTCCTCTTTTCTTCTTCAACAATCCTGCTTCGTTTGTTTAATAAGGAATTCAACAAAAAGGCGGTTAATCCTTCTGGATCAACGCACCTGTTAGTTCAACAAGAAACTATTCAACTAATCATCTAAATGGTTTAAGTCCAAAGAAATGTATACCTATTTCTGTATTAGTAAAAAATACTGAAGAGGTGAGAACAAATGGAAACTGATCATTTAAAACTTACATCTTCCGAAATAGGAACACTATGGGGGGAGTATGTAAACGGAACAATGGCCGAAATAGTAAATAGGTATATGATTTCTATTTTAGAAGACGAATCAATAAAAAAAGTTTTTCAAATTGCAATTGAGACATGGGAAAAGCAAAAGAAGCAGATTGTTTCATTCATTGAGAAAGATGGATTTCCGGTTCCGATTGGATTTACTGAATCTGACCTTAATAAAGGTGCAAAGAGATTGTTTTCTGACACATTCTGCTTAAATTATTTACATATTATGACTATACATGGTTTATTGGGACATACAACTGCTTTAAGTGTTTCTGTCAGAAAGGACCTACGGGAATTTTACAATTCATGTGATAATGATGCAAAAAGCATGTACGATTTAACCATTGAGTTACTGCTTGAAAAAGGGAAATTCCAAAGAGACCCCTATTTCTATCCTACCGATAGCCCTGACATTATTTTTACCAAAAATTTTACTGATGGATTCTTTGGAAAAGGGAGAGTTTTATCTGCTACAGAAATAATCAGTATTTCTCTCAACATTAAAAAAGGCGTTATGGCAAAGGCTCTTTCAATCGGTTTCAGTCAAGTCACAGAATCGAAAGAAGTAAGAAAGTTTCTTGAGGATTTAGGAAAAACCGCAGATGAAAACCTACAAGCGCTTGCAAAAATTATGCAAACGGATAATTTACCCATTCCAATGTCATGGGAATCAGAGGTTACAACGTCAAAAGACTCTCCTTTTTCAGATAAATTAATATTGTATCATATGGGTTTCTTGGCTCAAACTGCACAAGTATATTACGGGACAGGTCTAGCAGGATCCATGCGAACAGACCTAGCTGTAGCTTATGAAAAAGCAGTCCTAAAAGTACTAGGAATCACCAAAAATTGGTTCGATCTTATGGTGAAAAACAAGTGGTTAGAACAACCGCCGCTTGCTCCTGATAGAAAAGAACTTGCACAAGATAAATAATATATACCCCTCATTTTTGAGGGGTATGTTTTTAATTAGTTCTTATTTTAATGGATAATTCCAATATAAAGTGGTATTCCTTATTCAACTAAACTCCGATAGTTGAATAAGCTTCTTCATAATTTTACCATGTAAATTACTAAATTTGATGTATTAGGAACTCATATATTGAATGTCATGAAGGAGATAGTCGAATAAATTTGTTAGTATTTTAGCATAAAAACTAACAGTGTTAATGACCATTCTGTGGTGCTAATCAGTGTGCTATTTACAGTGTTAATTCTTATGATGAAATGGATAAACCTTGGTATATCAATGAGAATGGGATGCTACATCGTATGTGATGTAGCATGCCATTTATGTCGCCTTTTCACGTTCTGCACTCCAATAGTTTAGTAAAGGGATATTTATTTTTTTAAAAAGGATGTTGACTTCCTGGAAAAATCTGAATAAAATACTGATTAAAAACTTTTTAAAAGCAATGAAGAGAAAAAGTAGAGTGATCCTGTTTTTTACAGAGAGCTTCGGCAGCTGAAAAGAAGCAAAGACAGTCACTTGAAAAATGGTCTCTGAGCTCCGTCCTGAACATGCTTTTTTGTCATAAGTAGGATACGGCGAGATTTGGCACTCGTTATCAATGTCACAGTATAAGAGCAGGCATTACATGCTCCGTACTTGATGAGGCAAATGGTGTGAGCCGTTTGCGAAATAAGGTGGTAACACGTGGGATTCCAAACCTCGTCCTTAACTATTGCAGTTAAGGGCGGGGTTTTTTGTTTTTTAAGTTCTTATTCCAATATCATAAGGAGGTTTTTAAAATGAGTATTTTTATCGGAGGAGCATGGGCGTATGCCAATGGTTCGCTGCATCTGGGGCATATTTCGAGTCTGCTTCCGGGGGATATTTTAGCTAGGTATTACCGTTTAAAAGGAGAACAGGTTTTATATGTGTCAGGCAGTGACTGCAATGGAACTCCCATTGCCATTAGAGCAAAGCAGGAAGGTGTGTCACCAAAAGAAATTGCTGACAGGTACCACCGCGAGTTCACGGATAGTTTTACAAAATTGGGTTTCTCTTATGACATCTACACAAGAACCGATACGGTACACCACCATAAAATCGTACAGGAAATCTTTCTTAAGCTGCTTGATAAAGGGTTGATCTACAAAAAGGAAATTGAGCAGACGTATTGTGAACAGGATCAACAGTTCTTGCCTGACCGTTATGTTGAGGGCATCTGTCCGAAGTGCGGGGCGAACGCGCGAGGTGATCAATGCGATTATTGCTCAAACGTACTGGAGCCGCTCGATTTACTGGAGAGAAGGTGCAAAATATGCGGCAATCCGCCGACGACGAGAACAACGGAGCATTTTTATTTTGCATTAAACTCGCTTCAAGGCGAATTGGAGAGGTATACAGAGAATGCTGAACAGAATGAACTCTGGAGAGAGAATGCCATTTCGTTGACTAAGAGGTACCTGCATGAAGGCCTTCAGGATCGGGCGGTTTCAAGGGATCTGTCTAATGGGGTAAGTGTGCCTGTTAAGGGCTATGAAGATAAGAAAATTTATGTGTGGATCGAGGCGGTGTCGGGTTATTACACAGCAAGCAAGCTCTGGGCTGAAGAAAAAGGACAGGATGACGCAGCGTTTTGGAATTCCGCCGCTAAGTCCTATTATGTTCACGGTAAAGATAATATCCCGTTCCATTCCATCATTTGGCCCGGAATTCTTAAAGGACTTGATATCGATGCATTGCCTGCCCACATCGTTTCAAATGAATATCTCACCTTGGAAAAGAAAAAATTGTCCACTAGCAGAAATTGGGCAGTCTGGGTACCGGGTATCATAGAAAAATATGACCCTGATTCCATTCGCTATTTTTTGACCATCAATGCACCGGAAAGCCGGGACGCAGATTTTTCATGGAAGGAGTTCATCTATAGTCACAATAGTGAACTGTTGGGCGCTTATGGGAACTTTGTGAATCGGACCATGAAATTTATACAAAAAACATTTGATGGTGTTCTTCCGGAAAAGGAGATTACCAAAGAAGTAGTAGACAAAGTGGATCTGCTATACGCAGAAGCAGGGCGGAGTATTGAAAGCGCCAGTTTTAAAAAGGCACTGGAAAAGGTGTTTGAATTAGTGAGGTATTCGAATAAATATTTCGATAACAAACAGCCATGGAAGCAGGTTCATGAAAATGCTGAAGCATGCAAGCAGACACTTGCAGATTGCGTATATATCATTGCGAACCTGGCCAATATCCTGACGCCATTCCTTCCTTTTTCAAGTGAAAAGATTAAACATATGCTGCAACTAACGGACCAAAGCTGGGGTCCTATATTAGTGAAGTCTTTTGAATTAGATAATGTAGAACCATTATTCAATCGGATTGACACAGATAGAATCACCCAAGAGCTGGAGGAGTTAAAGAGGCGGGAAACAATTTAAGATATTCTGCACATAAATTCGCGTGACAGGGCCTTAATATTAAATCCTTTTAACCAATCATATATTCGGGTATAGGCAGCATAAGGGGTGAAGCTTTTTATGCCATATGCCAAAATCGACGATTCTCTCTCGCTTTACTATCATATAAAAGGTGAAGGACTGCCTGTTGTGTTCATCCATCCTTTTGTGATGGGACACAATGTTTTTAAGTATCAGGAGGCTCTGTCACATCGCTACAAGACCATCTTTTTCGACCTGGCCGGGCATGGGCGAAGTTCGAAGGGGAATAAATCGGCAAGCATTGCGGCACTTGCAGATGATTTAAAGATTTTGCTGGACGAGATAGGTATTGAGAAAGCTGTGCTCTGCGGCTATTCTCATGGCGGATTGGTTGCCCAGGAATTTGCATTGAAGTATCCTGAACGCTCAGAAGCATTAATCTTGTCTGGCGGGTTTTCAAAGATTGAAACCTTTATCCCAAAGCTTATCATTAAGCTAGTGCAGATTATGGTTAAATTCGGCCAAGTGTCTCTTGCTGCAAAATGGCAGGCAAAGTTTCACAAATGGGATCCGGAGGATGAAAACGAGATCTTTGAGTTAGCCAGGCAATCAGATGCCCAGCGTTCGTATGAGTATATAAAATCTGGGCTTCATTATGATTCCACCAGCCAGCTTTCTAAGTTGGATATGCCTGTTCTACTAATATACGGCTCCCTGGAAAAGCCGATGCACCGCTACCGCATACCTTTTCAAAAAAAAGCTCCGCAAACACAGGTAGTCTATATAAAGAATGGTACACATCAGCTGCCGCCCAGGTCACATCAGGAATTCAATGCGATTGTCGACACTTTTTTGCAGCCGCTCAATGATAACAAAGAGAAGCAAGCAGGACTGGGGTAGGTGGACATGAAAAGACTTTTACTGTTGCTTGGGCCGACGCTCATGATTTTCATCGGGCTTCAAGTGCTGGAGAATGTAATTATTACGTTTATGCTTTTCTATAGCTGGCTTTTAGCTGTGCCTTTGCTTGTTGGCGGAGTTCCCCTGGAAAGGTTCAAAACGACAAGTAAGTCTGTTATGTTGGGCTTGGGGAGCGGACTGCTGTTTTTCCTTTTCATTTTTGGAGGGTTAAATTGGCTGCATGTTTATCTTCTGGATATTGACCAGCTTAGGGTGCTGCTTTTGGAATGGGGTTTTTCTGCAAAGGGTGAGATTTGGCTCGTTCTGGTCCTGTTGGTGGCTAATCCAATTTTGGAAGAATTCTATTGGAGAGGTTTTATATTTGAGAAGCTGAGAAAAGAAGGAACAGCCAAGTATGCAATATTGATGACAGCTGCTTTTTATACGTTATACCATTTGCTCTCGGTGATTCCGATTTTCGATGGTATGTACGGTGTCGTTGCAGCCGTGCCAGTCTTCGTTGCAGGCATGTTTTGGGGCTATATCAGAGAAAAAACTGGTTCCATCACAGCAGCCATCATCGGGCATGTATTGAGTGACCTGGGAATCATCTTTGTGTATTGGTTTCTGATTAGGTAATCAGAAATAAGACCGGGCTGGTACCCGGTCTGAAAAATTAACTTAAAGCCTCAAACGTTTTGCAGTCTGTTTCACGGCTATTGTCGGCTTGCTCTCCTACATGGCTGACGACATATATCTTGTCAGCGCTGCAAAGGTTTCCGTCTTTCCAATAATGACAGTTGTTGACTTCGCATAATACATCTTTTGCCATAGCTGTACCACTCCTTTTTGGTTGATACAAGCTTAGCATGCAGCGAAAAGTGCCTGGTGATTCCAGCTAAAATCAGGAAGCTAAAAAACGCCTCCCAAAAAGGGAGGCGACTGTGTGTTATTCATTCAATGCTTTTCCAAGGGTAGCAATATTTTTTTCCATCAAGGTAAAATAGGTTTCATTATTTTTAATATCCTCGTCGGTCAATACAGAAAGATTGTGGAGTGTCAGCGATTTTGCTCCAATCTCTTCCTGGACCATTTTGGCCAGCTTGGAATTAAAGTTTTGTTCGTTCAAAACATATTTAATCTTTTCTTCTTTCGCATGTGAAATCAATTTTTGAAGCTCTTTTTGCGATGGCTCATTTGTCGTTGATTGGCCAGAAATGCTAATTTGCTGGATTCCGTAACGCTCCTCCCAATAACTGAAGGCCGAGTGTGAAACCAGGATTTCATTGCGCTTGGCTGAACCAATAACCTTAGAAAATTCCTGGTCAAGATCCTTCAATTGAGCAGTCAGCTCAGTATAATTTTGTTCAAAGGTATCTTTACGCTCAGGCATCTGAGCTGCTAACTGTTCTTTGATTGCAAGGGCCAGCTCGTTTGCATAAATCGGGTCAAGCCATACATGCGGATCGAAGTCTCCATGACCATGATCATCCTCATCTGCATGGTTTTCCTCATCATGCGCATTCTCATCAGCATGCTCTTCCTCGTCATGTCCTTCTTCAGCCGAGCCATCCTCATTGTGCGCCTCGTCCTGATGTTCGTCATTTTCATCAAGATGCAAAGATTCACCAACCGGAACCATTTTTACATCCTCGTTTTTAAGTGTTTTGCTGGCTTTATCAACAAATCCCTCAAGGCCCAGACCGATATAGAAAAATAAGTCTGCGTCTGCCAGTGCCATCATATCTTTTTGGGAAGGCTCGAATGTATGCTCATCCGCTCCCGGTGGGTAGATGGTTTCAACTTTTACATATTCACCGCCAATTTGCTGTGCGAAAAACTGGAGTGGATAAACCGTGGTATAGACTTGAAGCAAATCATCGTTCTTCTCTTGATTAGCAGCATCCTGACCACAACCGCTTAGAAAAGCAGCAATGACCATAAATAGAGATAAAATAATTGCAGTTTTTTTCATATATGCCTCCTGTTAGTCAAAACGGACTCATTACGATTTAGAAAATAAATTTTATTTGTTATTAGTTTTCTTGTCATAAGGAAAAAATATTAATTCGTAATGGTTACGATTTACCTTCTGTATCATACAAAAGGATTGGAGCAAAATCAAGTAAAACATTTTGGTTCATATTCAATTTACGGTATTCTATTAGAAAGAGAATGTTTAAAAGGAGAATGATAACAATGAGAATGCTTGATGAAATTCTTGATTTCAATGAAAAGTTCGTAGCAGAGAAAAAATATGAAGAATTCACCACTACTAAGTTTCCAAATAAAAAGATGGTCATTTTAACTTGTATGGATACAAGGCTTGTTGAACTGTTGCCGAGAGCTTTGAATATTCGCAATGGTGATGTGAAAATTGTCAAGAATGCCGGTGCGCTGATCATGCATCCGTTTGGAAGTATCATGAGAAGTCTGCTTGTCGCGGTTTACCAGCTGCAGGCGGAGGAAGTGGCGATCATTGGCCATTACGACTGCGGTATGAGCGGGATGAAGCCAGATGGTATGATTGAGGAAATGAAGCGGCGCGGAGTCAGCGATGACATGTTGAATACATTGAATTACTCAGGTATAGACGTGAAGGAATGGCTTCACGGTTTCGAGAACGTAAAGGACAGCGTTGCCCACAGTGTTGAAATCGTAAGAAACCATCCCTTGATGCCTAAGGATGTTCCGGTCCATGGCCTTGTAATCGATCCTTCAACGGGAAGGCTTGATCAAGTCATCGATGGATACCAAAAGTAAATTTAATGGTTATGAGCTTTAGCGTTCTTCTTTGATGGCCACTCTTCCGGTACCGGGTCCATGCCTCCTGGATGAAACGGCTGGCATTTAAGGATGCGTACAATCGTCAGCCATCCGCCTTTGAAGGGACCAAACCTTTTGATCGCTTCAAGCCCGTAATGGGAGCATGTCGGGTAAAATCGGCATGTAGGCGGCTTCAATGGAGAAATGACAACCTGATAAAAACGTATGATGCCGATGAATGCTTTTTTTAGCATGGTGGTTCATCCCTTCTTTAATCCTAAAAAGGAGCTGAGAGCAGCTCCTTTATTTTTTTTCCTCAGATGCATCAGTAGAATCCTCATGGGCGTTACTTCTATCAATCGGATCGACAGTATGTTTAAACTGATAAGCCTTCGAAGTAGTGACTACGCTTAATATTAAAACAATGATAACGATAATGACTGAGATAATCAAAACGGTATACATAAAAAGGCCTCCTTTGCTTCAAAATTATTGTAGCATGTTCTTTTCAGCGATAGGAAAAAAGTTGCTGCCATCATGTTTTTTATAAAGCTGGAAGGGGAATATATACTATGACTGAAAGGGAGGATGAAATTTAATGGCACAAACAGATTTAATCCAAGCAGTGAATAAGCAGGTTGCAAACTGGACGGTACTTTACACAAAGCTTCATAACTATCACTGGTATGTGAAAGGCCGTCATTTCTTTACACTCCATACGAAATTCGAAGAGCTTTATAACGAAGCTGCGACAATCATTGATGAATTCGCCGAAAGAATTCTCGCATTAGAAGGAAAGCCTGTTGCAACGCTTAAGGAATATCTTGAACTATCATCAGTTAAAGAAGCAACAGGGTCTGAAAATGAAGAAGAAATGGTCCAACAATTGCACGATGATTTTGCTACAATCGTGGACGAGCTCCATAGTGCAATTGAACTTGCGGAAAACGCAGAAGACACAGCTACAGCCGATATGCTGACAGAAGTGAAAATGAGCCTGCGCAAACATATGTGGATGTTCAAAGCTTATCTTGGATAAAAGGAGAACTGGCCGAAAAAACGGCCAGTTTTTTTCAATGTTATAGGAAATCAAGACAAAAAGAAAAACCGGCCGCAGCCGGTTTATATGTATGGTTATTATAAAGGTTAGTGCACATTCCTGGAAGGATATGAATTAACAGAGCGCGCGCCGAAATCGTCCTGGGCAAACTTTCCTTTCAAGCTCTCAATCAAATAAAGGCCCATCAAATCATATAGCTCCTGTTTATCAAGGTCCTGGATGATCTTCAACAAGTCTTCACGGCTCATTTCTTCAAGGAAGGCAAAAGCGAGCATATCGATATCCTCTTCATCACCGGTCAATTTATTGCGGTACAGTTCGTATAGCTCATCAATCAGTTTCATGAATTTCACCTCTCCTTCTTAATCGTCCATAATTCCTTATACTTATTAAATACCCTCCATCGGAAAAAATATGCCTTGGAATTGAAGTATTTTCCTATTGGGGTAGTGGGTTGCTTATATCTATATTTGGTCTAATTTTAACATACTGACAACTTTAAGAGTAATTTGGAGGGCAGAAAAAATTATTTATTTTATAGATATTCAGTATAAACGAATATAGACGCAGGGAACGATATCCATGAGGTGAGGCACATGCCAGAAGGCAAAAAAACATATTATATCAACATCAGTGAAGGCCATATTTCAAGCGATTCAACTGCATCTCCATGGAATTTTAAAATTGAGGCAAATGATGAGGAAATCACCGCATTGAGGGAAATATTCGATCAGAGCCATTCCACAGGCTGGCAGAATTTCATGAGGGCGCACGTCCCATATGTACAATACCATTATGACCGTGAAAATGATGCCCTCGACAGACAGCTGATCCAGACATATGAAATGATCTATAATCTCGGCGATGAAGAAGCCAAGAACCATATTGAAAGCATGGGGATCCTTCCTGAAAAATAGAGCAGCCGCAGGCAGATGTCTGCGGTTTATTCATTTTCTGGTTTTCTATATAATTAGGTTATGAATTTAGGCAGGGAGTTTTCATGATGAAATTTAAAGACATGAACGGTGGAGAGGTTAACTTATCCTTTCAGGAAAATGCCTTTGAAAAAAGTGCACGCCACGTGCTGGTCATCTGTATATATCAAGGCAAATGGCTTTTGACCAAACATAGAGTCAGAGGTCTTGAGTTCCCCGGCGGCAAAGTGGAAAAAGGGGAAACGCTGGAGGACGCAGCTCGCCGTGAGGTCATGGAGGAGACTGGCGCAGCCTTAGCCAGGTTAGTGAGCATTGGGGAGTATCAGGTGAGTGATAAAGAGGGTTCGTTTGTTAAAAGAATCTTTTACGGTGAAGCAGAAAAAATCGAGCCAAAAGATGATTACTTGGAAACTGCCGGACCGGTCCTTGTAACTGGCGATATGCTGGTGGAAAGAATGAAGGACGAGTACAGTTTTATCATGAAGGACGATGTGATGAAGCATAGTCTGAGATTTTTGCAGAAAAAGTTGTGAAAGTGGCGGATTCGCCGCTTTTTTTATTCTTATGTGATTAATTTGCATCGGATTTGACTGTAGGTATAACCCCTGAAACTGGATATTGGCGAAAATCAGATTTTATTGGCGGAGTTCACAACTTTATTGGCGCTGCCGCTACTTACTCTAAATAAGCTGCTTACTGAGGAAATAAAGAGAAGCCGGACATCTTATTCCGGCTTCGTTACTGATTGCTTTTAATCAGTTTCTTTTCAAGCAGTTCGACGAGCTGATACATCACGGTGGCAAACAAAGCAATGACGAGCAGTGACAAAAAGACGAGCGTGAAGTTGAAAACTTGGAATCCATAGATGATCATATATCCAAGACCACGTGCCGAAACGAGGAATTCTCCAACAATAACACCTACCCAGCTCAGGCCGACATTCACTTTCAACGTAGAAATAATAGTCGGGAAGGAGGCTGGAAGGATAGCTTCCCGAAAACACTGTGTCCTTGTTGCTCCGAATGTCTGCAGCACTTTCAGGTAGTTCGGGTCAACCTCTTTGAAAGCCGTATACACTACGATTGTCGTGATGATCACGGAGATAATCGCGCCCATCGCTATGATCGACGTCATATTAGTGCCAAGGGCTACGATGAGTATTGGACCCAGCGCGACCTTTGGCATTGAATTCAGGATAACAAGATATGGGTCAAGAATTTTTGACAGCATCGGCGACCACCATAAAAGAGCGGCCAATATCGTGCCGGCCAGTGTTCCCAGGATAAATCCCAGTACGGTTTCCGCCAGTGTCACTCCAAGGTTAACAGCTAATGACCCATCCATCGTTTTCTCAATTAACATATTCCAGATTTTTGACGGGGAACTGAAAAGCAGCGGGTCAATCCATTTTTGCTGGCTTGAGATTTCCCAAAGGGCAAAAAAGGCAATGAAAATCAGCAGTTGGTAGACTCGGACGGTTTTCCGCTCGCGGCTTAGCTTTTTCAGGTATTGTTGATGGAGGAGTTCAGTGTTCTTCTGGTTCAATTGATTCCAACTCCTTCCATATCTTCTGGAATAGTTCATTGTACAAAGGGTGGTTTCTTGCCTCGAATGGACTTAGGTTCCGCAGCTCCTCCGGAATGGTAAAAGTTCTATGCAAACGGCCTGGTCTTGGCGAAAACAGGAAGATCCGGTCGCTCATTGCGATTGCTTCCCCGATATCATGGGTGACGAGAATCGCGGTTTTTCCGAAAGTCTTGAATGTATTAGAAACCAGGTCTTCAAGTTTCAATTTCGTTTGATAGTCCAATGCGGAGAAAGGTTCGTCGAGCATGAGCAGCTTCGGTTCTGTTGCCAGTGTCCTTACCAGTGCCACACGCTGGCGCATTCCGCCGGAAAGCTGTTTTGGATAATGCTTTTCTACATTTTCCAAACCCATTTGCCTTAGCAGCGATAAAACCTCATCCTTTTTTGAAGCTTCCATAGTTCCGCTAATCTTCAAGCCAAGAAAGATATTTTCCTCAATTGTTTTCCAAGGAAATAAATAATCCTGCTGCAGCATATATCCGGTTTGATTTGCAGACTCCTTGACTGATTTTCCTGCCAGTTTTACCAGTCCATCAGTAGGCTCAATCAGCCCGGCGATGATCGAAAGCAACGTTGTTTTGCCGCAGCCGCTCGGACCCAGGAAGGAAACGAACTCACCTTCCTGGACATCGAGTGAAATATTATTCAAAGCATTGACAGCGGTTGTTTGTGTGAAATAAGTGTGCTGAATCCCTGTTAATGTCAAAAAGTCCATTGGCTGCAACCTCCTGTTATTTCATGATTTCTTCTGCCACCTCTGTGTTGACTAAGGTGTCATGGCTGACTTCCTCAGGAAGTTCCCCTGCTTCATCCATGATGTCCTGCAGGTTTTCCCATTCCTCTTCATCTAGAATCGGGTCAGTTGCGAATGATCCCTGACTCTTGTATCGATCAACAACTGTTTCAATCAGTGACAAATCTGTATCCTTAAAATATGGCTGGATGATCTCCGCTGTTTCTTTTGCACTGTGTGATTCCACCCACTTCTGGGCCTTATAGACTGCGCGGGTGAATTTCTCGATTGTCTCCGGGTTTTTCTTCATGTAGCTTTGTTTGGCCATAAATGTGGTATATGGTACATGACCGGACTCGGTTCCGAAAGAAGCGACGATATGGCCTATGCCCTCTAATTCAAACATGCTGGCCTGCGGTTCAAATAGCTGGACGAAGTCTCCAGTTCCGGAAGCGAAGGCATTAGGTATATTCGCGTAATCAATATTTTGGATCATCTCTAAATCTGCCTTTGGATCGATGTCATGCTTCTTGAGGACGAATTCACCGACCATTTGCGGCATCCCGCCTGTACGCTGGCCGAGATAGGTAGCTCCCTTTAACTGATCCCATGAAAAATCATCGATTTTTTCTCTGGAAACGAGGAAGGTGCCATCGGTTTGCGTCAGCTGGGCAAAGTTGATGACCGGATCATTTGATCCCTGGGCATAAACATAGATCGATGTCTCAGAACCGACGAGGCCGATATCTGCTGCATTAGAGAGTACGGCTGTCATGGTCTTGTCGCCGCCCCATGTTGTCGTTAATTCAACTTTCAATCCCTCTTCCTCAAAAAATCCCTTTTCAAGGGCAACATATTGAGGAGCATAGAAGATTGAACGTGTTACCTCTGCAACTTTGACAGTCTGTACCTTGTCTTGACCGCAGGCAGCTAGAGGTATAATAAGTACTGCAATCAAAAATAAAGCAAAACCAGCTTTGAACCATTTTTTCATAATGATGCCTCCTAAAAATCTGTCTTAATTTGGGCTTACAGTATCGTATGAATCACCTAAAAATGTGTGAATGCCCAGGAACCAAATTTGGAAAAATCCATATAAGAGGAGTGTTTACTTTGGAATATGACGGGCAAATAATCTCAGCTTATAAATTTCCTTCCCCCAATCCGGCCGTCGAGCTGGAAATGGTCACCTATTATGCAGGCGGGTTGCGGGTCAAGGGTCTTCTGGCCAGGCCAGTTGACGGAAGCGGTACAGAAGGATTTTTGTATCTGCGTGGCGGAATCAAAAATGTAGGCAAGGTACGCCCCGCACGGATTGCGCAATTTGCGTCTGAAGGATTCACGGTTTTCGCTCCTTTTTACAGGGGGAACCAGGGGGGTGAAGGGGATGAGGACTTCGGAGGTGACGATCGGATTGATGCATTCGCCGGATTCAAGCTGCTTCAATCCTTGCCAGGCGTGGGAAAGGTTCATATCTTTGGATTTTCACGCGGTGGGTTGATGGCTTTGCTGACGGCCATTCAATTTCCGGAGACAGCATCGGTCGTGACTTGGGGCGGTGTTACAGATATGTTTTTAACGTATGTGGAAAGGAAGGATTTGCGCAGGATGATGAAAAGGGTAATCGGCGGGTCGCCGAAAAAGGTGCCAAGCAGATATAAATTCAGGACACCTTTGTACGAAATTGAAAACCTCAAGGCACCAGTGCTGCTCATCCACGGCCGCAATGACCGCAATGTATCAGCTGAGCATTCATACCGGCTGGAAAAACGGTTAAAAGAGTTGGAAAAGCCTGTGGAAAGCTGGTACTTTGATGAATATACACACTATTTCCCGCCGGTGATGAACCGTAAAGTGGTCACCGATTTAACGAATTGGATGAAATTGCTGCCACAACAATGATAAAATGAATGTGAAGTTATTAGTGTAGAGGAGCGAAAATCATGGGGATGCCATTAGAGTTTAATACGATGATTGTGACAAAGGGCCGGGAAGAAAGGCTCGAAGACAACTTCTTCTCTTTAAAAAAGGAAGGCTACAGGCTTTATCCAGTTGACATTCCGCTAGAAGTCAAAAAGACAATCGAAGGTGACCTTACAGGAACAGGTGTCATCAAGAAAGTCGAGTGGACAGAAAACACCACAACCCTTACGTATCAATTAATATCCTTAAACTCCACCAACTAAGCAGGGCACATATTGTGCTCTGTTTTTTTCTTTACAGTCATTATTTGAGTTTAAACTCTTTAATAACAGTACTTAAAATAGCTGAATAGTTATCAAAGAATATTATCTCTTTTTTAGTGCAAAAATAAGGAAAAAAGGAGTTATGAATGAAAATGGAACATAACCCTCAATTGACTTCATCAGAGGTTGCGGCAATGTGGGGAGCGTATATGCAGAATTCAATGGCTCACTGTATTGTTCAGCATTTTGCAAAGGTAAATGAAGATACCTCAATGACGGAAATCTTAAATACTGCATTATCAAACTGCAAATTTGTTGCGGATCAAGTCAAATCGATTTTCGAAAAAGACCAACATGCTCTGCCTATCGGTTTTACTCAGGAGGACGTAAATCTAGAGGCAGGCCGAGTGTATTCAGATCTTTTCACTTTGCGATATATTAAATATATGGCTTCGGCAGGAACTGTTGCATCAGCAGCATTTCTGGAAGTATTGGCAAGGAATGATGTAAGAGAATTATTTTCGAAGACTTCTGAGATATTTATGAAACTTTATAATGAATCATGTGACTTACTTCTTAAAAAAGGTACATTCGTACGCTCGCCAACAATACCTCCAATGGAGAAAGCAGAATATCTGCAGGATGAATCATTTTTATCTAGTTTAATTGGAAGACATCGGCCACTAACCGCAGTGGAACTGGCTCATATATCTAAAAATACAGAGACAAATTCGATTGGCAGAACATTTTTGGCTGGTTTTTCTCAAACAGCCCAATCACCAGAGGTACGAAAATTTATGGAAAGAGGTACAGAAATAGCCGCTAAGCATGAGACTGTATTTAGAGAAATATTATTACAAGATGGAGTTCCGCTCCCAAGTACCTGGGATTCAGCGATATCCCAATCAATTGTCCCGCCTTTTTCAGATAAGCTAATGATGTTTCAAACCAACAGTTTAAGTGCTATCAGTGTTGGCGGGTACGGAACTGCAATTGGAGCGAGCCTAAGAAAAGATATAGGCGGACATTACACAAGACTTGTGACTGAAATCCTTCAATATGCAAATGACGGAATTAAAATAATGATTAATAACAGATGGATGGAACAGCCTCCACAAAATGTTGACAGGGAAGCATTAAGAAATAGAAGTAATTAGTATGAATTGCAACAATGAGGCCATTTCCAATCGGAAATGGCCTCATTGTTGCAATAAGAAAGGATAGATTTTACTTTGAGAATTGTCCAGCTACAGCGCCTAGCCCCTCGAGTCGCTTCAGTCCGCCCAATGAAGTCAAAGAACGACTTCACCCGGTCGGCCTTCCAGCGCTTGTCGGCGCTGACCAAGGCGCTTCCGCTTTTCTAATTATTTCGCTGTCGGTCCGCCTTTTTCTTCGATCACGGATGGTACGTTTGTGAACTTTTTGAAGTTTTCGCGGAACTTGCCTGCGAGTTCGTTTGCTTTTGCGTAGTATGCTTCTTTGTCATTCCATGTCTTGACTGGCTGGAGGACATCGTCAGGTACACCAGGTACATGTGCAGGGATATCCAGGCCGAAGATTTCGTCTTTGACGGTTTCGACATTGTTCAGTTCTCCTTCAAGAGCTGCCTGGACCATGGCGCGTGTGTAAGCCAGCTTCATGCGGCTGCCTGTGCCATACTCCCCGCCTGTCCAACCTGTGTTCACTAGGAAGACCTTCGCATTGTGCTCGTCGATTTTTTCACCGAGCATTTCCGCGTATCTTGTTGCTGCAAGCGGAAGGAAAGGTGAGCCGAAGCAAGTCGAGAACGTTGCCTGCGGTGAAGTGATGCCGCGCTCAGTTCCAGCGAGCTTTGATGTATATCCGCTCAAGAAATGGTACATAGCCTGTTCCTTCGTAAGCTTGGCGATTGGAGGCAATACTCCGAAAGCATCAGCAGTCAGGAATACGATTGCGTTTGGATGACCGGCAATGCTAGGGTCCACGATGTTATCGATCGCCTGGATCGGATAAGCTGCACGAGTATTTTCAGTCAGGCTGCCATCATCATAATCCGCAACGCGGGTTTCATCATCGATCACGACATTTTCAAGAACAGATCCGAAGCGGATCGCATCATAAATCTGCGGTTCTTTTTCCTTCGATAAGTTGATGCACTTCGCGTAGCAGCCGCCTTCGATGTTGAAAACACCATTAGCTGACCAGCCATGCTCATCATCACCAATCAAACGGCGATTGTTATCAGCTGACAGAGTGGTCTTTCCAGTTCCGGATAAGCCGAAGAACAAGGCAACATCACCTTCGCGTCCGACGTTTGCAGAGCAATGCATGGAAAGGATGCCGTTTTCAGGAAGCAGGTAGTTCATCACAGAGAAAATCGATTTTTTCATTTCACCCGCATATTCTGTTCCGCCGATCAACACGACCCGCTGTTCAAAGGAAACGATGATGAATGTTTCGGAATTCGTTCCATCAACCTCGGGATCCGCTTTGAAAGTCGGTGCAGAGATGACCGTGAATTCAGATTCGTGGTCAACAAGCTCTTCCTCCGTTGGGCGGATGAACAATTGATGTGCGAAAAGGTTGTGCCAGGCGTATTCGTTAATGACCTGGATCGGAAGCTGGTATTTCTTGTCGGCACCCGCGAATCCTTTGAATACGAATACTTCTTCTTTTTCTTTAAGGAAATTCAATACCTTGTTATATAGTTTTGTAAAAGATTCCTCGGATATCGGCTGGTTGACAGAACCCCAATCAATTTTATCCTTCACGGACTCTTCTTCGACAATGAATTTATCTTTAGGTGAACGGCCCGTATATTTACCAGTAGTCGCTCTGACTGCACCAGTTGAAGTCAGAAGCCCTTCGTTCCGGTTCAGGACTTTTTCAACAAGCTGGGGAACGGATAACTGCACCTGTACATTGCTTCCTTTTAATAAAGCTGAAAGTTCATTTGATATTCCTACAACATTCATCGGAGAATACCTTCCTTTTTTAAAAGATTAATAATTTGTAAGTGTTTACATATCGATATTAGTATAACACATTTGTTTAATTAATCTATACTAATGACTCGAAAAATTACCTTGTACCTAACTTGCGTTATATAATTCTTTCTTTATATAGTCAAGCGAAAAGGATGCTTTTCAGGCGCTTTTTTTCACAAAAAAACTTTCAACAACAATCGACTTTATTTTCCAAAAAAACTTTCAACAACAATCGACAAAATTACCGAGAAAACCATTGACATGCAATTATAGTTTCGTTATGATTTGGACTTGAACGGATACTCTCTTATCCCGAGCTGGTGGAGGGACAGGCCCAATGAAACCCAGCAACCTGCAGACGTGAAAAAACAGCCTTTGGAATGCTGATCTTTTTCCGGGCAAAGGTGCTAACCTGACGCAAGGGAACTGCCCTTGAACGATAAGAGCGAAAGGCGCGGATTTAAGCAAAAACCTTTCCTCGTAATTGGAGAGGTTTTTTATATTGCTTATTTCTGTCCAATGCAGGAAATGCTGCTGGACTGCCTTCTTAGGTGTCATTGCTCCCGTGGGTGAAATTAGGAAAAAAGAAATTCACCATGAACTCTAAACAAATTTTTCTAATAAAAACTCAGCGTTTATTTCATACTACATAGGGAATGAGTACCGTATCAACCCGGGGTCTGTATTGGGACAGCCTCGATCAATTTTTATAAATAAGGGAGGAACTCAGATGTCAAACAAACGCCGTTTGTTCACTTCTGAATCAGTAACAGAAGGCCATCCGGATAAAATCTGCGACCAGATTTCTGACGCGATTTTGGATGCGATCCTTGCAAAAGATGCTAATGCACGTGTTGCTGCTGAAACATCAGTTACGACAGGCCTTGTACTAGTTGCAGGCGAAATCACTACATCTACATACGTAGATATTCCGAAAATCGTTCGTGAAACAGTAAAGGAAATTGGCTACACTCGCGCGAAGTATGGTTTCGACTCTGAAACTTGCGCAGTTTTGACTTCTATCGACGAGCAGTCTGCAGACATCGCGATGGGCGTCGACCAGGCTCTTGAAGCTCGTGAAGGCCAAATGTCAGATGAGGAAATCGAAGCAATTGGTGCAGGGGACCAAGGCTTAATGTTTGGTTTTGCATGTAATGAGACAAAAGAGCTTATGCCTCTTCCAATCTCATTAGCACACAAAATTTCCCGCCGTCTGACTGAAGTGCGCAAGGAAGAAATCCTTCCATACCTTCGTCCAGACGGAAAAACTCAGGTAACAGTAGAGTACGATGAGAACGACAAGCCAGTCCGTATCGATACTATCGTTATCTCAACTCAGCACCACCCGGAAGTTTCACTCGAGCAAATCCAGCGCAACCTTAAAGAACATGTCATCAAACCTGTTGTTCCAGCAGAATTGATCGACGAAAACACAAAATACTTCATCAATCCAACTGGCCGTTTCGTAATCGGCGGACCACAGGGTGATGCAGGTCTTACTGGTCGCAAGATCATCGTTGATACTTACGGCGGATACGCTCGCCACGGCGGAGGCGCATTCTCTGGTAAGGATCCAACAAAAGTTGACCGTTCAGCTGCATACGCTGCACGTTACGTTGCCAAGAACATCGTAGCTGCCGGCCTTGCTGAAAAAGTTGAAGTTCAGCTTGCATACGCAATCGGTGTTGCTCGTCCGGTATCGATTTCAGTTGATACTTTCGGAACAGGCAAAGTCAGCGAAGATGTATTGATCGACGTTGTAGAAAGCAATTTCGATCTTCGTCCTGCTGGGATCATCAATATGCTTGACCTGCGCAAGCCAATCTACAAGCAGACAGCTGCTTATGGACACTTCGGCCGTTCTGACGTAGACCTTCCTTGGGAACGTACAGACAAAGCTGAAACACTTCGCACTCAAGCACTAGGAAAATAAAAAAGTACAAAGGGAGTTGCATAGAAATATGTAACTCCCTTTATTATTTGCCGTCTAATCAGGGAACACTCAAAATCCCATCAGGTTTGTGTATGGTCCAAAAGGTGTAAAATAGAGTATTACCTTAAATTTCCCTTAGATTTTACTGCAAAAAAATTGCGTTTAATGATAGTATTAGATGGTATGTTTTTAGGAAGATCATTTCTATTAGGTTCTTTGTTATAAAAATCGCGCTTTGAACGTAAATCAGCGCAAAACTAAATTTTTTCTGAAATGGAGAAGGTGAAGTACATAATGTGTGGCTTTATCGGTTGTGTACATGAGAATGCACAAGAATTCAGCGGCGATGATAAGCAGCTGTTTAAAAATATGAATGACATCATCACCCATCGCGGTCCTGATGATGATGGATATTTCTATGATGAGCATATCCAATTCGGCTTCCGCCGTCTGAGCATCATTGATCTCGAGGCTGGTCATCAGCCATTGACCTATGAAAATGAGCGTTACTGGATCATTTTCAACGGGGAAATCTACAATTATCTTGAGCTTCGTGAAGAGTTGATGGAAGAAGGGCTCAGCTTCGAAACTCACTCGGATACTGAAGTCATCATTGCTCTTTACAGCCATCTTAAAGAGCAGGCTGTCGACAAGCTGCGTGGTATGTTCGCATTTGTCATCTGGGATAAAGAAGAGCAGGTTCTTTACGGTGCGCGTGACCATTTCGGAATCAAGCCATTCTTCTATTTTGAAGATGGCGACCGTACGTTCTTTGGTTCTGAGAAAAAGAGTATCCTGCTTGCGCTGGAAAACGATGTCCTTGATTACAAGGCACTGCAGCATTATTTGACATATCAGTTCGTTCCAGAACCAAATACAATGTCCGAAGGCATTTACAAGCTTGAGCCGGGGCATTATTTTACAAAGAAAATCGGTTCGCCGATGGAAATCAAGCGTTACTGGAAAGCGAGCTTTTCGCCAATCCACAAAACCGAGGATGAATTTACGAAGGAGATCAGGGACGTCCTGTTTGAATCCGTAAAAATCCACATGCGCAGTGATGTGCCAGTTGGATCATTCCTTTCTGGCGGAATTGATTCTTCGATCATCGCGTCGATTGCGAAACAGTACCATCCTGGGATCAAGACATTCTCTGTTGGTTTTGAACAGAATGGCTTCAGTGAAATTGACGTCGCGAAGGAAACAGCTGATCGACTTGGTGTCGAAAACATCAGCTATGTGATCAGCCCGCAGGAGTACATGGATGAACTGCCGAAAATCATGTGGCATATGGATGACCCGCTTGCCGACCCGGCAGCGATCCCTTTGTATTTCGTTGCCCGTGAAGCGCGGAAGCATGTAACGGTTGTCCTTTCAGGTGAAGGAGCGGATGAATTGTTCGGCGGATATAATATCTACCGTGAACCGCAGGATCTTGAGATGTTCAACAAAATCCCTCAGGCAGGGAAGGTCATGCTCAAAGGCATCGCGAAAATGATGCCAGAGGGAATGAAGGGGAAAAGCTTCATTGAACGCGGCGTGACACCAATGCAAGAGCGTTATATCGGAAATGCGAAGATGTTCTCTGAAAAAGAGAAGAGCGAGCTGCTGCACGTATATAACGGCCAGTACGATTACAGGGATATCACGAAGCCTCTTTACAGAGAGAGCAGAGGATATGACCCGGTTGATACGATGCAATATATCGATATCCATACATGGATGCGCGGCGACATTTTATTGAAGGCTGATAAAATGACGATGGCTCATTCACTGGAGCTTCGTGTACCATTCCTGGATAAGATTGTTTTCGAAACAGCTTCGAAGATTCCTACAAGCCTGAAGACGGCTAATAATACAACAAAGTATATCTTACGTAAAGCGGCTGAAGGTGTGGTTCCTGAGCACGTGTTAACCCGCAAGAAGCTGGGCTTCCCGGTGCCGATCCGCCACTGGCTGAAGAACGAAATGAATGAATGGGCAAAGAATATCATCAAGGAAAGCAACACAGAGCATCTCATCAATAAGTCATACCTTTTGAAGCTATTGGATGACCACTGCCAGAACAAGGCGGATAACAGCCGCAAAATCTGGACGGTATTGATGTTCATGATGTGGCATGATGTGTATGTCGAAAAAAAATACTCCTTCCAGAAGGAGTATGAGGCTCAAAAAGTATTGCAGTCTTAAAAATCAGGGAAGGTAGGTAATGGCCTGCCTTCCCATTTGCACCCAGGCTTCCACGAAGTCTTTCATGGGTGCTTTTTTATTTTTTTCGCCCGTTAATGGGTCATTGAAGTAAATGGAATTTTCATCATAGCCTGTAATCAGGACCGAATGCTCCTTCATGGTTACTTTTACTGGCCCATCAGGCGTGTACCATGTCTGGAAAAAGCCTTCGTCCAGTTTTCTGTATTCCGTGTTCGTGATTACCCAAACCGGCCGGCCATCTGACAGGTGGATTTTCAGCTCTTGTAATTCGGCGCCCGTCAAATCTTTTATTTTGCCGGGAAGATACTGTTCTGCCAGGTCGGCAATCGGCTTGTGGTAGACTCCAAGTCCAGGTTCTGTGTAGGTGTACATATTGCCGACAAACCCTTTATTCGGGTCGCCAAAATAGATTTTGCCATCACTGAGACGATATTCGGCAGGGTTTTTCTTCACTTCTCTTGCGAGTGTCAGCTTGTCAGCCTGAACCCCTTGATGCTGCAGGAGCATGGCCAGACTTGTGACCTCACATCCTCTTGGGAGCTCTGGCATTTGCCAGATAACTGGAGCGTCAAGGACTACCTGTTTTTTGATCGGGATAATATCAGGTTCATCATTTTCGATGATCACAGGTGCCTTTTCGGCAGACGGTTCAGGTTCTTCAAGCCAGCTTTTCACTGACTGAACGGCTTTCGCAACATGGGAAGCCTGCACATTTTCCATCAGGAAAGCCCCGAGGATCGATGTGAAAACAAACAGGAACATCAGGATGGATTTCATCATGCTATTTTGTTTTCGGATCAACAGATAAAACAAGAGCAGCAGAGGTATGATTGCCGCAAGCGGTAAATACAGTTTTTCCACATCCATCACCACGTCCGCATATTTCAAAAATAAAAGGGTATATTATATTATTTAATATCGGACTGGTGAGGGAGTTTTTTTAGAGATTCATTCACCTTTGTTGCAAACTTTTATAGTATTGTCCTTTTTCAGCATATTCTCTGGAAATACGTTCCATATCGCGGATGTCATCTTCATTCAATTCACGGATGACTTTTGCCGGACGACCAAAAGCAAGCGTGTTGGGCGGGATTTTCTTTCCCTGCGGAACAAGGCTGCCGGCACCGATAAACGCACCTTCTCCGATTTCAGCCTGGTCAAGGATGATCGAGCCCATCCCAATTAAGGCTTTTTTTCTGATGATGCAGCTGTGGAGGATGACCTGATGTCCGACCGTTACTTCGTCTTCGAGGATTAATGGATTGTTCGGACTCTGGTGCAAGACTGAGTTATCCTGGATATTCACTTTATTCCCAATAATGGTAGGGGAGACATCGCCGCGGATCGAGGTGTTGAACCAGACACTCGATTCCTCGCCGATTTCAACGTCTCCGGTAATCGTTACATAATCCGCAATAAAAGCGGAATCCGCTATTTTAGGTGTTTTTCCTTTGTAAGGGTAAATCATTGCGCACACTCCTATAATTTATTGATGCTTTCGTTTTTATTTTTTACTAATTATATATTATAGTTCTTTTAAAGAAAGAAAAAGTATTTGAGTGGGGGAATGGTCATGTGGAAATGGGAAGCTGATGGGGATCCTAAGGCTGTAATCGTGATGATTCATGGTGCGCTGGAGCATCATCGCCGGTATGGCTGGCTGATTGAAGCCTGGCGCTCATCCGGATTTCATGTCATAATGGGTGATTTGCCTGGGCAGGGCATGACGACAAGGGCGAACCGTGGCCATATTGATTCATTTGACGAATATATCATGGAAGTGAAAGAGTGGGTTGAAGCTGCGTATGACTTTGACCTCCCGGTGTTTTTGCTGGGCCATAGCATGGGCGGGCTCGTTGCCATCCGCATGCTGCAGGAGGAGAGGGTCGAAATTGCCGGGCTGATTTTGTCATCGCCTTGCCTCGGTTTGGTGAATTATCCTTCGAAAATGCTGGATATGCTGTCGCATGGCTTGAATGTCATTGTGCCGACTTTCAGGATTTCACCTGGTCTGTCAGTCGAGATGGCCACCAGGAATGAGGATGTCAGGGCAGTCGACGCGAATGATTCACTGTACATCACCAAGGTGTCGGTGCGCTGGTACCGCGAACTGGTGGCTGCAATGGAGCAGGCCTTTGAAAATATAGACAAAGTACAGGACGTCCCGACTTTGCTAGTTCAAGGCGGCGATGATCAGATTGTAGATAAACGTTCTGTTAAGGAATGGTTCAATAATGCTCCCTTGTCGGAAAAAAGATATAAAGAATGGCCGAAGTGTTATCATGAAGTGTTCAACGAACCTGAACGAGAAGAGGTTTTTGATTATGCACATGATTTTGTCATCAGTCAGCTGAAGGCGATTGGTTATGTGTATTAGATATGGAGAGGGTGAAGCTGCAGCATGATGATCCCATCAATGCCCATCAGTTTGATGTACCGTGTATACAGGCAAGTCCTGCCTCAAGTACACCGTGAGCTTGCCTACTGGAAAAGCAGGGCAGAGGAGATTCCCAATCCGGAATTAAGAAAACAGGCGCTGGCCAGTATCGAGCATAAGACATTCCATTGTGAGGGTGGTTCGATTTTAAGCCTGACCGCGAAAAAACAATATAAGCAAGCAATCCGGTTCATTGTCGCATACCAGACAATCAGCGATTATCTCGACAATCTCTGTGATCGCAGCACGTCCATGGACCCCGCGGATTTTTCAGCGCTGCATGAATCAATGGCGGATGCCCTTACTCTTGACAGCCAGCTGAAAAATTACTATCGCGAACGGGAAGACCAGAATGATGGCGGATATCTGATCGAGCTGGTGACCGTTTGCCGAGAAGTACTTAGAGAGCTGGATCATTATCATGAGATTCAGCACCATCTGCTGGAGCTATGTGATTATTACTGTGATTTGCAGATTCACAAGCATGTTGAGGTCAAAGAGCGTGTCCCGAGACTGCAAACATGGTTCGACGGCCACCGAGAAGGGGTTCCGGACATGGAGTGGTATGAATTCTCTGCCTGTACCGGCTCGACGCTCGGAATCTTTTGCCTAGTGAGCTACGCGCTTCGCAATGATTTCACACCAGAGTATGCTGACAGTATCCGGAATGGCTATTTTCCATACATACAAGGGCTGCACATCCTGCTCGATTATTTTATTGACCAGGAGGAGGACCGCGAAGGCGGCGATTTGAACTTCTGCTTCTATTATGAAAATGAAGAAGCATTATTCGAGCGGCTCCGGCACTTCGTGGAAAATGCCGATCATCACACGGCTCGATTGCCGCATCGAAACTTCCACAAACTAATTAATCGCGGGCTGCTCGGCGTTTACCTGTCCGATGAAAAAGTAAGGCGCCAGGAGCGGATCAGGAAGCTGGCCAGGGAAATGATCAAAACCGCCGGCCCTGTCAGCTACTTCTTTTATATCAATGGACGAGCATATCGGTCATTGCAGAGGTGGGTTCCTGCTGGAGTTGTGAAGGCGTTTATAAAGTAGGATGGCAACAGCCAGGAGTTTGATTTCCAGGCTGTGTTTTTATGAGGACCGACCATCATAAAGGGGATGATGGACAAAAATCAGTCGGAATCCTGGAAAAAGTGTCCATCATTAGGAAGATGATGGACAAAAACTTGATGGAATCATGAAAAAGTGTCCGTCATCAAGGCGATGATGGACAAAAACTCGATGGAATCATGAAAAAGTGTCCGTCATTAGGTTGATGATGGACAAAAACTTGAT
>NZ_JAGGQP010000003.1 GCF_018613235.1 Bacillus sp. ISL-41
AAATGTATAGCCGACTGTCCAGAAACGCAGAAACTGGAGACTCCGACAAAGAAGCGCTTTTTGCTTCTGCCGGCGGAGTCGAAGTTTCGGAGTTTCTAGGAGGCGAACTAGACAAGCGACTCGAGGGGCTAGGCGCTGGAGCTAGACATTACTCAAATTGATTTAATACTTTTTCTTTTCAAAAGAAAAGGGAGAATGCATATGTTCTCCCTTTTCAGATGCATTATTTTTTGAATTCAACGGTTGCAAGCAGGTCAGATCCTGTTGGATGTGCCTTGAAGCCAGTAACGTCTGCTCTTCCTGCAAGTGCAGGCTCAGAGTGAACAAGCGGAATCCAAGGAGCATCTTCCTTGATTAACAATTGAGCTTCTTTATACAGTTTTTCACGTTCAGCCTGGTCATTTGTAGACTGAGCCTTAATGAATAGATCATGAACTTCCTGGTTAGCGTAGCGTGCGTAGTTATTGCTGTCGATGTTATCCTGGTCTAAAAGGACATACAGGAAGTTATCAGCATCACCATTGTCACCAGTCCAGCCAAGCAAGAATGTATCTGCTTCACCCATACGTGCTTTTTCTAGATATGTTGCCCACTCATAAGAAACGATTTTTGCTTTTACGCCAACCTCAGCAAAATCTTTCTGAAGTGCTTCAGCAACTTTCTTTCCGTCTGGCATATAAGGTCTTGCAACTGGCATTGCCCATAGTTCCATTTCAAAACCATCTTCATATCCAGCTTCCTTAAGAAGTTCCTTTGCCTTTTCTGGGTCGTATTCATAAGCTTCTACATCATCGTTGTAGCCAGCCACCGATTTCGGCATTGGGTTTTTCGCAGGCTCAGCAGCACCAGCATAGAAAGCATCGATGAGCGCTTGCTTATTGACCGCATAGTTCAATGCCTGGCGAACCTTTTTATCTTTCATAGGCCCGCGTTCGTTATTCAATCCCAGGTAAGCAACGTTCAGAGAAGGACGGTAGAAGGTTTGCAAGTCTGCATTTCCTTCAATCGCTTCAACATCACTGAAGTTCACTCCATCGATAATGTCTACTTCACCAGTATTCAATGCATTCAAACGTGCAGAGTTTTCTGGAATGACACGGAAGATAACTTCATCAAGCTTTGGAAGGCCCTCTTCCCAGTAATCTTCGTTTTTCACAAGCGTTACTCTGTCATTTCGTTTCCACTCTTTGAACTTGAATGGTCCAGTACCTACTGGATTTTCAATGAATTTATCACCGTGCTTTTCGATTGCAGCAGGGCTTGCAATTCCGAATGGAGACATTGCAAGGTTTTTGTAGAATGGAGCAAGAATACGGTTTAATGTAAATTCAACTGTATGCTCATCTACCGCCTTAACTTCCTTGATTACGTCACCAAATTGTGAGTTATAGTAGTAGAATTGTTCTTTATTACCGGCCTTCCAGCGCTCGAAGTTGAAGACTACAGCTTCAGCGTTGAAGTCAGTGCCGTCATGGAATTTGACACCTTTACGAAGTTTCAGAGTATGCTTCAAACCATCTTCAGATTCTTCCCAGTCTTCTGCAAGTCCAGGGTGGATTTCTGTATCTTGCTCACCGAACTCGATGAGAGTTTCATAGATGTTCTTTGTTACTTTGAAAGCTTCACCTTCAGTTGTCACGGCTGGATCAAGTGATGTTGAATCGCCGCCGCGGCCAAATACAAGAGTTCCTCCAGATGATGATTCACCATCAGAACCAGACTCCCCGCCTGTTTTTGTGCCTCCGGATTCATTACTGCAGCCGGCAAGCCCCAGGCTAAGGATAAGGATAAAAGCAAAAAACATTAATCCAAAACGCCTTTTCATATTCTTCCCCCTTGTTTTTTCGGACCAGTTTTATGTATTCAGGTCCATAATATTTATCATCTATGCTGTTTTCCCTGCAGGCATACCTAAATTATCAGGAATACAGATGGCAGGCAGCAAAATGACCAGGTTCAATTTCTTTCAATACAGGTCTATCAGTCTTGCAGATTTCCATGCATTCCTTGCATCTTGTATGGAATGCACAACCCTGAGGCGGATTCGCCGGGCTAGGAATATCTCCTGTCAGCAGCTCCTGATCCCTTTTTATATCAGGATCCGGGATCGGCACCGCTGAAAGCAGAGCTCTCGTGTACGGATGGAGTGGTTTACCATACAGCTTATCAGCTTCAGTGATTTCTACGAGTCTTCCTAAATACATGACTCCTACCCTGTCACTGATATGTCTTACCACTCCAAGGTCGTGGGCTATGAAAATATAAGTCAGCTGGAATTCCTTTTGCAGGTCCTCCAGCAGATTCAGTACTTGTGATTGAATCGAAACATCGAGTGCGGACACAGGTTCATCTGCAATGATTAGCTTCGGCCTTGTCATCAGCGCCCGGGCAATCCCGATTCGCTGGCGCTGTCCGCCGCTGAACTGGTGAGGGTACCTTTTGGCATGATAACTGCTGAGGCCTACTACCTCAAGCATTTCCTTGACCATCTGTTTGCGTTCCTTCTTAGTGCCGATTCCATGGACGATCAAAGGTTCCTCAAGTATCTTCTCAACTGTATGCCTTGGATTCAGTGATGCAAATGGATCCTGGAAGACCATCTGCATATCCTTCCGCGCCTTGCGCATCTCGTTGTCCGACAGGGTGACAAGATCTTTCCCTTCGAAAACGACCTGCCCTTCTGTCGGGTCAATCAGGCGCATCAGCATTCTTCCTGTAGTTGATTTCCCGCAGCCTGACTCGCCAACAAGACCAAGCGTTTCACCTTTGTTCACCCAAAAACTGATATCATCAACCGCTTTGACGCTTCCAGTCTGTTTGCCAAGGATACCCCCGGTAATCGGAAAATATTTCTTTAATCCATCAACTTTTAACAGTACTTCGGACATCGGCTGCTCCCTCCTTCTCGTGCAGCAGGCATCGAACAGTATGGCCTGGACTGCCAGTTTCATAGAGTTCAGGATCTTCGCTCAGGCATCTGTCCATGACAAATTCACATCTTGCCGCGAATCTGCATCCGACCTTAATTGACCCTGGCTTCGGAACGTTACCAGGAATGGAGTATAATCTTTCCTGCTTATCCCTTATATCCGGGATCGATTTTAGGAGGCCGAGCGTATAGGGGTGCTTCGGATTTTTAAAAATATCCTGGACCAATCCTTCCTCGACGATTTTCCCGGCATACATGACGACGACACGCTGGCAAACCTCGGCGACAACGCCAAGGTCATGAGTAATCATGATAATCGCTGTATCAAGCTTTTCATTCAGGTCCTTCATTAGAGCCAGGATTTGCGCCTGGATGGTCACATCAAGCGCCGTTGTCGGTTCATCAGCAATCAGCACCCGCGGATGGCAGCTCAGTGCCATTGCAATCATGACCCTTTGTCTCATTCCTCCTGAAAGCTGATGAGGATATTCTCTGATGATTTGTTCTGCCCTTGGCAGCCCGACAAGCTTAAGCATTTCTACAGCCTGCTGATAGGCGGCCTTTTTGCCGAGCTTCTTATGTATTTTCAGAGCCTCAACGAGCTGTTCACCAATTGTAAATAATGGATTCAACGAAGTCATCGGTTCCTGGAAAATCATCGCGACCTCATTTCCACGGATTTCCCGCATTCTCCTTTCGGAAGCGTGAACCAGGTCTTCCCCATTCAGGAGAATTTCCCCTCCAGCAATTTTCCCCGGAGGCTGGGGAATCAGCTTCATGATTGATAAGGAAGTAACGCTTTTCCCGCTGCCCGATTCTCCGACTATCCCAAGGATTTCTCCTTTGTTAACTGAAAAACTGACATCATCGACTGCAGGAATCTCTCCATCTTTAGTGATAAATGATGTCTTTAAGTTCTTTACATCCAAAACCGGAGCATGTACCACTTTTCTACTCCTTTCTATTACCGAAATATTATTGCTGAATAAAAATCTATGTCTGTGTAAAACATTTTATATTAAAAAGACCAGGATAGTCCACTGATTTTTCTTAATTATTTAAATATAATAATAATTTAGAATTATTTTAGGTAATTGGAACTATTTGTATGTCAAAAGCTGATAAATTATGACACTATAGAAATGCGGTGAAAGTAATATTTTTCTAGTGAATCTCTCTTAGAATAAAAAATTCCCCGAACAATGTCGGGGAATAGATGTATTGTAATAGGCAAAATAAAAACCGAAGCGAAAAGCTTCGGTTTACGGTGGATACTTTAACTTTCAAGCTGCTGGACCTGGAATAGTCTGTGGTAGCCACCCTTCTTTGCCATCAATTCATCATGGCTGCCGTCCTCTACGATTTCACCGTGTTCGATCAGGACAATCCTGTCAGCATGTGTAATCGTGGATAAACGGTGGGCTACAACGAATGTTGTCCTGTCTTTTGCCAGCTTTTCGATCGCTTCCTGAATAAGATGCTCACTCTCAAGGTCAAGCGCTGATGTTGCTTCATCCAGAATCAAGATCGGCGGGTTCTTCAGGAACACGCGCGCGATCGCGACACGCTGCTTTTGGCCTCCGGAAAGCTTGACGCCCCTTTCCCCGACTTTCGTATCATAGCCTTCTGGCAGACTCATAATAAATTCATGGGCATTTGCAGCTTTTGCCGCTTTAATCACTTCCTCGTCACTGGCTCCGGGCCTTCCTAAAAGAATATTCGATTTGACGGATTCACTGAATAAAATATTATCCTGCGCAACCATGCCGATTTTATCGCGCAGGGAACGGACCTTGAACGAACGGATGTCCTTCCCGTCGAGCAGAATCTCACCCTCGGTGACATCAAAGAATCTTGGAATCAGGCTCACAAACGAGGATTTTCCGCCGCCGCTCATGCCGACCAGGGCAATTGTTTCTCCCTTTTGGACCTCTATATTCAATTTCTTAAGGACCGTCTCCCCGTCTTCCTCATAAGAGAAGCTTACATTTCTAAAAGATATATCCCCATGAACTTGTTTTAATTCAATGGCATCAGGAGAATCCTTTATATCATATTTTTCATCCATGAATTCAAAAACCCGGTCCATTGATGCAATCGCCTGTGTCAATGTAGTTGATGAATTCACAAGCCTGCGCAGAGGGTTATACAGTCTGTCGATATACGCGATGAAAGCGGCCATTTCCCCTATAGTGAGATTCTCTTGAAGGACCTGGTAACCGGAAAAGCCAATTACCAGAAGCGGTGCTATATCAGTAATCGTATTGACTACCGCAAATGCTTTTGCGTTCCATCTTGTGTGGTCAAGCGCTTTTGTTAAAAAGTTTTTATTCTGCTGGTCAAACTGTGTCTGTTCATAATCCTCAATCGCAAAGCTTTTGATGACCGAGATACCAGCCACTCTTTCATGTAAATAGCTTTGTACCCCCGCGAGTGCCTGAGACCGTTCCCTCGTAAGCTTCCGAAGATTCCCGAAAAAGAATTTTACCGAAAAAGCGTAAAAAGGGAACAGGATCAATGAAACAAATGTAAGCTGGACATCCATCGAGAACATGATAGCAGCCGCTATCATAATCGTAGCAACATCAAGCCACAGATTCATCAGTCCAGTAACAACGAAGGTCTTGGTTTGCTCGACATCATTGATCATCCTTGAGATGACCTCTCCTGCTCTCGTATTGGAGTAATATTTGTAACTGAGCCTCTGCATATGGGTAAACAGTCTGTCCCTTATGTCATAAAGGATTTTACTCGCTGTCCACTGGGCAAAATATTGACGATAGTACTCAATAGGCGGCCTGAGCACGACAAAAATAACGATCATGATGCCCATTACCCAAAGTAGTTTGTCTATTTTTTCATCCTTGGCCATTGTTTCATTCCCAATGACATCATCAAGGACAAATTTTATTAAAAGTGGAATCAACAATGGTATCGCAAATTTTAGTATGCCGATTAGAATAGTTCCAATGATTTGCAGCCGATATGGTTTGACGAATTTTAAGTATCTGCGGATGCTGCCCAATTTATAGTTCCCCCTTATGGAGCCTTGCCTTCTAGACACGAAACAAAAACCTGTTGAATCAATCAACAGGCTGAAGCTTGTCTACCCTGTATGGTTAACGACGATAGGTTAAATACCGTTCATAATAAATGTCGATGAAATCTGGCGCAAAGGGTCCCTTCCTTTGCCTGATCCAGCGTTTTAGCTTTTCAACATTGTATTTTAATATCTTGTCGATTACATCAGGGTACTGCATTTCTTTACGATGGCGCTCATATTCATCTTCATCGAGCAGATTAAACGTCATATCAGGAAAAACTTTAATATCGAGATCATAGTCAATATATTTCAGCGCTTCTCCATCAAAAATAAATGGAGAACTGATATTGCAGTAATAATACACGCCGTCTTCCCGAATCATGCCTATAACGTTGAACCATAGCTGAGAATGGAAGTAACAGATTGCAGGCTCTCTCGTAATCCAAGTTCTTCCGTCTGACTCAGTCACGACTGTCCGATCATTTCCGCCTATCACAAGATTTTGCGTTCCTTTTAAGACGGTAGTTTCTTCCCAGACTCGATGGATGTGCCCATTATGCTTATAACTATGGATTTGGATCGGTTCACCTTCTGTGGGTACGCCCATGTTCTTCTCCCCTACTTTCCTTTCCCGGAAACTTTGCAACCTATTTATGTATATGTATCTATTTCCTTCAAAACGACAAAAGGCAACAAAGAACGATTCCTATTTTTTATTATTATAACGGTTAACGAGAGAATTTAAAACAAAAGAGCCACCGATTTCCTCGATCGCCCAATAAATTTGCTTGAATTTTTATAAAAATCCACTATTTTTTATTACAATCAAATAAACAGAGAAGCCTTAACGAAAGGTAACGGCAAGCTCCTGATAAGTATGGATGACTTCCTCCGTCTGCTTTTCAAACATCCGGTGTATCTCCTTAAGGTCCTGCTTTTTCCGGTCAATTTCCATCCGAAGATCTTCTAGTTCAGCGCTTTGCTTAAGGGCATCCAGCTGCTTTTCAATCTCCTGGCATCTTTCTAATTCAGACTGCAGATATAGAAGCTTTTCCATCGTTTGCATTTGTGTAGAGACCAATTCGTTAAATTTATCCATGCTTTTCCACCGCCTGTAAAATTTATCTTCTAAATGTATTCTTGGGTGGCGATGAAAATCCTTTGACTAGTTATGTAGAGGAATTGGAACCTTTGTCGAATGGAGGGTATTGATTTTTATCTATCTGGGAGTTAATACCAGTTAACGAAGCTATTTCCTGTACAATAATAGAAAAGGCACTCTGCGAATTAGAGTGCCTTTCAGTAAGGTGATATTAGCGCTGTTGGCCAGAGTTTTGGCCTTTGCGAGCTTCAGCTTGCTGGTTTTGCTGGCGTACTTCTTGAGCGTTAGTTTCGCTCGCGAATTCAGTGCCGAATTGGCCTTGGCGTCCAGCAGATTGAGCGTTTTGCTGTCTTACTTCTTGAATGTTAGTTCCAGCTTGAGATTGGTTAGGTTGTTTTGCCATTGTTTATCACCTCCACGAATAATAGATTAACCATCCGCGGAAGGTGCTATCCGAATTTTTTATACCAAATTCATCCAGAACAATTTTCCTTAAACCAATAAAGAGATACCACCATCAACAATGATTGTCTGCCCTCGGATCATGCTGGATTCATCCTTCAGCAAGAACATAATCGCATTTATCATATCCTCAATTTCGACCATTCGTCCGGCAGGTGTTTTCTCTCGAGCCTCAGCAAGGAGTTCTTCTCTATTCGGGAAGTGCGTCAATGCTTCGGTGTCGACCGCCCCGCCTGACACGGCATTGACAACGATGTTTTTGCGTGCCAGTTCAACAGCAAGATATCTTGTCAGTGCTTCCAGAGCCGCCTTTGAAACCCCCACTGTCGTATAATTTTCAAGGTATCGAATCGAGCCAAGAGAACTGATGCTGACAATTTTACCTCCGCCATTCCTCTCCATCAGCTTCGCCGCTTCCTGTGAACAGAACAACAAAGCCTTACTATTGATGTTCATCGTCCAGTCCCAATGTGATTCCTCAAGCTCCATTGCCGGTCGCAGTACACCTGAAGCAGCATTATTAACAAAGACATCGAGCCTTCCGAATTCTTCCTCGATTTGTTCAAACATTGCTTTGATTTTGCTGACATCCCCAACATTCGCCTTAACGACAAGGGCTTTTCTGCCAAGAGCTTCGATCTCTTCTGCTGTTTCCTGGGCTGCCTTCTTGCTGCGGGCATAATTGACGACGATGTCATATCCCTCTTTTGCGAGTTTGAGGGCCGCCGCTTTCCCGATTCCCCGGCTGCTTCCGGTAATAAGTGCAACTTTTTGTGTCATTTACAAAATCCCTTTCCATCCAGTTCTTGCTAAAAAGCAAAACCTTAATTTTGTTTCATTTTAGCCTGTTCAGGTATATATGACAATAAGGATATGTTCCTTGTCAATGAAACCTTTGATAAAAAACCACCGTACTGAAAACACTAATCTTTAGGTTAATAATCTTATGAAAGGATGATTCCCGATGTATGTAGGACGTGATATGACCGAATTATCGATGATGCCCAAAACCGATTGGAAGGATAGCGAGCTTGCCTTTTTCCATCACTCTCTCCAGCAAATGGTTCCGTACCTGAATGCCGAAGGCCAGACGATTCACAGGGAAATCGTTGAAGAAATCGAAAACCGGGGCGGTTTGAACCGCGGTGAAGCCGATTACACACATGGAACGAAAGTGAGCTACGATTAAGATACGAAAGCGCTGTGAGTACAAAAGCTGATACTTCTTTTAAAGTAACAAAGGCTGCTAACCCGTAGGTTAGTCAGCCTTTGTTAATTCCAGATACTGTTTTAGCATTTTTTGATATGGAACCGGGAAGGCAAACTCCTTGATTTCCTTCTCGGTAACCAGTTTCAACTGCGGTGACTCAACGATTTCTCCTTTAAACTGGCCGCTGAACACCTGTATATTCCACACTAGATGGGAAAATACATGATCAATCTCCCCTATGGAATCAGTTATCTTTGGTGTTAACCCATAAGTCTCTTCGAAATGCTCCGACAGTTGGTCTCTCTGTCTCTGGAAATCAAGACTCAGCTCAACTGTCGGAAACTCCCACAGATTTGCCAGCAAGCCGGTTTCAGGTCTTTTCCGTATGAGGATTCTTCCTTCCTCATCTTTAAAAATCCCGGCAGCAAGCTGGACATTTTTCTGCTTTTTCTTTTTAGTTTTTACTGGCAGTTCACTCTGCACGCCTTCGTGAAAAGCTTCGCAATGGTCCCTGACCGGACAAAGCAGACAGGAAGGAGAAGTCGGGGTGCAAATAAGGGCTCCCAGCTCCATCAAAGCTTGATTGAAATAGGATGGATTTTCGTGGGAGATCAGCTCCCTGACTGCCGCTTCAAAAATTTTACGGGATGCCGGTTTGGCAATATCCTCCCGAATCAACAAGATACGCGATAATACCCTCATGACATTACCATCTACTGCTGGCTCAGGTTTTCCATAGGCGATACTGAGAATTGCACCGGCAGTGTACGGACCAACGCCTTTTAATGCAGAGATTTCTGCTGGTGAATCTGGAACTCTGCCGCCGTATCTTTCATTAACTTCTTTAACAGCGGATTGTAAATTGCGTACACGGGAATAATAACCGAGTCCTTCCCATGCTTTAAGGACTTTTTCTTCATCAGCGGCTGCAAGCGCCTCTATTGTTGGAAAATTATCCAAAAATCGATTAAAATAAGGGATGACAGTATCTACTCTAGTTTGCTGGAGCATGATTTCTGATACCCACACTTTGTAAGGATCCTGGTCCTTTCTCCATGGCAGTTCTCGCTGCTCACTCACAAACCATCCTATCAAGTCATCCTGAAAGGATTTTATATCCATTTTATCTATACATTTCTTGATATCAATTGCCACTTTCGTTCCTCCAGGTGTTAAACTTTACGGAAATTTGGGAATATAATATTAACGCTTCTGCTTAATCGCCATAAAGCCTATTCGTTCCAATCCGCCCGGAACAAAGTCCTCAAAGATACCAAAAACGGAATGGTCCCGGGATCGCCGCATTTTTTTCAACGCATGGTAATGGGCTTCAGTCGGGACATAGAATGATTCGATGAACATATTACGATCATCCGACTGGCTGCATGAAAACATATCAGCTTCAAAATCAGGCAGCATAGTTGAGATTTTATCAATTGTTTCATGGTATTGGCTCAGCAGATTTTGTTTTACTTCATATTGCACAATCATCTGGATCATTTTATTCAGCTCCTTTATGTGTTTCGTGAAGGGACTGATTGATACAGCCCTTTAAAAGTAAACTATTATTCGTTTTGTGACAAGAACTTTTGCCTGCCAGGTAATTATTATGAAAAGGAGGCTGTTTCCATGGATACTGGTACCCATGTTGTAATGGGATTCGCTCTAGGCGGGTTAGCGACACTTGATCCAGCAGTTAGCGAAAGCACCGTCACTGCATCAAGTGTTTTGATCGCGACTCTTGTTGGCTCGCAAATCCCTGATATCGATACTGTATTGAAATTGAGGAATAATGCTGTCTATATCCGGAACCACCGCGGCATCACCCATTCAATTCCAGCAGTCCTCCTGTGGCCGCTGCTTATTTCTGGGACAATCTACTTTTTCTATCCAGAAGCAAACTTGCTGCATTTATGGATTTGGACATTTATTGCTGTTTTCCTTCATGTTTTCGTCGACATTTTCAATGCCTATGGGACACAGGCTTTGCGTCCTTTTTCGTCGAAATGGGTCGCTCTGGGGGTAATCAATACATTCGACCCGATTATTTTCGCGCTTCATGTCGTTGGTTTGTTCCTCTGGGCATTTGGATATCACCCTGGATATACCTTTTTAACAATCTATGCCATTTTGGTGTTCTACTATATTTACCGCTTTATCATGAAGTTTCGAATCCGACGGGCAGTTGAACATATTGTACCGGATGCTACAGATATCATCATCGCCCCGACCATGAGGTTCAATCATTGGCGGGTCGCGGTCATGAACAAGCACCAGTTCTTTGTCGGCCGGGGGCACAAGCATCATGTGAGGATTCTCGATCAATTCAATCGTGTACCTGTCCCGGAAACTCCGGTGCTGGAAGCAGCAAAAAAAGACAAGAACCTGTCAGCGTTCCTGTCCTTCTCACCAGTATACCGCTGGGAATGCGATGAATATGATGACTATTACGAGGTTAGATTCATTGACCTTCGCTATCGCAGCAACGGGCATTATCCATTCGTCGCTGTCGTGAATCTGAGCAAGGACCTGGAAATTCTCAGCTCCTACACCGGCTGGATCTACAGTGAGGAAAAACTAAGAAAGAAATTGGAATTCCTTCCTGGAGAAGGCTAAGACCGGGCGTATTGCCCGGTTTTTTTGTGTTGTTTTGGGCAGGGGAGTAAGGAGGATTGGTTTCGGGTATTCACTTTTAGCAAAAAAAAACATTTTATGTGACCGATTTTACATACTCTCCCTTTAACCGGGCACATATCCACTTTTTTTGTTACCCGTTTTCTGAATCCTCCTCCTGACCGGGCACATATCTGCTCTTTTAATGACCTTAAAACATACTTTATTCACAAAACACAAAAATCCCCATAATGGGGATTTTCAATTTAATGTGTATTATCAGGATCCTGCTGATCCAATAGATGCTTATACTTCGGGTTCCTGGCGACAAATTCATGCAGCTGTCCGCCGTAATTTTCGATCCATTGACGGACCACTTTTTCAGTCATTTCGCTGCCCATATATTTATGTCCAGCTTTTGCGTAGGTTGACTCAAAGTCTCCCCATAAAAGCTCCACCCATGTCAATGCCTGCTCATAAGTGATGCCATTATTTTTTTCCTGCAGCAGGCTTGCCAGATTCTCAAGAGTTTCCTGCAATTGTGAACACCTCTTTGCCAATATTTAATGTAGTTATGAATGATTGATTTTATCCAATACTATAAATGCGTGCAGCTATTTTGGCATACACGTAATTTACCCGTCACGGAGGGCAATATGCGAAATAAAGTAACCAACTTCCCAAACCAGAACAACAATAAGCTTGAGGGCGAACCCCGGGCAAAAGCAGAATATGCTTCAAGAAGAGCTGATGGTACGATCAATACTCATCCGCAGGAGCGCATGTACGCCTCATCTCACCGTGAAGATGACACTTCAGCGGTCATAAAAGACCATTAAAAAGCTCTTGCCGAACAGCTGGAAGCTTTAAAGTCAGCAAAAACCCAGGTGCAAAACCAGATACTTAATTCTGGTTTTGCTCCAATTTCAATAATAAGGAAATCGGCAGTGCTTCTTCTTTTCCATCTCCATTAAGACGAGCACCCCAGGCAAAAACGCCATTCATATAATCAATTTTAAAATAGGTGCCCGGGTCCCCATCGATCCCATAGATTTCACCTGGCTTAAAATCATCAGGATTCAACATGTAAGATTTAGCCATAGCAATTTTACGTTCGTAAACGGCAAGCTCACTTACCATCCCCATCTGCTCTGCCTTTCTAGCTTTATCACGCAGACTGGCAATTTCCTGGTTCAATTCGTATGCAGATAACTCACTGTAACGCTTTTCCCTGCTCATTTATAATCACTCCTGGATTGTTCTCGCTTTTAACATTCAAGCATTTAAGATATAACTAAATTATAGCATGTTATATTAAGGAGGCTATCATGAAAGCAATCATTGTGACTGGTGCCGGTACAGGCCTAGGAAAAGAGCTGTCCTTGCTTTTGGCCAAACAAGGTTACCATTTGATCTTAACAGGAAGAACTGAAGAAAAGCTAAATGTAGTCAAAGAGCAAATCGAGAAGTCAGGAGGAAGTGCCACGGCAATCCAACTTGACCTTCGAAACCTTGAGGATATCAAGGAAAAAGCTCTGTTGATCAGTAAAAGGCATGAAATTTTCGGTCTCGTGAATAATGCAGGTCTTGGTTACTTCGGCCCGTTCTCCGAAGTCTCAGATACTGAAATCGAGGAGATGTTCCAGACGAATGTATTTGGCACCATTAATCTGACGAAGGCCATCCTCCCTTATCTGGAACAGAATCATGAAGGGCTGGTCTTAAACATTGTTTCTACTGCCGGGCTGCGCGGGAAAAAGAATGAAGCTGTTTATTGCTCCAGTAAATTCGCTGTCAGGGGTTTCACTGAAAGCCTGCAGAAGGAGTATGAAGGAACCGGAATCCGATTCGTTGCTGCTTATATGGGGGGAATGAATACTCCATTCTGGGATGATAGTGAACATGTGGCTGACCCAGCAAGACTTCGGTCAGCTGCCGAGGTAGCCGAAATCATAATCGAAAATCTGAACAAAGACGAAATTGTTATAGAATCTAAAAAATCATGACACATGTCATGATTTTTTTATTCCTCATTCTCTTTTTCAGAAATGAAATCATCAATCATTTCCATTGGGAACCCTTTGCGGTACAACGCCATCTTCAGCTTCTGTCTATATTCCCGTTCCGGCAGTTTACTGTATTTGTTGTGCAGCTTCTCCCCCTGGACCCTTAATGCATCCATTTCATCGTCTTCTTCCTTCACCACATTTGTTTCTTGCAGTGCAGCCCTGATAATCGTGAAGGAATACCCTTTACGCTGAAGCATCTGCTCTATTTTCTGTTTCAGGATTTTGGATGAATCCTTCTTATTTTTCTGTGCATATTTATCACTAAGCTTAATCGCTTTTTCTAATTGTTCATCAAATGAAACTTCTTCAATGATCTTTGAAATGAGATCACGTGATATTCCTTTATTCTTCAATTCCTGCTTAATCACCTCTGCTCCCTTGTCAGTCGTATTCAGCTGAGTACGGACAAAGGCATTGGCAAATTCCTCGTCATTCAGGAATTTGAATTCATATAATTTATGGATTGCTTCTTTTATAACTGGTTCAGCCATTTCTTTTTTTAACAGGTAATCACGTACTTCAGTTTCAGACCTCATGCGATGGGCTAAATAATTGATGGCTGCATTATAAGCTTTCCGGATGTCATCCTGGAAAAGCATCTCTGTTACTGAAAAATCATCGAGCTCCATCCCTTTTTTCAGGTTATGCTTAATCAACACATCTTCATCAACGCTGAAGGAATACTCTTCCCCTCTGCCGCTGTCGGTAAAAATGCTGTATCTTTCCTTATTATGTTTTTGAACAGAAATCTTTGTGATCACTGGCATGTGATTTTCACCTCTAATGAAACTTTAACACATTCAAAGGAGGATTATCATTTTAAAAGAAGTACTATATTAACAAGAGGCTTTATTGAGGAGGGGTTTGATGAAAGTAGCGATAACCGGAGGAACTGGACTTGTTGGCAAAGCTCTGAGCAGTTATTTGATACAAGAAGGCCATCAAGTCTATATATTAACTCGGAATCCAGAATCACAAAGCAGCAACCCTAAGTTTGTCCAATGGCTCAATCCTGGAGACGAACCTGAAAAGGAACTGGAAGGCATTGATACTATTGTCAATCTTGCTGGGGCCACAATCAATAGTAAATGGACGGATGAGTATAAACATAAAATTATTGCCAGCCGGCTGAAGGCAACTGATGAAGTCAAAAGGATTATTGAAATGATGCCGAAAAAACCTTCTGTTTTAATCAACGCAAGTGCTGTAGGCTATTATGGCACATCTGTAAACAAAGAATTTACGGAACAATCACATAAAGGCAGTGACTTCCTTGCCGAAACGGTCGATCAATGGGAAGCTTCAGCAGCCAAGGTTAATGTTATGGGTGTCCGGTCCGTTTTTTGCCGTTTTGGAGTCATCCTTGATAAAACTGCCGGAGCCCTGCCGCGAATGGTCCTCCCATATAAATTTTTTGCTGGAGGAAAAATCGGATCCGGAAAGCAATGGCTTTCATGGATTCATATAGAGGATGTGGTACGAGGTGTTATTTTCGCAATCGAAAATAATAAAGTAAGCGGCCCTGTTAATTTCACAGCCCCCTGCCCGGTAAAGATGGAGCAATTCGGTGAAACCTTATCCAGAGTCATAAAACGCCCCCACTGGATGCCTGTGCCTTCATTTGCTTTAAAAGTACTGCTGGGAGAAATGAGCATCCTTGTATTGGAAGGACAGCGTGCAATTCCTGAAAAACTCCTAAAAGAAGGATTTACATTCAGGTATCCCGAACTCCAAGATGCACTTATAGAAATTTTCGGCAAATAATGCTGTTTAATCCCTTTCAACAAGGAAATACTGGTAAAGTAAAACAATTTGAAAGGGTGGGTAACCAATGGATAAGAAAAAACGAGACAAGACTAAAAGCACTTTATCAAGCATGCAGGAAGTTACATACAGCCATGAATTCAAGAAAGCCGACAGAGCTGGCGGCTATACAAATGGAAAGAGATAATAAGCATTAAGCACCCCTTTATTGCGGAATATAAAAGTACGGAAATGATCCTATTTCCGTACTTTTATCGTGAAAGGGGTTTTTTCGAATGGGTCGTGCTCATGGACATAAAACACGTGACCGAAACAAAGCTTCTCTTCCTCAGGTGCCTAAAAATATGAAATCTGATGGACTTGACGTAGAATTTGACAGGGACCTTGCCGATCATGAGGACCTTGAGGCAATGGCTCGATCTAAGGCTGCTGACGAACGCGCAAAAAAACACCGGAAATAACCCATAAAAAAAGAAAGCAGAATCCATCAAGGGTTCTGCTTTCTCTTTTAAGGGGAAGGGGAATATCAACAGTTAGCATGGGGATATATATTGTGAATGTTTTCACTAACTTTTGATATCTTCACTATACGCTCTCTCTCCAACTAATACAATGACTTTCACCAATTGTTCAAAAATAATATGATCCAGTTATTAACACAACTGTGGACAATGTTAATAACTCTTCCGACCGCTTACTATTATTAGATTTTTAATACGCTAACTTTTTTACATCATTTTTGTGGATAATGTGCATAAGTCTGTGGAGTACTCGAAAAATAGTGATTTTACCTGTTGATAAGTATGGTGATAAATAATCGCTATTAATATTACCCTTACTTCTAAAGCCGCAAACCATATTCATTAACGAAGGCGTAAATAATTTACATGAACAAATCAAATACTATTCCTAATTGGAGTGATATTTAACAACACGGAGGGATTCCTAATGGCAAGGAGGAATAAAATACTTGTACCTGAAGCTAGAAAGGCATTGGATGACTTGAAGGCTCAAGTAGCCGGAACAATGAAACCGGAGGATGCCAAATATGAGACGGCCAGGGAGATTGGAGTTCCCTTGAACAAGGGATATAACGGAAATCTTCCGACCCGGGAAGCAGGCAGGGTTGGCGGCAGACTGGGAGGAAATATGGTTCGCGAGCTCGTTAAAATGGCACAGGAAAACCTGCGTAAGAAGTAAGGATTTCAAAACTGTTCGCAAAAATGATTGACATCTGCTGGAAAATGAAATATACTAGTAAAGCTTCGCCAAAAAGAAGTAACTTGAATCACAATAAATTATTATGTAAACAATTAATGGCGTTCTGCTTTTATTTTTTCGGTAACAACTTATTCACACTGGATCGGCTTCGGAGCCGTAAGGATGCAAGAGAGGTAGGGCTTGTGTCGTTTAGGTTAAAAAATGGATCAAGTGGAATTATGTACCGCGGCAAAAGTTTATAATGGATGATTTTTTATACATCTTGTGGAGTAGCAAGTTACTTGAAAGCGAACCGGGTTCCGGTTCGCTTTTTCTATTGTGAAAAGCTAGATTTAGATTGCGTTATTCACCTTGTCATGTTCAGTGTTATCAGATGGTTCCTGCTTGTAGGTCGGCAGGATAATGGTAACCTCTGTCCCAACTCCTTTTTCACTCTTGAATGAAATCGCACCGCCCATAGCCTCAATGATTTTTATTGAAACGGAGGTTCCGAGCCCCGTACCTTTATCTTTAGTTGTATAAAATAATGTACCTAGTCTGGCAAGTTGGGCACTATCCATTCCTTTTCCCGTATCCGAAACTACTATATATGTTTCATTAACGCCCGACACCTGGCTGATGTTGACTTCCCCTCCATCATCCGTAGCTTCAATTGCGTTCTTTATAATATTCACTAGAGCTTGTTTCAGCTGGTTCCTGTCCGTCTTTACATATATCGCCCATTCAAACTGGACATTCACCTGCACACCTTCCTTTGCAGCAAATGCCTCTAAAAGCAATGTGACTTCAGCAATGATTTCTGCCAGTTCGGCATCTTCAAGTTTTTCAAATTGTGGCTTGGCGAAATTCAGATAGTCATTAATGATGGACTCCGCCCTGCCTAATTCTGTTAGGACGAGACTCAAATAATAATGATTATTTCCTTTTTCTTGTTTGTGCATCATTTGCAGGAATCCTTTTACAACTGTTAAGGGATTCCTGATTTCATGCGCAATTGATGCAGCTAATTCACCCAGTGTATTCAGTTTTTCAGCGCGAAGGATTTCTTTTCTCATTAAATCCTTCTCGATCAAGGACTCATGCAGAATCGCCGCAATCCATACCGCAAAAACCTGTATGGCACCGAAAATGGCTACATTCATCATAATTTGGTTCGTGTCTTCCGCTATGGCACCATTAATGATAATGCTGACCACAAGAATCATCAGCATGGAAAACGAAGGCCATAAACCAACAAGGACCACTGTCCTTATTCTTTTCTTTGCTTCGAACGTCCAAAACTTTTTCATGAATATGAATGGAATCAGCGCTGCCAGAAAACCGCTCGCGTATCCGAGCAGAAGATCACCGCCCATTATTGTCCTTGTTCCAAGGTAGGTAACCCAAACCATAGCACCTGCAATAGGACCGCCATATAAAAAGGCCAGTACCATTGGGACGTAACGAAGATCCCAGAACAATCCGCCTTCCTCATACGAAAAAGCAAGGGAGAGAAACACAGCAGCACTTTGAAGCACTCCGCACAAATAAGGAGATTTCCCGATGCTTTTATTATCAAAAAGAACACTATGAATGAAGATTGGCAGCAGAATAATAAGGACGTTTAAAAGAAGTTTCTCAGCAAGCATTTCATCTTCTCCATTCGAAGAGGTTTTGTATAAAGGCGGACTGATGCTTTCCTACTGGTTAGCGTTCTCGTATTAGGAATACGACAAACTTTTCATGAATCCTCTATTGCCCGGGAAATTTGTCATATTTAACGAGAAAATGCTAGAAACAAAACCCAAATCTTCGAGTATATACTATTAAATAATTTCGCGAGCATCCCACACACTATATCAAAATAAAAAAAAGAAGCCCTGAGGCTCCAAATAATTGATAGCTGTCTTGCATTGATTGATTTTTTCTAAGAAGTACTTGGTCCTGCATTTCCAAAGCTGATGGGGCTCTTCTTGAGGAGACCTCTGAACAGGGATTGCGACAATTAGTTGATAGCAGCAAAGTTTGCAAAAAGAGCCTAGTTCATTAACATTTTCTTTTCCAGCTGGCTTGTGTACAGACTATGGTAAAAACCTTTTTGTACCAGTAATTCGTCATGGCTGCCTTTCTCAATGATCTGCCCATCTTCAATGACGATAATCTGGTCAGCACTTTTAATTGTATTCAGACGATGGGCGATGATGAAGCTTGTTCTGCCTTTCAGCAGATGCTGGAGTGCTTCCTGGATTTTAAGCTCCGTGATTGTATCAATACTGCTCGTCGCTTCATCAAGAATCAAAATCGATGGATCAGCAAGGATTGCCCTTGCGATGGATAACAGCTGTTTTTGCCCCTGACTGATGCCCGCATCATCCTGGCTTAACACGGTATCGTATCCTTCTGGAAGCCGGCGGATAAAGGAATGGGCATTTGCTGCCTTTGCAGCCTCCTCTACTTCCTTATCTGTTGCATCTAGTCTGCCGTAGCGGATATTTTCCCTTATGCTTCCCTGAAAAAGGAATGAATCCTGGAGGACAAACCCCATTTGGGTACGCAAGCTTTCACGGGTGATTTTTTTGCTGTCATAACCATCAATTAAAATGAGTCCCACATTTGGCTCATAAAAACGTGAAATCAAGTTGATGATTGTGGACTTACCAGCGCCTGTAGGTCCAACGAGGGCAATACTTTCACCGGGTTCAGCTTTAAAGTTCAAATCAGATACTGTATCCCCCCCTTTTTCATATGAAAAAGATACATCCTTGAACTCAACCTTACCCTTGATGTTCTGAAGTGAGGCAGCTTCTTTCTCATCGACTGCCTCTTCTTCGGTATCAATGATATCAAAAACCCTGTCAGCCCCTGCAACTGCAGAAAGTAAAGTATTGAACTGGTTCGACAGGTCATTCAGCGGTCTTGTGAACTGCCTGGAGTACTCCGTAAAAATAACGATTGTCCCAATCGATACGTAGCCTCTAAGCGCGAAGTAGCCGCCAACAGCAGCCACAATGGTGAAGCTTAGGTTATTGAGCATATTCATTAATTTAGGGATGAAACCGGTGAAAGTCTGGGCCCAATACCCGGACTCCTTCAACTGCTTATTCTTAATACGGAATTCTTCAATAACTTTTGGTTCTTGCGAGAAAGATTTAATGATTTTCTGACCAGAGATGGTTTCTTCAATATAGCCATTCATTTCGCCAAGCCGACGCTGCTGCTCTTTATACAGCCTTCCTGTCCGGCTCGTAATCCACTTCATCCCCATGAACATCAGCGGCACAATGATCATCGTAACAAGAGTTAGCAGCGGGCTAAGCCAAATCATGACGACGAGAGTTCCCACAAGGGTAAGCACACTTGAAAAAATCTGGATCACAGAAGAGTTCAGCGTTGCACTGACATTCTCGATATCATTGGTTACCCTGCTCATCAATTCACCATGCTGGCGCTTGTTGAAGAAATCAATCGACAGCTTATGGAAATGAGTAAATAGCTGTTTCCTCATTGTATAGACTGTCTTCTGGGCAATCCCTATCATCCAGTAGCTTTGGAGCCATAAGGATAAGGAGTGCAGCCCATACACAACGGCCAGACCGGCTAACAGCCAGATGAATCCGTCAGTGGACTCTGTCGCAAAATACTCATCAATTCCCCATCCAATTAGGAATGGTCCCATCAAACCAAGTGCAGAACTTGCCACAACCATTAATAGAACCAGGATCAGCAGGCTCCTCTGTTCTGCAAGGTATGACCAGATTCTTTTAACCGTCGGCCCAATTCCCCTAACAGAATTACTTTTTTGTTCAGTCTTGCTCTGCTTTTTTAACATCCTGCCTTCACCTCCCCAAATTGGGATTCGTAAATAGCCTGATAAAGGGCAGAATGTTCAAGAAGGTACTCATGGTCTCCATATCCAATTAAGGAGCCATCTTCTAGCAGCAGGATCTTATCCGCTTCCTTAGCCGTACTTATCTTTTGGGTAATGATGACTGTTGTGCAATGGTATTTGGTAATCGAATCCAAAAGCTTTGCTTCTGTTTTTAAATCAAGCGCACTCGTGCTGTCATCAAGCAACAGGATTCTTGGATTTTTAATCAGTGCCCGCGCAATTGATAGTCGCTGTTTTTGTCCGCCCGAAAGATTGACGCCTTTTTGTCCCAGAAGTGTGTTATATCGATTAGGAAGTTTTTCAATCGTTTCATGGATCTGGGCATCAGACGCAGCCTTAACCATTTCCTCATCGGTGGCATTCTTTTTGCCCCATGCAAGATTTTCCTTGATAGAACCAGTGAACAGCATAGCCTCCTGGGGGACATAGCCAATCCCCTCTCTAAGACTTTTAAATTTAAAGTCCTTGATTCTCCGGCCGTCTATTCGAATTTCCCCGCTCGTTACATCATATAACCGGGGAATAAGCTGGAACAACGATGTCTTCCCGGCCCCGGTAGCCCCAAGTACAGCCACAGTTTCACCGGGATCAATCGAAAAGGATAGATTTTGAAGGATCGGAATATTGGTGTTCGGAAACTGGAATGAAACCTTGTCAAATTCAATTTTCCCTTTAGTAATCCCATAATCCTTGCTGCTTTCTATTGTATCTTCCAGGTCGATTTCCTCATTCAGCACCTCTGTCACACGCTCAGCAGATGCTCTGGCACGAGAATAAACCATGATAATCCAAGAAAACATCGAAAAAGCAGTTGTGATCCTTGCTGCATAATTCACAATCGCAACCACTTCACCGACAGAAACGCTACCAGTCTGGACTTCTATTTTCCCGAACCAAAGAACGGCAATGACACTCATATTCATGAAAAGCATCAGGACAGGAATCGTTACCTCGGTCACCCTTAGAGCAAAAACGGTTTTATCCTTAAGGTTATTGTTCGCATTTTCAAATCTTGTACCTTCGTAACCACCTCTTGCAAATGCCTTGATCAGCCTCATTCCCACAAGGTTTTCCCTCATGACACCGTTCACTTTGTCCAGGCGCTTTTGAACACTTTTGAATAAACCTGCAGCCTTGGTCATGATCCATATCAGGAATATCAACAGAGGCGGGATAATGATGACAAATGCAAGCGACAGTTCCACATTGACGAGCATGGCCATAATGATTCCGCCGATGACCAACAGAGGAGCGCGCATTGCAATTCTCAAGCTCATAAAGAATGTATTTTGCAACTGTGTCACATCATTGGTGATCCTTGTGATCAAAGATGATGATGGAAAGTTACTGAAGTTAGTGAAAGAAAAAGACTGGACCTTGGCAAACAGCTTTTCCCGCAAATCATAGCCAAAGCTTTGGCCTGCATGGGCAGCTATAAACGAATTTGTGATACCGGATGCAAAAGCAAGTAAAGAAATCCCGAGCATGACTGCACCTAATTTGATAACAGTATCCAGGTCCCTGGCGACAATTCCATCGTCGATAATCTTGGCCATCAGCAGCGGCTGCACAAGTTCAACCGCCAGTTCGACGAGCATCAAGCTTAGCGCAGCCGCAATCGGGATGCGATATGGTTTTACAAATGAAAATATACTCATGAAGATAAGACCCCCGTTGAAACGATCTTGATTATTTCGGCTTACGAATTTTTATATCTTCTATAATACCTCTTTTGGTGAATTTTTTGAATTGAAAGAGAATAATTTATTTTGCTTTTGAGTGCTGAAATTTATTTATAGGCTTAATTTTTTATTTTACAACATAAAAACAGCACCGTTTATTAAGACGATGCTGCTTTTAATGTATTTCATATAATTTTAAGAATTTTGCACCAGATGATCCTTTAACTGGTCCCTTAGTGCGCGTTTCAGGAATTTGCCGACCGAGGTCTTTGGGATCTCCTCCATGAATACAACATCATCCGGAAGCCACCATTTAGCGAACTGCGGAGCGATGAATTCGAGAATTTCCTGCTTATCGACCTTTCCTCTATATTGTTCCTTCAGTACGACGCATGCAACCGGCCGTTCCTGCCACTGCTGGTGAGGAACCGCAACGACACTCGCCTCAAATACAGCCTCGTGAGCCATCAGGGCATTCTCAAGATCGACAGATGAAATCCATTCGCCGCCGCTCTTGATCAGATCCTTCGTGCGGTCGACCAGCTTGATGACCCCCTCTTCATCAACAGTGGCCACATCGCCGGTGTACAGCCAGCCATCGCGGAATGCATCTGCCGAACGCTCATCCTTATAATATTCATCGGCAATCCATGGTCCACGCAGCAATAGTTCTCCCATTTCTTCTCCATCCCACTTCACTTCGCCATTTCCGCCGATAACTTTCATTTCAAGCCCAGGTACAAGGAGTCCTTGCTTTGAGCGGATATCTAAAATTTCATCTTCGTCCAAGCCGACCTGGTAGCTCTTCAGGCGTGATACTGTTGCCAGCGGAGTGGTCTCTGTCATGCCGTATGCGTGCAGGAATGGAATCTTATATTTTGTTTCAAACGCCTTGATCATGCCTCGCGGCGCTGCAGAACCGCCACAGACAATCGATCTTAGTGAAGAGGTATTATAGCTTCCATTTTCAAGCTCATTCAGCAGACCAAGCCAGATCGTCGGCACTCCTGCGGTAAAGGTGACTTTTTCCTGTTCAATAAGATCAGCAAGCAGCTTAGGTGTGAACAATGGACCAGGCAGGACTTGAGTCGATCCGAACCAAGTCGCAGCGAATGGCATGCCCCAGGCATTGGCATGGAACATCGGCACTACAGGCAGGACGACATCTGTTTCGGATAACGCAGCAGTATCTGCCAATCCAAATGCGTAGCTATGGAGGACGATGCCTCTGTGAGAATAAACAACGCCTTTAGGATTGCCAGTGGTTGCCGATGTATAACACATCCCTGCTGGTGCATTTTCATCAATATTTTTCAGAAATTTAAACTCCGGACTGCCCTCGCGAAGAAGCGCTTCATAGGAATAAACTGGCTCCAAAGTTGTGTCTGGCAGCTCGTCTTTGTCGGTCATGATGATGTATGCCTCTACTGTTTTAAATTGGTCCTTGCTCCGTTCAATCAGCGGCACCAGGTCTTCATCGACAAGCAACACCTTGTCTTCTGCATGATTGATAATGTAAGAGACATGTTCTGGTGACAGGCGGATATTGATTGTATGAAGGACTGCCCCCATACCCGGTGCGGCGAAGTAGACCTCAAGATGGCGATGGTGATTCCAGGCAAATGTGCCGACCCTGTCTCCCTTTTCCACACCCAGCTTTTCAAGCGCACTGGCAAGCCTGCGGGTCCTCTCGCCAATTTCCTTGTAAGTGAACCTGTGAATACCTGACAGTGTACGAGATACCACCTGCTTTTTCGGGAAAAATTTTTCTGCTCTTTCCAATAGCGACCCTACTGTCAATGGAACATTCATCATACCGACATTTCCCCTTCCGCTTTTTAAAATAGGACTCTAGTATTTACTGCTTTTTATACTGAGCCATTCTTGTAAAATCTCATCAGTCTGTTCTCCTTTTTTGGGCGGCCCTGCTTCTGTTTGCGATGGCATATCTCCATGCATTTTAATTTGGCCTTCTGGCAATACAAAATTCTTTTCTCGCCAATATGGATAGTGAGCCAGTTCGCCCACCTCAAGTACAGGTGTAAGGCAGCAGTCGACCTTCATGCCGAAATCCGCCCACTGTGAGAGCGACTTGCTTTTAAACAGATCTACAAGCTCGATGTAAACAGGGTTTGAGTTTTCCAGCCTGGAATAATGCGCCGAGAGCCAATCCTCCCTGCCGACAGCCTGGCAAAAATTTCTCCAGAACTTGGGCTCGAGTGCCCCAAGACTGACATAGCGGCCGTCCTTGGTTTCGTATAGCCCGTATCCAATGACGGTGCCGTTCAGAACGGAAACGCCATTAGGATAGCCTGTTTCTTTTTCAATCAATACATGGTTTGCCATCAAGGCTGCCATGCTGTCAGCAATGGAAATGCAATGATAGCTGCCCTCACCGGTTTTCCCCCTGCCTACAAGTCCAGCAAGGATCCTTTCACTGGCAGCCATTCCCCCGATATAATCAGAAAAAGTATGGGTTGGATGAACCGGTCTTCCTTTATCGTCCTTCATCTGGGCCAAAGCGCCGCTCAAGCTCATATAATTCAGGTCATGGCTGCCCAGGCTGCTCATCTCTCCGTCCCTGCCGTAACCTGTCACCGAACAATAGACGATTCCTGAGTTGACCTTTTTTACCGCTTCATAACCGAGTCCAAGCTTATCCATCACTCCCGGCCGGAAGCTCTCCACAACTACATCCGCCCTGGCAAGTAAGTCAAGGGCCAGCAGCTTTCCTTCTTCCTGCTTCAGGTTGATGACAATGCTCTTCTTGCCGCGGTTATGGGCGTTAAATACATACCCTTCGCCTGTATTCCTCGCCGGGTCTCCCTCCGGAGCTTCGATTTTAACAACCTCAGCCCCCAGTTCTGACAGTCTCAGCGTCGCAAAAGGTCCGGGGATATAATTGGTGAAGTCTATTATTTTAATTCCTTCCAGCATATTAAAAAACCCTTTCCATTACGTCGGCTGCCCTTTTGAAAACAATTCTTCCATTTGCTTTCTGAGCATGAATTTCTGGATTTTCCCGCTCGCATTCCTAGGGAGTGCATCCACAAAGAGGTATTTGCGCGGGCGTTTGTAATTTGCCAGGCTGTCGCTGTTTTTGCACCATTCATCCAATTCCTCTTCTGTTACCTTTGAATCTTTTTTAACGACAAAAGCCGTCACCGTTTCGCCCCAGCGGTCATCCGGCTGGCCGACGATCGCAACGTCAAGCACACCTTTATGGGCATGGAGCACATCTTCTACCTCACGCGGATAAATATTTTCACCACCGCTGATGATCATGTCATCCACCCTGTCCTTGACCCAGAGATATCCCTCTTCATCCAGGTAGCCGATATCCCCTGAATGATACCAACCCTTATGCATCGCCTTTTCAGAAGCCTCTGCGCGGTTGAAGTAGCCTGACATCATGCATGGACCCTGGACAATAATTTCACCACTTTCGCCTGGAGGCAGGATATCGTCCGGATTGGATGGCCCATCCTCGTTCGGCCGGACAATCCTGATTTCATGGTTAAGGCAAGCCTGGCCTGCCGCACCAGCTTTTGTCAGCTGGTCATCCTCAGAAAGAAAAGTGATTGCAGGACCCATTTCCGTCATTCCATAAGCCTGGACTAGCTTGATGCCTAGCTTGTCATGGCAGGCATGGACAAGCGACGGCGCCATTGGGGCAGCTCCGTACAGTCCCAGTTTTAGACTTTCGATATTATAGTCATCCAGGTTCTCCTGAAGAAGCATATTCCACATCGTAGGAGCCGCGAAGAACTTCGTGATTTTTTCAGAATCAATCAGCTCAAGAACCTTCTTTGGCGCGAATTGATGGAGAATGACATTGCTGCCGCCCACATGGATTCTAGGCAGGAACGCACAGTGGAGCTCGGCACAGTGGAACATTGGCGCAGTTACGAGGCCAACATCATTTGCCCCCAGTTTGGTTGCTCCTACAACGATCAGGCTCTGCTCGACCATATTGCGATGCTTGTGCATAACGCCTTTTGGCCTGCCAGTTGTCCCGCTTGTGTACATAATCGCGTACAGGTCATTTTCGTCTACTTCAATCTCAACTGGCTTCGTTTCCGCAGCTTTCACTTTTTCATGGTAGCTCTGGGCATACTCTGGCGTATCTTCGTCGATGTACCAGAAAGCGATATGCGGGAATCGCTTCTCAATAGCCGCGATGACTGGCTCGACCGCCTTTTCAAAGATGACGACCTTTGGCCTGGCGTCACTAAGGATAAACGCGACCTCTTCTCCCATCAGACGGAAATTGATTGGATTGAAGACTGCCCCAATTTTCGCACAGGCGAAAAACGTAGTACCCAACTCCTCGGTATTAAATGTGAATGTGGAAACTCTGTCGCCTTTCTTTACTCCTTCAGCAAGGAGCGCATTGGCAAGTCGGTTCACTTCATCATTCCATTCACTATAAGTAAAGCGGACATTTCTGCGGACATCATAGAGGGCTTCCTTGTTCGGGAATTTCATTACGGTCAGGTCAAAAATTTTTCCGATCGTCGTGCTCATTTGCATTCCTCCTATTAAAATGTCATTTTATGCTTTACAGAGCAGCTGTATATAGTAGACCTATTGGTGACCTGAGTCTTTCGACTTTGGAATTTACGGGCATTAATAGCCCTCATTGGTTTATCTGTTTTTCCAATTTCTGCTGTTTTCAGACGCCAATAACCCTTATTGGTGATCTCTTTTTCCAGTTTTTGCTGTTTTTAAAGCACCAATAAATGCTGGCATCCTTTTAATCGAGACGTTCAATAATGGTGGCGTTTGCCATGCCGTGCCCTTCGCACATGGTCTGCAGGCCGTAGCGTCCGCCGGTCCTTTCAAGTTCGGACATCATCGAAATCATCAGGCGGGCGCCGCTCGCTCCAAGAGGGTGGCCAAGCGCGATTGCTCCGCCATTTGGGTTGAGTTTTGATGGGTCCGCTCCCGTTTCCTTCAGCCATGCCATCGGTACAGGAGCGAATGCTTCGTTCACCTCGAAGACATCGATATCCTCCAGCTTCAGGCCGGCTTTTTTGAGGACTTTTTCCGTTGCCGGAATCGGTCCTGTCAGCATCAATGTCGGATCTGAACCTACCACAACCCTGGTATGAACCTTGAACCGCGGCTTCAAGCCTAACTCTTCAGCTTTTTCACGGCTCATCAGAAGCAGGACACCTGCTCCGTCGCTGATCTGGCTCGAGTTCCCGGCATGGATGACACCGTCCTTTTTAAAGACCGTTTTCAACCCGGCCAAAACCTCAGGCGTCGTTCCTTCGCGAGGACCTGAATCTTCGGTCATCAAAGTTGTTTCACCATCTTCAAGTGTGACCTCGAGCGGCATGATTTCTTTTTTAAAATAACCCTCTGCCTGCGCCTTCAAAGCCCGACGATGGCTTTCAGCAGAAAATTCATCCAGTTCCTGACGGGTAAAACCATATTTATCCGCGATCCGTTCTGCAGATAATCCCTGATGGATCATCTCGTATTGTTCTCTTAATTTAGGGCTGAACGGGTTTGCCTCCTGGTAATTGGAGCCCATTGGAACACGTGTCATATTCTCAACGCCGCCGGCAATGACGACATCCATGTCCCCAGCAAGGATTGCCTGGGCAGCAAAATGGACTGCCTGTTGGCTTGATCCGCATTGACGGTCAATCGTTGTTCCTGGTACTTCAATCGGGAAACCGGCTGTCAAAGCCGCTACCCTGGCAATATCCCCGGCCTGTTCGCCTGACTGTGTCACACAGCCGAGGATGACATCTTCAACAAGTCCTGCATCGATTCCGGCCCGCTGCACAACCTCTTTTAAAACCCCTGCAGCCAGCTCATCCGGCCTGATATCCTTCAATAACCCTTTTCTTCTGCCGACAGGCGTCCTGACAGCTTCGACGATTACAACTTCACGCATGTTCATCTTCCTTTCTGAAAATCTAATTTTCTACAAACCCAGGTTTTTAGCAATGATGGTTTTCATGATTTCGTTCGTTCCGGCATAGATGCTGGCAACCGGGATATCACGGAACCTTCTCGCAATCTCGTATTCTTCCATGTATCCATAACCACCGTGGAGCTGCATGCATTCGGCGGCGATTTTCCTCGCGCTGTCTGTCAGCTTCCACTTTGCCATCGATACCTTTGTGACAACATCCTTGCCTTCGATATGCTCGGCAATCAGCTGGTCAAGGAAAGCTCTGCCCATTTCGATTTCTGTCGCCATCTCGACAATCTTGAATTGCGTATTCTGGAACTTGCTGACCGGTTTGCCAAATGCTTCACGGCTTTTTACATACTCTATTGTCTGCTTCAGCATGACCTCGGATGCGGTCTGGGCGGCAATCGCAACAAGCAGTCGTTCCTGCTGGAGCTTTTCCATTAAATAAAGGAAGCCTTTCCCTTCCTCACCTAGCAGGTTTTCCTTTGGAACACGGCAATCTTCGAATATAAGCTCTGCCGTATCCTGACAGTGAAGCCCCACTTTATTCAGCTTCCTCCCACGGGAAAAACCAGGTGTATCCCGCTCAACGACTAGCAAGCTGACACCTTTATGCTTTGGGTTCGCTTTTGGATCGGTTTTGCAGGCTACGACAATCAAATCAGACTGGATTCCGTTGGTGATGAATGTCTTTTGCCCATTTAAAATATAGTGGTCTCCATTAAGGATTGCTGTTGTCTTTATGTTTGCCAGATCCGACCCTGTCCCTGGCTCCGTCATCGCAATCGCCGTAATGGCTTTACCTGTCGTGCAATTTGGCAGCCAGCGTTTTTTCTGTTCTTCTGTCCCGTAGGCAGTAATATATGGGACCACAATGTCGTTATGCAGCCCTACTCCAACCAGACCTGAGCCCACCCTCTCAAGTTCTTCATTGATGACAACTGCGAATCCCCAGTCGACTTCACTGCCGCCGTAATCTTCATCGATATCAGGGCAAAGATAGCCCTGCTCGCCCATTTTCTCCCAGAAGGATCGCGGTATCATTCGCTCTTCCTCCCACTGTTCGTAAAATGGATATGCCTCCTTCTCTAAAAACTTCCTCAGTGACCTGCGAAAAATTTCATGGTCATCCGTTAAATAAGGATGTTTCATAAATGCTCTCCCCTTTCACTCAAATAATTAAAACTTCACTTCATTCAGTTTCCGGCGAAGCTGGTATTTCAGGATTTTACCAGAAGCATTCCTTGGCAATGCCTCTTCGATAAATATTTTTCTCGGAACTTTGTATCCTGCAAGTTTTTGGCGGCAAAAAGCTTTAAGTTCCTGCTCATCAACGACTGCATCCTGCTTTGGCACGATGACTGCGCAGACCGCTTCTCCCCACACCTCATCTGGCAGACCGATGATTGCTGCCTCCAGTACGGCAGGGTGTTCATAAAGAACCTCTTCTACTTCAATTGAATAAACATTTTCCCCGCCGGAAATGATCATGTCTTTTTTCCGGTCGACCAGGGTGATATATCCGTTTTCATCGACGGTTGCTAGGTCACCGGTATAAAGCCAGCCGTCCTTGATTGTTTTAGCCGTTTCTTCAGGCTTTTTATAGTATTCTTTCATGATGGACTCGCCTTTGATGACGAACTCGCCGACTGCCCCAGGCTTAATATCCTTACCTTCTTCATCCACCACTCTAGCTTCTGTCAGGAACGCGGCTTTTCCTCCCTTTCCAAGGTGGTGCCTGTGCCCTTCCGGACCGAGCAGAATGCCGCCAGGACCAGCCTCGGTCAGGCCGCATAGATTGTAAAATTGGTCAGTCTTGAAAAGCTCCATGCTTTTGCGGACAAGTTCTGGAGCCATTGGTGCAGCACCATAACCGCATCTTTTGATCGAAGATAGGTCATAATCAGAAGCATTCGGCACCTGCAGCATAAAGTTGTACATCGCCGGGACTCCAAAAAAGTGGGTGATTTTATGTTGCTGGATTGCTTCAAGCGTTGTAACCGGATGAAAGTCCCGATGGATGATATGGGTTGCCCCAAGAACGACGCCTGATAACAGGAATAGATTAAGCTGTGCCGAGTGGAACAGCGGAGCGATATGGAGGATTCTTTCCTCCTGGTTGATTCCCATGCTGATCATCATCGTCAGGCCGACATTGAAGACTCGTTTATGGTCAAACAGGGCACCCTTGGGCCTGCCGGTTGTCCCGGACGTATACAAGATTTCAAGATCATCATCATTGCTGACTTCAATTTGTGGATCATCGGCATTTTTGGAAAAGACTTTATCGAATGAATGATGTCCAACTGCTTTAGGGGTTCCAGTAGTGATAACATGCGCTGTATTTGTTCCTTCACGTGCTGAAGTAATGATATCCTCGAACTCATCATCGCAAATCACCAACACAGTGCCGGACTGTTCGAGTATGTAATGGACCTCGGATGCTGTCAGGCGGAAATTCACCGGCACAATCACCGCACCGATTTTAGCTCCTGCAAAAAAAGCAAACACAAACTGATCAGAGTTTTTCATCATTAAAGCAACCCTGTCGCCTTTGTTAACCCCCAGACTGAGCAGACCGTGGGCAAACTTGTTCACTTCCTCATTAAACTGCTTGTATGTAAAGCTCCTGTCTTCACATTGAATCGCGAGCTTCTCCGGTGTTTTCCTTGCATTTTGCGCTAAATATGAACCGATATCCATACAGAACTTCCCCCCTGGTCAAATTCGAAAACGCCTTCATCATTTTATATGCAATAATTATGCCAATTTTCCAAAAATAGAGAAGACAGTGACAACCAAGGAGGAATAAGCATATGTGCCCTGCAAAGTGTCCGAAAATTGGACACTGTATTTGGACATTTAAATAGAAGGTGGTTATTGAACCAATAAAACAAAAAATTCCGGGAGAAATCTTTTTTTATTGCTCGTTTCAGCAGTTTACAGGGTAGTTCATGTCCTTAATTTTTTTAGTGGCGAAGTTCACAACTTTATTGGCCATATCCAAAATTTATTGGCGAACTGGAAAAAATCATTAATTTTTTCCAGTTCGCAGAAGATATGTGCAAATTTACTTTTTTCCACAGGTAATAAGACGAATAGCAGCAGTCCAAACAAAAAGAAAGGCGGCATCATGCCAGTATTTTTTAAAATACATATAGTTCTTACACGCTCAGCTGGTATTTCTTTATTTTTTCATAAAGTCCTGAGCGGCTGATGCCTAAAAGCCTTGCTGCCTTTGCTTTGTTTCCGTTCGCCTGGGAGAGCGCTTTTCTGATGGCTCCAAGCTCGGCATCTTCTGCAAGGCTAATCTGTTCGCCAAGCGGGCTGGATAACTGAGAGATTAGATAGTCCGGCAGGTCCTCAGCCTGAATTTTCCCATGCTCGGCAAAGGTCATCGCGCGTTCAAGAACATTTCGCAGTTCCCTCACATTGCCCGGCCATTCATATCGTAGTAGTGCGGTCTTTGCCTTTGAAGAGATACCGGTGATGCTCGTGCCCAGCATCGAATTCAATTCTTTCATTAAACCGATGATCAAATACTCGACATCATGAACACGTTCCCTTAACGGCGGAATATTCAACGATATGACGTTCAGGCGATAATAAAGGTCCTCCCTGAACTCTCCCCGCTTCACCATTTCTTCCAGGTTGCGGTTTGTCGCTGCGATAATACGGACATCGACCTTCACCCGGATATTTCCGCCGACCCTGTAAAACTCCCGCTCCTGCAGGACCCTCAATAGTTTCGCCTGAAGGGAGAGTGACATATCGCCGATTTCATCGAGGAAAAGCGTCCCGCCATTCGCAAGGTCAAACTTCCCGATTTTACCGCGCTGCTTTGCCCCTGTAAAGGCACCTTCTTCATATCCGAAGAACTCTGATTCGAGCAGGTCCTCCGGGATCGCGGCACAATTGACAACAACAAACTTGCCTTCGCTCCGGGCGCTGCTGTTATGGATGGCATGCGCGAACAATTCTTTCCCTGTACCGCTTTCACCCCTGACCAGGACAGTTGACCTTCCTTTCGCTGCTTTGGCAGCACTCTTCTTTAATTTTTCCATATAAGGATCTTCGCTGAAAATATGATCCCAGGTGAACCTCGCCGACTCTGATTTCTGCAGCTGCTGGTGGTAAAAGCTTGCCTTGTTCTCCGCTTTCTGGAGTCTCTTGAACAGATCGTTGACCTCATTCAGCTGGCGGAACATCACTTTTCCAATCGCTCCGATCACCTTGCCATCCTTTTTGATTGGAATCCGATGTACAATATATCTTATTCCGTTTATCTGGTGAAAATCGCTTACCTCCGCCATTTCTGAGCTAAATACATTGCCAAGCTTCAGCTGAGGAAGTACTTGATCAATCGGTTTATACAAAACTTCTTTTTTTTCCAAATTGAACAATTCAAGCAACGGCGGGCTGACCATCGTGATCATGTTCTTTTCGTCTGTCATCAGGATTCCATCATATGCATTCTCGAGCGTCGTCTCGATTGTCAGCTTCAGCTTTTTGACCGTCTCCAGTTCTTCTGCCATTTTTTCAAATTCAGAAATATCCTGGAATAACAGAATCTTCCCTTCCTCATGATTCACTGTTTCATAGGAAGAGATATGTAGAATTGATTTGAACTTTTCATAATGATGGGGTGAATTTTCTTCATTCAACAAGCCGGGAAAAACCTCGCCGATCTCCTTAGAAATGATTGATTCAACGGACCGGCCGCTGATTTTGGCAAATGCTTCATTTGCATACACCACCATCATCCTGCCGTCAGTCATGAGCACACCGATATTGGAATGCTTCAGGATCGTTTCCAGCTGGTCCTTGAGTGTATTCGCAGATTTTAACAGAGCGACCACCATATCGGTTTTGGTCAGTAAACCGATGACCTTATCCTGCTCATCAAGCACGACCCCTGTCCCAACCTTGCTCGTTTTAACAATTTGCTCGATTTCACGGTAAGGGGTGTCAATACGGATGGACCTTGCTTGCTTCTTTATGTATGGCTGGATTGGTGCCTCCAGCGGACTGCCATCCAGAATCATTTGATAAAGCCCGCTCCGGGTAAAAACGCCCTGCAAATTCCGCTCGGCGTCTGTCACGGGCAGAAGATTCCATTTCATTTCTTTGAAAATTCCAATTGCCTCTCTTAATGTTGTTTTTTCCGTGACCTTGCAGTCGACAGGCGTCACAATATTCTTGAATTCAATCATTCATTTCCCTCCTTCAGTTGAGAGATTTCTGAATATTATAACTTCAATTATATAGCACTGCTGCGGAAAGGTACACTTATTGAATGTAAAAAAACCTGCTCCCAGATGAGGAGCAGGTTTTAAAGGTGCATGACTTTAATCAATATAAATGCGTTACAATGAAATTATTTCGGCTGCATCCGGATGGCTCCGTCTAGGCGGATTGTTTCGCCATTCAGCATTGGATTGGTCAGGATGCTTTCAGCAAGCAGCGCATATTCCTCGGGATAACCCAGACGCTGCGGGAATGGTACCATTTTTCCTAGAGAATCCCTTGCTTCTGCTGGGAGAGAATCGAACATTGGCGTATGAAAAAGCCCTGGTGCAATTGTCATGACCCTGATCCCATATGCAGCAAGCTCTCTGGCAATTGGCAGCGTCATGCCGACAACACCGCCTTTTGAAGCACTGTAGGCAGCCTGCCCGATCTGGCCATCAAACGCGGCAACAGATGCTGTATTAATGATGACGCCCCGCTCGCCAAGTTCATTCGCCTCATTTTTTGACATCTGTTCTGAAGCAAGCCTGATGACATTAAAGGTTCCTATCAAGTTGATGGAAATTACTTTTGAGAACATGTCCAGGGAATGGACACCTTTTCGTGATAACAGCTTGCCTGCAACTCCAATTCCTGCACAGTTAACAACCGTGTTGATCGACCCCAATGATTCAATTGCTTTGTTGATCGCATTCAATACTTCTTTCTCACTTATTACATCCGTTTTAATAAATATTGCCTGTTCTCCAAGTTCTTTAACGAGAGCATCCCCGCGTTCTACAGATAAATCAAGGATCGCTGCCTTCCCCCCTTGCTCTACGATTCTCCTGACAGTTGCTTCTCCCAACCCAGACGCTCCGCCTGTAACAATCGCTCTTACTTCACTCATTTTCATAATTTTTGACCCCCACTTCTCTAAAATTGTTAGTTTTATATAAAGCAAGAATCGTGCCAGGTCTGTTTTGCATGAACATTAAGGGGTTATTAGAGATAAGTGTCCAGTTATAGGACAGTTTCATGGAAAAATGGACACTTGGAGACTTTGAGCTGCAGACTTCAATCCAGGCTTGTGTCATTTTTTACTAGATAGAATGCTTTATCCCCGTTGGATTGGTTTTTATCCTCGTTGAATCGAATTTAATCCCCGTTGATCCCGAGTTATTCACCGTTGAAGCTAATTTATTCCCCGTTGGCCTAAAGTCGATTTTAATACCTAGGGTTTCTTTTTAGCGAAAAAAATGCAGAGCATAAGCCCTGCATTTAATTTCGATATTAAGCTGCGTTCCGTTTTATCCGGTTTCTCAGCAACAATTCCTCAAGTGCTCCTGATCCGAATATGACACCGGAAACGATAAAAATTAATCCCAGCAGGTGCGAAGAGGTAATATGCTCCCCGAGGAAGATGGCTGCGAACATGATTGACAGGAATGTATTCAGGTTCAGGAAAATGGATGCTTCCGCTGGTCCGGCTTTGCCAATTGCGTAATTGTAGAGCATGTGCCCTACTGCGGTCGCGAAGATTGCTGAAGCGAAAAACACGCTCCACACTCCTAGGGAACCATTACTTAAGCTTGCTAATCCACCTGGTTCCTTCCATAGTCCGATAAAAAACATCAGGATTGAGCCGAAAATCAGCATATATCCTGTTAGCAGACGGGGATCCAGTGTTTTTGCTGCTTTTGAAATAATGATGAAGCTGATCGCCTGAGATAGTATGGACAGAAATACATAAAAATCACCAATCGACATGCCTGACAGTCCTGTGCTCCCTGCCATCACAGTCAACGAGACGCCAATCCCTCCAAAGATAAAACCGAGTGTCCGTACAAATGTCAGACGTTTCCCAAGGAATAAAATTGCCATCAAAGCCGTCAGCAATGGGCCCATGCCGAGGATCAGACCACCGTTAACAGCAGATGTCACTTTTAAACCAATGCCAAGGAATAAATGGTGGCCAGTGACATTCAGGATTGCCCCGCCTAATATATATTTCCACTCCTGCCTGTACGGCATCCGTACTTTTTTCAAGAAAAATAGAATGATAAACACCGAGACTCCAGCCGTGAAGACGCGGAGAGAAGTGATTGTGATTGGCGGAAAATTCCCTACTATAACTTTTAGGGCCGTTACATTCATTCCCCACAAAAACATGACCCCAGTAAGTATTAAATAGATTTGAAGATTTTTCACGTTGTTTCCTTCTTTCATTTAAACGGTTAAAGCATAACTAACATTCTACTCCTTTTTTTTAAAAGGGCAAGAGAGAGGAATACCAACTTTTTACCACCAAGAATAATAAGTACCAAAAATAAAGGATAAATGTCTCATAGGGTGCTAGGTTAAAAGAACGGTTTGTTATAAAATCCTTCAAAAACCGACAAAAAGAGGTTTAAAAATCTGAATGCTATTTCGGAAAGATAGATACCGCTATGAAGGGAGGTGAAAGAATGCACTTCCGACAACTGATCATTACTGGCTTTATTGCGGGTGCAGCTATGTTGGTACCTGACATCGCTTTTGCTGAAAAAGGGTCAAATGCCGGAAAGCCTGTGGCTGCTGAACAAGTTACTCTGCCAGATAAGGCTGAGAATTCCCAGACTTCTGAAAAGACTCCAGCAAAACCTGCTGCCAAAAACCAGCCGGTGCAGAAGCCAGTCGTTCAAAAACCAGCCCAGGCAAAACCGAAACAGAAGCCTGCTAAAGCAGTGGAATCAAATAGGAAAGCTCAATCATTCAAGAAAAATGAGAAAGCGCCCCTGCCTCAAAAGGCAAAAGCTTTGATCAACGAGAAGTCAAAACAGGAAAAACATAGAACAAAGCATAGCAATAAACTAAGCAATAAAGATGCTTTAAAGTCCAAACATAATAAGGGGAATTACGCAAAAGAAACACAGCGCAGATCACCTAGGTTAAAGGAAAAGGTTGAGCCATCCAAGGAGTCAGCAGCGATACCGTCAGTAGTTAAATCTACAGCAAAGACGGCAAGCAAAGAAACGCCTTTAGTTAAAGATGATGAAAAGGATTCATCCAAGAACGAGAGGTATCCTAAGGGTGACAACATTCCTAACCCTCCTTCACGCACGAAGGCTTCAGGGGGGCCGTCAAGTGACAGGACAAGTTATGGAAACGCGAGCACTTTCATTAACGATAAGTGGTTTGTTTGGGATGAATCATTTAATTTAAATCTCCTGCAGCCGTATACATCGCGAGTTGCTGTTTTTCAAAGCCAGTGGGTCAATGCCCCGCCATCACCGCCACCGCTCAAAGCTCCTGCTTTTTTACCGTATACCGACGCAATAGCCACGGAAAACGTTAAATAAAAGGGAGCGAATTATTAAAATGAATAACTATATGAATGGAACAAAAGTTGTGAAGTCTTTTATGTTAGCTGGAGTAATGTCAATCGGGGTACTGACTGGAGGGCAATTCACCCAAGCAGCAGGACCTGAAAAAGTTAAGGTTGAACAATCTCACGCAGTGAAACCAGCAAAGGGTCAGTCTGCTGAAAAAGCTGAAAAAGCAAAGCCTGCTGTTTCAGCAAAGCCTGCTGCCAAGCCACAAGTAAAAGCACCAAAAGCAGAATCTAAGGAAAAAGCAGCAAAATCACAAGCTAGCACTCATGCAAGTGAAACGGCTAAAAAGAACGCAGCACCAAACGCAGCAGTTCACTCAACTATTCAGCAAGCACCTGCTGAGGAAGTTCCAACTGAAGAAGTTGTTACTCAGGAGCCAGTTGTAGAAGATGTAGTTGAAGAGGTTGTTGAAGCAGAGCCAGTTGTAACTGATGACACTGAAAAAGATGCTGAATCAGAAGAAACTCCTGAGCTTGAAGAAAATGCAGCAACAGAACAAGAAGAAGAAAATGCTGAGCTTGACGCTGACACTGAAATGAAAAAGGAAGATGAAGAAGAATCCGATGAGGATTCTGAAGACATTGACCTTGATGCAGACGCAACTGTAAAAACTGAAGAAGACGAAGAAAATGACTCTGATTCTGAAGACATCGATCTTGATACAGATGCAACAGTGAAAACTGAAGAAGAAGACGAAGAGGAAGAGGATACTGAAGATAAGGAATCTCCTTCTATCGCTAACAAAATGAAGTCTAGTGCTTTCAATGCAAGCGATGTTGCTAAAGAGAAAGCTAACGAAAATTCTGCTGTAGCTTTGTCTGTGGAATTCAGTGAAGAAGAAGTTGCTGAAGAAGATGTAAACGAAGAAGACGTTACTGAAGGAGACGTTACTGAAGAAGATGTCACTGAAGAAGATGTCACTGAAGAAGATGTCACTGAAGAAGATGTCACTGAAGAAGAAGCTACCGAAGAAGACGCAAAAGTATCTCCTTCTATTGCTAACAAAATGAAGTCTAAAGCTTTTAATGCAAGTGATGTCGCTAAAGAAAAAGCTAACAAAAACTCAGCTGTTGCTTTGTCTGTTGAAGTGACTGAGGAAGTCGTTGCTGATGAAACTGCCTCTGAAGAAGCAACTGAAGATGTCGTTGCTGATGAAACTGCCTCTGAAGAAGCAACTGAAGAAGTTGTTGCTGACGAAACTGTTACTGAAGAAGTGACTGAAGAAGTTGTTGCTGACGAAACTGTTACTGAAGAAGTGACTGAAGAGGTTGTTGTTGATGAAACTGCTTCTGAAGAAGTGACTGAAGAAGCTAAAGTTAACCCTTCTGCTGCTAATAAAGCTGCGTCTAAAGCGAGTGAATATGCAAGTGAAATCGCGAAGAAATTTGCTGCATTGATCTCTGCTGTCTTTGCAGTATTTGAAAAAGCACCTGAAGAAACTACTGAAGAAGTTATCGTTGAAGCAGAAACAAAATAATAGGATATAGTATCCTGGAAAGGACTTCCACACTTGCTGGAAGTCCTTTTTTATTCCTAATGAACCAGATTCCCTGTCGTCTGCGGGCTGTCTATCAGCCAGTTATTTTCTTCGTTGGCCACGATAAGTTCGTTGATATCATATGTATTGTAATATTTCTCTTTTATGAACGGGTCACTTTCGACAAGTTTGAGTGCTTCATCAATATCATCGCAATTAAGGATGATCATTGCTTGCTCGTTATTTTTTAACGGGCCGCCAACCATCAGTTTCCCTTCCCGGTTTAAATTCCTGAGGTGTTCAATATGCCTTGTCAACAGGCTTGGTTCCAGTTTGCCTTTCCTTTTATCTTTTAGGAACACGACAAATTTTTTCATAAAACGGTACTCCAATCTTATAATATTTTCCATTTCATCATATCATTTCCGGCATTTCCCTGCATGTATGGACCGATTCCTTGTTAAAACTGAACATTTGAACAAAAAAAAGAGGGCAGTAATTGTGCGCATTCGCGCTTTACCTTCCCTCCTCACTTATCGCTTCTTCAAGCAGCCTGGCAAACCTTTCTTCTCGATAGGGCTCCTTTAAGAAACTTTCGTCTGCTATTGTACTCAGAAGCTTCCTTCTTACTGTTTCATCTTTGACAGTCGCCTTGATTTCTTTACGACTGGATGCCAGGAACTCCACGTAGCTCTCATATTGTTCATCAAACATCTGCTCTAGCTGGCGGCAAATCTTTTTTGCCAGTACCGGACTTGCTCCCGATGTAGAGACGGCAATGGTCAATGTGCCTCTTTTCATGACGGATGGGACCTGGAAGTCCGATTCCTCCGGATGATCTGCAAGGTTAACCAATTGATATGGTGCTGCATCCCTTTTAACTGCCAGGTTCGTCTCTCCGTCATTAGTGGCGGCAACGATGAGCAAAGCTCCTTCAAGATCTTCCTTTGCATAAGGTTCAGGCCGCCAGGAAATTTCGCCGATTTCGGATAGCCGCAGCAATTCGCTTGTTAATTCCGGGCTCACTACCTTCACTTTCGCTCCAGCATCCAGCAAGCCATAGACTTTACGTTGAGCAACTCTGCCCCCGCCAATCACTACGACATTCCGATCCCGTATCTGTACATTTATAGGGTATATCATGCTTTCACTCTCCATTTATTGGCTATGTTGACTACGGAATATATTTTATTGGCGGAGTTCACAATTTTATTGGCGATGTTCACAAATTTAGCAGTTAAGACCGAGATTTTAAGTTCACCTTGCTCTTGCTTCATCAACTCTTTGCAGAAGCAGTTCGCCCAATCGTTCATCAAAGCCTACTGGTTCACACAGGACAATCTCTTTTTCAGGATATTGATCCAACACATTGTGTACTGTTTCCTCTATTTTAGCGGTAAAACCGCCTGTATACAGCAAGAATGGCAAAATATAAATCTTTGATGACGAGTAGCTTCCCAAGAGCTTTTCTCCATAAAATGGCTGTGTTGTTATATATCCAGTATCAACTTTTGCCGAGACTTTCTCCTGAACCCTGCCTGCCAGCTTCTCGAATTCCACCGCTGCCAGGGGATCTCTGCTGCCATGTCCGACGAGCAGGACGGTCTCTGAGTTCATGCCTGAAAATCCTTGTTTATTTAAACGGTCCAGAACGATTTCCAGGATCGTTTCATTTACACCGAGTGGCTCGCCATAGAAAATCTTTGTTTCTGGGTGCTTTTGTCTGACTCTTTCCAATTCAGCCGGAATGTCCACATTCGCATGGATTCCCGGAAGCAGCAATACCGGAACGACGGTTACTGATGATGCACCCTTTAAAATACATGATTCGACCGCTTCGAATATGGCTGGCCGGGCATTTTCAAGGAATCCATAGGCTGCATTCGTTCTTTCCCCTGTGGATATTATCTTCTCGATGAATGACACAAACACCTTGTTTCCTTGCTCACTTCTGCTGCCATGGCTGATGAATACTGTTGCTTCCATATCTTTCTCTCCTTTAAAACAAATCGATTACACGGATGCCAGTTCAGATTCTTTATTAGCCAAACAATCGACCACAGCAGTTTTATCCGGCGCTTCCAGCACTTTATCAGCTGCAATACCATATTCGCCTGCAGTCTCTGCCGTCTTAACTCCCATGCAAACAATCTTTGCTGTTTTCAAAAGCTGCTGCGGAATGATTTCTTTGAGGATCCCTTCTTCTATCATTGTTTTGATAGACCTGGTGCTTGGCAAAATAACTGTGTTTACAGAAGCTTCCTCAAGTACTCTTTTAATAATAGGCGTGAATTGCTCGTCGATGACCTTTTTGGATGTGACGAACCTTTCAGCATGAGGATGCTTATAGGCGGTATCACTGTCACCTACGATTAACAGCTTTCCTTCTTGAGACATCTTCCCATCCACTTCTGCAAAAAAGCCCTTTTCATTCAATGCCTTGACAGACTTTGTTGAACAGCCGTAAAAGTCTGCTTTCACCCTTCTGATATCGATTCCTTCTGAAAATAAGATTTCGAAGAATTCCCCAACACTTTCAGGAGAGGTAAAAAGAATTTGCTCGTAATCAGCAATTCGCTTGATCACTGTTTGATCAACAGGTACGGAAACTTTCTTCCATTTCGGGAATTCAATCACATCTGCTCCCTGGTCCATCAATTCCTTCGCCAGTTCACTCTCATCCGTTCCTGTTCGTGCAAGCATTATTTGTTTACCAAACAAAGGTTTCTTTTCAAACCAGTTCAACTTCTTTCGAAGCGATACAATGTCACCAACAAGAGTGATTGCAGGGTTCGTAAAATTCACTTCCTTCGCTTTGGCAGCAATATTAGCCAGAGTTCCCTCCAAAGTCTGCTGCCGGGAGAAGGTTCCCCACTGAATGAGGATCACCGGGGTGTCCTCCGGTTTTCCATGCTTAATCAAATTTCCGCTGATATATGGAAGATTTGAAATCCCCATATAAAAGGCAATTGTGTCAATGCCGGTGGCAAGCCCTTTCCAATCCAGTTTTGGATGGCCATTTTCAGATTTGTCATGGGCAGTCACAACCGCGAAGGATTCACCAAATTCACGGTGTGTGACGGGAATTCCTGCATAAAGCGGTGCAGATATTCCTGATGTGATTCCCGGAACAATGTCAAAAGAAAGGCCATTTTCGGCCAAAGCAGCTGCTTCCTCGCCTACGCGCCCAAACACGCCAGGATCGCCGCCCTTGAGGCGGACTACGATTTTACCTTCAAGCACTTTTTCAACCAGAAGGTCATTGATCATTTCCTGGCGAAGGACGTGCCGGTCCGGGAGCTTGCCGCAGTAGATCAGCTCGCAATCTGCAGGAGCATAATCCAGCAGTTTCGGGTTGGCAAGGCGGTCATATAGAATGACCTGCGCCTTTTTAATTGCTTCCATCCCCTTAACTGTTATCAGCTGTACGTCTCCTGGTCCTGCTCCAACTAAAAATGCTCTTCCTTCTTCCATTGTGTTCCCGCCCTTTCAATTATGAAGAAGGAAAGTCCCCCCTCTTAGGTCATATAGTTAAATACACTTCATTTTCGATTACTTCAACATGATACGTTTTTACTTCTCCTGTATCTGGAGCCTGAACTTTCCCGTCTTCCAGGGAGATCTTCAGGTCGTAGACTGGACAATAGATAAACTTCCCGCTTACGAGTGCATCGGCAAGGGTCCCGCCTTTTCTGTGGGGACTGCGGTTCTCAACCGCTTTGACATCTCCATTGGATATCCGGAACAAGACGATGTTCTCGCCATTTACTGTAACTGCCTGCCCAGCCCCCACAGGAAGGGAATCATAATCCGCCAGCTTGATTCTCACCATTGTTTCCTGCATCATCATCCATCCTCCTATTCAACTGTTACGTTTCGTACTTGGTAGTATTTTTCTTTTATTCCATTATCAGAAATCGCTTCCTGCCACGGCTCGTTATAGCGCTCCAATGTCTTATCCAGTCTTTCGTTTAACTGTTTTCTCATCCTCTCATCGGCGAGGACTTCTTTGACATGTTCAAGTCCCATTCTCTCAAGCCAAGGAGCAGTCCTTTCAAGATAGGCAGCTGTTTCTCGGTAGTATTGGAGGTATGCTCCGGTAATTTCCATTACCTCTTCTTTTGTCTTAACGGTATCAAGCAGATCGGCAGCACGCAGGTCTGTTCCGCCATTTCCCCCGATATAGATTTCCCAGCCGCCATCGACCCCTACAAAACCAATGTCTTTAATTCCGGATTCCGCACAGTTCCTTGGACAAGCAGAAACTCCCATCTTGACCTTATGCGGTGTATCAAGGCGCTCAAACTTTTTCTCGAGCTCAATTCCAAGCCCCATTGAATCCTGAGTTCCAAACCGGCAGAACTTTTCGCCAACACAGGTTTTTACGGTACGCAATGTTTTTCCGTACGCATAGCCTGATGCCATTCCCAGTTCTTCCCACATTGAAGGAAGATCCTCTTTGTTGACACCGAAGAGGCCGATTCTCTGTCCACCCGTCAGTTTTACCAAAGGCACATCGTACTTCTCGGCAACTTCGGCAATTTTCTTCAAGTCTGCAGCAGTCGTCACACCGCCATACATTCTTGGAACAACTGAATATGTCCCATCCTTCTGGATGTTGGCATGCATTTTCTCATTAGCCAGCCTAGAATCTCGTTCATCCTTATAGCCGTCAAAATTGATCATACCAAGGTAATAGTTGATCGCTGGACGGCATTTCGAACAACCTTCCTCCTGGGACCAGCCCAGAACATTCATGACTTCCCTGACATTCGTCAGGCCTTTAGCCCTGATTTCGGCAACAATTTCGTCTTTGCTTAAAGTTGTACATCCGCAGATCCCTGCTTTTTTCGCCGAAGTATCATATTGGTCGCCAAGTGTATATGCTAGGATGTCGGATATGAGTGATTTACATCTTCCGCATGAACGGCCCGCGTTAGTGCAGCCACCTACTTCTTCAACAGTAGTCAACTCATTAGTAAGGATCGCGTCAACAATCGTTCCTTTTGTGACACCATTACAGCCGCAGACAAGCTCGTCATCAGCCATCGCTGCTACATCGCCTGCTTCTCCACCGCCACAGCAGCCGTTTGCTTCAAGAATCGAGACACTTGTTATACCGCTGATGTCTTCTCTTTTCGTCAGCATCCTGAACAGCCGGTTGCTGTCCTTTGTATCACCATAAAGTACAATCCCGGCAATCCGGTTGTCACGAATGACAATTTTCTTGTAGATTCCATCAAACTCATTGTGGACCTTGATTGATTTCGTTCCTTCGTCATCACCGATTTCACCTGCTGAGAACAAATCACACCCAGATACCTTCAGCTGGGTGCCGCAAATCGTCCCTTCATAAGGAGTCGTGAAGATACCGGCGAGCTTCGCTGCAAGTACTTTTCCCTGTTCATACAGCGGAGCGACAAGTCCATAGACGATTTCTCTATGTTCCGCACATTCCCCGACCGCATATATATTCGGCACATCTGTCTCCATATAATCATTGACAACAATCCCTCTGTTGACATAAATGCCGCTATCTTTGGCCAGCTGGACATTAGGGCGGATGCCGACAGCCATGACGATAAGATCTGCCTGGATTTCGGAACCGTCAGAGAATCTTAGTCCGGTTACTCTATCGTCTCCTAGAATTTCCGTAGTCTGCTTTTCAAGCAAGAAATTCATGCCCTGGTTTTCCAGCTCTTTTTTCAGCATTTCAGAAGCTGTTTCATCAAGCTGTCTTTCCATCAGATGCGGCATCAAATGGACAACATCGACCTCCATGCCCAAATTCAGCAGGCCTCTTGCTGCCTCCAGGCCTAACAGCCCGCCGCCGATTACAGTTGCCTTTTTATACTGTCTGGAATCTTTGATCATCACTTCACAATCATGGATGTCACGAAACCCGACTACTCCCTGTTTATCAGATCCGGGCATAGGAAGAATAAACGAGCTGGAGCCTGTAGCGATGACCAACTCATCATAATCTACCCTGCGTCCCTGATCAGATAGGACCTGCTTCTTCTGCTTGTCTATCCCGACTACAGCTTCCCCTGTATAAAGCTGGATACCGTTATTCTTATACCAATCCCAGTCATTCATGATAATGTCTTCGATGGACTTATCTCCCTGAAGGACTGTGGATAACATAATTCTATTGTAGTTAGGATGTGGCTCATTCCCAAAAATAGTGATCTCATATCTATCTGGCCGAAGTTTAAGCAATTCTTCAATCGTCCTTACTCCTGCCATTCCATTTCCTATCATGACTAGTTTCTTTTTCATTTCGTTTGTCCTCCCATAGTTAAAGCTTCTGTCCCGGAGTTTTCATTAATGATATTTCCTCTATGTATAAATTGTATTGTGATTTAAGTCTCCTGTTTGTGAAGTTCGTCACATTTCAACTAGAGTTTGTGTACTATTTCACAAATACTTCAAAATTAGCAATTTCCACCTTTCTTTTGAATAGCAGTTATGTCTCAGCTTAAATTGGGTATTGTACTTGTAATGGAATGATTAGATTTAGATCCAAATGTAAAAGGAGGCAGGCTTCATGATCATTGTCTATATAAGTATTGCTGTCATCGTGGCAGCCCTGGGTTATCTTGGTTATGTTGTTTATAAAACATATAAAGATGCCAAGCCAACGATCGATAGTCTTCAAGAGACTGCAACCCGGGTACAGAACAAAACGAATGCTATCAAAGAAGAAACCGATTCACTGAAGTTTAAGCAGCAGAAGCTGATGACTGATTTTGAAAAGAAAAAGAAAGCCGTCAATACCGTTGTTTTTTCAGTAAAACAGACACCGGTAGAATTCAAAAACGCACTTGTTGCAAAACCTGTGGCTGAACTTGAACAGAAGTATAAAGCAAGACAGTGGAACCGTAAGCGTCGCAACCGAACAATGCAGCCGCAATAAGACAGGGCAACTCGCCCTGTTTTTTTATTTGCCTCTGCCTGGTGACTATCTTCCTATATCCTCATTCTGATTTATTTCCCAACCAGTCAAAAATCCAACAGAATCAAGGGTTATGATACCGGTACTAAAATTTAGGAATATTGTACGATTGCCGAAATAATTTTTAATACTTATTATGAATAAATATACAAAACATATTTTGGAGGAATACATAAATGAAGCATAAAAAGATTATCTCTGGTGTTGTCGCCGCAAGCTTACTGGCATCCTCGCCATGGACTCCCGCGCTCGCTGAGTCACTCAAATGGAATTATGTAAATGCATATGAGGAAAAGGACGGAAGTTTATTCAACAGTGAAAACTATGATTTTATGAAATTCTCGGAAATCGGCGACAAGCTTGAACAAATCGAGAAGCAATCCAATCGTGTGAAGGTAGATGTAAAGGGCCAATCATCAACAGGACAGCCCCTTTATGTCGTTACGATAGCTGCACCTGACTCTCAGGGCAAGTTTGGCAAGATTCAGGCATTAAGAAAACAAATGTTCAAGAACCCTGGCAAAGCACAGGAATGGATTGAAAATAACCCTGACTTCAAGGTGCCAATCATGATCAATGGCTCCATCCATGGTACCGAGTTTATCGGCAGTGATGCGGTCATGCAGCTGATCGAGCGCTTTGCACTTGAGAATGATGACACCACGAAAGAAATCCTGGAAAATAACATCTTGATTTTCAATGTTGTCCAGAATCCTGATGGACGGATTGATGCTACACGTTTTAACGGAGAAGGAATCGATTTAAACCGTGACTTCATCACCCAGTCACAGCCAGAAACCCAGGAAACTGTAGCCCTGATTAAGGAATGGAATCCCATGGTCTTCCTTGATACTCATGGCTATGTAAAAAATTATGCACCGAACAAGCAGGGTCTTATTGAACCATGTACAGTTCCCCATAATCCAAATTACGAATATGACCTTTATGAAAAATGGGCAATGGACCAGGCAGAAGCGATGGAAACAGAAATTATGTCCAACAAGAACAGCTTTACCGGCAGCCTCTATCAGTCAATGGAAGGAACCTACATTCCTCAGCGTGATGACGCGGAAGGCTGGGATGATTATCCGCCGATTTTCACTCCGATGTATGCAATGTACCACGGCGCATATGGCCACACCCTAGAAGCGCCAACAAATGATGAAGACGGCGTTCGCTGGATGTATGACGCCATCATGGGCGCCCTGAAAAATGCTACGGATAACAAGCAGGATATGATCAAGGATCAGATTGAGATGTTCAAGCGTGGCATCAACTTTGATCACCCATTCCATGAAGAAGGCTTCTTCCCGACTGCCTATGTGCTGCCTGTTGATTCTGAAGATCCAACCGTAACACAAAAGGCAGTTAATCATCTGCAAAAAAACGACATCGAAGTCGTCCAGGCTTCCAAAGCTTTTACAGCGGACGGAAAGTCTTATCCTAAAGGCACATACCTCGTGAAAATGGATCAGGCAAAAGCCGGCCTAGCCAATACGATGCTCTGGGATGGCGAGGACATCACCGAAGACGTTGATGCCATGTATGATATCTCAGCATGGAGCCTGCCAGAACTCTGGGGCTTTGAGGCCATTGCGGTTAAAAGTGAATTTGATGTGACAGCGACTAAAGTGAACCAAATCCAGGGGCAAGGTTCTGTCATTGGTAAAGGTCCATTCTTGATTCCGAACAGTTCTGTGAAAGCCGTAAATCTTGTAAACACTCTTCTTCAGCAAGGCGTTTCTGTAAAGCGTGATTCTGAAGGCAACTTTTACACAGAAGCAGCTGCGAATGTAGTTTCAGCAGCAATAAAAGCATCCGGATTGCACATTGAATCAGCAAAAGTGCCAACCGATGCAGTTGAAGTGGCTGACATGAAGGTCGCTATATTGAAAGACGGCGGCATGAACAAGGCTCAATCTCACTCAGGTACAAAACTCGCTCTGAAACGTCTTGGCTTCACCGTTACTGAAGTAACTCCTTCAGACGTTGCAGAACAAGGTCTTTCCAGCTTCGACGTATTCGTATACAGCGGAACGGAAGGCTTGATTGCCAAAACTCAGTCACGCGCGGGTAATAAAGAGTTCGGATTCCAAAATCCAGCTCAGTTTGATAGTTTCAAAGCAAATGTAGATGAATTTTTAAATAATGGCGGAAAATATATCGCAGTTGGGGCTGGTGCCTCCCTCGCGACAAAGACATTGGGACTTACTGATGACGATATTGTCGTTGCAGGCTACAGCAGCAATGGTATTGCAAAAGTTGATTACAGCGGCCAAGGTGTGACGGGAGGATATAGCGAGGACGATCTCGGTTTTGTTTATCGTCCTGTATGGTATGAAAACACCGATAACGATGAAGTATCCGCAACATTCGATGACAACTCCGACTTCTTTGTAGCCGGCCACTGGAAAAACAACAATGAAGCACAGGGCAAGGCAGTCATCGTTAAAGAACAGGATAAGGATGTAACAATGATCGGCCTCGAAGCTGGTTTCCGTGACCATACCGATTATCTATTCCGACTTCTGTCCAACAGCATTTTTGAAAAATAAACATTGCAAAAGCATCGGGCTATTTGCCCGATGCTTTTAGTTATGAGAATAGTATTTTTCCAGCAGCAGATAATCTCGCGTCTTTTGAATTTCGATATTATTGGCAAGAGCGAACTCTTCAAGCTCATTTATCAGCTGTTCGCTGTGAAAGTATCCAACGCTGAAATTGCAGCCCCTTCTAACCTTCACCACTGCATTCTTAGTCGACCAGCCAATCCGGCCGAATTTTATTTTTTTGATATTATCCGGAGTCAGCAGTTTCCGGTAAATTGTAAATTTAAAGAATTTAATTTTATATTCAAGGTAATCTGGGGTAATCGTTAATTGGATTTGATGTAAAGTAATTACCAGCACAGCAAGAGTAATAGAAGCCCGGACCATCCAGCTTAAATTAGGCAGGATAAATACACTCATGATAATGATACTCCACAAAATATCTTTGGATATATTTCCTGTATAAGTCAATTAACTCCCCCCTCTCGTACTCTTTCAATTTTACCATATAAATACAATTTAAAAAGACCACCTTTTCAGGTGATCTGCTTTTTCATAGATAAAGTCCTGCAAGGAAGATTCCCAGGGCTTCTTCATATATCTCATCGAATTGGGACAGCGGCAGCGGGTTTATCCCGAAACCAAGTTCGACTGTAAAGCCTGGCCGGCGCCAATCCTGGATGAACCAGTCTTTATAGCCGGCATAGCTCTCAATCGTTTTTACCGGCTGGTAACCGCTCACCCGGGCAAATTCATTGACCATTGCCTCCGATTCAGGCGGCTCAAGGTTTTCAAAGCCCCAGTAAATGACCTCTCCCTGGGTATGGAAAGCTAGAACCCTGGCAAAATCGCGCCTTCTCGTCATCTCTGCCATCGCAATTGCTTCTGGCTCGGATAATGGATTTGGCCCAACATAGTCCCTTGGGCCCGGCTGGCTTGGGTTGCGTTCTTTTTCAAGCTCCCATTTTGCCGGGAACTGGTCGTTCAGGTCCACACCTCTGATATTAGCCTTCCATCCGCTGAAATCCTGGCTTCCTCTATTCAATTCTACTACTCTTTCATTCCATGGCTCTGCTTCAGGCGGCCCATTGAGCACAAGATTGACTCCATCTGGATTGACCATCGGCACAACCGATAATGTCGTCTGCCCATAGAAGCTCTGCATGGACAAGCCTCTTATGGTGGACTTATTTGTCAGCGCCTGCAGATAATCGTTCAGGAACGTCATGATGATGGGAGTGGTGATCCATTCATTGGCATGGAAAGACCCATTATAATGAACCCGCTTATTGCCGTTCCCAATCAATGTTTCCGGTATGCTTTTCCCTAAAACAGAGTTGCCAATCGAAGGCACCCTCATGAACGGATAGACATTTTCCAATCTTCTCAAATCACTCATCAGTGAGGCATAATCATAATTCTTCTTCCCCTGGACAATCCGCCAGGTGATTCTTAGCGGAACCTTGACCATCTGTCCGATGTACAGACCATTCGGATTAATATTGCGGTTCGCCAGCAGCAGCGCATCCACCTGCAGATTTCTGCTTTGGGCAATTTTCCAAAGAGTATCCCCTGCACGGATCCGATAATCCACCGCTGCAAAACCAGGAATCCTCACCGTCTGTCCCACATCCAGAGCATTTGGGTCGATATCACGGTTGGAATCTATAATCAACTGGAGAGGGATGTTGAAAATATTGCTGAAATACCAAAAAGAATCTCCTCTTCTCACATATATATCCATAGTGCGCCTCCTGTTCTTTCAAAGTTGCATCTATACATATGTATATGAGTAGCTTTGGAATCTATTTCAGAAGATGGAAATTCGCTTTATTTTTTCAAGCCTTTAATAAAAGCAGTGACTGCCAGCTGGTAACTTTCATCCAAGTCAAGCGGCATACCGAAGCCACCCCTTTGCTCTAGCGATGAAAACCCATGCATCAGGCTTCTTAACCCGCGTACAGCATGAATCGCTTCCTCTTCTGACAGTTTAAAAGGCCGAATCGCAGATACGACGAGTTCAACGATGTTTTTGCCGGCGTCATGAACATATTCATCCGCAGGATCAGGGGCTGATAATGCGAACTCGTACAGACCGGGATTACTTCTTGCGAAGGTTAAATACGCCCGACTTAAGGCCATCACTGCTTCTTCCCCTCGAGCCTGGCCTTCCGCTTCCTCTGCCAGGCTATTGAAGAGTTTTTCAAGAGAAAAAATGGTCAGTTCTCTTTTAATCCCCGGCAGACCGTCAAAGTGATTGTATATTGATGGCGGTTTAATATTGAGCTTCTTGGCAAGCATTGCAAGAGTTATATACTCACTTCCATGCTCATTGGCAAGCTCAGCTGCTGCAATCATAATTGTATTTTTATCAAGTGCAATTTTCGGTCTCGGTGACATGTTTTCGAACTCCTTTATTTTGAAAAAGCTGCTTCTGCTTTTTCGATTCCTTTTTCAATTAGTGCTGCAGGATTCCTGAGCAGCTCCCCGTGACCAACCGCGAGAAGGGTTGGTTTTAGCTCACGGATTTTCCGGGCACTCTGCAGTGCCGTTTCTTTATTCCAGGTTGCCATTGCCGGAAAAGGAAACCATGGGATAGTCACTCCTGAGACAGCAGTCCCTCCCCTGGTCTGGAAGGCATCGCCCGCAATCAACAAGCTGGTTCTCTGATCAAGGAATGCCATCGATCCGGGTGTGTGACCCGGAGTTGAGATTGCCAGTAAAGAACCAATCACATCCCCTTCCTTTAGGAGCATATCCGATTGTGTTTTAATTTTCTTTGGCACACCTCCGCGAATCGGTGTCTGAGGCTCGGTTGAGTCAAGAGAGGTATCACCAGCTAAAAGGCGGGAATCACGGGCAGAAATATAAACCGGAACATCAAGTTTCGCTTTCAGTTCATCAAGTGCACCTACATGGTCGCCATGAGCATGGGTCAAAACAATCTGCTTGATTGGTTTTCCGATTTTTTCAGCAGCCTGCAAAATCGGCTTTGCGCTATATGGAAGCGCAGCATCAATTAAAGTCAACCCATCCTCCTCCTCGATAAAATAACAATTCACCGGAAAAAACCTTGGCATGAACGTCAGCTGATATAAATACCCCTCTTTGATCACTCTCATATTAATGAACCTCCTATAAAACTAATATCGTTAGTTTTATTTTAACTAACGTCATTAGTTTTAGCAAGCACTGATTGGATAAATTATGAAAAATGGGCCAGTTTCTCCGGCTATCTTAGGTTAATGCTGGTATTAGACTGCTTTAATGGCTACCTTTTGTGTGATGGGAAGTGACCTTACCAGTTTTCCGATGCTTATTTCTGGATTTGCGAAGTGTATTTGCGGTTGCTCAATTTATATTTAAGGTTACACAACTTTATCTCCAGTTGCGGCAGGTTTATCTCCAGTTGCAGCAGATTTATCTCCAGTTGCGGCAGATTTATCTCCAGTTGCATAACTTTTATCTCCGGTTACATCCGTTTTATTTACGATTGACCAAAAAAGAAGCACCGACTCCAAAATCGGGCTTCCTTCCTTTAACTATAAAACCTTGCTCAAAAACGCTCTAGTCCGCTCATGCTGCGGGTTTTCAAATATTTCATTAGGCTGGTTTTCTTCCACTATCAATCCCCCGTCCATGAAAATGACGCGGTCACCGACTTCACGGGCAAAGCCCATTTCATGGGTGACGACAACCATCGTCATTCCTTCGCGTGCAAGCTGTTTGATAACCTCCAAAACTTCCCCGACCATTTCTGGGTCAAGCGCTGAGGTTGGTTCGTCGAAAAGCATGATTTTTGGCTCCATCGCAAGGGCACGGGCGATGGCCACCCGCTGCTTTTGCCCGCCGGATAGTGAGTCTGGGTAGGTCTCTGCTTTGTCCTCGAGACCTACCTTTTTCAGCAGCTCCATTCCTTTCTCCCTTGCTTGCTGTTCGGAAACACCTCGTACCTTCAACGGAGCCAGCATGATGTTTTCAATCACTGTCTTATGCGGAAACAAATTGAAGTGCTGGAATACCATTCCGACCTCCTCACGCACTTTGTTGATATCCGTCCCTTTATCAGTAATGTCTATATCTTCAATCAGCACATGCCCGTCCGTAATCGTTTCGAGCAGGTTTATGCAGCGGAGAAAGGTGGATTTGCCGGAACCAGATGGACCGATCACAACAACGACTTCCTGTGGCTGGACCTCAACATTTATTCCGTTCAACACCTTGTGGCTGCCAAATGCTTTTTGCAGATTAGCGACTTTAATCATTCTGTTTTCAGCCTTCTTTCGAGGAGATTTAGTAAAAAGCTAAGTGACAGCGTTAGGATGAGGTAAATGACTGCTGCGGTAAGGTATGGCTCCCAAACACGGGAGTACTGTCCTGACATCGCCCGGCCCCAGTACATGATTTCCGGAGTCGCGACAACCGCCGCAAGTGATGATTCCTTGATTAGTACAATGAACTCATTTCCAAGAGGCGGTATCATCCGTTTGAAGGCCTGTGGTAAAATCACATACCTCATCGCCTGTACATGGGTCATTCCCAGTGACCGGGCGGCTTCCATCTGGCCGCGGTCGATCGACTGGATTCCTGCCCTGAAAATCTCTGCGATATATGCTGCTGCATTTAGTGACAGGGCGACGATTGTCGCGACAATCCCGTTCGTTTCCCCTATGAGCATAGGGACGACACCAAAATGAATCAGCAAAATTTGCACAAACAACGGGGTTCCCCGAAAGAAAGTAATATACCAGACAAAAGGCCATGCCAGCAGTTTTCGCCGCTGGATCTTGCCGAGCCCGATGAACAGGCCGAGGATGGTCCCGATTAAAATCCCCGCCAATGATAGCCCAATTGTCAGCAGCGTGCCTTTTACTAGATAAGGAGAATATTCAATGATAATATCAAAACGAAAATCCATAGCTTGCCCTCCAAAGCCCCCAGGCCTGGGACTAGATTTTGATAGCTTTTACGAAAAGAGTTTTACAAAAAAATGCGTAACACTATTTTCAAGAGTTACGCATCATCGAAGATCATAGTTTATGAGAAATTATTCTGATGCTTCCTGTTCCGCCTTCAGCATTTCCAGGTTAGGGTCCTGGCCGAACCAATCTTGATAGATTTTTTCATACGTTCCATTCTCGACGATTGTCTTGATTGCTTTATCAAAGTCCGCCTTCAAATCTGTGCCTTTCGGGAACAGGATTCCATAGTATTCAGCCTCAAAGCTGCCGCTGTCTTCAATTACCTTTAATTTTTCCTTCGGATTGTTTTTTGCGTATACCTCGACAACTCCGTTATCCGCAACGACTGCATCTGCTCCCCCAGAGAGCATTTCCATGATTGCCAGGTTGTTGTTATCGAATTTCTTGATATCCTTGTTATTCTTACCGAGAAGTTTATCCATCGCTGCCTGCCCGGTGGTGCCGTTTTGGACAGCCACTATCTTGCCCTTCAAATCTGCTGCACTTTTAATATCGCTGTCTTCACGGACAAGGATTTTATTGGTGGATAGGAAATATGGCAATGAAAAGTCGTAAGTCTGTTTTCGTTCATCATTGATTGAGATCGAGGATACTGCCAGATCGGCTCGCTTGCTCTTGATCTCAACAAAAATCGGATCCCAGCCGACATTCTCGATCTTCAGCTCATACCCTGCTTCTTTTGCGGTAGCCTTCAGGAAATCAATGTTGAAACCAACTATCTTGTCCCCTTCCAAGTACTCAAATGGTGCATATGCTGCGTCCGTGACCACCCTTAATTCCTTCTTTTCAGCCTCGGATCCTGTTCCTCCTGAGCTGCTTGAACCACAGGCCGACACTACAAGCGCTGTGATCGCCATCATCACAATCGCAAAGAATCTTTTTTTCATTTTTACTTCCCCCTCTTTTTAAAAAACGTACCTAACTTTTAATAATTTATATGTAGAGGAACAGGCTTGTATTACTTTTTACCGTGATAAGAAAAACTTATCTTTATAGATTCATACCTTGTTATTTCCTTATACTTCCTTTTAGATTAAGATTTTACCAGGGAGGGATTCAATATGGCATTCAAATTTAAAGCGATCGATCATGTACAGCTTGCAGCACCTAAGGGTTCAGAAGAGCAGGCAAGGAAATTTTTCGGGGAAATATTAGGTTTTGAAGAAGTCGAAAAACCTGCAGAGTTGAAAAAGCGAGGCGGGGCCTGGTTTAAATACGGACATTGCCAAATTCATGTCGGCATTGAGGAACCATTTGCAGCCGCACGCAAAGCCCATCCGGCGTTTGAAATTGAGAATATTGATGAATTGAAACAGCATTTGTCCTCTTCAGGAATTGAATATATTGAAGATGACAAGCTTCCAGGTGCGAACAGGATCTATGTATACGATCCATTTGGCAATAGAATTGAATTGCTGGAATGGATATCGAACTAAGTAACAATGTGTAAAAGGTTTAATCAGTTCTGACCGGTGCCAGAGCTTGACTATTCTCGGAATCTGAATATCCTAAAAAGTCGCTGCTTGCTCGATTGGTTTTCAATACAGCAAAAATTTGGTATCATATTTAGAAAAGCGAAATATTCGTTATGAGAAAGAAGTGTTGATGGAATGACCCAGCAGCAAAAGGCGAAACGCAACTTGATGATCATGTGGTTCGCAAATTTCTTCATCGCCGGCAGCATGACAATGGTCATGCCTTTTCTCTCATTGTATATCGAAACCTTTGGTGATTTTTCAGAAAGGTATGTCCAGAACTGGTCAGGCCTGACATTCAGCATTACGTTCGTAACAGCTTTTCTATTTTCACCTGTGATCGGAAGATTGGGTGATCGATTCGGGCGCAAAAGAATCCTGATCTTCATGGGAATCGGGATGGGATTATCCGTCTTTCTGCTAGGATTTGCAACTTCCGTATGGGAGTTATTTTTACTGAGAATGTTCATGGGCTTATTCTCTGGCTTCATTCCCGTGTCACAGGCACTTATTTCAACGCAGACATCAAAAGAAGAAGCAGGAAAAGTGCTGGGAACACTGCAGACAGGCAGCATCACAGGCTCACTGCTTGGCCCAATGCTTGGCGGGGTTCTTGCTGACTCCTACGGCTATGGAGCAACCTTCCAATCAACGTCTGCCTTCATCGTTCTTTCTGGTCTGCTCGTATTCTTGGTCATGGAGTACAGAGTCGATATCAATAAAGGAACCAAAACAAATTACAGCCGCAAAGAAGTTCTTCAGCATATCTTCAAAAACCCAATCATGGTGAATGTGCTGCTCATGTCGATGCTTGTGCAGATTGCCCATTTCAGTATCCAGCCAATCCTTTCACTATATGTGGGAGAGCTGCATGGACCGGAAAATTTGGCATTCTTTTCTGGAATCGCCTTTTCGGCAGCAGGGCTTGGCAATTTGTTAATGGCAAGAAAGTGGGGCCAAATTGCCGACCGGATTGGCTATATTAAAATACTTGTCGTGCTCCTGTTTTTATCAGCAATCATCTATCTGCCGGGCGGTTTTGTCGATAACATCTGGCAGCTCGTCCTGATCCGGTTCCTGCTCGGAATCACCATCGGCGGCATTATCCCTGTCAGGGTGGCCTATATCAGACAGGAAGCACCTGTTGCCATGCAGGGAGAAGTACTCGGCTACAACACAAGCCTGCGTTTCTTTGGAAACATTGTCGGTCCAGTGCTCGGCGGTTTTCTTGCAGGGTACTTTGGCTTTACCTCGGTATTCGTCCTGACAAGCGGACTTCTATTGGTGAGCGGTATTGTCCTGTTTGCCTCGATGCAGCGCAATCCCCAATTCGTCAGAGATACATTTTAACAGGCAAAAAAGACTGGATCGCGGATCCAGTCTTTTTTCGTCTATCCCGTTTCACATGTTCAGTCTGCAGAACCATTACATATGGATGGAAGGTTTGGGAAAGAATATTGTTCATCTTAATGACAGTTGTGGTGATTTTATTTGGAAGTCCAAGCCTTACAGGAGGTCGAGAATCTCGCCTTAAAAAAGCACGAAATTTTTAAACAGAGCAAAACACGCTATCTGGCCAGGGCGGCCCTCGCTTCGATGTTCATTGGCTTTGGGGTGATCGTCGCATTCAAAACAGGGAACTTCTTTTATGTAGAGCATTCCCCGTTCGCTTATCCAATCGCAGCCATCACTTTTGGTGCAGCCATTATCCTGATTGCCTACGGCGGCGGTGATTTATTCACTGGCAATACTTTTTACTATACTTTTGCCGCGCTTAGGAAAAAAATGTCCTGGCTTCTGGTGACAAGGATGTGGATATACAGCTATATCGGGAATATCATTGGCGCTGCTGCTTTTGCTTTTTTAATATATACAACAGGATTGTTTGATGACCATTCTGTCAACGGATTTCTTTTAAGCGTCGCAGAACAGAAAACCATCGCTCCTGCGTCGGAACTCTTTTTCAGGGCCATTCTCTGTAACTGGCTTGTCTGCCTGGCTTTTTTCCTACCGATGTCGATGAAAGGCGACGGCGCAAAGATGTTCGCCATGGTCTTCTTTGTCTTCTGCTTCTTCATCTCGGGATATGAACACAGCATCGCCAATATGTGCACCTTTGCGATCAGCATGGTCCTCGATGACCCGCAGTCTGTTACCTTTGCCGGCGTGATCCATAATCTGATTCCTGTGACGATTGGCAATCTCATTGGCGGTAGTATCATGATGGGCTGGATGTATTACTATGCGAACAGGCCGTTTTTTGAAGAATGATTAAAGGCTCAGATTTTTTCTGAGCCTTCCCTTTTGAATTTGATCGCTATTTGAGCTGCCAGCAAGATGGATCCTAGAAAGATGGCGGCAAGTAGTATTTGATTACTCAAAAACTCTTGTGAATACACTGCTCCATTCACAGAAAACCAAAACAGACTGCTCACTGCAACTGATGCAAAAAACAGCCCCCAGATGATCTCCTTGACCTTCCGATACCTACGGCTCCCCTGGAGATGCTTTATGTAAAAATAGAACAATATACATACGGCCAAAACTACGAACGAATAACTGTATGGAAAATTTACACTATCTTCAACATTATCGACCAAAGCGAAGTCCACTAGAAATATCAGTTGAAAGACTAGAAAATAAAAAACGGCAATGAATAATAAAATCCATTCTGCTATGTATATAAAGACCTTTTTGTAAATTTTCTATCCCTCCTCCCAAAAAAGCATGTATCTTTATACTTCTTTTTCGAAAACCATATTCCTCTACAATAAAACAGGATATAGAAATATTCTATATCCTGTTGGACGTATTTTTCAATTTTATTATCGTAAGCAACTGCGACTAATGTTTTTGCTTGTAATAGGTAATCCCAAGGGCAAATGCCAGCACAGTCCCTTTCACGATATCCATCGCATAGTATGGGACCGACATCATAACGAGGCCATTTTGCAGAATGCCGATCAGCACGGCGCCGACAAAGGTTCCGAATGCATTCGGCTTGCCTGCTCCCAGAACGGAAAAGCCAATGAAAGCAGCAGCAACTGAATCCATTAGATAAGGTGAACCAGCATTGATTTCCGCAGTCATGACACGTGAAGCAAGGACGATGCCGCCAATTGCTGCGAATAAAGCAGACAGCAGATACGCCGCTGTTTTATAGCGATTTACCGGGATACCTGAAAGTCTGGCTGCTTCTTTATTTCCGCCAATTACATACATATAGCGGCCGTGTTTTGTATACGTCAGGAATATATGGACAATGATGACAGCGATCGCCATGATCAAGATGATCCACGGAACCTGCCCTATTTTAGCAAAAAATGGGCTGATACTTCCTGTTGAAAAGCTTCCATCTGGCAGAATCATATTCTCCGAAACCGTCGCACCCTTCGTATAAGTCAGCGCCGTTCCCTGGATGATGAACATCATCGCCAGAGTCATCAGCATATCCGGAATCTTCAGCTTTGCGATCATCAATGAATTGATTGCCCCTACAATCAAGGCAGCTGCAATCGCGGATAATACCGCAATTAAAGTGTTCTGTGAAAACCAGACAAACATCGAGATGACGATGGCGTTCGATAAGGATGCAACCGAGCCGACAGATAAATCAAAGCCATCAACCGTCAATGAGATGGTGATGCCGATCGCAATGATGGTCACGATGGAAATTGAACGCAAGATATTAATGATATTATCACCGTTGATAAAAGAAGGATTGACTGCCGCAAAGACTGCGACGAGGACAAATATTGTCAAAATCGTCCCATATTTATATAGGAACTGAAACAGTTCGAATGTCTTTTTCCGCGTTGGTTCTTGCTGGAATGGGAGTTTCGCTTCCATCCTATCTTCCTCCTGTTGAATAAAATAAAAGTTCCTCTTCTGTTGTTGCGGCCGTTTCTAGCTCCTTGACTGGTTCACCGTCATAGAGCACGTAAACCCGATTCGTGATGCCGACGATTTCTGAGAGCTCGGAGGATGCATAAATGACACCCTTCCCTTGAGCTGCGAGCTGGGCAATCAATTCAAAAATATCCCGCTTCGCACCTACATCAACACCCTTGGTTGGCTCATCAAAAATATACACATCCGCATCGGCAATCAGCCACCTGCCAATCGCTACCTTCTGCTGGTTCCCGCCTGAGAGATTTTCAACTTTGGCATTTTCAGATGCCGTTTTGATGCCTAGAGCCTTTATGTACTCCTGAGCCGTTTTCTTTTCAGCCCGCCTGTCGATAAAATCAAAGATTCGGGAAAACTTTTTCAAATTGACCGCTGTCAGGTTGGAGACAACGGATTCTGCGACAAGGACGCCTTCCTTGCGCCGCTCTTCGGGCACCAGAGCCAACCCGCTTTTTACAGCAGCATGAGGACTCGTAAGCTTAAGGGTTTTTCCTTTTAGCTTTACAGTTCCGCTCTTTATCGGTGCCGCGCCAAACAGCGTCTTGCACAGCTCTGTCTTTCCCGCTCCCACAAGGCCGGCAAGTCCAACAATCTCACCTGCTTTTACATAGAGGGAAGTATTTTTCACCTTGTCCCCATCAGTTAAACCTTCGACTTCCAGCAGAGTATCTCCATACGTGCTGACCTTTGCCGGAAATTGGTCTTCCAGCTTCCGGCCCAACATATATTCAATCACCTGATGAGTGTCAACTTCAGGAATACCCTTTTTCACTACAAGCTCGCCATTTCTCATGATGGTCAGCACATCACACAACTCAAAGATCTCGGGCATTCGATGGGAGATGAAGATGATGCCCACATTCCTTTTAGCCAGATCCCTCGTGATTCGGAACAGTTCAGATGTTTCGGTATGGCTGAGCGGAGCGGTTGGTTCATCGAGGATCAAAAAGGAGCAATCACTTGAAATCGCCCGGGCAATCAGGACAAGCTGCTTCTCCGCAAGCGTCAGCTCCCCTGCAAGTTTTTTTACAGGAATCTGAAGGTTCATTCCTGATAGAATATCCTCTGCCTGTTTGAAAAGCTGCTTCCAATTCACCCAATGCTTGTTTTCCATTGCCTGCACCGTGTGATTGAGCATGATATTTTCTCCAACAGTCAGCGACGGAATGATCGCTGTATCAACCTCCTGGTAAACCGTCTGGATCCCGAGTTTCTGCGCGTCGGCCGGCGTCCTGATTTCCACACTCTTGCCACCTAGCTGGATTTCCCCTGTGTAATGATCGTGGGCACCGGAAAGCACCTTCATTAATGTCGATTTACCCGCGCCATTTGCGCCGATCAACGCATGGATGCTGCCCGTTTCTGTGCTGAAATTAACTTCGTTCAGCGCACGCACCCCCGGAAAATCAATACTGATGTTGTTCATTTGAAGTTTCACCCGGGTTCCTCCTCCCTATCAATCTGGAAAACAGACACTCTTTTTTTGAGAGTGTCTGCTTTGTTCACTGAACTGGAAAAAATTCCGTGAAATTTCCAATTCGCTATAAAAATGAAATTTTCGCTATAAAAATGAAAAAGTCGCTATAAAATCAAAAAAATCGCTATAAAATTGAAAAAGTCGCTATAAAAATATTTTTTTCGCTATAAAAACTTCCATACCATCAATCCAGTATCACTTTCTCTGCTTCTTTTCTTACTTTTTATAGTGATCCCTCAATTTCTCCATCCAATCTTCCAAAAATGCGTCTGATTCGCCCCATCCTTCGATGATTTCAGCAAGATTGACCATGTTTACCGGATTTTTTGACTGCTGCAGCTGTTCCTGTGAAATCAATGAGGCTTCGAGGTCGTAACTCGCTGGTGTTTCCTCGCCAGCCAGCTTTTTCGCCACCAATCTCATATTCACTTCCCCGATCAGCTTCGGATCGACAGCTGCAGTGTATTTCCATGGGCTGCCTTCTCCCTGGATTTCCTGGAGGTCAGCATTGGAAACATCAATTCCGTAGATCTTGATTTCATCGCGGCCAGCTTCCTTGATGGCACGTGCTGCGCCGATCGCAAACGCATCCCACGTCGCGAAAATCGCGTCAATTTCTCCTTTTGGATGCTTGTTGAGCATCGCGGCCACAGCATTCTGCGTCTGTACACTTGTATCAGCAGCGGCCACTCCGAATCTCTCAACCTCTTTGATTCCCGGGTTTGCCTTCAAGGTTTCCTGGTAAACTTTATTTCTTCTGACCATTGGCGGGAAGCCATCAACCCAGAGGTACACGATATTCGCTTCTCCATTTTGGTCCTTCACAAGCTGGTCGAGTGCCTGCGTTGCGAGAGCCTCATCATCCTGTGAAGTAAGTGTTACGCCTTCGACCTGGGACAAATCCGGATTCGAGTCAAATGTAACAACACTTTTGCCCTCATCCCTTAATTTTTTCACGTCATCTACTGTTGCCGCGTCATCACCATGGGAAATGATGAATCCATCATAATCCTGCTGCAGTCCCTGGTTGATCGCGTCATGGAATTTGGCTGTATCTCCATTCGCCGTGAAGACGTCTACCTTGAAGCCGAGCGCTTCCCCTTCAGCTTTCGCTCCGGCTAAAAATTGCGCTGTATGGTCATCTCCGCCAATCTTGCGGATGACTTTGATTTTGACTTCCTCACCTTTTGCAAATCGCTCCGGAACTCCTTCCACAGGACCGCTGGCCGTTTTCGTCTCTCCGCCGCCGCAGCCTGTAAGAAGCAATGCAGAAGCAACTGCACCTAAAAATATTTTTTTAATTCCATTTTTCATCTAATTCTCCCCCTTTGATTGATTTACTTAACTAAAACAAATAAAAAAACCTCTCCAGAAAAGAGAGGTTTCAAACGCAAGAAAATGCAAAGTCGGATTCCTCTCTTATCTTTCAAAACAAATAATTGTTTTGCAGGATTTAGCACCAATTCCAATGGAACGGTTGCTGGGCGTCACAGGGCCAGTCCCTCTGCCACTCTTGATAAGAGAATTTCTTTATTGAGTTAATGTTGCAAATCGATAAATTTTACTTTAAACTCCTATACTCATATTGTCAACATTATTATGAAAATTAAATTTTATTCTTTTTACTTTGGCTCTGTTATACAAGACTGTTGATTTTCGTTCCAGGCGCTTCGCTTTCCGCGGATAGTCTGGGAGCCTCCTCGGCGCTTCAAGCGCCTGCGGGGGCCTCCCCATGACTTGCTCTTCCCGCAGGACATTGAATGGGCTTCCCCGAAACTGCCCACGCACGATGAAAATGCGTTAGCATTTTCGGAGAACTCTTCGCGCCTCCACTTCAATCAACAGGATGTAAAAACAACATACAGCTTTATCGGAGCCATTTATTTTTATCAACAAAAAAGAAGACCCCAAAACGGAGTCTCCTTTTTCGCTTAACCTCTTCCTGCAGCGGTCATCCATTCAAACTGTCGGAGTTTTACTTCGTATAGTGTCAATGGATCGCGGTACAGCTCCGGGTTGATTCTCATTTTTTCAAGTTCGTTCTTGCCATAATCGATTTCCGATTTGGCTTCTTCTACTGCTGCTTCAAGTACGTTGAATGGGTTTTTGAAGAACAGATTCACATCGCGTTCAATCGATTTTTCGAAAATCTCGAATTGCTGCAGGAACCTTTTCGCGATGGTTACGCCAATATCATAATAGTCTTCTGTCTCCAGATAGGTTTTGTATCGGTTATAAAGCATCGCATTGTTTTGCGGCAGCACGCCAAGCAGCTTGCCGGCGCTCTTCAGGAAGAACTGCTGCGGTGTCGAGCGGTTCATGATGTTGACATTTTCATAGTGAACACCGTTCGTCATCCGGCTTGCATCACGGCGCCAGTCATCAAGCACCCTGAAATCACAGTCAAGACTGATCCGTTCATCTCCATACATTGAGTTAAAGCCCTCGGCCATTTCATTCAAGTAGTTTTGGCTATGCTCGAATTCGTCCTTCGAATGCTGAATCCAGCCCTGCAAATCTTCATGGAATTTCGGCAATACAGTTTCATCGAGATAGTCCTTTATCTTCTTGTTCATTGCTTCATCCATTTCAGTATGGATTTTTCCAAAATCGCTGTCCTCTGTCACCAATTCAGAACAACTCCGCAGGATTTCCGGGATTCTTTCAATGATTTCAGCGCGGGTTTCATCCTTGATTTTACGATATGATTTCTGAATGGATTTCGATTTCTCTTCTTCAATGTCTCCCAGCTGATTGATGGCACCGTTCAGCTTGCTCACCATTTCTTCGTTCCAGTTGATTGTTTCCATATGGGTATTCTCAATTTCAATCCGTTTATCAAGCAAATACGTAATGGCCCTTCTGACAAAGAATTGCAGTTTTGCTGTGCGCTCCTGCTCGATGTCGACTTTCCTGTTGTTTGTTTTAATAAATTCAGAGAAGTCTCTCAGCTGCTTTCCTTTGTCATAATTAGCTGAGAAAGCAAACATTTTTGCGTCAGGATAGTATTGACTGATTTCACCCCAAGTTTGGTCAAAAATTTCTACTGCCTCCTGCTGACTGTATATTGAATCTATTTTATTCAGCAAGAAGTGTATTGGAAGCTGAGGGAAGTACTCTGAAATTTTCGAGAGGATCTCCCTTTCTTTTTCCGTAAAAGGATCATTTGCATTGAGCACGAAAAGTAAGCTATCTGCAAACCTCAGGTAATTGTACAACGGGTGATTGTCATAGTTATTGCGATTGACTCCAGGAGTATCAATCAGCGCCAGTTCATGGTCGCGCAGGAAGGGGAATTCAGCTCTGAAATCAATGATCGTTTCATTTTTATGGTTCTGTCGGCGAACTCCTGCAGATTCCTTGAAGTCCTCGATATCCGTGATTTGGCGGACGTCCGTATCGGTGATTTCCTGAATTTCCGGATTCTCTTCGTTCGTGAACCGGATGACCGCGGCAGTAGGAGATGTGATTAGTTCTTCTCCTATAATGGTATTGACGAAGGAAGACTTTCCATTGCCAGACAAACCGGCGATCAGCAGATTATGGACATTGGATTCTTGCAGCTCCTGGACCAGCCACTTAATCCTGTTGCCTACCTCTATCTCATGATCCTCTGCCCAGTTGATGATTGTTTCGAATAGCTGCATGCTATCCTCGTAGCCATCATGGTACTCGCGTGAATTCAGCACAAGATTCTCGGCATCGTGAATTGCCGACGCAGTAATGGTTCCTGGAAATACTTCATTCCACGCTATAATCGATGATGCCGACACAAGGCTGTTAACTGGACTTGTTATTTTGAGCCAGTTAGTCAGCAACTCAGGAATAAGCGGAGAAATTTCCTTAATCAATCGATCCCCATTAATCAACTCGAAATAGGTATCCTGATAGACAGCCGAAAGATGAGTCCAGCCGTCTCTTCTATTGCCGTCCATCCCGCTGAACAATTGGTTGAATTCCCTCAGCCATGTCATGTATGAACTTTGGTTCTTATAGCTTTCCCACAATGAGACAGCAAGCTGTTCAAACCGGCTTCGGTCAACCTGGAATAGGACGGATAATGCTTCGTTAAAATAATCCGGCGAGAATTTGCCGGTATGCCCCTGTTCTACATAATGATTCAAGACGTCGAACCACTTAGGCGAACCGGTTCGAACACCTTCATTGACCGCGAGTTCGACGGCATTATCCCAGTCCTGATGCTCTTCAAAGAAAGCACGGGCTATTTCCGTTACACCCGGATAATCCGGATCAAGCGCCACTGATTTCTTGATGACAGCAACTGCTTTGTCAAGCTTTCCCTGCTCTATGTAAAGCGTCAATAGCTGCAGGCCGCTTTCAATCCGGAGAATAGTGCTCTCCGTTTCGATCGACAGGTACAGGTCCTCTGCAGATGTGAGCAGACCAATCTCCAGGAATGCATCCCCCATGTTCTTTTTAGCCCATGGCTCCAGCTCATTCGTGATATTTTCCCATTTAAAAATCGCCGCTTCGTAGTCCTTGTTATGAAAATAGACCTCTCCCTGAGCAAAACGGATGTATGACAAATCAGGCATATCATTCTTCTGCTCTTCAAGGTAAAGCTCCCCGAGTACACGGACAGGGTGTGCCCTGTTCCCTGATTCCATAAAAGTTTCAAAATACGACTTTTTGATTAATTGCTCTTCAAATGTCATGACTTTCCTCCGACTTCTCATAATGATCAATCCCAAAAAAAGCCTTCGGACTCCTTCAGGCATTAAAAATTTGTATTAGCTAACTGTTCTTTTTCCCTTTTGTGGCTTGCCCTCAAACCTTATCATTGTATTCTATCAAACAATTTTTCATTCAAGATTTCAGCCAGCTTTCAGTTTCGCTACAAGCATCGCAAAATTTGTAACCTTTTTAATAAATAATCCAATTATTTGCCAGTTACCGTCGAATCATGCCGCTGCCTATACCTTTCGAACTATACCTGCGATTTATGGGTAAGAAATGAAGTTTGTCACACCGCAGATAGGGCAAAATCATTATAATGAAGGTAACAAGAGGATCGAAAAAAAGGAGATTATTATGCTTACTTTGAAACTTATGGGAACACCCCTCGAACATATTAAATCAGAACATATTAAAAACAAATCTGTCATGCTGAACAACAAAACACTTGCTATAATCAAGGAAACAGGAAATGAAGTTGAGTTACAGATCGACCCCTATCTTGACCTTGATGAATTTCAATTTTTACGGGATTTGATCATGGAGCTCAGCTATGGGAACGAAGCCGCCATCGACGAAAGAGGCTGCCAGCTAGGTTATTTGGAGAACGGTGAGAAGGCCTTTTTGATTAAGAATTGGGAAGAGTGGAAGGTATTCCTGATGAAAGCCAAACTAAAGACACTAGAGGGCCAGAACGTGCAGGCTTTGAATCAAGAAGGCGAAGAAATTGGGTCCGGCCTGCTTGCTGAATATGAAATCGCCGAAAGCCCATTCCGAATCACAAGCTGTACGCTGATTACCCTATTTGGGGAAAGGAAATTTGAAGGAGAAAATATCAGGATTGTACCGACGAATCAGTTTAGCTAAAAAAGTGGGCATCTTTGTTGCCACGACAATTCATAAGAAAAAGCAGCGGACAATTCCGCTGCTTCCTGAGTTTAGAAAACCTGTTGATTGGAGTAGAAGGCGCGTAGACTCCTGCGGGATCAGACGGACAGGTGAGACCCCGCAGGCGCCAGCGGCGACGAGAAGGCTCACCGCCGTCCCCGCGGAAAGCGAAGCGCCTGGAACGGAAATCAACAGCCCAATTCCTGCACCAATCCAAAAAAAAGACTGTAAATAAACACGGTTTTCATCAAGTTTGTCTATAGTCTGAAAGCAGCGGACAATTCCGCTGCTTTTTCATTTTTCTTTATTCAATTCATCGAGCAGCTGTTTTGTCCGTTTCGCATTGCCTTCTGCGAAGTTTTCAAGACGCTCCTTCAGCTCAGGATCGTCATGGACTCGTTCAGCCGTAATCAAGTAAGTACGCATCAAATCTTCTTCAATTTCGACAGAATTATCAAGTACTTCCTCAATTGATTCTTTTTTGCTGTCGTGATGAAAAAAAGAATGGGAAACCATGCTCAATCCTCCCTTAAAAACTCTTTTCGTAGTGATTAAGCAACCAATTCCAACTACTGCGGAACTTGTTCCAATCCCAAAAGAGCTCTCTTTTTATCATCGCCAGCAGCTTACTTTTTATACTCTGCCTTCCTCCAGATGAAGAAGGCTATTGTTGCCAGGATAGTGGAAATCAGCGCAACAGCAACCGCGCCATATACGCGCTCGTCTTCGTGCCCATAATAGCCCTCGATTGCATTGGAAAGCGAAAATACATTGATGGCAAGGAACAGGAAAATCGAGAAAAACGCAATTCGTTTTTTATCCATGCCTTACTTCCCTCCCTACTGCAAACACCTTGCCATCTTTGATTTCAAGAAGGATTTTCGGAAGCTCGCGCTGCGGCGGTCCTGCCATCGGATGCCCGCTGTCTACGTTAAAGTATCCTTTATGGCATGGGCAAAGAAGGACATTTTCCTTATGCTCGTAAAAGACCGGACATTGCAGGTGTGTACATTTATTGTTGTACGCGACGAACTTGTCCTCAGGTGTCCTCACCAAAATTGCTGGCTCATTCTTCGTCGGATAGTTGAAGTTTCTTGACTCTCCGACTGCCAGGTCATCAATATCGGTGATTTCCACTCGCTTCACTTCACCATTTTCATCGCGCAGGAAGGTGAAGATCCCGAATGGAGTCGTTGCCAGTCCGATCGCAACAGTTGCGCCAAAGGATGCCTTCAGGAATGCTCTTCGATTCAAATGGACATCGTCTTTCCTGTTCAGGTTATCGATCAGCTTGATCATATCTTTATCATCTTCATGATGGGTCTTTTTCTTATCATCACTCATAGCCAAATCCTCCTGTTCCTAGAGCTGAAACTTTGCATCGATTTTTTCTGCCAGGTTAAGATATTCCTTGAATAGCGCAGTATTCTCTGCTGCGATAGCAGGCGTATCACTATTCTCATCCGCTTCCTGGATCGGCAGCTGGCCGAGCAAATCAGTGCCAAGCTGTGAAGCCAGTTCTTCGCCGCCGCCTTTTCCGAAGATATAGTACTTTTGGTCACTGTCTTCAGGCTTGAAGTACGACATATTTTCAACCACGCCGATGACTTCATGCTTGCTTTTGATCGCCATTGATCCGGCACGTTCCGCTACGAATGAAGCAGCCTTATGGGGTGTCGTCACGACGATTTCCTTGCTCTGCGGAATCATCAGGTGCATATCAAGGGCGACATCTCCCGTTCCAGGAGGCATATCAAGGATGAAATAATCCATTTCTCCCCACAGCACGTCCTCTGTAAAATGCTGAATCATTTTTCCAAGCATCGGGCCGCGCCAGACGATCGGTTCATTATCTTTAACAAGGAAGCCCATTGACATTACTTTAATTCCGTGAGCCTCAACAGGAATGATTTTTCCGTTGAAGGTTTTTGGTTTTGCATCTATATTAAGTATTTTCGGTACGCTGAATCCGTATATATCAAGGTCGATGATTGCAACAGACTTTCCAAGCTTTTGCAGCGCAAGTGCAAGATTCACTGATAATGAAGACTTGCCAACTCCGCCCTTGCCGCTTGTCACAGCCAGCACATTTCCTTTTAACATTTAAAAGCACCTCTTTTTTTGGATGGGTTATTATTCCCTACCTTATCTAAAATTGGTTGAAACCTTCGCTGGAAAAAATCGCTTGAAATTTCCAGTTCGCCAATATATTTTTATTTTCGCCAATAAACTTGTGAAAACCGCCAATAAAATCAGATTTTCGCCAATATGGTGAAAATCAATTCAAAAATAGAGCCGGCCCTAATGAACTTAGCGCTCTTTTCCGGCCGGCTCCATTAAATTATGACTGTGAATCAGTATAAACTCCGAAGAATTCAGGTACGTAATCCCATTTATTGCCCTCTTGAGGCTTTTTGCCTTCAACCAGGTTCATTTGGGTACGTCTTCTGCGCAGCTGCTGCATTTCATCAAAGTCGATGAAGCGGATTGCATCACTCGGACAGACAGATGCACACATTGGCGCAATATCATGACGAGTTCTGTCATAGCACATATCACATTTGTACATTTTGTTCGTTTCGAAATCGAACTTAGGGATACCGAATGGGCAGCCGAATGTACAGTTGCGGCATCCGATACATTTTTCCTCCATTGCTGAAAGCACGACGCCCTCATCCGTGATCTGGATCGCATTTGCCGGGCAGACACGCGCACATGCAGGGTCTTTACATTGCATGCACAGCATCGGGAATGTCTGGCGAGATTCAGTGAAATCGACGTATTCTACATAGTTCCGTTCCTTGGCATCATGGTCCCCACACTCACGGCAGGCTGCCTGGCAGGCACGGCATCCTATACAGCGCTCAAATTCTAGATACATTATTTTATTCATAGTGGCCGTTCCTCCTATTTAGTCAGTTTTTCAAGCTTTACAGCACAGACTTTAAATTCAGGCATCCTTGAGAATGGATCCAGTGCCGGGCTGGTCAATTGGTTGACTGCCAGCTTCTTGCCCCAGTGGTAAGGGACGAACATTGTGTCTTTGCGGATTGCTTTTGTTATTTTAACCGGTGTGATCATATCCCCACGCGGTGTGGAAAGCTTCACTTTTTCACCGTTTTCAATCTGGTACTTGCTAGCCAGTTCTGGGTGCATTTCAACGAATGGCTCAGGGCATTGCTCCATCAGGAAGTCAACGCGTCGTGTCTGGTTGCCTGATAAGTAATGGAAGACAACGCGGCCTGTAGTCAGCCATAAAGGATACTCCTTGGATTGAACCTCTGTAGGTCCCCTGAAATCACAGACTGCGAGATTCGCTCTTCCATCTTCCGTAGCAAAGCGCTCCTGGAAAATGGATGGAGTTCCCTTGGAGTCTTCTGTAGGTGCCGGCCAGAAAACGCCGTCCTGCTCATCGATTTTTTCGTAAGTTACACCGTAGTAATCAGCCTTACCGCCTTTTGAAGCGTGGCGAAGTTCGTCAAAAATCTCTCTTGGCTCGCTGTAATCGAAGTATTTCCCTTTTCCAAGACGGTCGGCAATCAGCTGCATAATCTCCCAGTCAGGCTTCGATTCTCCAATTGGCTCGACGACCTTACGAATTCGGATGACGCGGCCTTCGATGTTTGTAGTCGTTCCTTCGTCCTCCGCCCAAGTCGTTGCCGGAAGAACTACATCCGCAAGCTCAGCTGTTTCTGACATGAAGAAGTCGTTTACGACAAGGAAGTCAAGCTTCTCTAGTGAATCCTGGACGTAGTTGATATTTGGTGATGAAACAACCGGATTCGAGCAGATGACATGCAATGCACGAATTGTCTTATTCTGCATCAGGTGGAACATTTCGTATGCGGAAACACCTTCCTTCGGCATCTCTTCTGGCTTGATGCCCCAAACTCCAGCGACATGCTCAACATCTTTAGGGTTGGCGATTTTACGGTAACCTGGAAGAGCATCTGCCTTCTGACCGTGTTCGCGTCCGCCCTGGCCGTTGCCCTGACCTGTAAAAGTAGCAACGCCTGATGCGAATTTGCCGATTTGGCCTCGCAACAATGCCATTGATGTATATAGACTCACATTGTCAACGCCAGAAGTCTGTTGTTCCGCACCGCGTGCGAACATGACGACTGAGCGTGGTGATCTTCCGAAGATGTGCGCTGCCTTGATGATTTTCTCAGCTGCTACACCTGTAAGCTTAGATGTATATTCAGGCGTGAATTTTGCCGTCATTTCTTTTAGTTCTTCAAAGTTATTGCAGCGTTCCTGAACGTATTCATTGTCAACATAATCATGCTTGATCAGAAGGTGCATGATGCCGTTTGCCAGTGCAGCGTCTGTTCCCGGAAGAAGGTCAAGGTGGACGTCAGCCACGCGTGCGGTTGCTGTTTCACGCGGGTCGGCGACGATAAATTTCGCGCCTTTGTCCTTCGCCTTCCAGAACCACTGGATGCTTGTCGGATGGCATTCCGCTGTGTTGGAACCTGCCATGAAGAAAGTATCAGTGTGCTCAAGTTCAGTCCAAGGAAGCGTCGATCCGCGGTCCATGCCAAGAGTCTTGTTGAATCCGCCGGCAGCGGAGCTCATGCAATAGCGTCCGTTATAGTCGATATAGCGAGTTCCAAGTCCTACGCGGGCATACTTTCCGACAAGATAACATTTTTCATTTGTCATCGACACGCCGCCGTAAACGCCGACCGCATCTTTTCCGTAGTTCTCCTGAATTCCTTTATACTGGCTCTCAATCAAATCCAAAGCTTCATCCCATGTTGCTTCGACGAACTTGCCGTTCTTTTTGATCAAAGGTGTCTTGATGCGATCCGGGTGATCAATTGTCTGGTAAGCTGTGACCCCTTTAGGACACATCTTTCCTTTTGTTAAAACCCAGTCATAACGCGGTTCAACACCGACAACCTTGTTATTCTTTTCATCAACACGGATGTGCATGCCGCACTGCATCCCACAGTAGCAGCAATGGGTTGTGACTAGCTTTTCACCTTTGCGGATCTGATTTTTTACGCCTTCTTTAACGAGAAACTGGCTCATCGATTTTTTCCTCCTTTGAATCCTGGTCAAGTCCGTAAAACTCTTCTGAACGCTTCTTGCTGAAGCCTGATAAGTGAATTCCGTTATTTGTGCTTACTGGTCCGTATGGGTTGCCCTGCGGCGCTTCAAGATTCATCTGTTTCAATGCTCTCATCCTGCGGCGGCAGCCTGTGCAATAATCTGAAAGGTATGAGCCGTCGGCAAGCTGAAGATCGAAATTCTGGCTTTTTAAAATTGCCTGGACATCCGCAATCTGGTCATCATTGCTGTATGGCTGTCCACAGCTCTTACATGATTTCGTATCCACTTTAACCACCTCTTGATAACTCATTGGTACAGCTGTAGCCAGCGGCCTGATCGGCACGTGGAACAGTTTTCCGAATGGGAAGTACATCAGCATGATGATGACTGTTACCTGGTGGATGAGTGACATATAATGATGCATCCAGCCATCAAGGAATGTATATTGGATTGTCAGGATCAAGCCTGTAACAGTTACTGCCAGAAGAATGATCAATGGCAGGATATCGAATTCGAATCGCTGGGTTACTTTTACATCGTAGTCAGTGATGCGTCGGTAAAGGGCCATCCCCGCTCCGATCAACACCATGATCGCTCCGATATTCAAGCCGTTATAGACGATCTCGGCGAAAATCCCATGAGCTGCCATTGTGATGGTTGGCATGTCGAACACGATGATTTGGTATGTTTCCGGGTCAATCAGGTCAAAACGCATCCATCCGAATGTTAGTCCGAATGTAATCGCAAATGAGATGATGCAGCCCCATGAAATCATGAAGTGCTGAATTCCGCGGTAGATACCCCGCTGGAAAATGAATTTTTGCAAAATGATATTATCGATTAAGGTTTTAACTAGCGCTTTTGAATTTCTTTTCAATCTTTCTTTATTAAAAAGGTTATCAACACTCCGCTTCGCCACCCTGTTAGTGGCTTTGCGCCACATCCAGAAGCTCATCCGGATTGTCAGTCCAATCGCAAAGACTGCTGAAGATATTGCATATCCCAGAAGCGCCATATCGATATGGACAAACTTCGATGTTGAATACCACATTGAGAAGAACAATATCATCACAACGACAAAGGAATACATGCTTGTTTTGGAGTAAAAAGATTTCTCGAATTTGTACAACTTTGCTACCTCCCTGTGAATCGTTTCCGATTTCAAAAATCATCTTATCATGGAAATACAGTCTAAAAAGGGTTAAATTGTAAACACTTTGTGAATAGTGAAAAATTGATTTAACAATGTTTAGAAGCCCTAACCTCCACTGTGTACCTTACTTATCTAAATCTTAAGGGAGGCAGAATAAAAGATATGTGAAGTCCGTCACACCAAAAGAAGTGGACACAAAATCGTAATAAATTCGTGATGGACTTAACTTTTTAGCCCTGGTCGACAGGCATTTAGCAACAACAAAAGTCATTTTTAGTTTTTATTAATCGATGGTAAACTGGAAAATCATGAGTAAGTTGAGTTATTAGAAGTCCGCCATGCATATGCCCTATACTAAGACTATCAATCGAGAAAGGTTGGGGAGTTATGGACAATTTCAAAGCTTTTATCGTGAACAAGACAGATGATGATTTTTCAGCAGAAGTAAAAACGATCGGATTGGAAGATTTGCCTGCTGGTGAAGTAGTAATCAAGGTGGCCTACTCGAGCGTCAACTTTAAAGACGGGCTTGCAAGCATCCCGAATGGCAAGATTGTCAGGTCCTATCCATTCATCCCGGGAATTGACCTTGCCGGCACCGTGGTCCGTTCGGATGACAGCCGCTATAAGGAAGGCGATGAAGTCATAGCCACAAGCTATGAAATAGGGGTTTCCCACTATGGCGGATACAGCGAGTATGCGAGGATTCCAGGAGATTGGATTGTCCCATTGCCAGAAGGTCTTACATTGAAAGAAGCGATGGTTTTCGGGACTGCCGGGTTCACCGCTGCTTTGTCCGTACATCGGCTGGAGGAAAACGGTTTGAAACCGGAGAAAGGCAAAGTCCTGGTGACCGGAGCAACTGGCGGAGTCGGCAGCGTGGCAGTGGCGATGCTCGCTAAGCGGGGATATCATGTTGTAGCTAGCACAGGAAAAGAATCAGAACATAACTACCTTCGCGAAATTGGCGCAGCCGAAATCATCAGCCGCGAAGAGCTTGCCGGTGAAAAAATAAAACCATTGGATAAGCAACTTTGGGCGGCAGCCGTTGACCCGGTTGGCGGCAAGTCATTAACTGCGATTCTTAGCAAGCTTGAGTATAACGGTTCCGTTGCCGTCAGCGGCCTGACCGGCGGAACAGATGTACCTGCGACAGTCTTCCCGTTCATTCTCAGAGGCATCAACCTTCTAGGCATCGACTCAGTATATTGCCCGATGGAAACAAGAAAGCTCCTCTGGCAGCGGATGGCATCTGATTTGAAGCCGGATGGTTTACTCGAAACAATTCAAAATGAAACAACATTAGGCGAACTGCCTGGTACACTTGCCAGTATTTTCAAAGGCGAGAACCGCGGCAGGACCATCGTAAAGATGTAAAAGACAAACAGCCCGGTTTCTCACTTAGGAGCCGGGCTGTTTTTATGTAAAATCAATCTAGGAACCCTGCATGACTGGGTGCTCTGAATCTATTTTTTCCAGATGCCCGCAGGCATTCATGAACATCACGACCTTCTGGCTGCCATTCAGTTTAAGCAAGTGGATTCCGGTATCTCCAGTAGGGAAATACGTATCCGATAAAACGGGCAGGTTCAAAAACGCCCTTAGCAGGTTGGAGATCATCCCGCCGTGTGAGACAATCGCAATTCTCTTCCTTCCTGCGCTTTCTGTTAGAATCTTGGAAAATACCGTTTGAGCGCGGAATCGAAAATCCAGTTCAGATTCTCCTTCCTCAATGGGTACATGAGGCTTCCTTCCGCCCTCTGGCTCGGGATAGCGCAGCTTGGCCTCCGCATAGGGCAGCCCTGCCAAAACTCCATTATTGAATTCTCTTAATCCTTCATCTTCAATCACGGCAATACCCGTTTCGCCGCTGAGGATTTCCGCCGTCTCACGCGCCCTTTTCAATGTACTTGCCAAAATGACCTCCGGCATGTATTTCTCCTTTACCACTTTCGCCATTTCCCTTGCCTGCCTGCGGCCATGATCCGTCAAAAGCAAATCCGCCCGGCCTTCATGGACCTGGAGGATATCCCCCTCCGACTCTCCATGTCTGATCAATAAGATCTCCATTAAATCTCATCCCCTTTTATATAAATCTACCTAGATTAATTCTCTATATTTAAGAAAAAACCCTTTGCCGTAAAAGTCAAAAGGCTCCCATTCAAACGGAACTTAAAAACAAGATAAACGAAAATAGGAAATATATGCTAAAATATTCTAGATGTGGATGCTTAATGAATTAGGGGAAGCTGGATTTTCAGGGGGAGTCTATAATGAAAAAATTGATTTTCATAACACCATTTTTATTTATCATCATTTTTATAGTTTTTATAGGCGGCTATAGGTTTACAGCGTTAAGTGCGGCAAAAAGTCATTCATTCCTTTCAAAAGACGCAGAATTGATGGAACAATATGAGACGGATTCATCTGTTATCTCTTTATTTAGGAACAATGAAGAACAGATCTACCAAACGGTACTATCTGAAAAGTCAGGTGTGTTCTTCCGCGGCAGTGTATCAACCAATATTCCATATAGCTCGGATAAGGTTCAAACAGTTGGAGGTATTAGCGCCACCACAGAAAATGATGCAGTCACTTTATTGAGCGTAATTTCGTATGATGAAGAAGTTGCATATATAGAGGCTGGTCAGGATCCTTATGTAGAAAGAAAAGCAATAAGCAAAGGAGAGCGAATATCATTCTTGTTCCCTTTTAATGAGCAATTAGACTTCCTTAACCCAACAGCATTTAATAAAGATGGAAAAAAACTTTATTATTACGGATATCCAAAAGATACAAATGTATTTAAGAGCGAAGATTATAAGTGGCATAAAATTGATGAACATTAATAAATAACATCTTCATCTACAGGGTCTTAATGGATCATCATACTAAAAAATCTCAGAGTCAATATACTCTGAGATTTTTGTGTTATCTACTGCTTGAATAAACTTGGATTCATATATTCTTCAGTCTGTTACATTATGAACTACTAGTACTGGCGAGTCTTCCCCTCTATTTTACCGGCCCAATGTTCGACCTCCGGATCACCTGGTTGATCACTTCAGAAAAGACTAGTCCAACGGCTATTGCTCCAGAAATCATCGATGCTTTCGCTGCCAGCGAGAGGGCCACACTGTAATCATTCTCCACAAAGTTCCTCATCGCATCATACGCTAGTCCCCCCGGAACCAGAGGAATGATCCCGGCGACACTAAAAATGATGATCGGCGTCCGATATGCCTTCGCGAACACCTGGCTGACAACGGCAATTAAGAATGAAGCCATCAATGTCGCAAAAATAGTACCGAACCCATTGGTATCAAGTGCAAAATAGACGATCCAGCCAGCCATCCCGGAAATGCCACATTTGATGAGGGATTCCCTTGGTGCGTTAAAAATAACTCCGAACGCAGCCGAAGCAATAAAACTTGTAATAAGGTGTTCTATATAAATCATCGCCACTTCTCCTGACTACAAGAAAGATAAAATTGCCGCTATGCCTGAGCCAATTGCAAACGCCGTCAACAGCGCTTCCGCTCCCTTTGACAGACCCGAGACCAAATGGCCTGCCATCAGGTCCCTGACCGCATTGGTGATTAGCAGGCCGGGAACAAGCGGCATCACTGAGCCGATAATGATTTTATCCAGTTCCTGCCCCAGCCCGAATTTTACAAAGAAAAACGAAATCATCCCAATCACAAAGGAGGACAGGAATTCAGCGAAAAATTTGACCGGGACAATCCTATGAAAATAAACGACCAGGAAGAATCCAATTCCCCCCGCAGCCATCGAAGGCAGGAAGTCTAGCCAGCTTCCCATGAACATGATGGTAAAACAGCCGCTCGCAATCGCCGCCGCCAGGATTTGGATCATAAACGAGTACGTCAAGTTAGCCTCCTCAATCTCCCCCAGGAGCTTGCAGGCTTCCTTCAATCCAACCTCGCCGCTGCTGATTTTCCGAGAAACGCTGTTGACCATGGCGACTTTCCTTAAATCTGTCGTCCGCTCGGAAATCCGCACAAGTTTTGTACGTTCCGGGCCAACTCCTTCTACTGAAAAAATAATGCCAGTGGGTGTCACATAGCTGTGCGTCTGGTCAATGCCGAACGCAGAAGCCATCCTCGACATCGTGTCTTCCACCCTATACGTTTCCGCACCGCTTTGAAGCATGATTTTACCGGCAAGCAAACAGGCCCGCATCACTTCAAATGTTTGATCCTGATTATCCATAATGATCACATACCAATCCGAACTGTGTAAATTTCTTTATCAGTTTAAATCATAAGAGTGCCTATTAGCAACCATAGAAAAAGCCAGCCATGAAACGGCTGGCCCTAGCTTCAGGAAATAGCTTCCTCCGGCTGGCTGATCATTTTTTTGCGTCTGCCCTTTACGATGGTCAGAATCAATGCTATTACGATAAATCCACTGGAAATCTGGAATAAAGCCCCCAACTCAACATACTGTGCCAGCACACCGAAGACCAGTCCGCTCAAACCAATCCCCAGGTCAATGGATGAAAAGAACATTCCATTCGCAACACCACGGCGGTTTTGCGGTGTCATGGACAATGTCCAGGATTGCAAGGTTGGAATCAATGATCCAAATCCAACGCCGAATAATACACCTGCAATGGCAATCATCAGGTTAGAATGAGCAAATGACAGCACCCACATACCTGCAAATGTAATAGAAATTGTTAGTATAACAAGACCGATTGGACCTTTCTGGTCAAACCATTTTCCGGCAACCGGACGTGAGAGTGATGCAAAAATCGCATTAAACAGGTAAAACAAGAATATTTGGTCGATCCCGCGTTCTTCGCCAAAAATGACAATGAATGTGACAATCGATCCATAGCCCAGACTGATCAACAACGTCAATACTGCAGGGAACCAGCCAGATTTCTCAACAAGCGATCCCAGGTATGTGAACTTTAAGTCTTCTTTCTTCGTCTTTAAAACCTGGTCAGGAGTTTGGTAGTGAACCGATGCAAGCAGCAGCAAGGCAATGAAACCCAGTACTCCCGAAATATAAACGAGATTTTCAAAGGAAGTAACCTGGTACAAAAAGATTCCCAGACTCGGTGCTATAATCATCCCGATTGTTATCGAAAGGCCAAAATAGCCCATTCCTTCCCCAAGCCGGGAGTTAGGGACAACATCCACTGCTGCCGTTCCGTTTACTGTTGTGGACCATCCCCATGCAAGGCCATGCAACAATCGAAACGCAAGGAAAATGATAACGACCTGAGACAACGGATATAGGAATGTAATCAATAGAAGCATCAGCGCTCCGATCAGCACGAGCGGCTTCCTTGTTCTGTACTCAAGCATAAATCCAATAAACGGCCGGCTCAAAACAGCCCCGATCGAGAATAGCGCGGTAACTAGACCAATCTCCGTCCCGCTCGCCCCGATTGATTTTATATAAGGCGGCAGCGTAGGAATCAGCATTTGGAATGACATAAAAATGAACAGATTCCCGACCATCAATTTAATGAACGATGATGTCCATAATGGTTCTTTTGGTTGTGACAATGTATATCTCCCCTTTTTCTAGAAAAAGAAAAAAATCTTCTGCAGAAGAAGATTTTCATGTGTATTTCGCATCTCTAAATAATAGCACAGCCCAACGGATAAATAAAAGGGAAATTTTGTTCATTGAAGGTATTTAGGATTATGCTGCGGATTCGATTTTTTTAGTTCATCAAAAATATCAGGATTTGCCGAATCCGGGTTATCTTCCATTTTCATGACCATTGCTGGAAGATAGTCATTCAGTATTTTTTTAAACTCTCCGACAGTAAGCGGTTTTGCATCGTCCTCCAATTCATATCCAAGCTGCCCATTAGGTTCAATAGTGGCATATTTAACATCTTCGAGTTTTGTAATGCCTTTATTCCTCAATCTCATTTCCAGCTGGTCAACCGTCAGCCGCAGCTTCTTTAAGGACTTAATGTTTAGTTGACCGTTCTGGATGATGATCTTCGATTTCCCTGTGATGAACTTTTCAAAGAAATTGAACTTAAGCTGCAAATACTCCAGAATTACGATCGCAGCGACAAAAATAGCAGCCCCGGCAATCGCCTTCCACATGCTTTTCTCCACAATAGGCTGGACAATGATTGTCCCAAGTGAGATCATGACAACTGTTTGTGCCAGCGTCATTTGGGAAATGGACTTCCTGCCGGCGATTCTCAACAATAGAATTCCAGATAAAATCAAAAAAGCCGTTTGCCACACAAAAGTGAAATCCATATGCGCCTCCTAAAAAGATGATTATTTTTAATTTCTCCATTGACGAGGTTTTTATGAGACAAAAAAACGGCACCATTTAACGGCTGACGCTCTAAAAACGTTCATTATAATGCAACAGGATTTTCAATGACAATTTCAGTTCTGGTGACATTCACAGGATTTGAGATTGTATCATCCACCGGGCAAGTTTTAGCAATGAAATCTGCCAGTGCCCTGATGTTTTCCTCTGGAGATGGTGATTTTATATAGTAGGTATAGCGAATATCTGAATAGCCCCGGCGCACGTCTGACTTGTTCATAAATCCATCGGTATCAAGGTTCCCTTCCAATTCAACCCGGAAATCCTCCAATTCCACGCCGAATTTTTGGCAGTACACTCGTGCCACGATAGATTGGCAGGCTCCTAAAGCACCAAGAAGCATTTCCACAGGATTCATCCCCTGGTCGGTTCCTCCTAAATTGACAGGCTCGTCAATTGTGATATGGAACCCCCTGGCCTGGACATCAACCTTTACCCCTTCCTGCAATGCAGCAGTGGCTTTGAAAATTTCTTTTGGCATGATATTCCCTCCTTTTATTTCTACATCTTCATTTTCTATTATTTCTTTTTTAAAAAATACACCATAACGCAATGTCCACAAAGAGTTCATCATGCATTGTACATATTGTGAAATAGTTAACAACCTGTACAAACAATTGATTGCGCTTATGATTCTATCCACCTTGTCCCTTTTGCGATAGAGGATTTCCCTCAACCACTTTTTACTATTGTATTTCACACTGATATGCGTTAGCTTGATATTAAAAGCTGAATTTTCTGAAAGGGGATGCTTTGGATGCTTGATTGCAGGGATGAGGTTTTATTTTATACGAAGCAGCTTGTGAACATCGGGAGCATTGTCAACACCAATGGAGAGAACGAGATTGCCCAGGCACTTTATACGATGCTTTCATCGTTTCCTTATTTTATAGAAAATCCGTCACAGGTCATCAGACCGCAAACCCAGAATGATGTCCTCGAACGCTATAATGTCATGGCTTTTGTAAAAGGTACAAAAGGGAATAGCAATCGTACGGTCATTTTGATGGGCCATCTCGATACAGTAGGGATTGACGATTTCACACAGCTGGCAGATGTGGCGTTCGATCCCGACCAGCTGATTGTTGAGCTAAAAAAAGAGAATCTGCCCCCACTTGTCGACGAGCATGCACATTCAGGAGAGTGGATGTTCGGCCGCGGGGTGCTCGATATGAAGAGCGGTGTCGCTTCCAATCTATATCTTCTTAAATACTTTTCCGAACACCCAGAGGAGCTCGATGGCAACCTTGTTTTCTTAGCAGAATGTGATGAAGAGGACAGCTCATATGGAATCCTCTCCGCAGTCAAGGACCTTAGGAGCTGGAAAGAAGATCATGATTTTGAATATGTCGCTGCAGTCAACAGCGACTTTGTCTCACCCCGGTTTTCGGGAGATAAGAACCGTTACATCTATAAAGGAACTGTCGGAAAACTGCTTCCTTCTTTTTACATTACGGGGTCTGAAACCCATGTCGGTTCCGCTTTCGAAGGGCTGGATCCGAACCTGATTGCAGCTGAACTGACGAGACAGATCGACTATAACCCTGATCTGTGCAATGAGGCATTCGGCGAGACGACGATGCCGCCGGTTTCCCTGAAGCAGATGGACCTCAAGCCAAACTATACCGTTCAAACAGCACTCGCTGCTTATGTATATTACAATTTCTTCATTCACTCCTGGACACCAAAGGATGTTTTAGAGAAGTTGAAAGAACAAGCCAATATTGCTTTTGAAAAAACATTGAAGCTGTACGAGGAACGTTATCAGCAGTTTTGCAAAATTAGCGGGGAACCATGCAGGGAGCTTCAATGGCAACCAAGGGTGATGACGTATGAAGAAATGGAATCTGAACTCATCAAGGCCCATGGCTCTGAATACACGGCCCATATGGTGGAGTTCAAGGATAACCTTCTTCTCGATGCCAGCCTGGATCTGAGAATGTATGCAGCCAGAGTCGTCGAGGAAGCCTGGAAGTGGATGCCCGACCAGAGTCCGGCCATCATCGTCTTCTACTCCTCGCTCTACTCGCCAAGGATTGAATTGGCTGGAGAAACCGAGGATGAGCGAAATCTGATAGACGCTTTGGATGCTGCTGTTAAAAGTGTTCAGCCTGAATACGAAGAACCAATTGTGATCCGCAGTTTCTTTCCTTATATATCTGATATGAGTTTTGTCGCTTTGAGCGATGATGACGAAGCATTGGATGTCGCGTCACGGAACAATCCAAGCTGGGGAACGAAATTTTTCGTAGATTATCAGGAAATCCGCGATTTGAACGTGCCAGTGATCAACATCGGTCCGTACGGGCTTGATGCACATAAACGGTACGAACGGATGGAAATAGACTACTCTGTTAAAATAGTCCCCAATCTGACTTGTGAAGTCATCCGGAATCTTTTAGCGGAATAATCAGCAGGTGCCTTGATTTAAGGCACCTTTTTGATATTTCACTACTTGTTTTTCCGCTTTTTTCTTATTACTATATAGTTCAGTGGAAATATATTATAGTAATCATTAAAATAAAGATAATGAGACTGATCAAAGGAAAGGCTGATTTAATTGGAAGAAAACTCTAATTTTATAAAAACGATCATTAAAGAAGATTTGGAGAGCGGCAAGCGCGATAAAGTCGTGACTCGATTCCCTCCAGAACCAAATGGATACCTACATATCGGTCACGCAAAATCCATTGTCATCAACTTCGGCCTTGCAGATGAATTCGGCGGCAAGACAAACCTCCGATTCGATGACACGAACCCGCTGAAGGAAGACCAGGAATTCGTTGATGCCATCAAGGAAGATGTTGAATGGCTGGGCTACGAATGGGAAGGCTTGTTCTTTGCCTCTGACTATTTCGATGAAATGTACGACCGAGCCGTCCTGTTGATCAAAAAGGGATTGGCGTATGTCGATGACCTGTCGGCTGACGAAATCCGTGAGTACCGCGGGACACTGTCAGAGCCTGGAAAGGACAGCCCGTATCGTGATCGTTCAGTGGAAGAGAACCTTGATTTATTCGAGCGCATGAAGAACGGTGAATTCGGTAATGGTGAAAAAGTATTGCGCGCGAAGATTGACATGTCTTCACCAAACATCAATCTTCGTGACCCGGTCATTTATCGAATTTCCCATGCAACACACCATAATACCGGCGACAAGTGGTGCATCTACCCAATGTACGCTTTTGCCCATCCGATCGAGGATGCGCTTGAAGGTGTAACCCACAGCCTGTGCACAACAGAGTTTGAAGACCAGCGCCCGCTGTACGACTGGGTTGTCCGCGAGTGTGAAATGGAAGCAACACCTCAGCAAATCGAGTTCGGCCGCCTGAACCTGACGAACACGGTAATGAGCAAGCGTAAACTGAAGCAGCTAGTAGAAGAAGGATATGTCGATGGCTGGGATGACCCTCGCCTGCCGACGATTTCCGGCTTGAGAAGACGCGGTTTCACACCAGAAGCAATTCGTGAATTTGTAAAAGCAGCCGGCGTTTCCAAAGGTTACTCTACGGTTGACGCGCAAATGCTTGAGCACTTTGTACGTGAAGACCTTAAGTTGAAGGCTCCGCGCACGATGGGCGTTCTTCGTCCATTGAAGGTCGTCATCACCAACTATCCTGAAGGCGAAGTGGAATGGCTTGATGCCGATATCAATCCGGAAAATCCGGAAATGGGCACACGCAAAATCCCATTCTCACGTGAGATCTATGTTGAGCAGGACGACTTCATGGAGAATCCGCCAGCGAAGTACTTCCGCCTCTTCCCTGGCAATGAAGTACGTCTGAAACATGCTTATTTCATTAAATGTAATGAAGTGATCAAGGATGAAAATGGCGAAGTTGTCGAGCTTCGCTGCACCTATGATGTAGAAACAAAGAGCGGATCTGGCTTTACTGGCCGCAAGGTAAAAGGAACTCTCCATTGGGTTGATGCAACACATGCATTGCCGGCAGAATTCCGACTGTATGAGCCATTGATTTTGGACGATGAAGAAGAGACCGAAAATGAAGCTGAGAATAAATCATTCCTGGATCAGGTAAATGAAAAATCGCTGGAAATCGTGAACGGCTACATCGAACCAAACATGAAGGACGCCAAGCCGCAGGACAAATTCCAGTTCTTCCGCCACGGCTACTTCAACGTCGATCCGAAGCACACAACAGAAGAGAAATTGGTATTCAACCGCATCGTATCGTTGAAGAGCTCGTTTAAGCTTTAATATTGAATTAGAGGCCTCCCCGGTTGTGAGTTAGATTCGGGGAGGTTTTTATTTAAGACTGGTTTCGGAGGACTTAGTTTCCCTATTCTTGTGACAGCTTTTCCCCTTTTGATGCCGAACCTGTCTGAAGTTTGCTCTTCTTGTGACAGCTTTTCGCCTTTTAATGCTGAACCTGTCACAAGAACGGCTTTTTCTTGACAGCTTTACCGCGCTCACCCCCAAACCTGTCACAATAACGGCTTTTTCTTGACAACTTTATCGCGCTCACCCCCAAACCTGTCACAATAACGGTTTTTTCTTGACAGCTTTACCGCGCTCACCCCCAAACCTGTCACAATAACGGATTTTTCTTGACAGCTTTACCGCGCTCACCCCCAAACCTGTCACAATAACAGCTTTTTCTTGACAACTTTTCCGCGCCCAACCCCAAACCTGTCACAATAACAGCATTTTCTTGACAGCTTTTCCGCTCTCACCCCCAAACCTGTCACAATAACAGCATTTTCTTGACAGCTTTACCGCGCTCACCCCCAAACCTGTCACAATAACAGCTTTTTCTTGACAGCTTTACCGCTCTCACCCCCAAACCTGTCACAATAACAGCTTTTTCTTGACAACTTTTCCGCGCCCACTCCCAAACCTGTCACAATAACAGCATTTTCTTGACAACTTTTCCGCGCTTACCCCCAAACCTGTCACAATAACGATGTTTCCCTGCAATTCTCCCTCTGCCTGAATTACAAATTTTTTGAAAAAAGGAAAACCTGCTGCTAATCTAGAATTCTATACAGCAACGATTTTTTCAGAGGTGAGCATTATGGAAATTCGACGATTAAATGGCGGGGATGCTGAGGGTTATCGGGCCCTGCGTCATGAAGCCTTACTTAAAAATCCTGAGGCGTTCGGCTCCAGTTATGAGGATGAGAGGAATTATGCAGCATCGGATTACAGGCAGAGACTGGATAGTAAATTTACATACACTTTCGGAGCATTCAACGAGAGTCAACTTGTTGGAGTTGTTACCCTTGTGCCAGAAGGTAAAGTTAAATTAAAGCACCGGGCTAATATCTTTGCCATGTATGTGACTCCTGCACAACGAGGTCAGAGCACCGGAAGGTTATTAATGAAAAAAGCAATTCAACAGGCGAATGAGTTAACAAATATAGAACAGATTTACCTGACAGTGAACGCCAGCAATGAACCAGCCAAAAAGCTGTATGCGTCTCTTGGCTTTGAAACATACGGAGTAGATAAAAATGCCATGCGCATTGATGGCAGCTATCATGATGAAGAATTGATGGTGTTATTTTTATAACAGGCCTTAATTGGCCTTTTTTTCATGTTTATTTTTTGCTGAAAAAGGAAGTAGGTAAAGGGATGAGTCTTTTAGGAAAGGAGATTGCTCATGTTTTTAGATGCTTATATTAACCAAAAGGTGCAAATTAAGCTGAAGAATTTTCCGGAAAGCATGATTGGTGATATTACGGGAATCTATCAGCCAGATGAATGGTACCTTGTAAAAATTGTACATGCTGAGAATATGGGGATTTGGGTTGAGAACCCATGCTATAAGCGGACTCCCGTGCAGAAGGAGGATGGAACCGCCATTCCAGCTGAAGACCAGGTTGAGGAAACCTGTATCACCCACATGTTCCTGCGCTGGGATTATATCGCCTCAGTGATCACCTTCCCGGATGCAGATCCAACTGCTGACAAGAAGGCCAAGTTAATTGGATTCCAGCCGGATATTGACTAACTATAAAAAGGCTTTCCCCTGTGGAAAGCCTTTTTATTATAAGAATCCGTATAAAATTGTTGCAATAACCGTCATCGTAAGACCAATGGCCGTTTCGTACGGGATTAGTTTCATACGTTCCCTGATGTTCATTTTAACCGAATCAGCCGTTACATGAAAGAAGTTGCCATGAGGCAGATGGTCCAGTACGGTTGCTCCCGTATGCACCATAACTGCTGCACTCAATGGTGCGACGCCCATTTGGAGAATGGCATCACCGAAGGTTCCCGCTGCAACAATCGCTCCCATTGAAGTTGCTGCTGTGGCTCCCGACATTAGAATACCTGCAATTGGAGCTAGAAGAGTCCCTGAAACACCTGCAGCCTGGATGCTGTCAACGACAACCTCACTTAAATTCGAATTGGAGATGATGCCGGCAATCGAGCCTGCGCCAATCAAAATCATGGCTACTCCAGTCATTTTATTAAATCCTGATGTTGTATATTCTATGATTCTGTCAAACTTGCCCATTGCAATCAGACCGACTATGCCTGCAAACGGTAAAATGATCATCGAGTCGATTTTTACAGCAGCAAGAACATCAATATGCAGCATGCTGCCTATAGGGCTAATGGCAAGCAATCCGATTGCTACAGCAGGCCCGACAATCGCTTTGCCGAAGCTTGGCTTATCCTTTATCTCTGCCTGATTGGCATGGTTTTCCGGTTCAGTGATCTTTGAACCCTTATTTCGTATTAATTTTGCAATCATTATAGTAACTAAAATCCCGCCAACCGCAGGTAAAAAACCATAAAGCATGACCTGCGAAAGCTCGACGTTAAACCCTTTCGCCACAGCAATCGAGTTAGGGTTCGGCGAAATGATATTCCCTGCCTTTGCTCCTCCTATCATCGACAGCAAAATTGCAGGCTTGGAAAGACCAGTCCTCCTTCCAACGGACAGGGCTATAGGAGCGACGATGATAACGGAAACAGTCACAAATACTCCTACTGCAGTGAGAATCATTGCTGCTAGGGCAATTGCAAATACAGCTCTTTTTTCTCCCAGCTTCCCGACAATGGTTTCTGCCATTTTTTCTGCAGCGCCAGATTCAATCAGCACTCCGGCCAACACACCGGCTGCCAGCACACGGACAACTGCGGGCATGACGCTATTCGTACCTTCAATAACAATACCAACCGTCTCATTCAGTGATGCTCCACCTAACACTCCGCCAGCAAGTGCACCGGCAAACAGAGAATATACTGGATTAACTTTTTTGAAAATAAGGATGATGGCAATGACCAACCCAATCACTGCACCTCCCCAATGGACTGCCGCCTCTGTCATGATGCTTCCTCCAACGTATGTAATAGTAAACACTCTAATAAGATATTAATATAATTGGACAATCATGAACATAGGAAGGCCACTACCATGGAAAAACGCTGCCGGAAGTTCCGGCAGCGCTTCTTTATTCTTACTTAGAAATTAGCACCTTGCCAACAGTTCCATCGCTGCTTTGTCCGAGTACACGGAATTTCAGGCCGTATGTCGGTACGTTGCGGCCGGCATCCGGCAATACTGGCGAAGTATAATTTGCACTGTCGTCAAAGATTGGTGTTCTTTGAGTAGCATTATCCTTCATAGTGATTCCTAAGATACTAGAATAATCAAGGAACATGCCTTCAGTCTTACCTTGATTGAATGCTGCATCGTGAATCTGGTAGCGAGTTGAGCCAAGTGCTCCATCACTCCATCTGTTGATAGTCTGGTCTGCATCGACAACCCCAAGATATCCATCACCTGGGTGTACTCCTGTCCAGTTGTTGTCATAACCGTTGTCAACATACCATACAACAAGCCCAGAATCATAAGTCATCAAGCTTGCACCGCGGCGGATATTCTTAAGGCCTTCATCCACACCGTTATGTGATCTCCACTCTAACAGGTAGTAATGTTTTGTAGCCGTTTTACCTTCGTGCTTTTCAAAACCGTGAAATTCAAAAGCTGATTCTCCTTCAGCACCGTCGTTCAATAGCTCAGCACCGTCAGCAGTCACCTTTACATTGTCTACGAAGAATCCATTCAGTGAAGTTCCCCAGTCAGTCATATAACGGAATTGGAGCTGGATGCTTTGTCCGGCATATTCACTTAAATCAATAGACTCATGGATCCAGCCATTACTTGATCCTGTGTAACCAGGAAGGTTTTCTTTAATGGCAGGGTAGCCGTCTGATACAAGATCTGAGTTTGTATTCGCCGTCGATAATGACTTCCAGCTAGTACCCCCGTCTGTTGATACCTGCACCATAGCATAATCCCAATTCGATTCAATATCATACCATGCATCATATTCTAAAATTGCACTCGATGCATTTGTTAAGTCAACTTGAGTAACCATTTGTTGATCGGCTTCATCACCTTTTCCGCCGTAGAATTCCCAAGCACCTGATGCAGGAGTATTTATCACGTTTACTTTATCAGGCAAATCCACTTTAACAGCATCGTTATTCGCCCCTTTAGAGTTTGCCTGGTCAAATAAAACCTCAACACCAGTGCTCTTCACATCATCAGCATGGATTGTAGAACCTGTCAACCAGTTGCTTCCTGGCATTGTTGCATGCAGGAACTCTCTAGCATATGGACTGAATCCTGTCGGCTCAGTACCTGGAACTTTACCTGCCCAGCTGCCGCTGGACATGATTGACCAGTAAGCAACTGCCTCTCCTGCTCCGCTGTAGATAGTATCGTATTCATCAGGAAGGCCCAGGTCATGTCCATATTCATGTGCGAAAACACCTGCAGCCCCATCTGCTGGTTCGATCGTGTAATCATAAGCAGCTAGTTTGCCGCCCCAGTATGGAACTTTGGTTTTTGTTTGCGGCAATGTCGTTACGCCACCAAGATTCCAACGGTGTGACCAAATTGCATCTGCACCTAATTGTCCGCCGCCTGCTTCTTCACCGACTGAAGAATGAACAACCATCAGGTGATCGATAAGCCCATCCGGCTCGCGGTAGTTTCCGTCGCCATCAAGGTCATAGCGGTCTTCCTGGTCATACTGATTCAAATCTACAGATTTGTCCGCAGCTGCTGCATACAATGCCTCTTTTACTAGCCCTCGCGCATTACTGTCGTTGTCACTTGCGTTATTTCCTCCATAGTATGCTGCTGGCTGAGATGCTTTGTACCAGCCTGCTACCTGTCCGTTGATCGTATAGCTTCCGCCAGATTGCTGTTCATAGTATTGCTTTACAGAGACAAGCTTCTCTCCATTAGGGCCAACATAGCCATTTTCACCGAAAATCATATCTGTGTAATGCTGTTTAAGGTATTCATCATAGTACATATCTGTATCTTCTGCTTTAATTTGTGAAGCTGGATGATCTGGATATTCAATTAGCAATACAAGGACATTATCCTGTCTCTGTCCTCCGTTCCAGGCTTCTTCCTTTACTGGTTCAACCGTTGTGCCCTTCGTTTGTCCTGCCTTGTTTCCCTTACCATTAACCAGTCCGGTTCCAGCAAGCTTTTCGTTCAGCGTGCTGTTCAATTCCTTCTCATGTTTATGTAACTCCCCAGGCTCTTTGGAAGCCCCAGCTGCCTTATTTTGCAAATACTTTTGTAATGCTTTCTCCGCTTCTGCCGGAGTTGCATTCTTGGCGATCTTTCCTGACTTCTTCAGCATTTCTATTAACCTTTCATCGTTCGCGATGCCTAAATCAATTGGTGTTCCTCCCTGTGACGCGAAGCTTGTCTTTTCAACCGCATCGACCTTGGCTGGCCCAGCAGCCGCAAATGATAGCGTGCTTGCAAGCATAGCGGTCATCGTCAGGCTTGATAGGACCTTAAGACCTAATTTCTTTTTCAATGTTTTACCCCTTCCTGTCATTTAGTCTATTACACTATAATTTTACTTACTGAAAATACATGTTTCAATATTCTAAAATATCTAAAAACTCAAATATCCATAGTTCAAAAGACACATTTTATATTAATTTATTTCGTCTTACTAAACTATTTTATGATTAAGATTTTCTGTATAATAGTGTGTAAAAGAATTAATGGAGGTCTCTTATGTTAAAAGTCGGAGTGATTGGCCTTGGCGCTATTGGCCAGCGTTTGATAAAAGGATTTCAAAAGCACCCGGAGATGGAAATTGCGGCTATCTGTGACGCGGTTGAAGCAAGAGTGAAGGAAACGGCAGCCGAACTTGGCGGTATTCCGAAATTCACGAACCATCAGGACATGCTTGAGAATGCTGAGTTAGATCTTGTTTATGTCGCTGTCCCCCCTAAATACCATCATAAAGTAGCATCAGATGTTCTTGCGAAAGGGATACATATTTTATGTGAAAAACCGCTGGCAAACTCTGTTGGGGAAGCTGAAAGTCTATTAAAACAGGCGCAGGATGCAGGTGTCGTGCACGCGATGAATTTCCCGCTGAACTACAGTGCCGGCAGCAAGACATTTGAAAAATTGATTAGGGATAACTATATTGGCAAACTTAGGAGAGTTCAATTGAAGATGCACTTCCCGCAATGGCCGCGCCCTTGGCAGCAGAATGCATGGGTTGCGAGCAAGGAACAGGGTGGTTATGTCCTGGAGGTTGGCGTCCATTTCATCCAGAAGCTGCAAAAGATTTTTGGATCAGTAGAGGTAAAGGATGTCCAGATACAATTCCCTGAAGACCGGCACGCCAGTGAAAATGCAATCCTAGCAACTTTGAAGCTGGCGGATGGTACTCCAGTATTGATTGATGGCATGAGCCAGATTGCCGGCAAGGAAGAAATTGCTTTCACAGCCTATGGAGATGAAGGAACATTATCACTTTTGAACTGGGGCCAGCTGGCAGGAGGCAAGCTTGGCGGGGATATCCTGCCATTGGAAGCTGATCACTCCCTCGAAGATTCATTGGTTGATCATCTTGTTAAAGCGATCAAAGGTGAGGAAGCGACGATTATCGACTTCGCCGCCGGTTATGAGGCACAGGTTATATTGGAACAACTAAGGAAAGGTTGAGAGTGCACATTTGCGCTCTCTTTTTTTAATGGCTGCTTGTCAGCCAATCCTCAAATATAGCCTGGACAAGTTGACGCTTCTCAACATGCAGCATATGGCCTGCACGATCCAATACAGCCATTGTGGAATTCGGGAACTTATTAAACAAAAAGAAATGATCTTTATATCCGCAAATATAATCCTGTTTGCCGAGAATAAACAGCGCAGAATTCGGTAGAGCCTGCACATCGTGAAAAGGTTCATCAGTCATGTAATAGCAGTTTGTCTTCCAATCCGAAGCAAGGAATTCACGATTGGCCAATAATCTGCCGGGCTGGATTTCTTTTATAAAAGCGGCTAATGACGCTTCAGTTTGAAAGATGAAGAGGGTATCGAATGCGGCCCGGACATCAGGCTCAAGACTTGAAAGCAGCCCTTCATTCTTCTCTAAAACAACTCGTTGTGGCAGATTCCTCTCCTTTACATGCAATGCTGGAGCCAAAAGGCAAATACCTTTTACATGGCTTCTCCTATTTTGTAAAATCCCTTGTGCCAAATATCCGCCAAAGGAGGCACCAATCAGCGAAAATTCTTTTTCCTCAAAAGTTTCATCAATAAAGTCTAGCAGATTTTCGAGCAAGTCATCCGTTGATTTCACACTGTAGTCAATGGTACTCCGTCCATGGGCAGGTAAATCAATGTATATTCTTTGAAAACCCTCAACCTTATTAAAAACAGGTTCAAGCCAGCCTTTCATCGAACGATGGTCTGTACCCATAGCATGAAGGATCAGCAGGGGAAACCCTTCCCCATTGACTTCATAATGAATATTTCCCTTTCTTACTTTGCAATCCACAGCTTCATCTCCTCTTTCCCAACCATCCCTCATCCCACTGGAACTTTGCCTTTTCACCATCCGTTTTGATAAAAATGCTTTCAGGATAAGGCAGTGCCAATTCTGGCATGTTATCAGGCCTGAAGTATCTTAGTTCCGCAGTCTCGCTGTCGATCGGTTTATGTTCACCGCCGACAGGTCTGCATTCGAATACGAACACAACATATTCAACCTTGTGTCCGTTTGGATATTCATAGCGGAACTCTTTCCCGCCAAATACACCCAGCAATTTTTCTGGTAAAACTTTAAGACCTGTTTCTTCCCATACTTCGCGGACAACGGCTTCAGCCGGGGCCTCGCCTAATTCGATTGCACCTGCCGGCAAGCTCCACTTCTCTCCATTTCCTTTGTTCTGGAATAAGATTTCTCCAGTTTCATTCCTGACTATTCCTGCCACGCTGGGCATAAAAATTAGGCCGCTTCCCACTTTGGCCCGAAGATTCTGATAGTAATTCGACATTCCCATAATGGCCTCACCCCCTGTTTACCTTTTCGCCGGACAACCAGTATTTTCCTTCTTTAGGCATATGCCTATCACTCTCACCATAAACCTACATATTTTATAGAGAATTTATACTCAGGATGAAACTAAGGAGTGTGCCCGCATGTATCAACATCATTATCTTTACAACCCGAACCAATTTGACCCTTATACTCATTATGATTTTAACTATTACGCGCAACAGCTGGATCCGAATGACAACGAAAGACAGCCGGCTCTCGAACGCAGAGTGACTCAGCTTGAACGGCAGTTCCAGGTTCAAAAAACAGAGCTGGACCGGCAGAATAAAGAGATTGGCCGCCAAAACAGGGAAATCGCAAGGCTAAACAGGGAGATTGGCCGTTTAAACAATGAGGTTACTCGCTTAAATCAGAACGACGAGCGTCACACACGCCGTCTAAACCGTTTGAACCAGAGGCTCAGGGCTGTGGAAAACCGTTTGAATATCCCCTTCCAGGCAACTGATGGTGATTTTTAACAAGCTATTCTGGACCGAATTCGATTCGGTCCTTTGCATAATTTTCCAAACAGAAGAGAAGATATATTAAAATAATCCTAATTTCAAATGACAAAATTGTGCTACTATAGAACAGTAACACTAATTTTAAATTGCGTGAGCTGATGCTTACTTTAGGAGTCAAAAGATGAAGAAAAAGCAATATGTCCTGATCTTTTTCATACTGAGCATTGCCTGGATATTTGGAACAAACTATCTGCTGAATTTATACGCTCCTTCCGAATTTGTTGCCATTATTGAACATACGAAGGAAGTCCTTTATGTATTGCTGGCAGGCTGGTTTTTTTATTTCTTCATCTCGAAGATGGAGGAATTGAGTGCCACAAAAGAAGAAGAAGAGCGTCTATCCACACTGATCAATTCAATGGTTGATTTCGTCAACTTCAAGGACGGAGAGGGCCGATGGATTCAGGTTAATGATTTTGGTTTGAAATTGTTTGATATTGAAAATGTAGATTATAGAGGCAAGAAAGACTCGGAGCTTGCGGAATACAGCAATTACTTCAGTGATGCATTGAGATATTGTGAGATTTCCGATGAAGAGGCATGGAAAGCAGGCGGAATTATTCGTGTCGAGGAGGTACTTCCACAGCCGGATGGGACAACCAAGACATTTGATACCATTAAGGTGCCGCTGTTCAATGATGATGGAAGCCGGCAAGGCCTTGTCATAATGGGCCGGGATATTACCGAACGAAAACACGTTGAAACTCTTCTTGAGGAGAGCAGGCAGCAATACCGGTCTTTATTTGAGTACAGTCCTGATATTGTATCAATGCTCGACTTGAATGGGACAATTACCAACCTTAATCCTCAGTTCGAAAAAATCACCGGATTTAGCAGGGATGAGTTTATCGGAAAAAACCTGGCAGACTTGATTCCCGATTCCCACAGGCACATTGTTTTGGATAAGGTTTCCAGCGTTGTGGAAAATCAATGTCCGCAAATGTTTGAATTGGAATTAATGCATAAGAGCGGTAAGACAATCTTTTTCCAAAGCACTTCCCTTCCGATCATTGTGAATGATAAAATCGCCGGAATCATCTGCAATTCAAGGGATGTTACCGAGCTGCGCCAAACAGAAGAGCGTTTGCGGAGGACGGACAAGCTGTCGGTAGTCGGCGAGCTTTCTGCGAGCGTGGCTCATGAAATCCGCAATCCGCTTACTTCGTTAAAGGGACTTGTCCAGCTACTGCAGATGGAGGATGAAAAGCACCAGCTGTACTACCAGATCATGATCGATGAACTGAACAGGATCAACCATATTGTCAGTGAATTGCTATTATTGGCCAAGCCTCAGCAAATTAAATACACGGAAGCAGATTTGCAGAGTATTTTGCATGATGTCATCTCACTTTTAATAACAGAAGCGAGCCTGCATAATATCCAGATCGAGTTCCAGGTTTTAAGCCACCCTGTCATGATCGAATGTGAACCAAATCAGCTTAAGCAGTTGTTCATCAACATTGTGAAGAATGCAATTGAAGCATCATCAGCGGGAGATGTCGTCAACATCACTCTGCAAAGTGCGGATAACAATATAACAGTAGTGGTCAAGGACCAGGGAGTGGGCATATCAAAAGAGCTGCTCGAAAGAATCGGTGAACCATTTTATTCTTCTAAGGAAAAAGGCACAGGACTCGGAATGACGGTCAGCTTCAAGATTGTCCAATCCCATAATGGCACAATCAAGTTCAGGAGCGAGCCTGATAAAGGGACAGAAGTGATCGTTCAGTTGCCGATCAAGCACGGTGACAAAGTGAAAGGGATTGAAGCCAGGGAAAGCGAAAGCACAATGGCAAGCACTCAGGCTGGACTATAGAGAGAAGCAAAAAACGCGAAAGGATCAGTCCTTTCGCGTTTTTTTAATCTTCATCTTTAATGTCGATATCCTCAGGCGCCGGTTCATTCATTATTTCTTCAACGAGTTTCTTATATTTCTCAACTTGTTTCATATGCATGTTGAATTGATCCTTGTAGATCAAATAATGCTCGCCATCGTGAATAGCTCTTATTTTTCTTTGGAAAATCATGTTCTCCACCTGTTTTTCCGGAATCGATAAGTATTCTGCTGCTTCTTTTACTGTCAAATACACCTGGTTCAGTCCTTTTTGTCTTTTTTAGCGGCAAGCTGATCCACTAGCTTCTCCGCTGTCCTTCTGTAAAAATTGCTTATATTAATGAGCGAAGCAATCAATAATACCGTTTCAAGCTCCTCTGGTTCATCTGCCTCAAGCCTCTCCACTTCTCGATTCACTTCTTGCTCGGTTTTGAGAACATCCTCATTAAAAATCTCGATATTTTTTTCATGAAGATTCAAGAAACTTTGATAAAACTGGCCAAGTGGAATATCCCCTGTCTCAGTCTTTTCGTTGATTCCTTCGAGAGTCTGCTTGATATCCTGGATGGATAAACCGCCCTTCAGCTGATAAATCAGGCTGATCAGGATCAGGTGCTCCTTCGAATACTTTTTATTCTTAATCGGAAAAAACAGCTTTCCCTTAGCGTAATTATTAATCATCGTTTTCGTGAGGACCTTTTCATCCTCATTCCTTGTGGAACTGCCGAAATTCTTTTCAAACAGCTGGATGACCTGGTCCATGTACAAGTCGATCTCCGGGATGTCTTCCAGTGCTATATTATTTTTAAGGTCTAGTTCGGCGAGCAAGTCTGCTAGATTATTCAAAGTATCTCCCTCAACATTTTTATTTTATTATAATGCAAAAAAGGACAATCGTAAACATTGACTACATATCATTATACATATATCATTATAAGTAGTTATTAAAACTATATAAAGTGATATGGAGGTTTAAACATGAACAGCTACATCCGCGAACCAATCAATGGACTGACCCATCTGGCAGGAGCCTTACTATCCTTTGCAGGCCTGCTTGCACTCGTCATTAAAGCTTCGATTACTACCGGTTCTGCACTCGCAATTACTTCTGTTGCAATTTTCGGCATCAGCATGATCCTGCTGTATACGGCATCGGCCACTTATCATATGGTCATCAGCAAAGACAGCGTGATTGCCTTCCTCAGGAAAATTGACCATTCGATGATTTTTGTACTGATTGCCGGAACTTATACACCGTTTTGTCTGATCAGTCTCAATGGAGTGACAGGCTGGACATTGTTCGGCATCATCTCATTCGCTGCATTGTGCGGAATCCTTTTTAAAATGATCTGGTTCAAGAGTCCAAGATGGCTGTCAACCTCTATCTATATTGTCATGGGTTGGATGGTCATTTTCGTCGTGTCTCCCCTCTCATCTGTCTTGAGCCCGGCCGGTATTTTCTGGCTTGTAGCCGGGGGAATCATGTACACGATCGGCGGCGTCATTTATGCATTGAAGCCTGATTTCCTCCGTTCCAAGTACCTTGGATTCCATGAAATCTTTCATATTTTCATCATGCTAGGAAGCACTGCCCATTTCCTGAGCATTTATCTATATGTCTTGTAAAAAGACAAAAGGTGCCTGCAATTCAGGCACCTTAACTAATGGCTGTTTCGTAATGATTGTTGTTAAAATCCTAAAGCCGATTTTAACGTGATAATATCTATTTTGTATGTCTGTACAAGTTTGCAAGCTCTTTTCTCGTTATAAGCGTTAATCTTGTGAAGAAACTTAGGTAATCCAATCCTATTTTGTAGGCAATAGCAACAAAGTTTGAGAAAAGAGCCTTACTAATAGAACATCCTTCTTCTTTGCTTTTGGGCAGGCTGGTATTTGCGCATCGGGCCATAGTCCAGCACTTCTTTTAAATAATAATCGCCGTTCGGGTTTTGCTGCTTCAAGAGTTCCGTCAAATATGTAATATCATCCATCGCTCTATGGGTCTGGAATTTCGAAATATTATGCGCCTGCAATAAGGTCAGCAACTTGCTGTTCGGGAAGCCATGATTTTTCCACTGGACATTCTTCATCGTGCAATACCATTTCATCTCATTGACTTCCGGATACATCCTGAATAAAAAGCTTCTGTCAAAGGATGCATTATGGGCAAAAATCGCATCGGTGCGATTGAAGTAATTCATAATATTCTCATCGTAAAATGTTTTTCCGCGCACCATATCATAATGGATCCCATGAATTCGGTAGGCCCTGTCATAGTTTCTTTGTGCCGTTGTCGACAGCGGCTCCCTTAAATAGGAATCTTCATCTAGAATTTCGATAATTTCTCCTGATTCCTCATGAAAGGAGAATAGCTTCACAGCCAATTCTATTATTTCATCTGAATCTGGTCCCAATCCAGTTGTCTCGACGTCCACTACCAATCCAAGCTTGTTCTCTGTGCTCAAAAATTGTCACCCTTTTCAGCTGGTATATATGAATCTATTTATAATCATATAGCAGGACTTCTCCCTTTTCCAGCTAAAGGCAATAGGATGAAATCATTTCCAGCCTACAGTCTGTTGGTCATCTCCAATCTAACTGCTGCATTCTTCATGAAGACCTTCAGAAGCACGAAGCCGATTGCCCCACCAGCAAGCGAACTGGCCAAAAATGCCGGTACCATTCCAAACAGCGCCGCTTCTTTGCCAAGGAACAATACAGCAATCGGATAACTGGCAATCGCTCCAATGATCCCGGTGCCAACGACTTCCCCCGCAAAAGCAAACTCCATTCTCTTCGTCTTTTTATAAAAATAGGCTGCTAGAAGAGCGCCGATCATGCTTCCAGGAAAAGCGAAAACTGAACCGGTCCCCATCATATTCCTCAGCAAAGAAATGCCAAATGCCTGGGCAACAGCATAATAGGGTCCAAGCAGTACTGCTGATAAAACATTGATAAAGTGCTGCACTGGGAACACCTTAACGATTCCGAGCGGGATGAATAACATATGGCTCGTCAATGTACCGATTGCCATCATCATGGCGGTGAGGGTAAGTTTTTTTGTGTGTCTCATTTTTTACCTCCGTAAACTAATTTCTTCAGTGTGGCTGCCGCTTCATGGACGTCTTCTGCTTGGCTGATCGCTGTAATTACTGAAACACCATCCGCTCCCGCATCCATTACTGCTCCTGCATTGTCCCCATTGATACCGCCAATTCCAACAATCGGTATGCCATAGTATTTTAACTGCTCCAGCAATACCGTTCCCTGGACTGCTCTTGTATCCTTCTTTGTTGCCGTCGGAAAAATCGGCCCAACCCCATAATAATCTGCACCTGCAAGCTTTGCTTTTTCAGCCTCTTCCAGATTGTGTACAGAAACTCCAAGTATCTTATCACCAATTTTCTCCCGTACCTGGGCAGCGTCCTCATCCTCCTGACCAATATGAATACCATCTGCATCAAGCTCCAAGGCCAATTCAATATCATCGTTCACAATGAAGGGAATGCCGTTTTCCCTGCAAACTTTTTGCAGCCTCTTGCCTAGCTCCAGCTTTTCGAAATTATCGAGACAGTCTTCCCCTTTTTCCCGATACTGAAAAATCGTGATTCCTCCGCGAATCGCGTCTTCAAGCACTCTGACTGGTTCCACGAAGCAATTCGTACTGCCGGCGATAAAATAAAGCTTCAGCAAGCTTCTCATTTGTTCAGGACTGATTCTCGCCATGAGCTGACCCCGCCTCCCTTTTTCATCTTGTAGGCCCAATGGTTAGTAGGTCCATGTCCACTCCCGATATGCAGCGGGGTGGCAATGGCAGCCTGGATGAACTCCTTCGCAACAGAAACGGCATCATGGACCGAAGACCCTTTCGCGAGCTGCGCTGTAATCGCAGCGGAAAAAGTACAGCCTGTACCATGGGTGTTCTTCGTCTCAATCCTTGGAGTGGAGAAGTACGTAAAATCCGTTCCGTCAAAAAGGACATCAACAGATTGTGCTGTTGCCTCATCATGTCCCCCTTTTATAACAATATTATTTGCTCCAAGCTCATGGATCCGTACAGCCGCCTCCTTTTTGTCAGCAATCGTCTTGATAGACATGCCTGTCAGCACTTCGGCCTCGGGAATGTTCGGAGTGATGATAAGACAGTGTGGAAGCAAATGTTTTTTAAGGGCGGAAACAGCCTGCTGCTGAAGCAATGAAGCTCCTCCCTTTGCAATCATGACCGGATCAATCACGACCCTTTCCCAGCCGAACTCCCTAATTTTCCCCGCGACCGCTTCGATGATTTCCGCATTAAAAAGCATCCCAGTTTTCACGGCATTGCTCCCAATGTCATCACCAACGGACTGGATTTGCCTTGCCACAGCCTCTGCCGTCAACGGATAAACTCCCTGAACGCCAAGAGTGTTTTGCGCTGTAACTGCTGTCAACGCGGACATTCCGTATACACCCAGCTCCTGGAACGTTTTCAGGTCTGCCTGGATTCCAGCTCCGCCCCCGCTGTCCGAGCCTGCGATTGTCAGTGCTTTTTTCATAATCATTACCTCCTTTTATTAAAAGAACTTCTATTGTAGATTTCCTCAGCATCCAAATGGTACAGCTGATTCAGGAACTCCACTTGAAAACTTCCAGGTCCATGCATGGCGCTTTTGTCAGCGGCAACTTCCGCTGCTACTCCATAAATGATCAGTGCAGCAGTTGCTGCTTTCAAAAAGTCCTTTTCAACTGCTGTGAATGCCCCAATTACTGAAGTCAGCAGACATCCGGTACCTGTCACCTTCGTAAGGAGTGGGTGTCCATTACTGACTACGAACGTAGATTTCCCGTCTGTAATAACGTCTTCCTTTCCTGTCAGCACCACAATCGTGTTCAATTTTTGCGCTGCGGATTCAGCCAGCTCGATTACTTCTCCATCTGAATCTCCTGCGTCAACGCCGCGTATACTCCAGGTTTCACCGGCTACATTCGCTATTTCCGCAGCATTTCCTCTGATAATCGAAATCTCTAATTCTTCCATCAGCCATCTTGCAGTTTCGGTCCGATAAGCAGTCGCTCCAGCGCCAACCGGATCAAGAATGACTGGCACTCCCTTCTGATTTGCCGAACTCCCGGCAATCAGCATCGACTCAACGACTTCCGGCCGCAACGTTCCGATGTTCAGCACAAGGCTCCCCGCCATGCCTGCCATTTCAGCGACTTCCTCATGTGCATAGGCCATCACCGGGGATGCGCCCAAAGCCAGCAGTCCATTAGCGGTAAAATTGGTGACCACAACATTGGTGATATTATGTACGAGCGGATTCTCCTTCCTGACTCTTTCTAGCAAGCCAGCAATCTCTCTTTTTTCCATGTCTATTCCTCCTCCTTAATCCATCACAAGGCCGCCATCAACGACTAGATTCTGTCCGGTAACCGCGCGCGCCCATGGAGATGCAAAGAACATGATTGCATCAGCCACTTCTGCCGGTCCGGTTACTTTTCGAAGCGGTGTTGATGATTGGATGAGCTGGAACACTTCCTCCGAAGTAGCAGAGCTTGCGTCGGTCATTTTTAGCAGTCCTCCAGAAACCATATTTACCGTAATCCCATACTTTCCAAGATCATTCGCCATATTCCTCGTAAACCCCAATAAAGCAGCCTTGCTTGTTGTGTAGTCGTGATAGGCGACAACCGGGTTCTGGAACAGATTCGTGCCTATATTGACGATTCTGCCAAAATTCATTTCTTTCATGCCCGGAAGCCCAGCCTGGGTGGTATTCAATGCGCCGCGAACCGCTCCTTCAAACTGCTGATGAAAATCCTCCCAGCCAACTGCAAAAGCGTCCTTGTTCGCCACAGGGTCGAATTTGAAATTGACAAGCGCATTATTCACGATTGTCGTAATCGGTGCCCCGAAATGCTCTTTTGCCTGCCTGAACATGCTTTGGACCTGTGCTGGATTCCTTACATCGGCTCCGACAGCAAGTGCCTTCTCACCAATCATTTCTTCCAGACTCTTAGCCTTTTCTTCATTCTGAAAATAGTTAATGACGACCTTCGCGCCTTCCCTTGCAAAGGCTTTGACCGTTTCTGCACCAAGACCCCTGCTTCCTCCAGTTACTAAAATCACTTGATCTTTTAATTCCATTGATAAAACCTCCTTATAATATAAAAAAGCCAGATCCATAAATGGACCTGGCTTAAAAGCAAAGTAAGAAAACTTCTCTCACACTACTTTCCTACGCTGGTATTACCCAGATCAGGTCCGAAGGGTTAAAAGACTTAGCGTCTTTCTCTCAGCCCGCAGCAGGGCACCCCTAGTAGTACATCAAATATTCAATTATCTTTATCCTAGTCTTAACTTTTATATATGTAAAGGGAAAAGTTCATATTCTGTCTTTTTTCAGTTCTTCCCTGATTTCTTCCAGAAGCTTGAGTTGCCGGGCCTGCGCATCTGTTATTCTTGCGGCCAATTTTTGCAATGTGATCGTGATGGACCAGAGAGACACAATCAGGACAATGATGACGCCGATATCAATCATCTTTCTTTTTTCCCTCGGCAAGATCATCAAACGGAGTATAGTTATTGCTAGGCAGTTTTCCGGAAGTGATGATTCTATATATTGAATAAAATACAACAAACAGTACAATAGCCGTGAACACATAACCCATATTTCCCAGCCTCCTTTTCCATTCATTATACATGCAAAAAATGGAATTTTCATTCTTTTTCAAATGGTGTTTCAGACGTTCTGTGCTAATATGAAAATATACATACAAATGGGAGATGAAAGTCAATGAAAAACGAGATTATCGAAAGATTTACCTCTTATGTAAGAGTAGATACTCAATCGAATGAAAACAGTGAAACCACCCCTTCAACGGAAGGCCAGCTCACTCTTGCCAATATGCTGGTCGGGGAGTTGAAATCAATCGGCATGGAGGAAGTCAGTATTGACGAAAATGGTTATGTGATGGCTACCCTTCCTGCCAATACGGATAAAGATGTGCCCACGATCGGCTTTCTGGCTCACGTTGATACAGCAACTGATTTTACCGGCAAAAATGTCAATCCGCAGATTGTGGAAAACTTCGATGGCAACCAGATCATCCTGAACGAAGAACAGAAAATCATCCTGTCGCCTGCGGATTTTCCGGAGCTGCCTCAATATAAAGGACATACTCTGATCACCACTGACGGAACCACCCTCCTTGGAGCTGACAATAAAGCCGGAATCGCTGAGATCATGACTGCAATGAACTACTTAATCAAACATCCGGAAATCAAACATGGCAGAATCCGTGTTGCATTCACACCTGATGAGGAAATTGGCAGAGGACCACATAAGTTTGATGTTGAAGCATTCAATGCGAAATTTGCTTATACTGTTGACGGCGGCCCGCTTGGCGAGCTGGAGTATGAAAGCTTTAACGCAGCCAGCGCAAAGGTGACATTCAAAGGTAAGAACGTCCACCCTGGAACAGCAAAAGGAAAAATGGTGAACTCAGCCAAAATCGCCATGAAATTCAACAGCAAGCTTCCGGCAGAAGAAGCGCCTGAGCATACGGAAGGATATGAAGGCTTCTTCCACCTCAGTTCCATTGAAGGCGATGTTGAGGAAACGACGCTTCACTATATCATCCGTGATTTCGAACGTGAAAGCTTCCAGGCACGTAAGGACTTGGTGCAGAAGATCACCAATGAGTTGAGGCTGACTTATGGTGAAACCCGCGTAGAACTTGAAATGAACGATCAGTACTACAACATGAAGGATAAAATCGAGCCTGTGAAGGAAATCGTTGATATCGCCTACGAAGCAATGGAAAACCTCGGCATCAAGCCAATCGTCAAACCGATCCGTGGCGGTACAGACGGTTCCCAGCTAAGCTATATGGGACTGCCTACACCGAATATTTTTACAGGCGGAGAGAATTTCCATGGGAGATTTGAATATATCTCTGTTGATAACATGATTAAATCAGTAGAAACTATCGTTGAAATAGCTAAACTTTATGAAGCCAAAGCTTAACGAATAACAACAAGAAGTCAGTTTCCCAAAGCGAATGGAAACTGGCTTCATTTTTTTGGCTCGACTTAAACCAAAATCCGTCTCAGGTCTTATTCTGATTTAAATCGGAGGTGCATTGGTGTTTAAAGCGATTACCCTTATTCTGGATATAGAATGAGATTGGAGAGGAGATTTTTAAAAATGAAACGGATTTTAGTTATTTTCCTGGTGATTACCGGGGCTTATATTGCTTGGAATTACCTCTTTGATGGCGATGGAATGAACTTTGCCAGGGCGGAAGATTCGGTTAAGGTAACTGATAAAACAGAAAAAATCAAGATTGATGTTTCCAGTGTACAGACGAAAATTGTTCCAGAGGACATTCAAGATGTCCGCGCTGAATTGGAAGGCAAAGGTACGGTAAAAGTTAAGCGGCATGGTGATGAAATAGAGGTCTCTGTCAACCGGAAAGGCTTCTTCTGGTTCAACTGGTTTGAGATGGACCAGACTTCCCTAACCGTTTATATCCCTGAAGACTATGATAAAGACATGGACATCGAGCTCGGTTCCGGGAAAATTGATTTTAACGGTCAGTCCGCCGACAAACCTATGAAGCTTAGAAATCTGGCACTCAATATTGGCTCAGGAAGGCTCACACTGGAAAACTTCAATGTTGAAAATCTTGAAAGCCAGAGTTCGTCCGGTGAGGTGGAAATGTATCTCATTGATGCTGTGTCTGGTTCATTTGATGTCAGCTCCGGAAGGGTCCTTGTCAAAAACTATTCTGGAAAGTTGGATGCCGATGTTTCTTCGGGTAAGCTGGAAATCCAGATGGACCAGTTGCTGGATGAGGTAAGCCTCGACGTCAGCTCCGGCTATATCGGTTTGGATCTGCCCGAGGATGCCGACTTCACATTAAACGGAAAAATAAGCAGCGGCAACATTTCAAGCAATTTTCAGCTTCAGAACAAAGAACAGTCCGAAAACCGCCTGCGCGGCAAACACGGAAGCGGAAAGTTTGAAATCAAAGCTGATGTATCGAGCGGCAATATTAATATAAATTAGGATTTCTTAGTGGCGGCGAACTGGAAAAAATCATGCGAAATTTCCAAGTCGCTATAAAAATCATATTTTCGCTATATAAATTAGAAAGTCGCTATAAAAACCAAAAAGTCGCTATATAAATAAAATCTTTACTAAAATTGCACAAGCAAAATTGCATTTCCCCCCTGAACAAAGCCTGGCAGAAGCACGCCAGGCTTATTTTTATTTAAAATCGGACAGTGTATCTTTGTTTTTCTCAACCATTCATTTAAAATAAGTGCAAATACTTCCTGAGGAGTACGGTTATGTTCGAATTACTCATTACGATGCTGGAACGACTTGGCATCATTGTGACGATTGCCTTTATTTTAACGAGATTCCGCTTCTTCCGGGGGTTGATTTACCATGATTCCCTGAACAGGCGACAGCAGTATTTTGCGATTGTATTTTTTGGTTTTTTTGGAATTATCGGCACATATTCCGGCATGAGTTTCTCAACGGATAATCTGCAGTTCAACCCCTGGGCTGCAGATCTGGCATCGGATGAAGCGATTGCCAATTCCCGGGTCATTGGAATCGTGATTGCCGGATTGCTTGGCGGCTACAAGGTCGGAATTGGCGCCGGCCTGATCGCGGGTCTGCACCGTTTCACCCTTGGAGGCTTCACCGCTCTTGCCTGCGGACTCGCAGCTATCGTTGCCGGAATCATCGCCGGTCGTTTTCATAAGAAGAAAAACAATGTCAACCTGAGGACCGCCTTCCTGGTTGGGGCGATTGCCGAAACGGTGCAAATGCTGATTATCCTTTTGATTGCCAAGCCTTATGACCAAGCGCAAACACTCGTCGAAATTATCGGCGTTCCAATGATTATTGCAAATGGACTTGGATCTGCTTTATTTTTGATGGTTATCAAGAATGTTGTTTCTGAAGAAGAAAAAACTGGAGCGATGCTTGCTCAAAAAACACTGCGAATCGCTGACCAGACACTCGCATACCTACGCAAGGGCATCAATTCGGAATCAGCACGGGCTGTCTGTCAGATCTTGCACACCGAAGTGCAGACTAGCGCCGTCGCAATCACAAACCAATCTGAAATCCTGGCCCACATCGGGCTCGCTGATGACCATCATCGCTCAACAAGTCCTATCCAGACGCAGATTACGAGGGATGTCCTGAAAAGCGGCAAGCTTGTCGTCGCCAACGATGAAACAATCCATTGCCGCGAGCAGAGCTGCCCGCTTGGCGCGGCGGTGATTGCTCCATTGAAACTGCGTGACGAAACGATTGGCACGCTGAAGTTTTATTTTAAATCAGAAAAAGAAATCACCAATGTCGTCATTGAGCTGATCTCCGGACTCAGCAATCTGCTTAGCAACCAGCTTGAAATTGCCGAAGCCGAAAAAGCCTATCAGCTTGCCAAGGAAGCGGAGGTAAAGGCACTGCAGGCACAAATCAGCCCTCATTTCCTTTTCAATACATTGAATGTCATCACTTCGCTGATCAGGATTGACCCAGCAAAGGCGAGAAAGCTGTTAGTGTCTCTTTCCCATTTTCTGCGTCAGAACCTGACAGCGACGACGGTTTCGATGACAACTCTAGAGCAGGAATTAGCCCATGTGAAAGCCTATCTAGCCATTGAAGAGGCCCGATTTGTGGAAAAATTGAAGGTTACCTATAATATTGAGGATGCTGCTTTGCTGGTAAAAATTCCGCCGCTGACGCTGCAGCCCATTGTAGAAAATGCCGTAAAGCATGGAATTAAAAACATGGACCATGACTGTCAAATCAATATAGACATTCATAAAGAAGATAAAAGCACGATTGTTACGGTTAGAGATAACGGCCAGGGAATGAGCAAGGAGCGAATCAATCAGTTAGGTAAACAAATCATTGATTCAGAAACAGGAAGCGGAATCGCACTTTTCAATGTGAATAGAAGACTAATGATGAATTTTGGGGAATCAGCCTCACTGCGGATTGAAAGTGAGCCAGGAAATGGGACAAAGATTTCTTTTATGATTCCCCAAGCGGAGGAATGACAGATGGACAGGATGATACGCACTTTAATCGTTGATGATGAATTATACAGCAGGGATGAGCTGAAGCATTTATTGCAGTCCTTCCCTTCCATCCAGGTTGTCGGGGAAGCTGAATCAGGTGAATCTGCAGTCATGAAGGCTCTGCAGCTCCATCCCGATGTTGTTTTCCTTGATGTTGAAATGCCGAAAATGAATGGGATGGAAGCGGCAAAAGCACTAATGGAACTTAAAAAAACACCGCTGATTGTGTTCGCAACCGCCTATCCTCAATTTGCTGCCGAGGCTTTCAGATATGAAGCAGTTGATTACCTGCTAAAACCCTATGATGAGAATCAGTTGAAGGAGACTGTCCAAAGGGTTGAGAAGAACTTCCTGGTCCCTGCAGAACAGGAGGCGGTCAAGCATACCGGCAAGCTTGCCGTTGAGGGAGATGGGGAAATTTTTTATCTCGATCCAAATGATATCCTGTACATATCGAGAGAAGAAAAGTATTCAAAAATCGTGACGAAAACCAGGGAATATGAAACCAAAATTCCTTTGAAGGACCTGGAAACCAGGCTGACGGCCTATTCTTTTTTCCGCATTCATAAAAGCTATATTGTCAATCTCGATTATGTTACCCGCCTCACTCCATGGTTCAATGGAGCCTACCAACTGGAAATCCAAGGCCGGGAAGAAATGCTGTCAGTCAGCCGGAATTATGTAAAATCGCTGAGGACACAGCTGGAATTATGAGTTTTTTAAAAGTTGTATATGTAGAGCAAAATTTATAGGACATTCCTCATGGACTGTAAATTTTTATTTTAGTTGATGCCTTTTCTACCGTGTCTAAACATTTGAAAACCCTGTTGATTGGAGTGGAAGGCGCGCAGACTCCTGCGGGATCAGACGGACAGGTGAGACCCCGCAGGAGCCAGCGGCGACGAGGAGGCTCACCGCCGGCTCCAAGGAAGAATTGCTTATGAAAAAGACGGCAGTTGGTCTTTTTCATATTCTTCCCGCGGAAAGCGAAGCGCCTGGAACGGAAATCAACAGCCAAATTCCAGCACCAATCCCAAAAAAGACTGTAAACAAACACGATTTCCAACGAGTTTATCTACAGTCTGAAGCATCTTAATGATGCTTTTTTGCATTTCAATCGACAAATTTTGCACTTCAGCCTCATTTTCCTGCATCTTGTTCACAAAACAGCCATAATTCCACCTTCTCTATTATACTCAATGTAAACGCATACAATTTATCTTGAGGAGGTTTCATATGTATACCTTTCTAGCTGGTATCGCACTTTTAATTATTGGTTATTTTACGTATGGCAAATTTGTAGAAAAGGTATTCGGCGTGAACGAAGGTCGCAATACTCCGGCTTATACACATAAGGATGACGTTGACTATGTGCCAATGTCCACAGCAAAGAACTCTCTGATCCAACTTCTTAATATCGCTGGTGTTGGACCTATTTTCGGGCCAATCATGGGAGCGCTTTACGGACCGGTTGCTTTCCTTTGGATCGTTCTTGGCGCAATCTTCGCCGGTGCTGTCCATGATTACCTTACAGGTATGATTTCAATCCGTAACCGAGGCGCACATCTTCCTGAACTAGCAGGGAAATTCCTCGGAAAGTTCATGAAACATGTTGTTAATGCATTCGCGATTCTTCTTTTACTATTAGTTGGAACCGTTTTCGTCACAGCTCCGGCTGGTCTGCTTCATACATTGATGGACGGTAAGGTAACAATGGGAATCATCATTGCAGCAATCTTTGTTTACTATATTTTAGCGACACTGCTTCCTGTTGATAAAATTATCGGACGCTTCTACCCGATCTTCGGCGCATTGCTGTTGATCAGTGCTGTTGGAGTAGGCGCAATGCTTGTCATCACTGGTGCACCGATTCCTGAATTATCTTTAACGAATTTCCATCCTGGTAATGCAGCGATCTTCCCGCTATTGTTCTTAACAATTTCTTGCGGAGCGCTATCAGGTTTCCATGCTACACAAACACCGATCATTTCACGTACAACGCAAAATGAAAAGAATGGCCGCAAAATCTTCTACGGAATGATGATCGCTGAAGGTGTAATCGCAATGATCTGGGCGGCTGCTGCAATGAGCTTGTTCGATGGCTACAACGGCTTGAACGATATGCTTGCTAACGGCGGGCCAGCTGCAATCGTAAGTGAAGCTTCAACATTGATGCTTGGTGCAATCGGCGGAACTCTTGCAGTTCTTGGTGTAATCGTACTTCCAATCACATCAGGTGATACTGCTTTCCGCAGTGCGCGTATGATCATCGCTGACTACTTCAATTTTTCTCAGAAGAAAATCGCCAGCCGTCTTTGGATCGCTGTTCCTTTATTCGTTATCTCTTTCGCTTTGACAAAAATTGATTTCACGCTTCTCTGGAGATACTTCTCCTGGGCTAACCAATCAACAGCGGTCATCGCTCTTTGGGTCGGTGCCATGTACCTGTTCATCGCCAAAAAGAACTACTGGATCGCTATGATCCCTGGTATGTTCATGACAGCAGCTACGACTTCCTATATCCTTAATGCCCAAATCGGATTCGGCCAGTCGCTGACTGTATCCAATATTGGAGCGTTAATCGTAACAGCTGTCATCACGGTTATTTTCTTCAACGCTGCTAAAAAAGCACGGGCTAAAAACATCCCGCTTGAAGAAGATATTTCTGGCTATAATAAGGTGGCGTAACAATGAGCGGATGCTGCAGTCCAGAATACCGCAAATCGGTCAATGAGAAGGAAGCACAAGTTAATGACAAAGGGAAAGAGCAGCTTCCCCTTTTCGCAAAAATCATCATTGTTCTCATTACTGCAGGAGGGCTGCTGGCAGCCTTTCTCGTATAATAATAAGATAAGGATTGTGCACGCTTGATTCCAGGCGTGCACTTTTACATAGTCTAGGAGGTTGATTGAAATGAAAATATTGATCGTAGGAGCAGGTGCAATTGGCGGTTACTTCGGCGGCCGCCTGTTGGAAAAAGGAGAAGATGTCACGTTTTTGGTCCGTGAAAAGCGCCAGCAGCAGCTTCGTGAAAATGGGTTGGTGGTGGAAAGCATTCATGGAGATATGCATTTACCGGAGCCTAAAACTATATTGGCAGGGGAAAATGTGGAACCTTATGACGCTATCCTTGTTTCTACAAAGTCCTATCATCTGGATGGCGCGGTTAAGAGCATCCAGCCTTATGTTGGAAACGAGACGATGGTCCTGCCATTATTGAACGGAATTGCACATCTTGATGTGCTGACAGAAGCATTCGGGGCTGAAAAGGTAGTTGGAGGCCTATGCTTTATTGAGACAACCCTGACTCAGGATGGAAAAATAGTTCAAACCAGCCCAATCCATGATTTAGTGTTCGGTGAACGGAATGGAGAAAAAACGGAACGAATTTCACAGCTGGAAGAAGCATTTAGCGGAACGAAAGCAAGCCTCCGTCTTTCTGAAAAGATTCAGCAGGAAATGTGGCACAAATACTTATTCATCACTTCAATGAGCGGCATCACCTCCCTGTTCAGGTCACCAATCGGTCCCATTCGCGACCAAGAAGCTGGCTGGAGTACAATCGATAGACTAGTGCATGAAGCTGCGGCAATCATGGAGAGGATCGGCGCGAATCTTGCACAAGGCGCAATGGAAGCCACCCTTGGGAAATTAAATGAAATCGGCCATGGAATGAAATCCTCCCTGCAGCGCGATATGGAAAAGTCACTGCTGACAGAAGGCGACCACCTATTTGGCTACTTGCTGGAGAATGCTCAGAAATTAGGTTTGGCTGCTCCCATTTTATCTGCTGTTTATGCAAATATAAAAGTATATGAAAGTCTGCTAGCTTCTGAAAAGTAATTTTTTCCTTCTAACGAAAAAAAGGCTTGAGTCCACGGAAAACACATGGGCTCAGGCCTTTTTCAATATACTTTCGCATCTTCCAACCCGTTCATCACTCGTAAAGCACCTGCAGCCAGGGCTTCCATTTCCGCTTCACCAGGCAGGACGAAAACTCTTCCCAGAAAACCGATTTTCTTTTTGATTAAACCTGTAATCATATCTGAATGGGCGATTCCCCCGGTAAGAATGATTCCGTCAAGCTTCCCTTCGAGTACGGTGGCCATTGCCCCAATTTCTTTTCCAACTTGATGTACCATCGCGTTTAAAATAAGACCAGCCTCCGTGTCACCCTCAGCGGTCCGTTTCTCAACTTCTATGAGATTCTTGGTGCCGAGATAGGAAAACACCCCACCCTGCTTTGTCATCCGCTGAAGCAATTCTTTTTCGGTATATTTCCCTGAAAAACAAAGCTGGACAAGCTGTTTTGCCGGGAGTCCGCCTGCCCGTTCGGGAGAGAACGGTCCCTCATTTTCCGCGTTGTTGACATCTATGATTCTGCCATTCCGAAGTGCAGCGACTGAAATGCCGCCTCCTAGATGTACCACGACAAAGCTTGTTTCAACTAAATCCTTTCCAATTTCAGCTGCAGTTTTACGGGAAACGGCCTTGATATTGAGTGCGTGAACATGGCTTTTTCTTTCTATATCAGCCAGGCCGGAAACTCTTGCCTCAGGAATCAGTTCGTCCACACATACTGGGTCAACAATAAATGCCGGTATTTGGTGAGCGCCAGCTATTTCGGCAGCAATCATCGACCCAAGGTTCGAAGCATGATTTCCATATTTGCCAGAGCGTGCATCATTCAGCAAATTTTCATCAACGATGTATGTACCGCTGTCCATTGGCTTCAGCATTCCACCCCGGCCAACGACTGCCTCCAACTCTGAAGGAGTGAAATCCTGCTGCCGTAAAGTTTCCAAGATGGACTCAAGCCTGTACGGCAGCTGTTCTTCTAGTTCCGGAAGCTTCATGATTTCAGCATCAGGATGGCGGATGATCTGTTCTAAAAGTAAACTCTCATTTTCATAAATTGCAAGCTTTGTAGAAGTAGACCCTGGATTTATCGCTAGGATTTTCATATACCTCTCCTATCTAGACGCTGACCGTTGTATTGGATGCCGCAACGACGGCCAGTGCAATCGAGGCCAATTTAGCCTCCGCTGTATCTGACCGGGAGTTCAATACGAGCGGCACTTTCGCACCAAGCACGATTCCCGCCATTGTTCCCTTTGCAAAATAGGTAATCGCCTTGCCAAGGAAGTTTCCTGCCTCGATCGTTGGGACAATAAGCAGATCCGCTTCGCCTTCAAGCTCGCTTTCCAGCTCTTTATGCAGGAGCGACTCCCTGCTGATGGCGAGGTCGAGCGGGAGCGGTCCTTCTATCAGCAGGCTGAGGCTTGATTCATTTTTTATCAGCATGGCCAGATGGTCGGCTTCCACGGTCACCGGCATCTTCTCACTGACTCGTTCGTTGGCTGCCAAAATCGCTACCCGCGGCCGGCCGACTCCAATTCTGACCAGGAACTCTGCAGCATTCAGGATGATTTGCTTTTTTTGCTGAAAATCTGGGGCTACATTGATGCCGCCATCACTCATACTGATCAGCCGTTGTGCCCCCGGGATATCGAAAACGGAGATATGGCTGATGACCGAGCCAGTTTTTAAATTTAGCTCCTTATGAAGAACCCCTTTTAAAAATGGCGTGCTATTCACGAATCCTTTCATGATAATCTGCACATGTCCCTCACTTGCCAGTTTAGCGGCAATAAAAGCATTCTCCTTTTCTGTATAGGCAGGATAAACTGGATACTCCTTTACAGAAAAGCCGATTTCCTTTGCCAGTTCAAAAATTTTCTGAGGGTCACCGACCAAATAAGGTGCGATGATTCCGAGCTCCACAGCCGCTTTGACAGCGTCGAGCACATCCCGGTCGTGTGCGGCTGCGACACTCATTTTCACAGGCGGCCTCGTCCGTGCAGCATCAATAACATCTGCAAAGCTTCTATAACGCATGCTTCCCACCTCCTGCTGTTCAACCTGTATACTTGCTCTGAATCATGCTGATTTTTTCAATCTTCTCTTCTACTAATATATTTGCAGCTTTATACGTTGGGATATCGTGAGTTTTGGATATTTTGTAAATTTTTTCTATAATGTCGTAAATCATGCTTGCATTCCTGAACGCCCTGTCTTTGCTGTACTCGTTAAGTTCATCCGCAACCTGAATCAAACCGCCTGCATTTGCCACGTAGTCAGGAGCATAGAGGATGCCTTTCTGGTGCAACATGTCACCATGGCGTTCTTCTGCCAACACATTATTCGCTGCTCCGGCAACAGCCAGGCACTTGAGTTTCGGTATCGTAATATCATTGATGACGGCACCCAATGCATTTGGTGAAAATATGTCGCACTCTACGCTGTAAATATCGAGAGGGTCAACTGTTTCAATATCCGGGAATTGTTCCTTGATTTCTTTTACATTCTCTTCAAAAATATCGGTGACGATCAGCTTAGCGCCCTCTTCATGAAGGTGGCCAACGAGAAAGCGGCCAACCTTTCCAAGGCCCTGGACAGCAATTCTCCGTCCGAGAAGTGAGTCTGTGCCAAAAATCTCTTTCGCTGTTGCCTTGATTGCCTTCCACACACCGAAGGCGGTAATGACAGCAGAGTTCCCACTGCCGCCATATTCTTCAGGCAACCCAACAAGATACGATGTTTGCTTTGATGCGGATACAAAATCCATGCCAACCGTACCGACATCTGTTCCTGTGTAAAATCGTCCCTTTAGTGTTTCAATGAAAGAGCCGAAAGCCTGGAAAAGCTCATCCGATTTTTCCGACTTGGGATCACCGATGATGACCGCTTTCCCGCCTCCATAAGTCACTCCCGAAACGCCACATTTATAGGTCATTCCTTTGGAAAGGCGCAGAACATCCCGCAACGCATCTTCAGTCGATTCATAATCCCACATCCGGCATCCACCAAGCGCAGGACCGAGCGTCGTATTGTGGATTGCAACGATCGACTTCAATCCAGTTGCCTTGTCATAATTGAAAATCACCTGTTCATGCCCATGGTTTTTCATTTCCTCAAAAATATCCAGCACCATTTTCTGTTCTTCTGTTAGCAACACAAACATCCCCTCCCGTAATCGGTCCTTGCAATGCTGCGTCAGTCTAGGCAGTTTCAGGTCCCAAGTAAATGTAAGCCCTTACATAATTTCATTATAAAGACTTCACCTGCTGCTTACGGTGATATATCTTACACTTTTATGGCAAATGAACTGGAAAAAAAAGTGGATAGTTTCCAGTTAGCCAATAAAGTTGTGAACCTCGCCAATAAAACTCTCGGTTAAGGAAAATCTGCTTAAAATGACCGAAAAAAAGAACCAAAACAGCAGTTTTGGTTCTTATAAATGCATTTTTTATTGAATGCCTGGAAACCAGCCTGGAGTATTGACGATTGCCTGCCACAATGGATCCGGAACGACTAGCCGAGCCTGCGCACCTGTATCGATCTTTGTTTCGATTTCATTTTCACGGCCAGATGCAACCTTTTCGACCCAGTCTGGATCAATGATCAGTTCGCGGCCTAAGGCAAGCAATGGTACTCCAGTTCCAAACGCTTTGTTTACATCATCCGCGCTGTAAAGCGAACCGACACCGATGACAGGAACTTTACTTCCGACCCGCTCGTGGATAATTTCCATTCTGGATCGGTCATCGTCGACACCCCTTCTTGGCTTCGACCAGAAATCGTTCAATGAAACATGCAAGTAGTCTAGGTCCTTATCTGCCAGGACATCGATCAACTCGAGAGTATCTGCCATCGTAATACCCGGCTCCTCAGGTTCTTCCGGCGAAAATCTGTATCCGACAATAAACGGTTCCTTTGCATGCTCTGCGGTCACTCTTTTTACCTCATCAACAACCGCCAATGGAAATGCCATTCTTTTTTCCAGGGAGCCGCCCCACTGATCATCACGTCTGTTTGAATGAGGCGAAAAGAATTGCTGAATCAAATAGCCATTGGCTCCATGAATTTCAACGCCATCAAAGCCTGCCTCAATCGCTCGGCGGGTTGTCTCGCCAAAAGCAGTAATTATCTGCTCCACTTCTTCTCCAGACAATGCTCGCGGTGCTTTCGCGCTATTGCGCTCTGATTGAACATCGCTCGCACTGACGATATCACCGTTTGGCACAAGCTCTGGAGGACATTCGCGGCCGCCATGGAAAATTTGCAGCACCGCTTTGGCACCTTCTGCTTTGATTGCAGCTGCCAGCTTCTTAAGGCTTGGGATCATTTCATCGGTATCGGCACCGAATTCTCCATGAAACCCTTTCCCGTTCCGGGTTACATATGTACATGCAGTTATTACCATGCTGACGCCTTGCGAACGGCGGGCGTAATATTCTGCCTCTGCATCCGTAACCGTTCCATCCTCGTTCGATGAAAAATTGGTCATCGGCGCCATGACAAGTCTATTTTTCAGGTTAATGCCATTCTGGAACGTAAAAGTATCAAATAATGGTTTATATTTTTCATTCATAGATGTGATCCTCCTTCTTTAGTATACGAAAGTGTAATAGCCTAAACAGGCTACAGTTAAACATCCTGATTATTATTTACAACCTTCATGAAAAAAAGTCTGTCAACTTGGACAAAAAATAAAGACATTCCGCTACTGCAGAATGCCTTCATGCTTACTATTTTTTAAAAGCTTTGCTTCCATTTCTTCTACTGGCAAAGGTCTGCTGAAATGGTAACCTTGTCCGATCACGCAGCCATTTTCGAGCAAAAATGCAACCTGCTCCAGTTCCTCGACGCCTTCAGCAATGACATCGAATTGCAGATTATGCCCCATGTCAATGATCGTTTTGACCATCGCTCCTTGGTTGGAATGATGGATGATATCATCAACGAAGGATTTATCGATTTTGATTTTATCAATCGGAAAATGCTTCAGTAAGCTTAACGATGAATATCCGGTACCAAAATCGTCAATCGCAAGCGTTATGCCAAGCTCCTTCAGCTGGTCCAGGGTCCTCGCTGTCTTCTCGCTGTTCTGCATGACACTCTCTGTGATCTCAAAATCTAGATAATTCGGTGCAAGCTGCGTATCTTTCAATACTTGTTTTACCGTATCAATGAATCGCTCTTCCTGGAGCTGCCGCACAGAAATATTCACTGACATCGGTATCGGTTTGCAGCCTTTCTCCTGCCACTCCTTGTTTTGAGCCGCTGTCTTTTCCAGCACCCATTTGCCAAGCGGGACGATCAACCCTGTTTCCTCGGCCAGGGGAATGAACTCAGTTGGTGATATTAGACCTTTCTCTGGATGCATCCAGCGTACAAGTGCCTCTATTCCGATGATTTCCCCTGTTTCCATATTAAACTGTGGTTGATAGTGAAGCATAAGCTGATTCTGCTCCAATGCTTTTCTAAGGCCATTCTCCAGCTCCATTTTTCGTGACGAAAGCCCGTGCAGCTGAGTCGTGTAAAATTGGTAATTGTTCTTTCCGCTGTCTTTCGCCAGGTACATCGCCGTATCCGCATGCTTGATCAGCGTTTCCTCATCCTGGCCATCCTCTGGTGACATGCTGATTCCGATACTTGGAGTCACAAAAAACTCCTGGCCTTCGATGGTGATTCCCTCAATAAATTCGTTCAGGACCCTGTCCGCAACTTCGATGACTTGTTCCCTGCTGACAGCTTTGAGTACAATGATGAACTCATCACCGCCCTGGCGTGATACCAGCCCCTGATCCTTGACTGCATTCTTCAGCCTGCTGGCAACAATCTTTAGCAACAGATCGCCAAAACGATGTCCTTTGGTATCATTGATAATCTTGAAACGGTCGAGGTCAAGGAAGAGTACTGCGACCATCTCGCTGCTGTTTGATAGTGCTGCATTCAGGTGCTTTCTTACCATGTTCCGATTCGGCAGCCCGGTAAGCACGTCATAATAGGCCATATATTTAATGGTTTTTTCTGCCTTCTTGCGCTGCGTCAAATCACGGCCAACAATTTGTTCAGCCATTCTGCCTTCATATAAAATCGGCATCGCGGACATTTCAACATCAATCTCTTGCCCATCCATCTGTGTTGCCTTAAATTCGAACCACAGTTTTTCCCCAAAATCTTCATCTATTGTCAATTCACGGTTTTTTATCCGGGACAATACTTCAGAGGGAATCAGCTTAGAGATCGGCTGTCCGACTAATTCTGCCGGACTTTCCGCCTTGAACAGCCTGCAGCCGGCTTCATTGATGTAATCCAGCTTCCCTCTGCTGTAAACAGCAATCAAATCAGGCGACATTTCCACAAGGCTTCGGTAGCGTCCTTCACTTTCCTGACGGTCGGTGATATCGAAAAGGACACTGGTAAAATCAACAAATTTCCCATTTTCATCAATAACAGGAATGCCTCTATCCTGAATCCAGCGCACCTCTCCATCGGGACGAATGATCCGATAGATACTGGTGACAGCTTCCCCTTTTGAAAATCCAGCTTCCCTCTCGGCTAAAATGTGCAGGTCCTCAGGATGGATAACCTTTTTCCAGAGCATATTGTCTTGATAAAATTCTTCAGATGAATGTCCGTATAATTTTTCGATTCCAGTTGTGATCAGCAGTGTACCCGACTTTAAATCATGGGACCAAATCGCTACATCCAGGGTATCAAATATGTTTCTAAGTCTTTTTTTGTGCCCATCCAGATCTTCTGCTGCATTTTTTAATCCTTTAATTACAAGGAAGACCAATGTGATGTAAACAAAGGACACAGCCAAATCAATCAAGAAGCCTTCCGCTTCACTTATGGAAAAATAAAACGAAGTCAGCCAATCAATCAGCTCCGCGAACAGAAGAAAAATAAGTATAGATAATCCAGTGTATCGTTGTATCTTCCCTTCATTGCCCATTAAAATAAATCCTCCTGTGCCTAGCCGCATGAATGTCTGTTGGAAATTTTAAATATTCTGAAGTAGTTCCATTATTAAAATAACAAACAAACCTGGTATCGCACAACGGAATTATTACATATGGCCCATAAAATTGATGAATTTTGTCATTTTTTGTCTAGAAAAGGCAGGAATCCATTAAAGAGCGATCCCCAGCACCGTTGATAGTTCTCTTTTTTTCTCGTTCAAATAGATCTGGTCGAGCTCCTTCAACTCGTTTGAATCGAATTTTTCCATGCTGTAGATATACAGCTCCCATATGCTTTTCTTCAGGGAATCGTCGGCTGTTTTTCCAATAAGCAGAAAAGCGTCGATTAAAGCAGTAAGAATGGAAAAGTCCTGGCTCCCATAATGGACAATTTGATAAAAGGATAAATACAGGATATCCATCGTGCGTTTTTGCTTTCCGATGATTCTTGGCTGCAGATCTTCATCATAATAAGCAATATACCGTCCATTTGAACGGACCCGGCATAGATGGGACAGGGCCATGCCCAGATAGGAAATACAGACTCTCGCGGTATTCGGGTCATTAATACCCGGTGAGATGGCCCTCAAGGCTACCTCGACAATCTTTTGCAGCGCAAATTCAGGATCCTGGATCGATGACCGCTCTTTTCCGAGCCTTAAATATTGATTCAGGACGGCATCAATATCCTCATTGATTTCACCACTATGGTGGACTCTGAAGGCAATGCTGTCTTCTGTCAGAAAATCACCGTTCAGGAAATTAGCTTCAACCCCGAGTTCGTTTTCAGATGCATATTTCAAAAGCCCTTGATAATCTGTAAGTTGAACATAACCGTATCCCCTGCATTTTACATCCCGAACAAATTCATAGGTGAACCCTGCATCTTTCCTGTCATCAATCACATTTGTGTATTCACTCTCCAGTGTATCCTCCTGTCTTCTAATAACCTTTAAAGCACCTTCCGTAATCTCCCTGATCAGCGTGCTGACCTGGACGGAGGTGGCGACATTATGGATAAAATAGGCGAAGAACGCGAGACAGATGAACGCAATGAAGACTCCAACCGTTGCCGAGATCACCTCGCTCTCATACCAGGTTTCACTCATGAACAGCAAAGAAAGGATCGAGTAGACAAATCCTCCCATGAAGATTCCCAGCACCCGCAGCGTCACAGGATCCTCGACGAAGTTACTCAGCGTCCTTGGAGAAAATTGAGATGAATATGTAGTCAATACGACCATGATCGTTGAAAAAGTAATCGTCGTCATCGTTAGCAAAGCACCAGAAATCGAACCTAAAATCGTCTGTGCCAATTCTACATTCGTCAGCAAAAACGAAGGGACTATTCCATGAGCCAATTCGTTATGATCGATGTAAATTACAGCTAATGCCAGCAGGAATGCCAGTACACTATAAATAACCGGCTTCAGCCATATACTTTCCCTTATTTGTAAAACAACTTTTTTCACCAAAACTTCCCAGCCCCTTAGTTACCAACTCTTTCCTTACTTATTTAGACCATTTGGGGTAGGTTTAATCCTATATAGTCTTTTCCGAGCGATTTTTGGCTATATTTCCGATCAAATTTCACTTTTCTTAACGAACTTGGCTTGATTTATCGACAGTAAAACAAAAACCTTGCCAATCGCAGCAAGGTTCCCATTTTTCAATTTGCATATCCTACAAGTTCCATGAAACCTTTTCCGGACAGTGGCCTGCTTTTTCCAACAGCCAGCCTCTCCCTGCCGATTACTTTACATGTTCCTTCCCAAATAGCCTGTATTGGGCCGATGATGAGCATTTCCTGGTTTGGGAATTCTGCTTCCACATGAAGTTCAATTCCGAATTCAGGAATGCGGATCTCCCATTCTACTGGATACCTGGCATTTGTTCTCAGGCTTTTCCAATGCTTTATTTTTTGGAAAGTTATATTTCTAGTAAAACGGATACTTCCGTCCTCTTCAATCACATTTGCCATTGGCTGACCGGAGGACATTTGATTAAGCAGCAGTTCACGCCCATCGCTAAGCTGTATCCCAAACCAGTCCCAGCCAGATCCTTTTACTAAAGAGTAATCACGTCCCCATTGATGATCAAACCAGCCAGTGCCGCTTACATTTTCCGTTATTGAATCTGTCTTTATTCTTCCATTCACAGAATTTCTCGTTGTAGAGTAATAGTACAAATCATCCGGCTTTCCATCACCGCCTATGAGTGCGGCAGGCTTCATTGGTATGAATCCAAGCTCGACTTCTGAATTTCCCTCCTTTAAAAGCACATCAAAACCAAGGGCATCTTCCCCTTTGAAGTTAAGCTGATGTCTCCCATAGATCAATTCAGGGGGATCCGGATTTATTCTCGCAACCTTAAGTAATGTATGCGGAGGAGGTATATCGCCCTTAAGCAACTTTTTGTAGAGTCTCCAGATTCTCTTGTCTGTCGGATGGAGCAAAAGGTAGAAAGGCAGATATATGGCTAGCATCGCTAGCTTCACCTTTGAATCAAAACTTGAAAAATTATAGCGTTTTTTCCTGTTCAGGTCGATCAAAGTATGGATGATATAATGCCCTTTGCCAATCTCAAGTTCGCCTACGCGGAAAAATGATGCCATCACCGCATACCGGCCGCCCCTGTCTCCATTCAGAAAAGCGAAAAAGTACCACCATTCAATATTGGAATCCCCATGCGGCCCTGCATCCTTTGGAAGTGAAATCTTTTCTAACCGTTCGTCATTCATCCCCGAACACACCTTTTGTTTTTTAGTAAGGTATGCAAGGGACAGTAAAAAAGCATCAAAGAAGCCATTCCCTTCTTTGATGCTTTTCTTTACCCTTCTATTATTTCTTTCAGTTTTCTTAGGTCCTTCATATTTGCTTTTTTCATCATTGAAGCCATGAAAGGTGAAATTAGCTTTGAGAATCCTGCCGGCTTCCCCTGGTTTCTCAGAGTCATCCGTGTTGTTTTTGAATCTATTGCTTTCCATATGTATGTAGTCTTCATCGGAAATGGCCCTTCGGAGGTTTGCATCACCATTTTCATTCCCGGGACATACTCGACGATTTCATAAATATAAGCAAGTTCGCGGCCAAGGAATTTTGCCTTGAACGCAATCTTTGAACCAAGATTCTACGGCTTCTCTGTAAGCCATTCAGCACTGTCAATATTCACATACCATTCAGGAGCGTTGTCAGGATTCGCAGCATATTCTGAAACCCTCTCAGCCGGGGATTTAATTTCTATTTCTGTCAAGACGTCTACCAATATAACTCCTCCATGTCCAAACATTTTTTCCATTGTAATATAATTTGAGCCTGAATCGCTTACTTCTTGCCGTTTTTATTCCGTACTGCCCGAAAGCTTGAAAATAAATCTGCAGTGGAATATCCTTAAATATATACTTCATATTTAAGGATGGGATTACCCTGCGTATCAATAAATTTATCAGCGAAACAGGAAAAACGTCGAGACGCGGAGCTGACCGTCTCGTTGAGGAAGGCCGCGTGACAATCAACGGAAAAGTGGCGCAAATCGGCAGCCAGGTTGAGCCCGGTGATGTCGTCAAGCTAAATGGCGAAGAAATCAGGGTGGCGCAAAATTATGTATATATTGCTTTGAATAAACCGGTTGGAATCACCTCCACGACTGAAAGGCATGTGAAGGGGAATATCATCGACCTTGTCAATCATCCGCTAAGGATTTTCAACATTGGACGGCTTGATAAGGATTCCGAAGGCCTAATTCTTCTTACAAATGACGGAGACATCGTCAATGAAATTCTCCGAGCTGAAAACAAGCATGAAAAGGAATATATTGTCTCAGTAGACAAGCCGATTACGCCGGAATTCGTCAAGGCGATGTCAGAAGGCGTGAGGATCCTTGGTACAAAAACACTTCCCGCCAAAGTGGTCCAACTATCAAAATACGAGTTCAATATCATCCTTACACAAGGATTGAACAGACAGATCCGACGCATGTGCGAAACTCTTGGCTATCAAGTTGTCAGGCTGCAGCGCATCAGGATCATGAACATCCATCTCGGGAACCTGCCAATTGGTCAATGGCGTGACTTGAATAAGAAAGAAAAAAGGCAGCTTTTCAGTGACTTGAATTACGAGCCTAAGGAATGGTAAAAGGATGAGCGCCCCCGCCCATCCTTTTATTTTTGGCTTTTATCATTCTTCGTGTAGCTATGAGAATTCATAAGCGGAGATATTCCGAATAACTGCTTTAAATTAGACAAAATCAAACGATTTGAAACACTGTGAAATCATCATTCAGTTATAAAAGATTTAGATCGATGCCGCTTTGGGCTGGTCTTGTTCCCGCAGAAGTTTGAGGAACACTTTTTCACGGTACAGGTAGAAAACGACTGCGAACAAGCTGATTCCACATACCCCCAGCAGCAGCCACACGGGCAATTTTTCAAGCAGGAATCCAAACAGGATAAACCCTGCAGGGGTCATGGCACTTGAACCGGTTTCTAGGAGGGCCATGACCCTTCCTCGATACTCGTCAGGGGTGCTTTTTTGCAAAAGGACGCTTACAGGTGTGTTGATAAACATGATTGAAGCAGAGAGAATCAGGACGATGCTGATTATAAACCCGAAGACGGCTGCATTTGGCAAGTCCGCAAAGCCTGGCAGAGCTGGAAGTCCAATCATCATCAAGGCCGCTGAAAGCAGCACCATCCCCCCTGTGATGGATAACTCCTTCCTTCTGATTTCCTTTCGCGCTGACAAAAAGAGTGCCATGACCATCATGCCGACGGAGAATGCTCCTTCAATAATCCCAAGCTGGATCGAGGACATTTCCCTGACTGTCAAAACCAAGTAAGGCATTGCCACAGGGAACACTGCAAACCAAAAGTTCAACCAGACACTCAGGATGACAAGATGGAGGAGAAATGGTTGGGCTTTGATATAGGAAATCCCCTGTTTCAAGTCTTCTCCTATTTTAGTTGTTTTCTTTTCCTGTGTTTTCTTTGAAAATAGGTTGTATTCTATGAGGATGCTTGCAAAAGCTGAGATGAGATAAGTCAGTATGTTCAATGCCATAAAGAGATGTATCTGGATCAGGCCAAAGAATACGCCGCCAAGAACCGGGCCCAGGATGGCAGAAAGGGAAATGGCTGCCTGGTTCAATGACATCGCTCTTTGCAGATGATCAGGCCCGACCATGTTGTAAATCGATGAGGTAACGGCGATGGAATAAAAAGTGCTGATGATGCTCAATCCGGTCGTTGCGACATATAAAATCCAGATCTCATTTGTAAAAAACAGGAAGGCCCCCAGTATGGTGCCAAGCCAAAAAGCACTCGCAAAGTTCGAGAAGATGATGATTTTCTTGCGGTCCAGACGGTCGCTCAATGTACCGGCAACCGGAGCAAGCAAAACCCTCGGCAGCATGCTGAGCACAAGCGTGAGTGCAAAATTAAGGCTGGATCCTGTTTTCGCAAGGATATACAGGCCGATTGCAAATGCATAAATCGATGATCCAAGAACAGATGTAACCTTCCCAACCAGGAACAAGACAAGGTTTTTCTTAATTGCACTTTCCACTTTAACTCTCCTCCTCCACTTCCTTTTTCAAGGAGAAATTAATTTCATATGAAACTTTATCCTGATCGCTTTTCTCTGCAGATTTTTTAACATATTTCAAAAAAAGCAAATCGATATCATCCTGCAGTTCCTTCCTGTCCTGTTCGGTTAAACTAATATATGTCCCCTGACTCATTACTCGCTCTGTGACCGGCTTCTCCTCTTCCGTCTTTAAGTTAAAATGGGTCGCCTTTGAGCGATAATATTTTTCGATGATTCCTCTGTTTTCCTTCGTTTCCTCCAGCTCTAGAATTCCGCCATTGTACAGCTGCTGAATGTGGTAATGAACGCTCCCTGCTGACTTTCCCAGTTCATCCGCAACCTGCTTTGCCGTCATTGCATTCATTGCAAGCAAATAAATGATTTTTACTCGCAATGGACTTGAAATCAATTTTTGCTGTTCCAGATTTACGTCCATCGTTTTCTTTATATAATCCACTAGTAATCACCTTCTAATATATTCATATGTTCTAAGTTAATTTTACGTTTTAAAATTTTAGAATGCAATAAATTTTTGGGATTTATACATTCCTCATTTAAACTGCATGGACTAATTTGCAGTATGGTGTAATAATACATCTAACGTTCTAACTGATTGGAGTTTTTTAAAATGAACAAAAATAATACGAAGAATCCATTAAGCGAAGATGAACTCACCACAATATTGCTCGCTGCAAACGAAATTATCATGTACGGCGGGAAGGGCCTCCTTGGAAAGATTCTCGCAGGCTCAAAAGACAAAAGAGTCTATACAGCTGACCTTCATCATTCGTCTGTGTACGGTGCTTTTGCGGACATTAAACAAAAGGAGGTCATGGAGAAGGTTGAATGGGTGCTTGCTAATGGCTACCTGACAACAGACGATAAGCTCTCGCTTCTAATGTATACAGACAAAGGCTGGGACTTCATTAAGGATGAACTGGCAGAAAGTATTTACACTGAGTTCGCTCTGGCTGCTGAGTTTGAGAGATATGAATATGTAGATTTCATCCTTGGGCAGCATCCAGAATTAAAAATGGATCTGCTCGATCTCATTGAAGAGAGAGGCAGCAAGGAACTGATCGACATCCTGATTGAATGGCTGGAGCATGAGAATTTCAAGCCAGTTCCAGAAAGGATTCACGAGGTCATACAGAGACTGGACAAAGCAAATTCCCACAGCCCTCAAAAACCGGTTGAAACAGGTTCTTTTGATGCCAATAAAAAATGGCTAATGATTCCTGCCGAAGTCCGTCAGATGCTCGTCAGGAATGTTTTTTGCGGACATTGCAGGGACACCGTGCAAATTGAAAAATATGTAATTAAGGGCTTCCAGGACAGTGTAGTGCTCGAAGGAAAATGCAAAAACTGCGGCAATGCGGTCGCAAGAGTTATTGATTAAAGGTACCTGGTTGATTCCAGGTATTTTTTTAGCAAATAATAGTTTGTATACGAATTATATTTACGCTAAATATTTTCGGTGCTAGAATTTAATCAGGAGATGAGGAGGACGTACCTATGGAATTGTCTATGGATAAAGCAATTGGCTCAGCATCTGTTCGTTTGAGCAAGAAGCTAACACGGATCATTAACTATTACTTAAAGCCTTATCGTATTACGACGGAACAGTGGAGTGTTTTGCGCACTCTGAACGAGTGTAATGGGATTTCACAAAAAGAACTATCGATCCGGTCGGATAAAGACCAGGCAACTTTGACGAAAATCCTGGACCTCCTTGTAAAGCAGGAAAATGTTGAAAGGCTCGCCAACCCTCTCGATCGCCGTTCCTTTTTGGTTAAGATCACTCCGAAAGGCGCAAATCTTGTGGAGGAAGTGACACCTTACCTTGAGGGAATTTTCATCATGATCACAAATGGAATAGATGAGGAAAGGCTCGCAATGTTCAGAGAGGTTTTACTCACAATGGAAGACAACATCGATGGACTTCTGGAGGAAAACAACTAGAAAGAAGGCAATATAAATGAACAAAACATCCAAGTTGTGGACAGCACAATTTACGGCCATTGTAATAATGGCTTTTTTATTTTTCCTTTGCCTGCAGCTTTTGACTGCCGGCTTCCCCGCTTTCATTACTGATATTAAAAACAATCCTGCACAAGGCGGCTTGATGACAACTGTCTTTATGGTATCAGCCATCGCGACTCGTCCTTTTGTACCTTCCTTGATGAAGAAACTGGACAATAAGAAATTAAGCCTGATTTCCCTCGGCTTTATAGCCGTTTCTGTAGCCTTGAGCTTTGGTCAAGATTCCGTGCTGCTATTGCTTCTGCTTAGAGTGATCCATGGTGCAGGTTTTGGGATCATTACGACGATTTTCTCGACAATGGCAACCAATATCATCCCAGCCCATCGACTTGGTGAGGGAATCGGCTATTACGGTATGGCCACCAGTGTAGGGACAAGTCTTGGGCCGATGCTGGCGCTCGCTTTGCTGGAGGGATTTCCTTTTAACATCCTGATCATGATTTCGGTAAGCTTGACTCTGCTCACCTTGTTTTTGAACTTGTTTATAAAAAGCCCGCGCAAGCCAGCTCAAGAAATGGCGAAAGCCAAGAAAGGCCATTTCAGGGAGCATGCCTTTGATCGCCATGCCTTTACACCGGCAATCCTGACAGCGTTCTTCTCCATCACGCTTGGCGGAGTAGTAAGCTTCCTGCGGGAATTAGGAAAAGAAGCAAACCTTGGGGCAACAGTCTCATTATTCTTTCTGGTCCTAACAGTTGTAATGGTCATTATCAGACCCATTTCCGGAAAAATGTACGATAGTTACGGTCATAAATTCATCATCTACCCTGCCGTGATTTCAGGGATTATTGGACTGACACTTTTGGCCGTCACTCAAAATACCATGACACTTTTAATCGCTGCCGTTTTTTACGGGTTGGCATATGGGACAGTAGCACCGACCCTTCAGGCACTTGCGGTAAGCGCGGTACCAAAGGAGAAACAAGGAACAGCAAATGCGATGTACTTCTCCTCCATGGACCTTGGAATGGCTCTGGGTTCTGCCGGACTAGGACTGCTCGCCTCCTACACCAGCTACCATTTCATTTATGGATTTTCGGTCGTGTTCCTGGTCGGACTGCTGATTGCCTACACTTTCATTTTCGTTGTGAAAAAGAAGCCTGAAGATCAATTTGTTAAAGCATCTGAAGAGGTTGGATTTTAAAAAACACGGTGGAAGCTTTTCCACCGTGTTTTTTGCCTTTCATATGGGAACCTGATTTTTTGATGTTTCATGAATGCTTGCTATTTATTCCTTTTTCGCTGTTTTCATAGTCTGCTAAAATTACACCTGTTTACTGTTTATTTTTATTTTCCCGCCTGACTTCATGCCTTGTGATATACATCCACATGGCGATATAGGTCAGAAAAAGCAGAACCAGAAATACCGGCGCTGACAATACATTCTGTATCAACAAGTTAAGCCACCTCTTTTACTTTAGGCTATCCAACGGAAACGGAAATAATAAATAGAAAATAACTGCAAGCGGGATTGATAGGATCCATGCAATTACCGGTTTCCGATAGTGTATCCACAAGACCACAAACAAAATTAAATTAAGCCAAATGTTATGCCAGCTGTTCCAGCCATTATCATAAACATACATTCCCCTGTGAGCAAATAAAGCCTCTATGATCGTATAAAAGCCTACCCATACACCGACATAGATCAGCTGGTTCCCCCTTGTTTCAGGAAAACGCTGGAGGTAAATGATCAATCCGACCGGGCAGATAAAAAAAGTGAATGCAATATTGATGATAGAATGGTTCAGCCAGTCAGCTGTGATTCCGCGGAATGCCCATAAAGTGTGATTATAATAAAGAGTGTTGTAGAGCAGGTTCACCACCATGAAAAATAAAATCGTCGAGTATTGCTTTTTCCATTGCGACCAATCTATAAATTTATAAGCGAAAAAAATCCATACTGCTATGACCAATAATAAATACATGCTTCTCTCTCCCCAAAAATACTGATTTTATCAGTTATAACCGGGAGAAAATTTTTTATACCATACTCTTATTATCTTGATGGAATTTTCAACCGAAACAAAAAAATCCCTGCAGCCACAGGGATTTTTAAACAGACAGGAACTTAAATAGTTTTTTCTGTTTCAGGTACTGTTCTTGCGCTTCTCCTACCGTGATTTCTTTAAAGCGGATCTTTGTTCCAGGCCTCGCCTGGGCAAGCAGCGGAATATCAACAGAGATGACAGTAGCTATCCTGGCATATCCGCCAGTTGTTTGCCGTTCTGACAGCAGGATGATCGGCTGCCCGTTAGCCGGAACCTGTATCCCGCCGAGTGGGATGGCATCGGATATGATGTCAGATCCGCCGATTGTTTCCAGCTGTGGTCCTTCAAGCCGATATCCCATTCTGTTCGATTGTGACGTTAGGGTGTATTCACTTGATAAGAATCGATCCTTTTCAGTTTGTGAAAATTTATCCTGGTGAGGACCGATGATCACCCGAATATCCATTTCGCTTGCATACTCAGGAACCAGGCTACTATGTAAAAATCGGTTTCTCCTGACAAAAGGGTTTCCGTGTACTAGATCTCCCGACTCCAATGCACGGCCTTTAAAACCGCCAAGCTTTCCATTGATAAACGTGGATTTGCTGCCTAATACAAGTGGAACATCGATGCCACCGGCAAAACTTATGTAAGCTCTTGCGCCACTTTTAGCAGCACCAAACGAAAGGATATCTCCATTTTTTAAAACAAAGCTTTTCCACATTGGTACTTTGCTGCTGTTCACCATCGGCTCAAGATCACCCCCGCAGATGGCGATGGATGCATCAGTCAATGCTTCAAGCCTCGGGCCAAGCACGGCAGCTTCCAGTCCAGCTTCACCAATCGGGTTGCCGACAAGCAGATTCGCCATTTGCATGGAATAGGAATCCATTGCACCTGATGTGGTGATGCCATATTGCTGATAGCCTGTTCTCCCTATATCCTGGACGGTTGTCTGCAGGCCTGCCTTAAGGACTTTAAACAGAGGTTTTGTCATTTTGCATCCCAGCCTCTTCCGACTTTGATTCCTTCTTCCATTAAAGCAGCCTTCAATTTCACCGCAAAATGCAGTGCCTGTGGTTCATCACCATGGATACAAATTGTATCTGCCTTCATCTCAATGTCTGGCCCGTCAACACTTTCAACTTTTCCTTCACGTATCATCCGGATTACTCTGCTGATTGCTAAATCAGAATCATATATCATCGCGTTTGACTGTGTACGCGGAGTCAACGAGCCATCCTGCTGATATGTTCGGTCAGCAAACACTTCCTCCGCCACCTGCAGGCCTCTTTCCTTCCCCGCTTTCACAAGTGAACTGCCTGCTAGGCCGAATAAAATAAGAGAAGGGTCGACATCGGCGACTGCACTGGCAACAGCATCCGCAATTTCTTTATCTTTTGCAGCCATATTATACAGCGCACCGTGAGGCTTCACATGAATGACTTTAGTGCCGCAAGCCTTGGCTAGTGCCGAAAGAGCGCCAATCTGGTAAATGGTCAGATTGTAAATTTCCTCTGCACTCATCTTCATTTCCCTCCTGCCGAAGCCATGCAGGTCTGGAAAGCCAGGATGCGCACCAATTCCCACATCGTGTGCTATTGCCATTTTTACCGTTTTCACCATGACATTATGGTCGCCAGCATGATAGCCGCAGGCGATATTGGCTGAAGTGATATGCTTTAACACTTCACTGTCGTTTCCAATTTTAAATATTCCGTAGCTTTCACCTAAATCACAGTTAAGATCCACAGATAACACTTACCTCACCTCTTTTCAAACCTGTTTATCTCGTATGCATCGCCCATTTGTTTTATCGTTAAAAATTGCTCCTCACTGATTGGCACGAATTTAATATAATGACTGGATCTTAATAGGAACGGCTCCTCCTTCTCCGGAGAAAACAGGGTTACTGGAGTGGTGCCAATGATCCTCCAGCCTGAAGGGACGTCAGCTGGATAGATACCTGTCTGATTCCCGCCAATACCGACAGCACCAGGCAGCACGTTTTGCCTTGGCGTCTCAAGCCTTGGTACAGCCAGCTTTTCAGGCAAGCCTCCCAGATACGGAAACCCAGGCATGAACCCCATCATATAAATCAGATATTCCCTGTTTGCGTGGAGATTGATGACTTCCTGCTCGGTCATACTATGATACTCAGCGACAAAAGCCCGGTCCGGCCCCAGCTCCCCTTCATAGCATACAGGGATTTCAAAGACTATCGGACAAATATGTCCCATTTTTGCTGGAGAATGATTGATCCGTTCCAACTCCGTTATGAGAGTCTCGAAGTCTATCAAATCCGGTTGATAATAAATCGTTATTGTCGTGTAGGCAGGCACCCATTCAATAAGGCCTTCAATTTTTGTATTTTCCAGCTTGTTGATAAATCGGCGGATTCGACCGTTCGTTGCTTCATCTATTGTCATTCCAAACGATATCTGTATCGCCATGTCTCCAAGCGGTGAGATTTCAAAATTCATCTTTTCCCCCCAACTTTCCAATGGTAGTTTTTATACTCCATCGTTGGCACAAGTTTCAATAATGACCTTAAGTGCTTGAGTCATTGTTTCCTGGGGCAATGAAGCCAGGGCTGGATTGAGGGCGGACATTTTTGTCGATGCAGGAAAATGGATAAACCCGGCCTTGATTGGCAGATTATTTTTCCGGATATGATTTAGAACAGCGTATAAGGTGTTATTGCATATAAATGTACCGGCACTGTTCGACACCGCAGCAGGAATGTTCACTGCCTTGAGGTTCTTTTCAATCAGACGGTTGGGCAAGGCAGAGAACAAGCCGTCGGGGCCCTCCTCATCAATCATTTCATCCGTTGGAATCATGCCTTTATTATCCGGATAAGGGTCCCCGGAACCTGTATCCTTCACATTAATTCCGATTCGCTCTGGAGTAATCGCCGTCCTGCCTGCTGCCAGTCCACAGGAAATCACAACATCCGGCTTGGTATCGTCGATCTTTTTAATCAAGACTTCTGCACATTCATCATAATTAACCGGTAACAGGATTGTTGAGATTTCCACATTCTCAATTTCAAACTTCTCTGCTTCCAGCAACATTTCTTCTGTAGGATTGATCTTCATTTTTCCAAACGGCTCAAAGCCGGATATTAGTACTTTCATAACCAGACCTCATTTCACGATTTAAACTTAAATTGATGTATAAAAATTTTACTATAGTTAACTATGGATATATACCTTTTAAACTCGTAAAATTAAGTTTAGTTTAAATATTCCAATAATACAGGTGATGAAATGGAAGTAGAATACGGCAAAGCTACCGAACTCGAATTGCAGGAGATTTTCAGCATGGCGGGTGTTAATAGAGCAGAGGCTACAGGAATTCAGGCTGATAATAACAAAGAAGAGATGACAGCATCCTATGAAAATTCTCTGGACCACGGAGCATATTTTCTCGTTGCTAGAACTCAGGATTCATTGATTGGCTGGGTACTGGTGGACCAAAGCCTGGATTGGTTCACGCATAAGGAAATCGGATGGATCAGTGATGTTTATGTAAAAAAAGAGTACCGGCAGAATGGTGTCGCAAAATCGCTGATTGAACAAAGCCTGGTGGAATTCAAGCACCTTGGCTATGATGATGTCCGTCTGAATGTATTTTCATTTAACGAGAAGGCCATTCGATTATACGAAAAGCTGGGATTCAAAGATGTCAGCAAATTCATGAGGATTGAAATATAGGCAGAAATTACTCATCCAAATGTAAATAAAACTAAGCAAATATAACTGAATAATTTTATCATTCCATTACTCTTTTTATACAGAGGCGACACAGACACTAAACATTTCTCCGTTAATCTATCTTTGTTACATACATTATGCAGAGGAGATGGAGAAATGAAAAAAACATTAATCGGAACCGGAGTTGCCTTAACCGTCATGCTTAGTCCTTTCCAGCAGGTCTTTGCTGCTGAACCTACTACTGGTGAATTGAGGCAGTTCGATACTGTCGCCCACCGCGGGGCTGCAGGTTATGCACCAGAAAACACAATCGCCGCATTTGATAAGGGACTGGAAATGAAGGCTGACTACATTGAAATCGATGTTCAGCGCAGCAAGGATGGCAAACTCGTAATCATTCATGACACTACTGTAGATCGGACAACAGATGGCACTGGCAAAGTTGGTGAGCTGACACTGGAAGAACTGCGCACCCTTGATGCCGGGAGCTTCAAAGGGGAGCAATTTGCAGGTGAAAAGATTCCTACCTTCGAAGAAATACTCGACCGCTATCACGGAAAAATTGGCATATTAATTGAATTGAAAGCACCCCAGCTCTACCCTGGAATCGAAGAAGAAGTAGCGCAGGAATTAAAGGAAAGAAACCTGGATAAGCCGCAAAATGACAAGATTATTATCCAATCTTTTAACTTTGACTCCATGAAAAAGATAGATGCATTGCTGCCAAAAGTACCGATTGGTGTCTTAACCTATTCAAGTCTCCATACAACGGATGCCGCCCTTCAGGAATTCGCCAAGTACGCTGACTTGTTCAACCCAAGTTATGGACTGGTTTCAAAGGAACTTGTCGATAAAGTTCACAGCCTTGGAATGGAAATCCAATCCTGGACAGTCCGAAGCCCTGAAGCAGCCCAATTCCTGATTGATATGAAGGTGGATGGCATTATTACAGATTACCCAGATTATGTCGATCCGCGCAATTAAAGGAACAAAAAGCGCAAGCGCCTCGTTCTGCCCCGACAAGCGCTGGAGGGCCGACCGGTGAATTCGTTCTTTGACTTCATTGGGCGGACCGAAGCGACTTGATGGGCTAGGCGCTGGAGTTGGATTATGAAAACTTAATAGAGTTATCCACATCTCAATACTTTTTAAATTAATTAACCACTAAAAAACCTGTTCTGATTTGGACAGGTTTTTAATTTATTTTTAAATATTTAATAATTAAATTAAATTAATTAATTATTTTTTTATTTAATATTTACATTTTTAATTACGATGTATATTATATATTTAATAACACTGAAAGGAGGCAGTCATGGCATATCCTGTACTAACAAATTGCCCTGTTTGCAGCCAAACCCTTAAAATCACAAAGCTGAAATGCAATCATTGTGATACAACCATTGAAAATGAATTTGAACTTTCAAAACTTGCTTCTTTAACAAAGGAACAGCTCCATTTCGTCGAAATCTTCCTTGTTTCCCGCGGAAATATTAAAGAAGTGGAAAAAGAGCTTGGAATTTCCTACCCGACTGTCCGGGGAAAGCTTAACGATATTATCACTGCCCTTGGATATGACACTCAAAAGAAAAATGAGCTGGATGAGAAGAAAATCATAGCGATGCTGGAGAAGGGGGAAATATCTCCAGAAGATGCAATTAAACTTTTAAAAGGTGAATAGGAGGAATATTGATGAGTGAAGAAATTTCAAGGATTTTAACGATGGTACAAGAAGGAAAAATCGATTCCGAAAAAGGTGCCCAGCTGATTGCCGTGCTCAAGGATAAAGAAACCTATGCCTTACCTACAAAACAAAGTAAATACTTAGATAAAACACTAAAAATCCGTGTTGTATCCAAGGAAAATGACAATGTAAACGTCAATGTGCCTATCAAGCTCGTAAAAGCCCTTCTGAAAGCTGGACACAGCATCGCTGCAAGCATCCCTCAATCCCAGCAATACGTCAAGGATCTCGATATCAACATGCTGATCGATGCAATTGAAAATGAGCTGGACGGCAACATCGTTGACATCCAATCAGCAAACGGCGATACAGTTAAAGTCGTCATTGAGTAAAACACATGATGAAAATAAAAATAAAAACTTCTAACAAGATCGCATTCTCCCTCCCTGTTCCTTACACAGTCTTAAAAGCTGCCAGTTCCATACTTGCATCTGAAAAATTCAAAAACCAGATGCACAAATGGGCGAATCAGGATTCTGAACATAAACAGGTTCCCGCCGCAGTTTTCGATACTATACTAAACAAGCAGCTGATGAAGGAAGTCATCCGTGAACTGGGCAATCATAAAGGAATTATACTGGTCGATGTGAGGCTTCATGATGGTACTGAAGTCATGGTAAAACTATAAAAAGAAGAAACCCTGACTCCATTTCTTTTGAAGACAGGGTTTTATCTTTTTAGAACAATTTCTCAAAACAAACATATAACTCATGTCCTTCAGGCTTTCCATTCATCATTACTTTTCCGGTAATTTTATAGCCCCTTTTTTCATAAAAGCGGACCGCACCTTCGTTTCCGGAATACGTATCCAGCCGAAGTGCACCATAGCCGTGATCATTCGCAAAGTCCTCGGCAAACTGCAGCATCTTGCTGCCATACCCTCCCCCCTGGGCAGAGGGATCGATACAAAACGAATGGAGAATCAATGGCTTACCTTTTGTTCCTGACCAATTTGCATTCTCCCATTCTGGAGCTTGCCACTCATCGAGGACCATCACGCCTATTGTGCCTTCTCCTTTTTTCAATACGAACAACTCTTCACCCTGCATCGCATTTTCGAAATATTCATGGTTGGGATATTGCTCATCCCATTGCAGAATGCCTCTCGATTCAAGGTACTCTTTGCATTCCGCAAACATGCCGCCGATGACAGGCAAATCATTTTCTGCAGCCCTTTCAATCCGTTCTTCTGCCATTTTGCACTCCTTCGCTGCCATTATTCACTGTCTGGCGTTATGTTAAAAAAGTTTGCACTCTTGTTCTTCTTCTTCTCCTTGTTTTTCTTCTTATCCATTTTCCCGTCGGATTCATAACTTAACTTGAAATGATTGTCCTTTTTTTCCATCCTAATTCCTCCTAAATTGAAATACTCACATCGCCGTCCTCGCTGATTTCGACTGTCGAATAGCTTTCAAAAGGTTCCATGCTGTTAAACTTTATCTTCCCATCATCCATCAACGATGCCATATACTGATCATAAGCAACACGATTTTTTACTATGTGGTAAAAGTACACTCGCTTTCCTTCAGAAATATCTTCTTCTTTTTGGATAAATTGGCCTCCAAACCTGTTAGTGAACCATTCGCTTGCTTCCTCATGAGTGCTGAAATCAGGCAGGCTAGCAGCAAGCTGGTCTATATCTATATTCAAACTTTACACTCCTTTTTTATAGGCTTGACACATCATTTATAAGCATCTTTTCCCAAATTCGGGCTATAAGGCATCTGTTGTGAAAAGTGCCTAGTTTAAAAGATAGTTTGTTCCTTTTTTTACCGCGAAATGCATAAAAAGCACCGGTTTCTAAGAAACCGGTGCAGGTAGTACTCTTTAATACGCAAAGTGGTGATTGCCTATTTGTTTGGTCACTGTCCTTGTAAAAATCCATTGATCAGTCGCATGCTTTGGATTGTAGTAATAAACGGAGCCATGGGAAGGATCCCATCCGAGCATTGCGTCCTTTACTGCATGATAAGCTGTATCATTCGGCTGAAGATTGTACTGGCCATCATTTACCGCTGTAAAAGCATTCCTTTGAAAAACGACATCATGGACGCTATCAGGAAAATCATTAGATTCTACTCTGTTCAAAATCACCGCAGCCACTGCAACTTGTCCCTGGTAATTCTCACCCCGGGATTCCCCATATACCACATGAGCCATCGTCTCAATCTCCTGAATCAGACTGGCCGTCTTCGGACCAACCCCTCCAATCGGTTCGAGGCCAAAGTCCCTTTGAAGCTGCTTCACTGCTTCAGTAGTGATTGGCCCATAATAGCCAGTTGTCGCCGTATTAAAGTACCCTAGCTTTTTCAAAATAGACTGCACATATGTAACATCTGACCCAACTGACCCCATTCCAACGCTTGCTGCCTGAGCTTCTGTCTGCCCAAAAGAAAGTATAGCAACAATTAATCCTGCTGCTGCCATCCTCTTTATGTACTTTTTCAAATTTCCCACTCCCACTTCTATTTAACTTGTATGTATGAATATTTCCAGCGGTCTGAGCAAAAGCACCTCCTTTTTCATATCCCTTTACATTTCCCTGTTTTACGAAAGGAAAACTCGTACAAAAGAATGGAAATAGTTATTTTAAATGGTATAAACTTCTCAGTCCCGTATCTTTTTTCATCAAGTTAACGTTATGAGAATACATTATTAAAAATATTTAGCTTTACGAAGTTTCACTAATATCAGATAATTGAACATATAAAAAAATCCATTAGAAACCGAGAGGCACTATCAGTATGTGGAAAAATAAGAATGTCTGGATTTTATTGACCGGCGAGTTTATTGCCGGGTTAGGATTATGGCTTGGAATCATAGGAAATCTTGAGTTTATGCAGGAACAAATTCCTTCTGACTTTTTAAAATCGCTTCTGCTGGCTGCGGGATTACTGGCCGGCATTGCTGTTGGACCACTAGCAGGAAGGTTGACCGACCAATACAGCAAAAAGACGGTCATGCTGATATCAGGCTTCGTACGAATAATAAGTGTCGTTTTCATGCTGATTGCCCTTCAAACCAGTTCAGTATGGTGGATGCTTGTGTTCCTCGTGTTATTGCAAATTTCTGCCGCTTTCTACTTTCCGGCACTCCAGGCTGCAATCCCGCTTGTTGTTAGTGATAAGGACTTATTGCAGCTGAATGGAGTCCATATGAATGTATCAACCTTATCCCGTATAATCGGGACTGCCGCTGCAGGAATTTTGCTTGTGGCCATTCCTTTAGACGCTGTGTATCTCCTTTCGATGGCTGCCTACATCGTCCTGTTCGGACTGACCTGGTTTTTGCAGATTGATGAAAACAAGAAAACCACTTCCGATAAAATAGGCGGACAAAAACAAGGCTTTAAAGACGTTTTTCCTGTCATCGTCAAGCTGCCGATTGTGATGATGACCTTGATTTTAACCCTGATTCCGCTCATTTTCCTGGGAGGTTTCAACCTGGTCGTCATCAATATCAGTGAACTTCAGGACAGTACTGCCATCAAAGGGTGGATTTATACCGCAGAAGGTCTCGCCTTCATGAGCGGTGCATTTTTGATCAAAAAAATAAGTTATATGTTTTCACCATATAAAATTCTGTTTGCCAGCTCAATGCTGATCGGCTTCTCCCAGCTGATGCTCTATTTCGCCAACCAGCCAGTCCTGACGATCATTGCGTTCCTGTTGTTCGGCTTTTCTGTAGGCTGCTTCTTCCCGACAGCTGCTACCATCTTCCAGACAAGAGTGCCAAAAGACTTTCATGGCCGTTTCTTCTCGTTCCGGAATATGATGGACCGCGTCTTCTTCCAGGTTGTCCTGTTAATGACCGGATTCCTGCTAGACGCAGTCGGCCTCCAGAATATGAGTGTCATGTTCGGTGCATTGTCGATCGCGATGACCACGATCTTTTTCATGAGGTCACGCAATCTAAGAGCCTCCGCGGAAACCGAGCAAAGCGTAAGCTCGTAAAACTGTAAAAGCTGCCCGTTGAAACTGGCAGCTTTTATCTTTGGCATTAAGTGAGTTGGTAAATAGGTGTTGCTGCTTATTAATTTAATGACGGACACTTTTCATCTCCATTACCTAATTTTTGTCCGTATGTGAAACTTGTATTCCAGGCAATCCGTATTATAAGGAAAGGAATTATTCTGGGGGTGTTTTTGATGACTTTATTTATTGGGATCCAGCTTTTTATGGTCCTTCTGTTCCTGTTCTTCGGCTGGGCGATTGTGAAAAAGGAGTGGTACTGGCTGATATCCAATTTCAATGGCAAACCGAAGGAGGAGCAACAGCAATTAATCATGAATGGCTATCCACAAAGGGTCGGGAAGCTGATGCTCGCCACGGCAGCGGGAATCGCCATTTTGCTCCCATTAAGTTTCACCTCTTTTCCATATTCGCTGGAAGTCCAGTTTGGCTTCATGATGTTATTCTTACTCGGCGGTCTGGTTTACCTGTCCAAATATGAAGTCAGGGAGAAGCGAAAGCGAAGCTATATCTTCAGCAGCCTTCTCGCTATTGGAACGATTGGGTTTGTGGTAAGCCTTTACTTTTTAGGGTATCAGGACTTTGAACTTAAGGTATATGATGATTCATTTGAAATCACAGGCATGTACGGTGAAGAATGGGAATACGCAGAAATTCGTCATGTGGATCTTCTAGAGGAAATGCCCGAAGTCACATGGAAAGAAAATGGGTTCGGACTTGCAACGTTGGCAAAGGGCCATTTCAAAGTAATGGATTACGGGAGCAGCCTGCTCTTTATCCACAAAGATTCGCAGCCTTATTTATTTATAGAAACGGATCATGACAAGATATTTATCAATAGCAAGAGTTCGAAAGAAACGGTAGAATGGTATGAATTACTGTCTGAAAAGACTAAGTGAGGGTGTCCCGTGAAAACGGGCACCCTTAATTTGTGACTCCCCCTCAAATTCCCCTAGTCAGTTATTGGAATGACAGATTCCGGTCATTCTGTTTGACTTCATCACTTACTAATAGTAACCTAAATACTGCTTACTAAAAGTAACTACACTTTGGAGGAATTTATAATGAATACATCTGAGACAAGCCTGTCCAGTGTCATAAGTGAACGGCGTTCTGTCAGAAAATATAATCCTGAGTTCAAGATTTCACGGGAAGAGATTTTAGATATTTTAAAAGAAGCTGCCCTTGCACCATCTTCAAGCAATCTTCAGCCATGGAAGTTCCTCGTCATCCAGGACGAGGAAACAAAAACAGAACTGAGAATGGTTGCCAATAATCAGGAGCAGGTCGAAACTTCTTCTGCCGTTATTGCTGTCCTAGCTGACAGAGAAATGTACCGTAATGGCGAAAAAGTATACCGAAGTTCATTTGAAGCTGGATATATGGACGAAACAACAATGAACAGAATGATTGAGAATACCAATAAATTATACCCTGCAGCACCCATCGGTATGAGGGAGAACATCGCGTCTTTTGATGCTGGCCTTATTTCCATGCAGATCATGCTGATTGCCAGAGCCCGGGGTTATGATACTGTTCCAATGGGCGGGTTCAACAAGCAGCAATTCATCGAAAAATTCAACATTGATGAGCGCTATATGCCAGTCCTTCTCCTGCCTATCGGAAAGGCTGCTGTGCCAGGACATCCTACAACCCGCATATCGGTAGAGGAAATCGTGGAGTTTATATAAAGACAAAAAAGAACTAGTCCCAGGACTAGTTCTTTTTATTAGGAATTTCACACCCATCGTCATCACAAATCATTCCGTCATCACCGCTCAAGACGGTGATTTCATTTTCGGCAATGACTTTCTTCAGTGACTGGACAATCACATCAGTCGGCTGTGCACCGGTAATCGCATACTTTTTATTGATCAGGAAGAATGGTACACCTGTGATGCCGTACTGCTGGCCAGTACTTTCATCTGCACGGACTTCCTCGGCCATTTCATCGCTGGCAAGCATTTTCTCTACTGCTTCACGGTCCAGCCCCACTTCAACAGCCAATTCTGTCAATGTTCCATGATTCCCAATGTGCTTAGAATCGGTAAAATAAGCTCGCAATATTCTTTCGGTCATCTCTGCCATCAGCCCATGCTTTTTCGCAAACATCGTCAAACGGTGAGCATCAAATGTATTGGTCAAGATGAGTGTGTCGATATTATATTCCAGGCCGGATTCCTTCGCCATCTGCACCATGTTTTGCGTGCTTGCTTTCGCCTGGGCAATGCTCATCCCATATTTTTTTGAAAGAGCTTCATACATATTATAATCGATATCCCGTTTCATGTTCGGATCAAGTTCAAAGCATCGATACGTCACTTCAATCGGGTGGTCAATCTGTTTAATAGCGTCATCCAGACGCCTTTTGCCAATATAGCAGAACGGTCAAGCAAAGTCAGTCCACATTTCAATTTGCATGTTGGATCCCTCCAGTTGGTTATTTCACACTATAGTATAGGTGTTAACCTTGCAAAATACACGAGATTCGACTCGCGGCGTGCAGCTTACCGATGCAGACAGTAGAAATCTAATCTATTTCATAAACCATCCAGTCTGATTGTCTTCCACCCATTTTATTGTAAAGGCTTTGGGCAACAAAATTATCCTTTGCCGTTTCCCATGTCATATAGGCAAACTCATTCTCCCTGATATAAGAGAGGCATTTTTCAAATAGCTGCTCGCCTACTTTCTGCCCTCTTGCGTCGTCTGCAACGAATAAGTCATTCAGAATGGCTGCCCTTTTTACCTGCAGGGTACTAAATGTAAAATATAGTGTGGCAAACCCCAAAAGCTTCCCCTCTTTTTCAGCCACAAACTGCAAACCTGAGTCGGGATGTTCCATTACATGTTGAATTAAATGAATCAGTTCAGCTTCATCAGGCTTGGGTTTCTTGTAAAATTCGACAATGTATTGAGTCATTAGATGGTATAGATCTTGAATATCTCTTTTTTCAACAGTACGTAAAATCAGCTCAGCCATAGTTTTGCCTCCAGTATTAATAAGAAAGTCATCCTTTTAAATTCTCTTTTTGAAAGATAAATCCTCTTAATTCTGACCGTAAAAAAAAGCTGCCTGAGCAGCTTTTTCAAATCTATGCATTTGGCAGAGTCTGGATCTCCTTGAATGCCTGATGAAGATTTGATTTTACCATAATGCCCTCAAGATTGAGACCAAGGGTTACCATTGTATGAGCAACCTCTGGACGGATGCCAGTCATGATTGTCTTTACCCCAACTAGTGACAGGGCGTTAATGACCTTGAACAGCTGGTCAGCAACCATCGTATCGACAATCATTACCCCTGATACATCAAAGATGAGGTGAGTAAGCTTGAGTTTTACAGCCTGTTCCAAAGTTTCTTCCATCAATAGCTGGGCCCTTTCAGTATCAACGTTCCCGACAAGTGGCAATACACCGACTCCAGGCATCAATGGAACGACTGGCACTGACAGTTCCAGCAATGCTGTTTTCGCATTTTCAAGGCTTTTTTGGTGCGCGTCGACAAACGTAAGGCTGAAGCTGTATATAGCATGGTCCATTAATGGATCAATTATATCTAATACACCAAAGATGGCAGAAGCGGACATATCCTTCGCTTCTTCTTTGATTGCTTTCCAGATATGCTCTCGGTAATAGCTTGTATCTTTTAGTGCTTCATCTAGTGATGCACCGAGTTTGTAGATATACTCTCCGGTTTCTTTTCCCCAGTTTGTAATTTCCCCAAAAACCTTCTCCTGGTCTTCATGTTCAATCAATGCCTGGCCGAAAATTTCAATGAAGTTTGCTCGGATCTCAAGAATCTGCTGTTCAATTTTTCCAAGGTCATATTTCTGTGCTTCCGTTAAAACTGCTTCAGAATACCTATCTTCGTGAACAGCCTTAGCGATTTCATGCTTCCTGCTGACAATTGCTTCTCCTAATGCTTGCAGTTCTGTGGTCATTTAGATTCCTCCATGTGTTCAATGACAATTTGATATATATATGCTTCTACGATTTATCTCCAAAATGCACTGTTATAAACAATCATAACGCAGGTTCAGAATGCAGGACAAGTTTTTGGACTTATGGGACATCCCCGATTTTGTTTTGCTGGACGAGTAAGCCAGCTTTTTTCGCCTTCTCCCGCACTCCGTCAGGAATTATGTAAGCTGTTTCCCAAAACGGCTTGCTTCCATAAACTTTTTCAAGTCATCTGCTTGTCAAAAATTAAAAGAGAACTGCAGCCATGCATTAATTAATAGATGGCAGCAGTCCTTTTTTATAAATAAAAGCAATTATATTCATAGCAGGTTCTGGCATTTTTTTTGGAAAGCGGTCATGCCTGTAAAATTTATAAAAGGCCTTTTTTAAGTCCTCCCACTGAGAACATCGCTTTGTCTGCCTGAATCGAGCCACATCTATAAGCTTGACTTCATCATCTGGAGTGATGATAATGTTCCGTAAATGTATGTCGGATGGGTTCAATCCCTTCTCTCTTGCAAGCTTAAGGGCTTGATCGACTTCCTCAATGTGGCCCGCGGCAATCGGCATGCCATTTACCAAGCATTGATAGAGTGTCATCCCCCGGACATAATCCATTACCAGATAATTACTTCCCGATTCATGAAGAGCAGGGAAAAATGGATTTCCAGCAAGCTCCTTATAAATCCCCGCTTCTTCTGCTGCAACCTTCTCAAACTGCGGAAAAAAAACCTTTAAAACAAGATCCGTTCCTTTGATTCTGAAAGCGAAAGCACTTCTCCCTTCTCCAACCAGCTTTAGTGATGAATCTTTATGAACTAAAGCTGTTTTTGATCCTCGGATTGAATAAACAACACTGTTTGCCAAGTGTCCATATTGATTCATTCTATTGCTCCCTTCTCTATTTCCCTAAAAGGTGAAAAAGGTTTTTTCATACTCACTGATTCCCTTTTACCACCTTGATCATATCTTCATCCCAGCTTTCTGTTCCCTGCTTAAAAACAAGCTTGGTTTTAAAATGATAAGAAATATCCTTATTTGAAGGAGGAACATCATCTGGCAGCAGGAAGGTGAACGGCACATCATCATCCCCATTCGGCTGGATCCTTAACGGCACATCAATTGTTACAGTATCCAGTATTTTTTCAGCTTCCGACTTCAGGTTAACCATGACAAGAGCACACTCAATCAACTGCAGGTCCTGGTCAACCGTTCCGCCCTTGATCAAGAATTTTCCATTCACTGACTCCCCAGGGATTAAAACATCCTTCTCCAAAATCAGGTCAATCTGGGCGGAGCCCACTCCCATCAAAGACATATACTTCCTTAATAACATCCTGTTCCTCCGTCTATTAACTATTTTGGATTGGTGTATTTGTCATCAAGCCGCTTCTCAATTATCTCGATCCGCTTTTGGTCTGCTAACAATTCTTCCTTGTTCTTTTTGACTAGCTCATTAAAACTAGTCTTTAATTTCTTCACAACATCCACACTCCAATACTTAAATTTATGTTTATCGTTAGGAAAATGCCTCTTTATATCTATAGAAGATTTATAAAATGTTTCTACATTCCTTGCTCTTGCACATGCTTGTGGAAAACCCTTTTTCCTGATCTTATATGGTTACCCATAAAAAGACCTTCACCCGCTCAGGTGAAGGTCTGAAAACAAATAAAGACCTTCACCAAATATGGCAAAGGTCTTGCTAACAACTATCGTTGCCAACAAAGCCGGGAGTGATTCTCCGTAATGACGACTCTGTTGTGAAAGCTACTCCCCTTTAGGAGAAACTATTCAAATGTATACAATTATGATACATGACAGTGCGCATTCCGTCAATTGATTGGAATCAAACTGGCAGGTGATTTCTAGCATTTAACTTTTACTTACCGTTATTTTTGCCTTTTTCCTTGTTTCCCTTTTCATCACCGTCATCGTCCTGCTCATCATCATCTTCGTTGGCTTCATCTTCTTGTTTTTCTTTATTTTTCTTGGCTTCTTCACGCTTTTTTTCTTCAGCTTTTTTAGCAGCTTCTTTTTGTTGCTCTTCAGCTTTTTCGGCAGTTTCCTTTTGTTGCTCTTCAGCTTTTTCGGCTGCCTCTTTTTGCTTGGATTCTGCTTTCTTTTCTTTCTCTGGTTGTTTTTCTTCGGCTTTTTTCGATGCTATAGCTTGCTTCTCTTCAGACTTCTTTTCAGCTTTTGCAATACTTTGTGCTGAAGCAACACTTACCTGCTCGACAGTGGAATTTTCAGTGGCTGTCTCATCACTTTCATTTTCAATTACAGCTTCAGTTTCCTCCACTTGCTGTTCGGCGTCTTCTGTGCTGCTCTCTTCTTCGGACGCATCGGTGTTTTCATCAGTTTGTGTATCTTCATCTTTTTCTTCTTCAGATTCCTGTTTTTTGCCTGATGCGAGACCTTTCATCTCCGAAGGGTGGACACCTAACTGCTTGGCTGCCTGGCCGAATCCGATTTTTTCTTCTGTATATAAAGCAGTGATTTCCTCTACTGTTTTACCAGCTGCTTCTGCCAGCCAGAAGATTTGGGCGATTTGGCCATATCCCAACTCCTGTTCACGCAGCTGGGTTACCATTTCCTGATCCAAATCTCTCACTACATTAGCAACGATTTTTGCTTGTTCTGTTGCTTCTTCAACCTCTTCCTTCAGTTCATCCTCAAGTTCTTCAGTCAACTCATCTTTAACTTCAGATACTTCTTCCAGCTCTTCAGTCAAATGTTCTTCCCCTTCAGCATCAGCCTTATCTTCTACAATGACTTCTGTTACCTTCTCTTGCGCTTCCTCAAGTGCCGCTAAGTATTCCTCAAAGGCTGCTTGAACGAATTCTGCTTTTTCTTCAGCTGACATCGCTGTGGCTTCAGCCAATCTCTCGTTTGCGAATTCAAGCAAAAGCTGGGCTTCTTGTTCATCATCGAAGGTTACAAGAAGCTTCAATTCCTCAAACAATTGATCAAACGTAAATAAAAACTCGTCAGGAGTCGTACCCGGATCTACCGTTTCGACTATCTCATCAGCAGAGACTCCTGTTCCAAAAGCCAGCATTCCTGTTAAAATTGTTGATGCTAAAATCTTCTTCATTCCAATACCTCCACTTTTTACCATATTGGAATTAAAATCGACAAAAAAAGTGCTGTCCGAAGAGCAGCACATACATAAGCTATGTGAATCTTCGGCAACTGGCTGGCATGGTCGATGACTTTAGCCCCTGTAGTTTTGCGTCCCCAGATTTCCCTGGGTTTGCCATTATCGGATTTTAATTCTACCTTTATCTTACTTTTTCGACAGAGAAAAATAAATAGAAAGTTTTAAAAAGTTTAGGTTATTCAGCCGCCTCGCCGAATTTCCCTTCCTGATAATCACGGTAAGCCTGGCGGATCTCCTCCATCGAATTCATCACGAATGGTCCGTAGGCAACCACTTCCTCTTTGATTGGCTTACCGGAGTACACCAGCACCCTTGAGCGCTGGTTCGCTTTGAGCATTAGTTCGCTTGTACCCTCGCCTTCCTCTTTGAAAGTCAGTGTCGCTGCGGAAGACTTTTTGAGGTTTGTTTGGCTTGAGCCTGCTTGGATGTCACCTGACAGCACATAAAGGAACGCATTATGTCCTTCAGGCAATTCGTATGCGAACTCCGCTCCCTCGGCAAGCTGAATTTCTGATAGGGTAAAAGGTACCAATGGTTGGAGGGGCCCTTTCACTCCTGCAGTTTCCCCTGAGTACACCATTAAAGTACCGCCTTCGAACTGGACTAAAGGAGCGTGTTCGGAATAAACGTTTTGGTAAGAAGTGGTTGTCCCTTTTAAATCCTTAGGAAGGTTCAGCCAGAGCTGCAGTGTATGCGCTATGTCATTGTCCACTGCCTCTTCAGCATGCCGCGCACCGCTGCCAGCGTTCATGTACTGGATGTCCCCAGACTCCAGGATGCTGTGGCCGCCATGGTTGTCAATGTGCTCCAGCCTGCCATCAATGATATACGTGATGGTCTGGAAGCCTCGATGCGGGTGATCGGAAAAAGTCCCGCGCTTAAACCAGTCCTCCGCCATTAAAATGAAGGGGTCCAATTCCCTCCAGTTTTGAGGATTCAGCACAAGTCCTGCCTGGACATGCGGCATCCCTCTTTCCTCATATTGAACTGTCCAATGTTTCTTGACATCTCTTTTGAACATTTTCATAACCCCCATAATCTAACGAGCTTAAGTAACTATCATTAAATTATAACAATCCTTAGATTTATTTTAAAATAAAGATACTTTAAACTGAGGTATTCATTGTTGGTCATCTATTATTCTAAGAAAATTATATTGTGAGAAGGTCTTTTATCCTATATAATATTAAATTGGCTTTTAAATAACGTGGTTCGTAACCATCCCACGTAAAAAAACTAGGAGAGATGATAAATGAATACTAGAACGATTGTCCGGAACGGGATTCTGGCTGCTTTATACATTGCCGTTTCTGCCGTAATCCAGCCATTTGGCTTCACCAATGTGCAGTTCAGAGTGTCGGAAATGTTCAACCACTTGATCGTTTTCAATAAGAAATATTTTTTCGGAATTGTATTGGGTGTATTTTTAACAAACCTGCTCTTCTCGCCAATGATCGCATATGACCTCGTCTTTGGAGTGGGCCAGTCTGTAATATCCTTGCTAATCACGATTTTCACAGCCAAATATATTAAAAATATCATCGGCCGCATGATTGTGAACACACTGGTCTTCACATTCACAATGTTCCTGATTGCGATTGAACTGAATCTAGCATTCCAATTTCCATTCTGGTTCACATGGCTGACAACGGCAGCAGGTGAATTTACTGTAATGGCTGCAGGTATTCCTGTCATGCTTGCGATTCACAAGCGCGTCAACCTTGAAAAATTAGTTTAAGATAGATGAAAACGCATGGACAAGGTGTCCATGCGTTTTGTTATGCCTCAAAGTTGGAGTCCCTCTGCAGATATCGATCTAAGCTTAAACCGCGATTTGTCCGAACCTGGCTGTTATTTATCAAAATCTAATGAAGAGATTAATAAACGTTCCTCCCTCAACATATAATGCCTTTTTTGCTCATAGCATATTGTAGGACTTTTTCCTGAGGGGGTTCATTATGATCATTCATGTTGTGCAAAGAGGGGAAGCTCTGTGGCAGATTTCAAGCAGATATCAGGTCAGCGTAACACAAATCAGCGAAATAAATGGCCTGGAAAATCCAAACCAATTGGCCGTGGGCCAGGCATTGCTCATTCCATCTTATGATGCTTTCCATTCCGTTCAATATGGTGAGGCATTGTGGTCAATTGCCCAGCGTTACGGAACGACCGTAGATGCCATCATCCGGGCCAACGCCATAACCAACCCTGCTCTGATCTACCCTGGAACCGTTCTCCGCATACCCGCAGCCCGCCACACCATTCAACGCGGCGAAACCCTATGGCAAATATCCCAGCGTTATGGTGTAACCGTACAGGCAATCATCAAGGCCAATCAAATCCAAAATCCGAATCTGCTGTATCCAGGGACGATCCTCGTCATTCCAAAACCTAAACCAACGATTGAATCCAATGCCTTCACCTACCATTCCGACGAAAAGGCCATTGAGCTAGTCGGCGAAGTTGCCGATCTGATGACCTATATCGCTCCGTTCGCTTATGTTATCCAGCCTGAGGGATCGCTTGTCCTTTATATGAAAGATGATACCGAAGCCATCCAGACAGGCCTGGCACAAGGCGCATTGCCAATGATGTCGATCACTAACTTTACAGCCACAGAAGCGGGAGAAAATATTGCCCATGAAGTACTGTCCAGTGAAGCAAATCGCGGCACCCTCCTTAACAATATCCTTTCCGTCATGCGGGAAAAAGGTTATCGCGGCCTTAACATTGACTTTGAAAATGTCCTTCCTGCCGACCGAGAGCTTTATAACACATTTCTTCAGGAAGCTGTTGATGCTCTTCATAAAGAAGGCTATTTCGTTTCAACTTCCCTTGCACCGAAAGTCAGGGCAGACCAGAAAGGATTATTGTATGAAGCGCATGATTATCCCGCACACGGCAGGATAGCAGATTTCGTTGTATTAATGACCTATGAATGGGGATACCGCTATGGTTCACCTCAGGCTGTTTCACCTTTGAATGAAATTCGCAGAGTGCTTGATTATGCGGTTACTGCGATTCCAAGGAATAAGATTCTAATGGGCTTTCAGCTATATGCCAGGGACTGGGTCATCCCGCATGTTCAGGGCCAGGAAGCTGAAACATACAGTCCGCAGGAAGCAGTCAGCCGCGCCATCAAATATGGAGCTGCGATCCAGTATGACACAGTGGCCGCCTCACCATATTTCCGCTATACCGATGAACAGGGCCGGCAACACGAAGTATGGTTCGAAGACGCCCGAAGTGCCCAGGCAAAGTTTGACCTGATCAAACAGTACAACCTTCGCGGTGTCAGCTACTGGGTACTCGGCTATCCATTCCCGCAAAACTGGGCATTGCTGGAGGATAACTTTAATATAAAAAAATTAACATAGGTTCTGTTTGAAAGTGCCCGGCTTCAAGCCAGGCACTTTCTATTTATATATGATAAACCTTCCTTTTTTTAAAACGGGCACGATGTCCGTAAGATTTAATTGACTGCAATAGTAGACATCTTCCTCAAAACCTCTCTCGCGCAATTCACGTCCGCTGCCTGAATCCCAAACCAATCCCTTTAATCGAGATTCCGAACTTTTATAAGCTCCTGAGCATACCTCAGCTTCCGGGGATTTCCTGCCGCCAAGTTCTGCAAGGATTGCACCGGCTCCTAAATAATCCTCAATCGACGGCCTGAGCCGATCTTCATTTTCACGAGCATCATTCCACATTTCCCCGCAAGGTACGACTGTAATATCTGCCCCTGTTTCCTGCTGCAGCTTATCGGCTAGAACAGCTGCTGAAGCATTGAGAAATGACCCAATCAATAACGCCGGCACCCTGGAAGCAGTCCACGAACAATATGCACCATTAAGAGAAGTTAAAACATAACGCTCGTTCCGATGCTCCTCATTAAATGTAACCGGCGATAAGGTGGGAAAACCCGTCCTTGTTGCTTCTGCCCTGCCAAGTATATACTTTGCCCCAATGCTGCTTGCGTATTTTTTCCCGTCGAGATTTGGTGGATAGGGAAAAATTATTGCTCCTGCACTCAATGCAGCGACAATGGTGGACGAAAAGCTAAGTACATCAACAATGATGATTATGTCTCCACGCTCCGCTGCATCTCTCACCCCGCGCCTTCCCCATTCCAGTTTGCATTCATAAGGAGACTGACTGAACATTTGAACTCACCTCTTATTTTTCTATGGACGTTATTTATTCTCCTTTTTGCAGCCTATTTCTTCTCAGCCTTCAGCCCTATATTAAAATCTGTCTCTGGCTCATTATGGGACTCTACATCAAGGGATAAAATGGAAGTATCTAAAAGGAACTTAAAAAAAATCTATTTTTCACTCGGCTCCGCATACTTAATCAGGTATTTTTAAGGAAGTGTAATTATAAATTTACAAAATTATAGTTATATTTTCCTATAAAAGTGTGTATGCTCTGTCTTTGGGTGCATAAAATAGAAAATTTTTACATTCCTATTTCACGATAATATTGGGAGGATTTTATGAGTTTATTAAGGTTTATTGTTCAAAGAAAGATTTTAGTCAGTTTAATGGTTGTATTAGTTTTATTGATTGGCAGCTTTTCAGTTTTAAAGCTGGATAAGGAGCTCTTTCCATCGATTAAAATGGATGGTGCTTATGTAGAAATCTATGCTGGGGAGATGCCAGCGATTGAAGTCGAAAGATCCATCACTGCTCCGCTTGAAAAAAAGATCCTCGGAATTGAAGGTGTAGAGGAAGTGCTTTCCAGCAGCAATATCGGGAAAAGTTCCATGCAGCTGACGATTGAACGGGGGCGCGGTGAGGAAGTATTCAAGGAAGTCGAGTCAGTGGTGAATTCCACTACCTCCGATATAAGCGGTGTCAAAGACGTGATGACCGGACAATTTGGCACTAGCCAGGCTTACGACTTTTTCATGGATGTTTCTGGCACTGACATGGAGAAGATGACCGCCTTCGCTAAGAACATCCTGGAACCGAGACTGGAAGCTCTCCCTGAAGTACATGATGTCTCGCTGTCAGGCACCGTTGAAAAAGAAGTGACAGTTGAACTAAAGCGTGACGAACTTTTTAATAATGGGCTGGATGCAGCACAGGTGATAGGGGCAATCCAGCAGGCAAACAATGAAGCAACATTAGGCCAACTGAGCAACGAAACAAACTCTCCTTCCCTTCGATGGAATACACAGCTAGAATCGGTTGAGAATGTTAAAAACCTGCAAATCCCGGCAGCGAACGGTTATATTAAATTATCACAGATTGCGGACGTAAAACTACAGCCACTGGCAAGTTCCTCATTCGTCTGGAAAAATGGCTCCAAGGATTTCATTTTTGTCCAGGTAGGCAGAGTAGCCGATGCCACTCAAATCGAGATGGAGGAAGCTGTGCGTGAAGAAATCAAACAAATTCGCGAGGAAGGCTTGGTCAGCGGCGTCGAATTAAATGAAATGGTCGCCCAGGCGGATTATGTCAAGGATTCAATTGATGGAGTGACGAGCAATATCCTGATTGGTGCTGCTATTGCCGTTGCCATCCTGATGCTGTTCTTAAGAAATATCCGCGCTACATTAATCGTCGGACTATCGATTCCAACATCGGTGCTGCTCACTTTTGCTTCTATGTGGGTTTTTGGTTACAGCTTCAATATGCTGACCCTGATCGGTCTCGGACTTGGAATCGGAATGATGGTCGATTCATCCATCGTTATTCTCGAATCCATTTACCGGAAGAAGGAGCAAGGTTTAAAGAGTCTTGAGGCAGTCATTAAAGGAACCCAGGAAGTAGCCACAGCCGTTCTGGCTTCGATGCTGACGACAATTGCCGTTTTCGCACCAATCGGCCTGCTTGGCGGTGAGATGGGATCTTTCATGATCATCCTTTCCGTTGTCGTCGCCATCACTCTCATTAGCTCTGTAATTGTTTCTTTCACTCTGATTCCTTCTTTATCCGAGAAGTTCCTGAAGCTGAAAAAGAAAGAAAAGAACAGCAAGGAAAGCCGGCTTGTACGAGGGTACAGCAATATGATTTCCTGGACCATCAAGAAAAAGCGCCACAGCTTTGCTGTCATCGGCCTGTTCTTCCTGATGCTCATTGGATCCCTGATGCTGGTGACAAAGATTCCAATGACCATCATGCCGGACATGATGAACCGTTATGCTGAACTTTTGGTGACCGTCGAACCGGGGCTCAGCCTGGAAGAAAAACAGGAAATCGTAACCGAAATGAATAAAGCATTAGACGGAATTAAAGATGTTGAATCAAACTATGTAATGGATAATGGAAACATGCTAGCAGCCATGTCTGGAGGCGGCGGGTCCCCTGTTCAAATCAATATCTCAGGTGAAAGCTTTGACGAACTCAACACAATCGCTGATGGATTTATTGAAGAGCTAAAGTCTATTGAAGGAATTGTTGCGGTCGAAAATTCAATTGAAAGGACATCTGTTGAACAAGTCGTCCAACTGAATGAGTCTGAAATTGAAAAAGCGGGATTGTCCCAGCCGCAAATCAAACAATTCATCGAACAGGCCTTTTTACAGATGCCTGTGGGTGAACTAAAAATCAATCAGGAAAACGTTCCGTTAAACGTGAAGTGGGATGAAGAGATGACAACCAAATCCGCTTTGCTTGACCTGAAAGTCCCAACTCCTTCAGGTGAGAAAAAGCTCTCTGAGTTCATCTCACTGGAGAGTGTCGAAAATCCAAACGAAATCTCGCACAAGGATGGCGAACGATATATCTCGATTTCGGCAGATATTGAAGGTAAAGACCTTGGCACTATCAACCGTGAAGTCCAAAAGCTGATGGACAAATATGATGTACCAGAAGGCTACAGCATCGCACCTGCAGGAGATCTTGAGCAGCAGCAGGAAATGGTTCAGGATATGGTTCTGATCCTGGCGATTTCCATCTTCCTTGTCTACCTGGTCATGGCCGTCCAGTTCAACCACCTGGGCCACCCGCTGATTGTAATGTCGGTCATTCCAATGACCATCGTCGGCGTCATTCTTGGATTATTCCTGACACAGCAGGAATTAAGCATCATGTCCGGAATGGGCATCATCATGCTGATCGGGATTGTTTTAAATAACGCGATTTTATTGATCGACCGCACGAATCAGTTGCGAAACGAAGGCTATACCGTCCAGGAAGCACTTGTCGAAGCAGGCAAAAACCGTATTCGCCCAATTTTGATGACAACACTGACAACAGTCGGCGGCATGCTGCCACTGGCATTAGCTACCGGAGGATGGTGCCTGGTAATTGCCTGATCTTGTGAAGATACGGTAAACGGCCGGGATCAACAGCAAGGTGATCAGTGTTGCAAAGCTCAGTCCGGCAATGATGGCTGTAGCCATTAGTGCTGAAAAGCGAAGCTGGTTCAGCAGGAAAGCCAAGAAAAGTCAAGAAACCATCACACCTGTTCCAGAGGTTCCTTTGAAGAGCGCCGCACGTTTTGCCTCTTTTTATGAAGATAGCCCTGCTCTGTCATTTCTTGGTTTTAGAATCTTCAATCATACGCCACCAGGCTGATGTTGGATAATCAACGTGATTTACCGTAAAAGTCTCCCCTATCCTCGGAACGGCGATATCAACTCCTGCTTCTGCCGCCGCCCGGACTGCCCTCTCGACCGGATCATGCCATGCATGAAGCGACAGGGTAAAGGCTCCCCAATGCACCGGAACGAGCAGCTTCCCCCTTACATCCTGGTGTGCCTGAACTGTCTCTTCAGGCAGCATATGGATCGCCGCCCAGCGAGCGTCATACTGGCCGCATTCCATCAGGGTTAAATCGAATAGGCCGTATTTTTCGCCGATTTCTTTAAAGTGCGGACCGTAACCGCCATCGCCGCTGTAAAAGATGTTAGTCTCCCGGCCTTTGATGACCCAGGAGCACCAAAGCGTGGCATTCCTGTCAGTAAGACCTCGGCCAGAAAAATGGCGTGCAGGGGTACAGGCAAGCTGTAGTCCTTCGAAGGTGAATTCATCCCACCAGTCATGCTCCTGAATGATTTCTGGAGAGATTCCCCATCGCTGTAAATGCGCCCCTACTCCCAGTGGAGCGATAAAGTTCTTCACCTTGTCCTTTAGCTTCATGATCGAACCATAATCGAGATGGTCGTAATGGTCGTGTGAAAGCACAACCGCATCTACAACCGGAAGTTCTCCTATCTTAAAAGGCAGCTCCCTGCTGTACCGCTGATTTCTCACCGGGAAAGGAGTGGGCGCTTTTCCGAACATCGGATCGAATAAAAGAGTTTTGCCTTCAATCTCCAGCAGGAAGGCGGAGTGACCAAACCAGGTGACTCTCGCTGCTGCATCTTTTTTTGGTCCAGGTACATAACTTGCCATTGGAAGTGGTGCTTCCGGCCTTCTCTCCGGACTTCCTTTTAAAAAGTCCTTCATCATTGAAATCATCGAGCTGAAGCTTGTATCCCATGAAGTTTCCACCTGGTTGGCAAACTTGCCGTTCACATATTGCGGAGACCTCGCGTATATGGATTTTCTTTTTTTCGTATGCTTACCGCCAAAATCCGGATAGTAATTGAGGACAGCGTAGACTGCAAATACAATCACAGTCAGGATTATAAGTATATTAAACATGATCTCTACCTCATTAGCTCTGATTGATTATCGGCCCATTTCATGGATTTTTTCAGAAGGATATACGGTAAGTCCGGGCGCATCCTTCTGGGCCGCTTGATACATGGCTGACGCTACTGTCCTGCCTTCGATGGCTTTGAATTTTTTGAGTGGCCCCTTAAAGAGAAAAGGCACTTTTGTAAAAATAGCGGCTGCCGCACTCTCACCAAGCCTAAATTCATCCCGCTCTCCCAATAACAATGATGGACGGAAGATTGCTGTTGTTTCAAAAGGAATTTGCTTGATTTCTTCTTCAAGCTTCCCTTTCATTTTCGGATAGAAGATTGGGGATTCAGGATCGGCATTCATCGAGCTGACAAGCAAAAATTTCTTCGCTCCCTGTGAACTGGCCAATCTGGCAATCGCCACTGGATAATCGACATCTATTTTCCACATCGCTTCCTTGGTTTTCGCCTTCTTGATCGTCGTCCCCAGGGTGCAGAAGACATCATCAACAGAAAAAGCCTCTTTGTATTGTTCCAGGTGATCAAAATCGACGATTCTCTCATCCAGCTTAGGATGCTCTATCCCAATCGGTCTTCTTACAATCGCAACAACTTTATCGTATTCATTCGCATTTAATAAAAACTGCAAAAGTTCTTTTCCAATCAAACCGGTCGCGCCGGCAATCAAAGTTGTTTTACCCGCCAAGCAAGTAACCCCCTATAGATAGCATGATACTCTATTATTTCACAATTTGGCTGATAAGAAAATTTTAAAAGCAGGAAAGCCAGCCCGCATTTGGACTGGCTGCCATGATTCTAGTTGACCTTGCTTTCCTTTTGTAACTGAGCCCTCCTTGCGGCGATGATCAAATCTTCTACCGGTGATACACGTCCGAGTTCGTCCTTATGAACAATGTGCTTCCTTTCGAATTGTGTCGGGCTGTCAATTCCAGCAGCCGCTGCTAGATTGTACAGACCTTCACGCAGTGAAATGATATAGTTGGCAACCCGGTACATTTTTTCTTCTACAACCAGCCCATCCTGCAGCTTTTTATCTGTAGTAGCAACACCTGCCGGGCATGTATTTGAGTGGCATACCTGTGCCATGATGCAGCCGACACTGATCATCATTCCTCGGGCAATATTCACAAGGTCCGCTCCCATAGTCAGGGCGATGGCGATTTTATCAGGAGTGATCAGTTTTCCTGATGCAATCAGCTTCACTCTGTCTCTGATTCCATATTGGCGAAGCATTTCATCCACTACAGGAAGCGCTGAGTTGATAGGAAGGCCAACCGTGTCCGCCAGCTCCTGGTAGGTTGCACCCGTACCGCCTTCACCGCCGTCAACCGTGATGAAGTCAGGGCCTTTCCCGCTTTCCTTCATGTAGGAAATCATGTTTTCAAGCGCATCCATATCACCGACGACAATCTTGATTCCAACCGGCTTTCCGCCAACCGAACGCAATTCCTCAATCCAATCAAACATGGAAGGGACATCGCTGAACTCATAGAATCTATTTGGACTGTTGATTGTCTTTCCGACTTCAACAAGGCGGATTTTTGCTATTTCTTCAGTTACCTTTTCTCCTTCAACATGGCCTCCGCGTGTTTTCGCTCCCTGGGCAAGCTTGATTTCAAAAGCTTTAACCTGCGGCATTTCACTTTTCTTCTTGAATTCTTCCCACGAAAACTCGCCGTTCGGCTTGCGGACTCCAAATAAATCCGGCCCGATTTGCATCATGATATCCGGATTTCCGGCGAGGTGATGTTCAGACATCCCGCCTTCACCTGAATTCATCCACGTTCCGCCTGCAAGTCCGAGGCCTTTGGACATCGCCTGGATTGCTTTTTCCCCAAGTGCCCCATAGCTCATCGCAGACTGTCCTACCTGGCCTTTTACACGGAATGGATAGCGGCAGCTGTGCTCGCCAAGCACTACTGCATCATCATCCTGCAAATAATAAGGGGCAGCCAGCTTTTCCTCGCTATGTTCTTTTCTTGTAAAAAGGCCCTCCCCATCAATCTTGTAAACTCTTGTTTTAATTTTTTCCGCGTTATCGACCTTCATTTCATTCGTCAATTTAGGAAAAAGTGTATTTCTTATATAAAAGCCTTCAGCCTCAAAATCCTTCAATGAACCGAAACCTATTAATCTTTCCTTGTATTTACCCGCCTTGACGACATCCTGGTATTCCTTGCGTGAAAAAGGCTTCCCTTCATTGTCAGCGTTAAACAAATACTGTCTTAGTTCCGGACCGATATGCTCTGTAAAATAACGAACCTTTCCAAGCACGGGGAAATTCCTTAAAATTGAATGCTGCTGCTGGTTATCGTCTTTAATATATAAATAGATAAATAGAAGGACCGGCACCAGGATAATCAAAGCTATGAAAATAAACAAGCCAATCACTAGATAGTCCGTCAAGCCCATCCGAAATCCTCCTTTCCTATAATGAAGATAAAGCTTTTGCTATGACTGTATCTCCTTCTGCCACTTCGAAAGTCTTGTTAAAAGCGGCCTCGTTTTCGAGAGACATGACCAGTACCTCTGCAATGTCCTCGTGTGAAATTTCAAGCTCATTCGAATCCAGTGTTTCAGCTGCAGATACTTTCCCTTTACCGGGTTTATCTGTAAAAGCTCCCGGCTGCACGATGGTATATGTCAAATTTGATTGCCGCAGCAGCTCATCGGGCATCTCTTTCGCGCCAATTTCCCGGCTGTCATCTCCTGCCGCTTCATTGGCCATGATGGCGCTCATCATCACAAAACGCTTGACGCCCTGCTTCTCTGCTTCCTTCACAGTCTCAATGACCGACTCATGGTCAACCATTACAGTCCGGCCAGTTTTAGCCTTTGGATTGATGCCAGTAAGATAAATGGCAGCATCATATCCGTGGAATAAAGTCGGCAGGATTCTTTCTTCATAAAGAACTACTTCTGTAGCTCCTCTTTTCTTAAGCAGATCGATTTGATTCTCATCGCTGACGACTGCGCAGGATGTATACCCATTTTCCATCAGCTTACTGACAACAAACTCTCCGACGCTGCTATGGGCTCCAATTACGATTACCTTCATTACATTCCCTCCTTTTTTAAAAAGAGAAACAAACTAACCGGTTTGCCTTTTTTCCTTCCTTTGTAATTCGGCTTTAAAGTGCTGCTTCCCGCCTTCCAGATTAATTTAGAAGGGTATACAAAGTGAGCCGATAATGACCGAACTGGCTTTAATGGACGTATACCACAAGCGAAAGCCCGCTAAACGATTAGTCAGCGGGCTTGCTTTTTATAAATTTTCATTCAAATATTCCTTCGCTTCCTCAGGTGAAGCGAAAGGTTTTATAAAAGTGACTTCTTTGCCGTCATTGGCGACTGCCAGGAATCCATCCGCTACTTGGATAATATCTGCAGAAACATTCTTTTGCCCTTCAGGCTCTACAGTATCAGCGATTGTCGCCTGTCCTTTATCAACCCAGGACTGGACTTCAACAGCGTAAGCATCATAATCCATTCCTTCATAGAACCTTTCTTGCAGGTAATCCGTAGTCACCGGATCCTCATCCGTCTTCACTTCCGTTTCTGGCGGACCCTCCTGGCCGATTTCACTATCATCAGCACTGCATCCAGCAAGGATTCCAGCCGCTGCTAAAGATATAAGTAGTTTCTTCATAAAATCCTCCTTGTTGTAAGATTCTCTTATTATCCCTATACCCTATTAATCAGGCGAAAAAAGGTTTCGCACCGTTTGGATGGAATTGGAAAAACTAGTGCGATAACATTTTTTCAAATGTCCTAAAACGATCAGTGGGATGATAATTCTGCAACCCGAAATATATTCTCTGCAACCGGGAATAAAACTGTTCCAACCGGGAATATATTCGCCCGACCAGGACTACACTCTCTATTTACGGTAATTTGTCCTCAAAATAGTACTCATTTCTCCTTCCGGCCATAATTCGTTTGTTTTTTCAATAAATAAAAAACAGGATTCCGGCCTGGAATCCTGCTATACCGCTTTATTTTCACTCTGGTGCAGTGAATGAACGCTGTGCGAGTTCGTTTTCGAGCATGAAGAATGCGTTGCTGTCCTGGTCAATCCGGCGCAGTTTCTGGATCAGGCTGTCGAATAAGGCTTCTTCTTCAACCTGCTCTTCAATGAACCATTTTAGGAATGTCATTGTCGCATGTTCGCGCTCATCAAGTGCGATGTCCGCAAGATTGTAAATACGGCGCGTCACTTCCTTCTCATGTGCCATGCCTTTCTCAAAAACATCAAGAACAGACTCGAACTCGTTTGATGGGGCATGGAAGCCGTCGAATGTCACGCGCTCGCCCATATCATTGATGAAATTGTAAAATTTCATCGCATGGAAGCGTTCTTCTTCAGCTTGTACTAAAAAGAAATTCGCAAAACCATCTAAATTTTCCGCCGAGCAATACGCAGCCATTGCCATGTACGCATGAGCAGAATAAAATTCATAATTCATTTGTTCGACCAAACCATTAACCAACTTATCGCTGATCATTGTGATTCCTCCTCAATTTATGCAGCTCTTTTCTTTTTACGCTAACATAGTTATTTTGCCTTCACAATTGAATTTTACCCTTTTGTGCTGTTTAAAACCATGTTTATCCAATGGACATTTGTTAAAACCAGTTTATCCAAAGGGCATCAGTAAAAAGGCAGCCCGGAAGCCAATAATCTAGCCCCCTGAACTGCCCTTGATCGATTAAAATAAATCCATTAAAAGATCCCAAAACCCTTTCTTTTTCTCAGGCTTTGTTTGTTTCTCTTCTTGTTCTTCTTTTTCAATAGCTTCTGTTTTGATGACGAATTGTACGGAAGTGATGTTCTCGTTCTTCGGAGACACAAAAGAAACTGGCTCGAAGTCTGATTTGTCATACTCCTTGATCATTTCATCGATTTCCTGCTGCATTTGCTCAGGCAGGTCTTTCGTTTCCTTATGCAGCTCACTTGTTCCATTGTGGAGCTCGCCGACTCCCTTATTCAATTGTCCTGTGCCATCCGCCAGACCGGCAACACCTGAATGCAGCTGGTTATAGGAAGCTGCAAGCTTGCTCACTCCTCCTGTATAACCAACAAGGCCGGAATGGAATTCGCCGTAATTAGCGGACAACTCAACAAGGCCCTTTTGCAGCTGTTCCAGGCCGCTCATATCCATGTCCTTAAGGGATGAAGACAGTTCATCGGCTATCGCTGTCAGTCCTGCACTCATTTCGGTTACCGACCCGCTAACCTGCTTCAGTGTAGGGTCAACAGCTGCGAATGCTTCCTGCACCTGTGAATAAGTACCTTTGACTTTCTGGGCAGCAGAATAGGATTCAACCAGTTTGTTGACAACATTCGCATCCGCGCCGCTGCTGTATAATGCTTTTATTTCTTCCTCAGATATCTGATGAGCCGGGATGCTTTTAATCGCTCCATCAAGTGCGCCGTACCCCATTGCGTAGTTTTCACGCAAAGCTGTCAGTCCATCGGCAGCCTGATTCATCCCGCTGGCTAATTGAGTCAGGACCGCTGGCAGTTCATTCAAGCTCGTCACATCCATTTGAGCTGAATCCCCGGAAAGTGACGTGCTGATTTGCTTCAATGCCTCGCCAATGGAACTCGATGCACTGACGATTTGTGAGGATGAGCCATTCAGTTCGCTCATGCCGTTCTTATATTTTGCCGAACCATCACGCAGGGTTGCTGCGCCATTATTTAGATCCGAAACACCTTTTTTCAAATCGCCAACGCCATTATTCAAATCACTGATTGCATCTGATAGTGTCGACATGTCATCGGTCATGCTCTCCATTTCCGAAGTGTCGATCGGCAGGGTCGACGGAACGGCTGCAATATCGACACCGGTGAATTCAAAATCATCCACGTCTGCTTCGACACTGAACTCTTCCTCCTGGCCTGGCATGACAGTAAAGGTAATTTGCTTGTTTTTTCCGGCATTTGCAACCATGCCGCCATCCGCTTCTATATTTTGATAGCTATTCGAGAGTTGCAGGGAAACTTGCAGAAGGTAATTCTCAAAGTAAATACTGTCTGCTTTTTCATTGGAAGCAGTATTGATCTTTATTTCCAAGTTACCTTCTTTTCCAGCAAGTTCGGATGCTTCTACCTTTCGCCCATCCAGCAAATAGGAAATCTCAATATCCCATGGCAGCTCTGTATTGTCTTCCATGTTTCCCTGATAATAAAACTTTCCTTCAGGGGCATCTATCTGGACAGCCTGCCCATTCTGCTCAAGGGCGGATAGGTCAGTCAGGTTCTTAACGCTGCTGTACATCCCATAATCGAGAATTTCTCCGGCCTTCGCTACCTCCAAAGTATTGACGACATAAATATCATCAAGGTCTCCATTGGATTTTAGCGTCGCGTATACGACTTCGTCCTTGGAAGTGATTTTCCCTCCGGTTTCTGCCGCCACTCCATTACTAAGAAATGAAGGCAAGATGATCACCGTTGCGAGAGCAGCAGGAAGTAATTTATTTGTTCTCATCATCATTTCTCCTCGTAAAAATTTGCTTTATAGGTCGTCTTTTTAATCAATTTATCGAATACGAGCAGCATAGCCGGCAAGAAGAATACGACCATCACGAACGCAAGCAATGCGCCCCTTCCTAATAACAGGCCGATGGATCCAACAATTGGGTTGGAAGACGTCAGCCATAAAATAAATCCGACACTCGATAAAATCGCTGCAGATATGGAGATGGAGAACGTTTTTTCATCCAATGTTTTCACGATTGCTTTTTTCGCGGACATTACCTGGCGATTATGCTGGTAGGCTTCTGTCAGCAAAATTGCGTAGTCGACTGTTGCCGCCAGCTGGACCGTACTGATGATCAAATATCCGACAAACACTAGCGATGAACTTGTAAAATACGGAATCGACAGGTTGATCCAGACGGCTGATTGGATCGTGATCAGCAGTACCAGAGGAATCGAGATCGACTTAAAGGTTGCCAACAGGACAATAGCAATCGTAACGACCGTCAACACGTTTACGACAATATTATCCTTGTTGACGACATTCTTGATATCATACAGTGTTACGCTTTCTCCCAGGCTCATTGCCTGATCACCATAATATTCTGCAGCTGCTGATTCTACCTTCTGGACAATCGAAAAAGGAATATCCCCTTCTGTCCCCTGATTCGTATTGATGATGATCCGACTGTAATTTTCCGAATAGAATTCGTTGGTGATGGATTCATCCAAGTATTCAGGCGGAATGACCGAGCCAACCATATTAACATAAGCAATAACGCTTGTAACGTAATCCATATCCTCCAGCTCCTGGACTAACTCTGCTTCCTTCGCTGGATCTCCTTTAGGAACCAAAAGAACAATCGGAGTCGTTTCTCCAAACGCTTCTTTTATCTCGATAAAATCACTGCCCGCTCGTGTTGTTTCCGGCTGTTCGCCAAGGCCGTAAGTAAATGCCGTATTGCTTTGCGCCAAAAAGCTTGGAACGAGAATCGCAAAAACAAGCAGCAAGCTTGGTATCTTAAGTTTGACCACAAAATTTCCAATCCCAGTAAAGCTTGGAACAAAACTTCTATGCTGCGTTTTGTCCATCCATTTATAGAAAAGTAAAGTGAGTGCCGGTAAAAACACCATGACACTGATGAAACTCAAAACAATTCCTTTTACCAGATTGATCCCAAGATCTGAGCCAATTTCAAACTGCATGAATGTCAAGGCGATAAATCCAAAAAATGTTGTCGCCGCACTGGCAGTGATCGCGGGGAATGACTTTTTCATCGCCAACTGCATAGCCTCTTCCGGGTTACTGGTTTTCTTCCGGTAATCAGAGAAACTGTGAAGCAGGAATACCGCGTAATCCAGTGAAACGGCCAGCTGCAGGATTGGAGCGACCGACTGGGTAACGAAGGAAACCTCGCCGATAAAAATGTTCGTTCCCAAGTTGATCAGGACCGAAACCCCGATTGCCGTCAGGAAGAATAAAGGCTCAATCCACGATGTGGTTGAGATGACGAGAATAAAGATAATGATCGGAACGAGCAAAATCGCTGCGTACATCGATTCTGTTCCAGCCATTGTTTGCGATGATGCCGTATTGATAGCTTCTCCGGCAATCGCTCCGTCTTCCCCAATCAAGTCATAAATCGCCTCGGTGATTGGAACCTCATCACCAGAACGCACACTGATCGAGAACAGAGCGTTTCCATCTTTATAGTAATTTTCGACTGTCTCTTTGTCTGCTATTTCAAGAGGTGTCTTCAAATCCACCACATCATCAAGCCAGATGACGTCACCAACACCATCAATGGCTGACAATTCTTCTTTAAGGCTGAGTGCTTCCTGCAAGGATATATCCCTTACCATCACCCTCGTATCTGGTACCTCAGCAGTAAACTCCTTTTCCATGATTTCCATTGCCCTTGTTGACTGGGCATCTTCAGGCAGATAATCCACCATATTATAATTGACCGACACAAAAAATTGCGCCACCGTCGAAATTAACGCAAATAATACAAACGCGATTACAACAGCTTTCTTGTGTTTGATGATTTTTTCAGCAATGCTTATCATTCTTCAACCTCACTTGAGTCTTTTGCCATTTCACTTTATCATTATATAAACACCGTGTTGTCTATTCAACAAACAGTTGAGTACATTACGTTTAATTCGCAACAGAAAACTACTTTATGTTGGTTAAGTCACTATTTTACAGATAAAGGAAGGGTGTTAGGGATGGACCGACGAAAAAAGTATACCAGGATGGTTTTAAAAGAAAGCCTGATGGAATTATTGAAAAATAAGCCCATTTCAAACATCACGATCAAAGAAATCTGTGAAGAGGCAGACATCAACCGCTCCACATTCTATTCTCATTACTCCAGTCAATATGACCTGCTGAATGCAATTGAAGAAGAATTCATTGAAGAAATGGTATCAACACTTAACCAATATAACTTTTCCAAAGAAGAAGAAGCTTTAAAGATGACAGAGAAGATTCTTGAGTATATTGCCAAGAAAAGTGATGTATGCCAGACACTCCTAAGCGAAAATAGTGATATCCACTTCCAGAAAAAAGGGATGATGATCACCCAGGAATTCATCTTCAAAAACTGGATTTCCGACAGCCAGTTTGACCGAGAAACATTTGAATATATCAATATTTTTGTTGTCAGCGGAAGTATTTATGTGATAAAAAATTGGGTGGAAAACGGAATGGATAAAACACCTGGGGAGATGGCAGAAATCATCAACAACTTTATAAATAAGGGTTTATCAAATATACGATAAAGCGCCAGCCCTAGATACGGGCCGGCGCTTTCATTATTTCAGCACTAGTCTCGTGACACTCTCAATCTGTGAAGTGTGCGGGAACATATCGACTGGCTTGATGTATTCAACTTTATATTTTGAGCTCAGTGTCGTGATATCCTTTGCAAGCGTTGAAGGATTGCAAGAGACATACACAAAGGTTTTCGGCTGGATTTTCAGGACGGTCTTCAGGAATTCGTCATCGCAGCCTGTACGTGGCGGATCGACGACGATCAAATCTGGACGCCAGCCTTCCTTCAGCCATTTCGGAAGCAGTTCTTCTGCTTTGCCCATATAGAACCTGGCATGATTCACTTCATGCTTAATGGCATTTTTCTTTGCATCTTCTATCGATTCCGGAATGACATCCATTCCACGGACCTCGCCAGCCTGATTGGCCATCCACAAACCAATCGTTCCAACCCCGCAATAGGCATCCACAAGCTTTTCCTTACCAGTCAGCATGGCTGCTGCTTTCGCTTCATTGTAGAGTTTGACAGTCTGTTCTGGATTCAGTTGGAAGAATGTACGAGCTGACAGTTCGAACTGCAGGTCGCCCAGGGTCTCCTGGATAAAATCGCTGCCTTCCAGAGTTGCAGTTTCGTTTCCGAAAATGACCGAAGTTTTTTCCCCATTGACGTTTTGGATAATCGAGTTAACCTCAGGAAGACGCTTTTGGATTTCCTGGATGATGATATCCTTTTTCGGCAGCTCTTTCTTGGTCGTGATCAGGACAATTTGGAGCTCTCCGGTCTGCACTCCGGTTCTCGCAACGATTGTACGCACGAGTCCTTTGTGCTTTTTCTCATTGTAAATCGGAATTTTCAAATCCTGCAGAATCCCTTTTACAACCTCTGTAGCTTTGATCGTTGCCGGATGCTGTACTGCACACTGCTCGATGTTGATCAGGTTGTGGGAGTTCAGGCCATATAGGCCGGCAAGCACTTTTCCGTCCTTTTCGCCTACCTGGAACTGGCTCTTGTTCCTGTAACCCCATGGATTCTCCATACCAATCGTCGGGCGGATATCCAGGTCATCGATTTTCAGCTTTGTATGGCGCTCCAAAGCCTGGATGACAATATCACGCTTTTCATTGAGCTGCTGGTCATAGCGCAAATGCTGCAGCTGGCATCCTCCGCACTGATCATAGACCGGACATAGCGGCTTGATCCGATGCTCTGATTGTTTGCGGATTTTCTTGATTTTCGCCTCAGCAAACTTTGGGTGCACCTTTGTCGCCTCCGCGACAATTTCCTCACCCGGCAGGGCACCGGGCACAAACACGACCTGGCGCTTGAAATAGCCTACGCCTTCTCCATTGATGCCAAGACGCTTGATCGTCAGCGGAAAGGTTTGTTTCAGCTCCAGTTTCGCTGTCTGCTGCTCTTTGTTCGTTTGCTGGCCCATTTTCTTATATTGGCCTTTACTTTGCGTTCCATTTTTATGCTGGCCTTTACTTTGCGTTCCTATTTTGTGCTGGGCTTTGTCTTGCGGACCTTTCTTGTTGTGCTGATTATTTTTGGTCTGCTGATCCTCTTTTAAATATTGACCTTTATTGGTGCGTTTATCTTCTTTTATTTGCTGCTCTTTTTTCATAAAACTTCACTCCAATTATTCAATGCTTCTCCATAAATAGAGCGAAGCATAGCTTAAATAAGGATTCCATGGTTCTTTATACTTTTCCATCTGTGCTGGAGTCGGCTTTTCATCTAGATTGAAGTATTTCTTCAGGGCATTTTGGATGCCAATGTCCCCCATCGGGAACAGGTTCGGCCGCCCGAGCGCGAACATAAGGAAGTTCTCAACTGTCCATGGACCGACGCCGCGAATTTTGATCAATTCCTGTGCCACTTCTGCATCAGATTTCGATTTCATTTTTTCAAAATCAAGCTGACCGGATGCTGCCAGTTCGGCGATTCCGATTACATACTCTGCCTTCCGTCCACTGAATTGTAATTCACGCAGCTGTTCAACCGAAAGCTGCGCCACTTTTTCAGGGGACGGATAAAACCAAACGCCATCCAGCTCATCGCCGAAAGATTTCACGAACCTTTCAGTTAAAGTAAAAGCGAATTTAAGGTTGACCTGTTGATGGATAATGCTCTTGAGCAAACTCGAGAACGGGTCAAATTCCAGGACGAGCGGAGTGCCGTAATGTTCATTGAACAAGTTTTTTAACTCGGTCGTCTGGAAATGCTCATGAATCTGGATCAATTTCACATCCCATTGAAAAATTTCGGACAGTCGCTCGAGCGTCTTTTCTTTTTCGTTGTCCGCACGGATGAGGAATTCTGGGTTTTCCAGAGTCCCAGTTCCGATGACTTCTGCAACGATTTTTTTATTGTTAAAAGAAAGCGGAACCTTAACAAGCCGCTTTTCGATATCAACACAATGCAAAGGATCAAGCGCCAGCCTGCTTAAAGCAAGATCAAAATCATATGGTCCTGAAAATGAGACCTTTTCTTCCCACATATACTAACCGCCCTTAAGTATTTTCCCCGTATTATAGCATTTTCGCAGGTTTTTTACGAAGAAATGGGATTTTTTAAAAAGGAAACTGTATCTGTTTGTTTAAAATTTTGATAAGAAAATGGGTGCCTGTTATTTTTATAGCGAAAAAATCTTTTTTATAGCGAAAAATAAGATATTATAGCGATAATTTCATTTTTATAGCGAAAATAAAATTTTTATAGCGAAAAATCCATTTTTATAGCGAATTGGAAATTATCAAGAACTTTTTCCAATTTCAATAATCCCGGCACCTGAAAAAGTGCCGGGACAAACAAACTTTCTAATATAACATCGGATCCTTCATCCCGCCCTTACTTAGCATCAGATCATCCAGGCTTTTAAATTTATAGCCTTGTTCTTTTAAATCCCTGATTACTTTTCCAAGGGCATCGGCATTGTCCTTTGATACCGTATGCAGCAGCAGGACTGCGCCCGGGTGGATCTGCGTCATGATTTTATCATAAGAGTATTGAGCGCCTTTTTGCTGGTCGGTATTCCAGTCAACGAAGGCGAGCGACCAGAAAACATGGGTGTAGCCGGCTTCCTTCGCGACTGCCATCGTCTTTTCGCTGAAAATTCCGCGCGGCGGACGCAAATACGCCATATGCTTTTTCCCAGTAATTGTTTCCGTTTCAGCCCTGACCATTTCCAGTTCCTTTTTAATTTTCTCATCACTGATCTTCGTCATATCAGGGTGGTGCCATGAATGATTTCCAATGATATGGCCTTCATTGGCCATTCGGGCAACAAGCTCGGGTGCACTCTCTAGATAATGCCCTGTCACAAAAAAAGCAGCCGGCACCTTTTCTTCCTTTAGAATATCAAGAATTTTTTCGGTATAGCCATTTTCATATCCATTATCGAAGGTTAAATATATATCCATTGAATTTTTGTCGCCTTTGTAGACTGCTCCATGGTCTTCAAGGATGACTTCAAACATCCTGCCGGCATCTGCCTGCCTTCCGTTGCGGCCCTTCTTGAAACCCCAGTGCAATGGTGAGTTTGAGTTTTCCTCCGCCCCTGTAGTCGCTGGCAAGGTAATCAACAGCAGCATCGCTGTAGCAAGCAAAATTTTAACTATCTTTTTCATGATGATCCTCCATTGATGTTTTTCCTTAGTGTTCGTCAGCTTGTCAAAAAAATTCTTATAAGTATATCTCTAATTAAATGGCGAATAGTAAAAACATACAAAACACTAAGGAGAAAGCTATGTCAGAAGAACAAAAAATCAATTGGACATCTGGTGAAGTCGGCAACCTTTGGAATATATACATGGCTAACTCAATGGCTGCCTGCATGTTCCGACATTTTCTATTGAATGTGGAAGACGAGGAGATTAAGGACTGCCTTTTATCAGCGGATCAATTGAGCAAGAAGATCCTCTCGGAATTGAAAGAACTATTTAAAACCGAAGGAATGGCAATACCAAATGGATTTTCAGGAGCGGACGTGAACGAACAGGCTCCAAGGCTGTTTTCAGATAGTTTTTACCTGAACTATCTTGATATGATGGTCAAATATGGGGCGCTCTATTACAGCGTCGCTCTGCCTGGTTTCTCGAAGATGGACCTGCGCCATTCAATCACGAATATCCATATTTCTACGCTTAATCTTTCAAATAAGGTAACTGAAATGATGCTAAGTAAGGGATTGCATGTCAGGCCGCCATACATCCCGATACCTAAAGAGACATCTATTGTTGAAAAACAAAGCTTTTTTAATGGCTATTTTGGCGATAAAAGACCTCTTTCAGCAATGGAAATAACCCATTTATTCCTGAACATACAGGTCAATGCAATCAAAACGATCCTTGTCATGGGATTCAGCCAGGTGGCTAAGAATGAAGAAGTAAGGAATTATTTTTTACGAGGAAAAAAAATCAATATCAAACAGCACAACACACTATCCCAAATCATGTATAAAGAAGACTTGCCTGTTTCGATTCCAAGCCAGTTTATGATTACCGATTCTACTGAGGCTCCGTACTCTGATAAACTGATGCTCTTTCATATTTCAAATCTGTCTTCCGCAAAGGTGCGTAACTTTGGGGATTCTATGGCAGTAAGCCCGCGGCATGATCTGGGGTCGACCTACGCAAGATTCCTGATGGAGACAGCGAATTTCGCTGAAGATGGGGGAAATATACAAATCGAAAATGAGTGGCTGGAAAGCCCTCCAGGAAATGTGGACCGCGACCAGCTGGCAAAACAGAAGAAATAGAAAAGCGTAGGCTACTGTCCAACTTTTACAATCGTCTCGAGGAGTCATGAGCCGCAGATAGACAATATAAAAGGAGACTCTCAAAAAGCGAGTCTCCTTCCGTTTAGTTTTATTTGTAAACTCGATCTGCGAACTGTGCCAATTTTTCAAGGGATGATTTCTCAACATCCTCGTGCAGGCTGTTCCCGTGTGAGTCCATCGTGACGACGGCCGTAAAACCTTCGACGTTCAGGTGCCACATTGCTTCAGGAATACCAAAGTTCATCAGGTCAACGCCCTCTACTGACTTGATGCAGTCAGCATAATACTGGGCAGCTCCGCCGATGGCATTCAGGTAAACACCACCATGCTCCTTCAAGGCAGCCAACGTCTTCGCACCCATTCCGCCTTTACCGATAACAGCGCGGATGCCGAACTTCTTCATGATATCGCCCTGATAAGGCTCCTCGCGGATGCTTGTCGTCGGGCCGGCAGCCTTCACGTGCCAGTTTCCTTCTTCGTCCTTCAGCATAACCGGGCCGCAATGGTAGATGATGTGGCCATTCAAATCCACTGGTGAATCATGGTCTGACAGATACTTATGGATCGCGTCGCGTCCGGTGTACATCATGCCATTAATTTTCACGACATCTCCCACTTTTAGCCCGCGGATTTGCTCTTCAGTAATTGGTGCGGTAAGTGTGACAACATTCTCTTCTGCCGGTGCTTCAACAGCTGCCGCAATTTCCTGGGCTGCAGCCTGTGCGAAGTCAATCTTCTCACCTTCCTGATACATCCATTCCTGGATTTCCCCTGTTTCAGGATTTACGGCAACACCAAGGCGTCGATATGCCCAGCAGTTATAGGCAACTGATACGTAGAAGCTAGCAGGAATACGGTTCATGACACCGATTTTGCAGCCAAGAAGCGTCGTTTCGCCGCCAAATCCCATTGTGCCGATTCCAAGCTTGTTCGCATTTTCTATTACATATTCTTCAAGATCTCGAAGGTCAGGATGCGGATTCACATCGTCTACCGTACGGAACAGCTGCTCTTTCGCAAGGTCATACCCGGAAGAACGGTCGCCACCGATGCCAACACCGATGAAGCCGGCGCTGCAGCCCTGTCCCTGTGCCTGGTAAACAGAATGCATGATGCACTTGCGGATACCGTCAAGGTCACGACCTGCCCGTCCAAGTCCCTCAAGCTCAGCTGGCAGACTGTACTGGATATTTTTATTTTCACAGCCGCCGCCCTTAAGAATCAGGCGGGCGTCAATATAGTCATTTTCCCATTGCTCGAACTTGATGACAGGAGTGCCGCCGCCAAGGTTGTCCCCGCTGTTTTCCCCAGTCAGCGAATCAACAGAATTGGGACGAAGCTTCCCATCCTTTGTTGCCTGCGCAATCGCGTTGTAAATCGCTTTTTTCATTTCAAGCTGGTTCGCCCCAACCGGCGTTTTGATTTTGAAGGTTGGCAGGCCAGTATCCTGGCAGATTGGCGATACATTGTCATCGGCCATTTTAATGTTATTAGTAATCGTATCAAGGCTCATCGCTGAACGGGTACCCGCGTTTTCGCGCTCCGCCGCTGCTTTGATTGCCCTGCGCACATCCTTAGGCAGGTTCGTGGATGTTTCAACAATCAGCTGGTACATGCTTTCCTGAAACTTTTCGATATTCATCTGACTACCCCTCTCCCCTTGTTTGCTGTCTCTTTATATGTGAAAATTTGATAACAATTTCTCCGATTTCATTATACTCCTATCATCTTTGTATTTAAAGATAGAAAGTGGAATCGTTTACAAAAAGAAAAGCGAAAGCGCCTTGGTCAGCCCCGACAAGCGCTGGAGGGCCTGACAGTGAAGTCGTTCTTTGACTTCATTGGCAGGACCGAAGCGTCTCGAGGGGCTAGGCGCTGGAGCTGGACATAGAAAAGCGCAAGCGCCTTGGTCAGCCCCGACAAGCGTTGGAGGGCCGACCATTGAAGTCGCTCTTTGACTTCATTGGGCGGACCGAAACGATCGACCTGCTCAAAGCTAACGCTTCTCGCAAGATACTCGAAGAAGATAACTCAGGGATGAAAACTGGCTAGGCGCTGGAGCTGGACATTGAAAAGCGCAAGCGCCTGGTCAACCCCGACAAGCGTTGAAGCTGGACAAGAAAAAATAACTGAAATTAAATAAGAGACCCTGCTTAAGGCCTCTTACAAATCGCGATGCTTGAACTCGCGGCATTTTGCGTCCATTTCTTCAACGATCTGGATCATGCGGTCGATATCCTCCAGGTCCGCTTCCTCTGGATCAATTGCTTCTAGCAACTCTGCAAACATATCCAGACGCTGCTTCAGAAATACGACCTGCGTATTTTTATCATTTATCGGATTACCCAAAATTCTCGCTCCTTTCACTACCCTTAACATCCTACCTAAAAATGGGCGATTGTGCAATATGACGGCTAATAGTTAACACCCCATTGAAATAAGGCTTATCCGATCTATTGGATAGTATTCCCCCTTTCCCATATGTTTGCCCCGGCTTATTTAGGAAAAAACATATATGAGGTGATAAAATGTTCTTTAATTCATGGGATGCGGTTTGGAGAACCTTGATTGTCGGAATACTTGCTTATGCCGCACTCGTATTTATACTGCGGATATCGGGAAAAAGAACGTTATCCAAGATGAATGCTTTCGACTTGATAGTAACCGTGGCTCTTGGTTCAACTTTGGCAACTATTTTGTTGAATAAAAATGTAGCCCTCGCTGAAGGAATCTCTGCCTTCTTCATCTTAATTGCCCTTCAGTATTCGGTGGCATGGCTTTCCATCCGTTCAGACGTGTTCAAGAAGCTTATTAAGTCAGATCCCAAGTTGATTTTTTATCAAGGTAATTATTTAAAAGAAAATATCGTCAAAGAGCGTGTGTTGGAGGTTGAAATTCTCCAGGCTGCGCGTTCCAGCGGCATCAATTCAATGGAACAAGTGGAAGCCGTTGTACTCGAAACGGACGGCCGCATTTCTGTCATAAAAAAATCAGATTCGAAGACCAATACTCTGGATAATGTTGATAAATAGAAGAAGCAGGCTGAATTAACAGCCTGCTTTCGTTTCAACTATTCATCAATCCCAGTAGCCTTTCCTTCCCGGCTAGAATCAGCCGCTCCATAGATCAGCCCTTTTTCACGATCAATCTTGATCGCCTGGACATTGCCGAGCGGGAATGGTCCATCGGCGAACTCGAAGCCCCGCGATTCCATCTCACCTTTCGCCTCCATGCTGATTCCAGATTCCCAGCCAACGAGCGGGCCGGTACTATTGAAAATTCTTGGCTCTTCAATAGCATCTTTAAGGTCCATTCCAAAATCAAGAACATTGACTAGTGTCTGGAATACGGAGCCAATGATCGTTGGACCTCCTGGAGAGCCAAGCGTCAATACCGGTTCTTCGTCCTTAAAAACAATGGTTGGCGTCTTGCAGCTTACCGGACGTTTGCCTGGCTGAATCTCATTCAAGCCGCCCGGGACCGCATCAAAATCAGTCAATTCGTTGTTTAATACAAATCCATGTTCTTTAACCATGATTCCAGAACCAAATGGATGCTCTACCGTAGATGTGCAGGCAACAATATTGCCCCATTTATCGATGACGGTGAAATGGGTCGTTTCGCTTCTCTCCTTTTCAGGCTCGAACGGCTGGCGAATCACGTTTATTTCGTCCCCATCCGTATAAGCCCATGGGTTGCCAAAGTCGACTGCGTCATTTCTTCGTTCGAAATCAATTAGCTTGCGGCGGTCTGCAAGATACTCGTCACTAAGCAACCCTTCTAACGGGATACCTCCAAAATCTGGGTCTCCTGAAAAAGCGATTTTATCTGAAAAAGCAATCCTCATTGCTTCAGTAAACAGATAGTATTTTTCCCACGATTTTGCGTTATACTTACTGAGATCAAAGCCTTCAAGCAATTTTAGAATTTGCAGCATCGTTGTTCCGCCGGCACTAGGCATATTGGACGAAGCTATCTTATAATCTCGGTAGGTTCCCCAGACAGGTTCATCAATCGAGATTTCATAATCTCTGAGATCAGACATTTCCATGATCCCGCCAAGTTCTTTTAGGGTCGAGATAAGTGCTTCCCCAATCTCGCCTTCATAGAAGGCTTCGATGCCATCACGCTGGAGGATGCGGAATGTTTTCGCAAGATGCTCCTTCTGGTAGACATCCCCTTCTTTAAGGGATTTGCCTCCGGGCTGAAACAGTTCCTTCGCATGCTCGCCAAGGCGATAATCAAAGGTGTTAAGGATTTCTTCCATCACCCAGTTTACTTCCACACCTTCTTCAGCTGCCTGGGCAGCAGGCTCGATCAATTCAGCCAGCGGCTTTGTCCCATATTCCTTTCTTGCCGCTTCCATTGCTTTCAGGATTCCAGGAACACCCACTCCTGTGGCATGTGTTGACCTTTTTTTAAATGGGATGACTTCACCTTTTTCATCCAAAAAAAGCTCCGGGTGTGCCGCTTTCGGTGCCCTTGTATGGCCATCAAAGATTTTCGTTGTCTTGCTTTCGGCATGATAGACCATAAAAAAGCCGCTGCCGCCGATTCCAGTCATCATCGGTTCCCCGACATTCAGTCCGAACTGAATGGCGATAGCCGCATCAATCGCATTACCGCCTTCACGAAGGATTTTCTCCCCGGCATTCGTTGCGATTGGATGAGCCGAAGCCGCCATCGCGATTTTACCTGTTGCTGTTTCTCTATCATAATCACACTTGTTCGAGCGTGGTTTAAATTCCTTGTCCATTGGCTGTGACCTCCCAAATTTCTGCTTGTACTTATAACTACCCCTTTTCGAAATATAGAAACAAACAAATATATGGGAGAAGAGACAATTAAAAACCAGTCCTGGAATTCAGGACTGGTTTCCTAACATACAATTATCGGTTGTTATCGTTCTTCTGGTTTTCCGGCGTTACAGTGAAGGAATTTGAAGTATTTCCTAAACCTGTTGTATCAGACGGCTTGCTTTCCATGCCTGTAGCATATGCGTCAGCTGCGCCGTTTGTACCTGAACCGGAGTTTGAAGAGCTTGATTCAGATGCAGAGTTAACCACTGGGTTGTCCATTGCGACAGAACCAGCCTCCTTCACTTTTGAGCCAACGTCCTTCAAGTCATCTTTCGCGTTCATCACAGTAGAGACCGCATCTCCAGAAATGGATTTAGCGTCACCCATCTTGCTGAATACATCATCATTCAGGCGCTGGTAAAGGTTTTGAGCATCACTGATCGCTTCCTTTAGAATGCTGGAAGCTTCCTTGAAGCTGCTCATCATTTGATCCTTTACATCAGTAGGATTGTTTTTGACTTCGCTGATCACATTCATTGATGTGTCTTTGGCATTTACTGCCTTATCCTTCACCTTTGTACGAGTGTTCGAATCAAGCATTGCCATCGCACCGCCAATTGCAGCGCCGATTAGCACACCCTTCATCAGCTTGCCGTTTGATGAGCTAGAGCTACTTGAGCTGTTTACTCCGTAGCTGCTAGAGTAGCCACCCATTGAATTGTTGTTCGAATACGAATCCCCTGAAGTTGTGCTTGCATATGTTGTAGTTCCAGTTGTTGTATCATATGAAGCATTTTCTGTTGAAGAAGAGTACATGTTGTTGTTCATATTGTATGAATTCGATGTGTTGCCCATTGAGTTTTGGTTGTTATCAAGGATGTTGTCAGCCATTATATATTTCCTCCTTTAATATTTAGTGTTTTATTTGGTTATGTCTATCTATTTCCCGGCTCGGACAACCGTTAAACAGGATATATCTACCTTTTGTCAAGAGGAAAAAATTACTAAACAAAAAGCGGAAGCGCCTTGATCAGCCCCGAAAAGCGCTGGAGGGCTGGCCAGTGAAGTCTTCTTTGACTTCATTGGCAGGACCGAAGCGTCTCGAGGAGTTAGGAGCCGCAGCAGGACAAGCGACTCGAGGGGCTAGGCGCTGGAGCTGGACAATTCTCGAAGTGTAAATTTTACATCTTCCTATTACAAACAAGAAAAAAGAACCTTACTCCTTTTAAAGGAATAAGGCCTCTTGTTTGATATTTATCTTGGTCTTTCACTGGAAACAAAACCAAAGCTGACATGATCCTGTACCGGGATCCATGCTCCAATCCCCTGGGAAACAACATTTTTGACGACGATGAATTTCTTGCTCCCTTTTAGCATTAAATAGACCTCGCCATATGTCACCTTTCCCTTTTCATTGATTGCCGGGGCATAAGCATAAAGGTAACCGAGGCGCTTAGGCTGGATATTATAGATATGATCTTTTTTCGTACCGGCGCCGACAATAGTTTCAAACGCAAGCGGCAATCCTGTTTTCTTCGCTGCTTTTAAAAGCATCATCTTCTGCACATCTTCAGCGTTCTTGATTTTCGCGGTCAAGCCGCCCTTCACAACCTTTTGCTGTTCCTGTACATAATGGATTTGATAAATAGAATTCCCGCCGCGATTATCATAGTAGTTCGTATTGATTTTCTGGAACTCCCAGTTCGGCGAAGTTTCAGCCGACACATAATTCAACGGCCACTCCCCAAGATAAACAATCGCGCGATATCCAATTGCAAAAGGAGTGCTGTTAATGGAAGTTTCATTCAGCATCCGGATCAAATCAGGATTCTCAATCTTCACTTTTGACGTTTTCAATAGATTCTTCGTCAGCTCGCTTGGCTGAAGGAAAGGCAAATCCTCCGTCGGGTTCGGATAGGTGTTATCCTTTGTGATATTCATAACTGAATTCGGAATTGTATACTTGGCCTTTTCCGCCTGCTTAGGCTGCGGAGTCTTTTTACCTTTCCCTTCCTCAGCAAACCCAGGCGCTAAAATGGACATCATGAAAACAATCGTCATAACAAGGATAGCTGCTGCTTTTTTCATTGGTGTTGTTTTCTCCTTTCACTACAGGAAACTTATAAGTTTGTTTATAGTGTTTTCGGAGTTCATTAACTTTATCCAAAGTTTAGGCTGCTTTCGGAAAGTTTGTGGATATACAGGCATAATGAAAGGCCCTGTCCATGACAGAGCCTCAAAAAATTATCGTGCAGATGTGAGCAGCTTATTATAAAGTTTTTCACAGTAAGGGTAGAACAATTGGATCAGCGGGCCAATTGCGAACGTTACAATCAATGTACCGATTCCGATGGGTCCTTTGAAAATGAATGCAGCGGACAAGGCAAATACTTCACCAAGCGTTTTGGCTACCATCAGGTTAAGACCAAACCGTTCCCTTAACGCCATCATGAAATTGTCTATTGGTATCAACGGGAACTTCGGCTGCAGATATACTGCCAGCCCAAAGCTTAGCGCGACCATCCCTAATAGAAAGATGGCAAATTGTTTTACATAGCCGGTTACAACCAGATCATCAAACACACGCAGAAGCCAGAAGTCAATCAGCACACCGGTGATGAGCAGAGTGATGATTGCAGCCACATCCGGTCGTCTTTTTACTAGAGCTGCATTGACGAAAATCATGACAATACCAACAATCACAACCCAGCTGCCAGGTGTAAGTCCCACAGTTTTTGATAAGCCGACATTAAGTGCATCCCATGCGCCCGTTCCCAATCCAGCTTTAATGGTCATCGATACTCCAAAAGACAGAATGCTTAACCCGATGATGTAAAATAGAGTGCGATATACAAAAACCATTACATATTCTCCTTCTTATCTAACTGTTAATTTGAACAGAATCCATGAATGAAACATAGGATCGCTCTTTGGAATTTTGTTCAATACAGCGAAAAAAGAACCCTGTCCTCCCGGAACAGAGTTCATTGTTTCTATTATATTAATACAGACAAAATCCAATACTCATTATAGCATATTGTATTAATGGTGTAACTTGCATTTTTGGCGTATTATTGAACGATTTCAAACGTTTCCTCAACCTCAATGCTGCCAACTACAGATTGAACCATTGAGCAGTTTTTTCTCGTCAAAGCCATTGCCTTCTCTATTTTCTTTTCATCGAGATTGTTGCCGGCAATGCGGAAATGGACCGTAATCTTGCTCACCCTGTTCGCTTCCTCCTCGACACGTTCAGCATCAGCCTGGATATGGATATCCTTGATGTCCATCCTCATTTTTTCGAGTACCTTGCGAAGGACACCGCCGCTGCACACCGCCACTGATGAGACGAGCAGCTGGTAAGGCCTGAAACCATACTGATCATCACCAGCCACATCAAGTCTGCCAAAGCCTGCTTCTGTAAAAAAACCAACATCCGGTTTCATTTTGAATTCCATGTCACTCTCTCCCTATGATAACTAGTTATATTTGACTATTACCATGAGATTACACTATTTTTTCCGTAATTAAAAACAAAAACCGTTGCACATAAAATTTTATATCGTTAACATCTAAAGAGTATTAAGTACTCAGGGAGATTTTATCATATGAATATAAGTATTAAGCTTCGTTTCTGGATTTTGGTCAGCATTGTTGCGATTTCAGGTTTTTCACAGGGAATGCTGCTTCCATTGATTGCAATTATTTTTGAGCAGGATGGCGTGTCATCCTCGATGAATGGCTTTCATGCCACAGGCTTGTATCTGGGAATATTGATTGCCTCGCCATTGATGGAGGCCCCGCTCCGCCGATTTGGATACAAACCCATCATTCTCATCGGCGGCTTTACCGTAGCTATCTCACTTGCGCTGTTTCCATTATGGAAATCATTCTGGTTCTGGTTTTTGTTGAGGCTGGCAATTGGAATTGGCGATCACATGCTTCATTTCGCAACACAGACTTGGATTACTTCTTTTTCGCCTAAAGACAGGCTTGGAAGGAATATCTCGCTCTACGGTTTGTTCTTTGGGCTAGGATTCGCTGCTGGTCCATTGATGACGGGTTTTGTAAAAATAAACACGGCCCTTCCATTCATTATATCGTCTGCCATTAGCTTGGCCGCCTGGCTCACCGTCTGGCTGCTGAATAACGAGCGTCCCGAACATGATACTGACAGCAGTTCATTCTTTGGGACCATGAAAAGGTTTCGAAAAGTATTTAAGTACGCCTGGGTCGCATTCCTGCCTCCATTTGGCTATGGATTTTTGGAAGCCAGTCTAAATGGCAACTTCCCTGTCTACGCCATGAGATCTGGCATCGGCGTTGATGCGGTAGCACTCCTGCTTCCGGCATTTGCAATCGGCGGGATCCTTTCCCAGCTGCCGTTAGGCATATTGAGCGATAAACTCGGCCGAAGGAATGTGTTGATCGTCGTCACGTTAGCCGGTTTCATCAGCTTTACCGCCGCTGGCTTGCTGGAGAATTCAACAGTTGGTCTGCTTATTTGCTTCTTTATAGCGGGAACGGTGGTAGGTTCCACTTTCTCTCTCGGCATCAGCTATATGGCAGATTTGCTGCCGAAACAGCTGCTTCCCGCAGGCAATTTAATGTGCGGGATCTTTTTCAGCTTTGGCAGCATAAGCGGTCCGTTCATTGGGGGACTTGCGATACAGTGGCTGAAAGGCATCAGCTTCTTTTATGTGATCAGCACGATGCTGCTGTTGATTTTCATTGCCCTTGTGGCGGTTCGGCATGATAGTCCGAGACAACAGGCAAACTCTGTGTAATTAGAAAAGCGCAAGCGCCTTGTTCAGCCCCGACAAGCGCTGGAGGGCCGAACAGTGAAGTCGTTCTTTGACTTCATTGGGCAGATCGAAAACGAAAAGTATAGCCGACTGTCCAGAAACGAAGAAACTGGAGACTCCGACAAAGAAGCGCTTTTTGCTTCTGCCGGCGGAGTTGAAGTTTCGGAGTTTCTAGGAGGCGACACTAGACAAGCGTCTCGAGGAGTTAGGAGCCGCAGCTAGACAAGCGACTCGAGGGGCTAGGCGCTGGAGCTAGACAATTCTTGAAGTGAAAATTTTTCTTTCTTATCTTAAACCAAAAAGCACAGGCTCCATGTTCGATTTCTAAAAAACAATGCAAAACAGCCTCCCTATTTCGCAGGGAGGCTGTTTCTTTTTCGCGCGGGCCGGTTGACAAGAACGATTCCGACGACCACAAATATTAATCCGGCAATGACAAAGTAATGTATTGGTTCAGCAAGCAGAACTGCTGACAATATTACCCCGAAGACCGGTACTAGGAACAGGTACAATGACACTTTCCCGACCTGGTTGTACTTCATGACATTGTTCCATAAAATAAAGCCCGCTGCTGATAGGAACGCAAGATAGAGGAGCATCAAACCAGACTTAAGGTCGAAATCGAATGGAGCAAGTCCTACTGAAAATGCGCCGATCGCAATCAAACCAAGAGACCCCAAAATCATCTGGTAAGCTGTTAAATAAATAACCTCCATTTTCCCGCTTCCCTGTTTGGCAAGAATATTTCCGTATGCACCAGCCATCATCGCACCCATGAGCAGAATTTCACCGATCCCAAAACTGATTTCGTAAGCACCATTTGGCCAGTTGGCGAAGATAGCACCGGTGAATCCAACCATCAATCCAGCAACCTTCAAACGGCTCATCCTGTCATCAGGGTACAGGAAATGAGCTAGCAGGATCTGGAAAAACGAAGTTGTACCGGCAATGATCGATCCCTGGATTCCGGTAGAATAACTGAGTCCGATATAAAACAGGACATATTGTAAAAACGTCTGGAACAGGCCAATTTTCAGAAGAGACTTGGTCGTTTCCGGCCTGAATTTCATATTCCTTTTCAAAAGGAGGAACATGATCAGGATCAGCAGCCCGGCAAGCAGGAAACGGTATCCTGCGAACAGCATTTGCTCACCCATCTCTTCCGGCCTGATATCAAGGCTGTTATAACTCAGCTTTATGAACGGAAACGCACTTCCCCATAGGAAAGTCGCACCGACAGCCGAAACAGCAATTCCAAGCGGATGGGTAAAAAAGTCTTTTGTTGTCATTAAACTATCTCCTTAGACAGACGCATTATTCTTTCAAAAAGCATATATTGTATGGTAACATAATAGTGAACACAATATGTATTTTTTGACTCGGATTTTCGCTGTCACCAACTTGGTGGCAGCTTTCGTGTTTTTTAAGGGTAATGATTGTGATTATTAGTATCATTTAGAGATTTAAAGGAGGAGAAAAGGATGGCACAGGAAGCTAATGCATTAACAAAGAGAAACTCGGTTCCTGAAGTAAGCTTCTTGAAAAAAGCACAGCCTCACGCAGAACTGATCGCCGCCGGTATCAGCGGAATCCTGATCGTTTTAGGCTGGATTTTAAGCAAGGGTGATTCACAGACGGCAGCTGTCATCGCTTTTATCCTGGCCTATGTAATCGGAGGATTTGCTAAAGCGAAGGAAGGTATTGAAGCCACGATCGAAGACAAAGAATTGAACGTCGAGATGTTGATGATCTTTGCTGCGGTCGGCTCGGCCATCATTGGTTACTGGACAGAAGGCGCGATTTTGATTTTCATTTTTGCGATGAGCGGAGCGCTTGAAACGTATACGATGAACAAAAGCCATAAGGAAATTTCCTCTTTGATGGAACTGCAGCCCGAGGAAGCATTGAGGATTACTGATGGCGTTGAGGAAAGAGTGCATGTTTCGGAACTTGAAATTGGCGATTTAATCTTGGTGAAACCAGGTGAAAGAATTCCATCTGACGGAAAAGTTGCCAGGGGGCAGACGACGATTGACCAGGCTGCCATCACCGGGGAATCGATTCCGGTTTCAAAGGATTCCGGCGACGATGTTTTTGCCGGTACGGTCAACTTGACCGGTTCACTTACCGTTGAAATCACAAAACGAAACGACGAAACATTGTTCCAAAAAATTATCCAGCTTGTCCAGAACGCGCAAAGTGAAAAGTCGCCTTCCCAGCTGTTCATCGAACGTTTTGAGGGCACTTACGTGAAAGTTGTTCTGGCAGTGGTTGTGCTCATGATGTTCGTTCCGCATTACCTGCTGGGCTGGAGCTGGACGGAGACATTTTACCGTGCGATGATCCTGCTTGTCGTCGCTTCACCATGTGCACTAGTTGCCTCGATCATGCCTGCTACTTTGTCGGCGATTTCGAATGGCGCGAAGCACGGAATATTGTTCAAAGGCGGCGTCCACCTTGAGAACCTTAGCCATCTCAAGGCCATTGCTTTTGATAAAACAGGAACACTGACGAAGGGCAAGCCGGAAGTGACGGATGTGATTGTAGCTGAGGGACTGAATCCTGATGAAGTGCTTCTCAAAGCAGCATCGATTGAAAGCCACTCCAACCACCCTTTGGCCAACGCAATCGTGAAACACTCAAAGGATAAGCTTGGCAAGGCGCTTGTTCACCCAGAAAGCATCGAGGATGTATCAGGCTGGGGCGTGAAGGCTCACTTTGAAAATGAGGATTGGAAAATCGGAAAAGCCGACTTTATCGGAAGGTCCGCTGCTGAAGCATTTTCTGGCGGAGCAGCGGTAAAGCTAGCAGCACAAGGAAAGACGATCGTTTTTATCGAACGGAATGGTCAGCTGGCAGGCTTGATTGCTTTGAAAGACGTTGTCCGTGAAGAAACGAAACAGGCGATCGACCTTTTGAAGTCAGAAGGCATATACACCGTCATGCTCACAGGCGACAGCCAAAACACAGGTAAGGCCATCGCTGCCGAAAGCCATGTGGAAGGGTATATTGCTGAATGCCTGCCTGAAACAAAGGTACAGGAATTGAAGAAATTGAAAGAACAATATGGCCAGGTTGCCATGGTCGGAGATGGCATAAACGATGCCCCGGCACTCGCAACTGCGAATGTGGGAATCGCCATGGGCGAAGGATCCGATGTCGCCTTGGAAACAGCAGACGTCGTGCTGATGAAAAACGATCTTCCAAAGATCGCCGAAGCCATCAACCTGTCCCGCCGGATGAACCGGATCGTCAAACAAAACATCGTTTTTTCGATTCTCGTAATCATGGTGCTTATCGCCTCCAACTTCCTGCAGCTTCTCGACCTGCCATACGGCGTCATTGGACACGAAGGCAGCACGATTTTAGTTATTTTAAATAGCCTAAGGCTATTGAAATGAATATTGCTCCCGCTGGGAATATCCAGCGGGAGTTTTTTATTCCTCTGGATTCAGTCAAGTACTTGATGACGGACACTTTTCCTTTGCTTCCACCCATTTCTGTCCGTCATCGCCTTGATGACGGACACTTTGTCTCTGCTGCCACTCATTTCTGTCCGTCATCGCCTTGATGACGGACACTTTGTCTCTGCTTCCACTCATTTCTGTCCGTCATCGCCTTGATGACGGACACTTTGTCTCTGCTCCCACTCATTTCTGTCCGTCATCGCCTTGATGACGGACACTTTGTCTCTGCTCCCACCTCATCTCTGTCCGTCATCGCCTTGATGACGGACACTTTTCCTCAGCTTCCACTCATATCTGTCCGTCATCTCCCTATATTAAGTATTTCTACAACAGAAAAGCGCCCTCCGATTGGGGGCGCTTGTTCATTAGTGATATCCGTTTGATCCGTTAGCTGAACCGGATGTTTTTTGGCTGTGGTTGCTTTTGCCCTTCTGCTTCGTGCTTCCGTCTTTTTTCGTCTTCTTTGCCATCCTGAATTCCCCCTATTATTAGAATAGCGCAAGCGCCTTGTACAGCCCCGACAAGCGTTGGAGGGCCGACCTGTGAAGTCGCACTTTGACTTCATTGGGCGGTCCGAATTCGAAATGCGGAGGCGACTGCCCAACTCCGACAAGCGCTGGAGGGCCTGCCAATGAAGTCGTTCTTTGACTTCATTGGCAGGACCGAAGCATCTCGAGGAGTTAGGAGCCGCAGCTAGACAAACGTCTCGAGGGGCTAGGCGCTGGTGCTGGACACTAATCTAAGTGCCACGGACTTTACTTATTATAAGAAGTGAGGAGCAAGCCTCTACAGTATCTTCTGCTAAAACAGCAGCCGTTACCTGAGGTAATTTCAGGATAAATAATGGCGTTAGCAGCCTGCTTTCTTTTCACTGTAATAGGCATTGATTTCTCCGCCGATGATGATGATGTATGCAGACAAATAAAGCCAGATCATCAGAACGATAATTGCTCCGATGCTGCCGTAAGTAGCAGTGTAGGAAGCGAAGTTGCTGACATAGTAAGAGAATCCGAGCGATACGAGCACCCACCCACCGGTTGCGAATATCGATCCCGGTATGCCGCTTACACAGGTGAGCTTCTTGTTCGGTGCAATCCAGTACAGGCCTAGAAAAACAATGAATAAAATCAAAATACTGATCACCCATCGAAGCATATTCCAAACGTAAAGGAATTCTTCCTTCAGCCCGAAATTCGCGAAAAGCCAGCTGCCAATTTCCTTGCCGAACACCGGCAGGATCAATGCAACCAAAAAGACAAAGATCATAGCAAATGTCAAAAAGATCGCCATTAACCTGCTTACGATGAACGACCTTGTTTCCTCAACTCGGTACGCACGGTTAAATGCCCTGACAACTGCATTGATCCCGTTCGAGGCTGACCAAATTGTCGCCAGCAATCCAAAGCTCAGCAATTTGCCGTCTTTTTTCATGATATCCTCCAGGCTGTTCTTGATCAGATCCATCGACTCACCTGGAGCATAATCATCAAAAAAACCGAGAATATCCAATTCTGAAATTGGCAGATAAGGGACCAATGTGACCAAGAAGATTAACAGCGGAAACAAGGAGAGCAAAAAGAAATATGCAAGCTGCGCGGCAAGTGCCGGAACATCGTCCTCCTGTATCCTCTGCCACATATGCCTGAAAAATGATATATCAACCATTGATTCACCTCATTTATGCTTTCCTTGTCCTGCCAGGGGCTTGTCAATCATCACTCTTTTTCATCTATATGCTGCTGTGTTTGACCAGATGCCGCAATCTTCCTCAGTGTTTCTTTCGTGTCTTTGACCAATTCCGTAACCTGAGGCGGTACATCCTTTATTTCTTCGACTTTTTCAGTGATAAAAGCCACGTCCTCTGTTACTTGTTCCACTGTTGTCCGCACTTTATTCGCTGTCTCCCTAAGGTCATCAATGAATTCATTTGGATTTTTGACCACGTATGCTACACCGCTGGAAACCTTGCTGAAATCCTCTTTCACAGCCTGCCGGGTCGATTTTTCCAATAAAGTAACCGCTCCCCCGGCCAACGCGCCTAAAACCATGCCCATCCAAAACTTTTTCGAACTGCCCATGTTTTCTCCTCCTAGAGTCTTCCTTCTCATTTTGCAGGCTTCAGCTTGCCTGCCTCCTACCTAACATTTTCCACGATTGCCATCACTTCATGCAAGTGTTGAGAAAAATATTGCAACTTTTTATAAATATCGATACCTCAATCGGCATTAAAACTCTATAAATTATTAAAAGTTGAATAATATTTTAAATAAGGAAAAACCCTTTTGCGACAACTACTCACGTATAATTCCACTTACCCTCCTAAGTTTTACCTAATGGATATTGCTTGACTTACTACTAATTATCAGAATATTCTTGTTGAAGAACATTTTCTGAATATAATTTCTAAGGGGGAGCATCATGACATTTGAAGAATGGATTGGAAAAATAAGTGGCTGGGTTTGGGGACCGCCTCTATTGATCCTGCTTGTTGGGACAGGAATCTACCTGACCTTCCGCATTGGCTTCTTGCAAATGAGGCTGCTGCCATACTCACTCAAGCTGGCATTTACTAAGAAACAGGACAAAAAATCAGAAGGTGATATTTCCCATTTCCAGGCTTTGATGACCGCACTGGCTGCAACTGTCGGTACCGGTAATATCGCAGGTGTCGCTACGGCAATTTTCACAGGCGGACCTGGTGCAGTGTTCTGGATGTGGGTAACGGCATTTTTTGGAATGGCGACGAAATACGCTGAAGCTGTCTTAGCTGTTAAATACAGGGTTGAGGACAAGGATGGCGAGATGTCCGGCGGACCGATGTATTATCTTGAACGTGGCCTTGGCCAAAAATGGCTTGGTGTTTTATTTGCGCTGTTTGGCGCGATTGCGGCCTTCGGGATTGGCAATCTCGTTCAATCAAATTCGGTTGCAAGCGTCGTACAATCTACATTCTCAGTGCCCGCCTGGGTTACGGGACTTGTATTGACAATTTTTACGGCACTTGCCCTCATTGGCGGAATTAAGAGCATTGGAAAAGTCACTGCTTTATTTGTGCCAGTCATGGCAGCATTTTACCTTCTTGCTGGTCTCGTTGTGATGATCATGAACTTTGACCTCGTACCAGCGGCAGTTGCACTTATTTTTACAGATGCCTTCACAGGCGAGGCTGTTGCCGGCGGTGCACTTGGTACAGTAATCCGCATGGGTGTAGCCCGCGGCGTTTTCTCCAATGAAGCAGGACTTGGGTCTGCACCGATTGCTGCCGCGGCAGCCAAGACGGACCTGCCCGGACGGCAGGCACTTGTATCGATGACCCAGGTATTCATTGATACCATCGTCATCTGTTCAATCACGGGAATTACCATTGTCATGGGCGGCCTGTATACAGGTGATACGACTGCAGCCGACCTTACTTCAGCGACCTTCGGCAAGTTCCTTGGCCAGACAGGCTCCGTCATAGTGGCAGTTGGATTGCTATTTTTCGCATCATCGACAATCATCGGCTGGTCCTATTACGGGGAAAAATGCTTCTCGTATCTGTTCAGCAAAAATGTAGTGTTTTACTATCGAATCGCGTTTGTCGCAGCTGTATTCATTGGAGCAATCTCCCAGCTTGAAATCGTATGGGGCATAGCCGATGTAATGAACGGGCTGATGGCCTTTCCGAACCTGATCGGGCTGCTCGGTTTGTCGGGCGTGGTCGTAGTTGAAACAAGGAAAATCCTGAATGCTATTAAGGAAGAAAAGAACGAAGCAAAAACGTACAATGCCTAAGAGAATCCGGCGTCTTTATGGCGCCGGATTTCTAATTGACTTTTTTAAACGAACGTGGAAAGATGGTTGTACAAACATTGAAAGGATGAACGGAGTGGACTTAACTAAAAATTCCCCTGAAAACGTTGACTTCATGATTGAAAAAATCAAGGAAAAATTGAAGTTCATGAACCTTGGCGCGATTAAATCAACACACTTTGACGGTGATATGTACGAAGAGTTAAAAGAAATCTATGATATGATCATGAGAAAAAATAACTTCAGTCCGAATGAAATGCAGGCGATCGCTGAAGAGCTCGGAAATTTAAGAAAGCAGTAATTGCAGCAGGCACTGAAATAAGGTGCCTGTTTTTTTATGGCTCGAAAAATGTCAAAACTTATTTGTTTTCACTATGCATATATTGTTATACGATAGGGTTACTAATCTTCAAGGGAGTGAGGAACCGTTAAAAAGCTGACAATTTCTTCACTTTGCCTGTTTTTCTTATTCTTGCTCAGCCATGGAACGATTCCTGCTGAGAAAATCCATGCTGACGACTACAGCCAGTCGAAAATCATACTGCCCTTAGATCAAGTTCAGGAAGATATCCCCGGTCCCGATTCGAATGATAAGAAATTCCCATTCGTCCTATTCACTTTATCCCTTATCACAATAACGGCATATATCACGTTAAAAACTTTCCGAATAAATAAGATTTCAGGCTTATTTTTATTTCTTACGGCAGTCTTTTTCCAGTCGAATTACGTGATCAGAACTCTTTGATTTTTTGACCAAAAAAAATCAAGGAGGAATGAATATGTGGTTTCGATTCCTGATGATTGGTTTCTTTTCCCTGACTGCGGTGAGCTTTATTTTTTATCAGGGTATAGAATTTTATCATGCGTTCATCGATATGTTTAAACATAATAAATAAACAAAATGAAACGGTCCCATTTTAAGGACCGTTTCTTCATTTAAGCTGCTTCCACCCAGTCTTCACTCATCATTTCAGTGTAAAAGCTGAGGAACTCTTTAAAGAATGGATGGTTGATTTTTGCATCCGCGTTCTCGAGCAATGGTTTCAGGACCGGCTTGATGAATCTTTCCAGCATCTCTTCCTCTATTTCTTCAAGCTGCTGCAGTTGATTACGGTCACCTTCCTGGAGGGCTTTGATTTCCCCCTGTAAAATTGAACTCATGAACGCGGTCATGCTGCCAAAATGGTCTGGCAGCCGATCTTGTTCCAGCGGGAAGTAAAAGGCTGTTTTTTCATAAAGGCCGATCAGGCAAAGCAATTCATGCCTGCGGGCTTCTTCATCTTCATTATTTTTCGTATAAGATGAAAAGTAAGGGGAGACAAAATGATCTCCCGGTATGAAAAAGTGATTGTCATACCAGAGCTGCACTTCATCCCGGTTGTATAAGGAGTGAAATGACAGCTCCTTCCGCATTCCTTCAGGGACATCTTTCATGAATTCTTCGTAGGTGTCCCAGTCTCCCAGCCAGATGCTTGTCATGATATTCGCAATCGCCAGCTTTCCATATCGTTCTTCCATCATTGTCTCCACCTTCATTTTCAACAAGATTTCAGGGGTGCCCATCAGGCATCCCCCGATGTTGTTTTACGCTTTTTCCACGTCCACGAATACGTCCTGCTGGGCCGGGCCGCCGATCAGCAAGTCTGCGAGATAGCCTTCGAAGTAGCTGCCATCACGGTCTGATAAGGCATTGACTGAGAAGCCCAGTCCGCGCGGTTTGGCGTAGCCAGATTCTTCATGGAGCGGTTTATTGAATTCATAGCCAGTATGACCGTATTTGCCGGCTGGCTCGATTGTTTTGCCGTCAACCTTGACTGCTTTTGAGCCATAAGCATCATGGCCGAAACTGAAGTTCGCTCCAACGACGCCTGGCTTGATGCCCGGTGTAACGAGCGCGCGGCCTTTAACTTTTGAGTTATTGGATGAAATGTAGATTTCATCATCCGTTTTGATGCCTTTTTTCTTCGCGTCGATCGGGTTGATCCACAGATAGTTTTCCGGCTTCACTTCACGGAGCCAGGCATTTCCTTCAGTACGGTGCGTTGCCATATTTCTTGATTTCCAGTTGATGAACTGCAGCGGTTTGTTTGGCTTGTAAACTTCGCCATCGTAAGTCTTGATTTCCTCTGCTACCGGCACACCTTCAAAGAATTTGCCTGTGTAGGCACTCTTGAAGCCTGCTGCTTTTTCATCGTAAAAATAAACCTGTTTTGCCCATTGATACTTGAGCTTGTTGCCGATATATTCATCGCCTGCTGCCTCAAAGCGGCCGCCACGATTCAATACATAGACAACTTTCTTCCATTCATCCGGTTTAACGGCATTTTTTAGCTTCTGGATGTCAAAATATTTGCCGAGCGCTTTTTGCCTTGCTTTTTCAAAAATCGCCAGCTCTTCAGCGTTTGCGTCCTTGACCGGCTTCTTGCCGTCAAAGGCGATATTCGCAATTCGTTTTAAGTAATAATCTTCTGGTGTGTGTATTGCAGATCCATCAGCCAATGCATTGTCCCCGACCCCTGGGAGGCCCAAACCTTTTAGTAAATCGATATAAACTTGTTCCGTTGGCCTTGCGTCAGGTACAACTCTCGTTACCGGCTGGATGACGCCGGCGAATTTATGCTTCAGGATCGGGAAGATATCTTCCGCGTTCCAGCTTTCCAGGTACGCAAGGTCCGGTAAAATAAAGTCTGCATATTTTGATGTCTCGCCGATGACCACATCTGAAGCAACGACTAGTTCCACGACCTTAGGATCCCTGATGAATTTTGCCTGCATTTCCGATCTTGGAGCAGACATGACAGGTGAAGTCCTGTTGATGAGCAATGCCCTGATTTTGTATGGATAGCCTTCAGCAGAACTTGGAAGGACATCATGGATCAGTTTATTGCCAAATGGATACCACGGGCGTTTTGCCGGATAGCCATCTTTTTCAAATAATGATGTTTTTTCATAAGGTACTTTATGTCTTGTGACCGGGATGCCCCAGCCTTTGTTCGCATTCGGTACTGTCGCAAGATCGTATCGTCCTTCGGTTGCTTTGTACTTGGCTCCCAGGACAGTGTCGCCGCCCTTCCAGTCGTGGTTGCCGACAAGGTGGTTCAGCATATTGATGGCGCGTACGCTATAGTAGCCATTCGTATGCATCGCCGGTCCGCGGTAAGAATGGATGCCGACCTTTTTCCCATGGGATGTGAATTCACGGGCAATCTGGACAATCTGGTCGACTGGCACATCTGCCTGCTTCGCGTATTCTTCGATCGATTTTTCCATAACCCTGTCTTTAAAAATCCGGAAGACAGATTTTACTTTAATGCCATTTATTGTTGTATCAACATCAAGCTCGCCGTTTCTTGCCTTGGCATGTGAAACTGGCTTGCCATTTTCGATGACCACAAACTCCTCGCCGCCGATTCCAAGGTCCTGTGCACGGACGAACGGACGCTTCTTTTCGCCGACATTGACAAGGAAAGAGGCATCGCTCCAGGTTGTTTCGCCATCCTCATTCGCTGCTTCCTGGTTCGGGTTGCGAAGGTAAATATCGTCATGTCGGTTGTTTTCGATGATCCAGCGGCACATTCCCATCGCAAGCGCACCGTCCCCGCCCGGTTTTACCGGAACCCAGACATGCGCTTTTTCTGCTGTCTTGCTGAAACGCGGATCGATGACGACCATTTTCATGCCCCGGTCGATTGCATTTGTGATTTGTGGTGCGAATGTGGTTGGCCCACGGTTCGCTACCATCGGGTTTGTTCCCCATACGATGACCATTTCCGCATTGTCATAATCTGGAATCATCCGCTTCTTCGCTTTTTCAGAATCATGTGAGCGGACATTTCCCATAACACTTGTGATTCCGCAATAGCCGCCGTGGTCATAGTAGTTGGCCGTACCTAGGCTGCTGGCTGCAAGACGCTCGATGAATTCACGTCTGTGTCCTGCCATGACGGCAATCTGGTTTGCCTTTGGCCCAAGGTCCGGATGATTTGTATCAATCAGGACATCCTTGTATTTTTTATCGAAATCAGCTTTGGTCATTTCGCCAGCCTTCACTTTATCCCAGTCACCCATAACCGCTGCTTCGGGTACGTATTTCCACATTTCTTTTAACCCAGGTGTACGAAGGTCCTTGCTGCCCTCGAGGATTTCCTTGTAGGCCTCTTCCCAGCTGACCGTTTTCCAGACGCCGCTGCCGCGTTCGCCTACACGCTTCAATGGCTTTTGGATCCTGAATGTGTCATAGTTTGTCTGGATTCCGGCCTGCCCTTTCAAGCAAGTGCGTCCGCCCCGGAGTCCGCGACCCATTTTAGCAACATCCCCGGTTCCTTTAACCGCCTGCGATACCGGTGTATCGTAATTGATATGGCCGATTTGCACCATATTGATCGGGCTGTACTGGTTTCCGGCAATCTTGCGGACGATGGAGGAGTACGCCCCGCCTGCCGCTCCGGCTGTGATATAGGTTTTGATCGTACATGTAGCATTACACTGCTGGCATGACGTGAAAATGACGTTTTCGGCTGTGTAATCCTGATAATCCGTGCCGGTTCCGTGCGGTGAATCGATCCAGACATCGCCCATGACCTGCTTGATTGGCCCGACGAATGCCGGTCCGACGAATGCGACTGCTCCAAGCGTTCCGAGCGCTTTTAAAAACCCGCGTCGTTTCATTGGTTTATTTTCCATTATGGCTCACCTCGTCAGAAGTTTCTTCGATTGGCAGCAGCAGCTCGCCAAATGAGTATATTAATAGCCCCATCGCGACGACGCCGACGCTGACCATCCATTCCTTGATCGTTGGCACGTAATTGCCCCATGGCAGTTCGTGGAACACAGGCACCACAAGCGGCGGCAGAACAATGTTGAAGCGGACGCCGATGATCCCGATAACAATCAGTACTGCGGCTGCAAGCAGCGCATTGACGTTCTGGCTTGTTTTTTTCCAGAAAACAATGGTGATCGGTATGACTGCTCCCATGAGCATTTGCACTATCCAGAAAGACCATGCTTTTTCACTGGCCATCATCGTTGCCAGCGTGTCAAGGTGTTCTGCCTCAAGGCCGTACCAGCCAATCAGATATTCATAGAATTGAAGGCCAAGGTCGATGATCAGGAAGCCGACCATCAGCTTTGCCAGTGATACAACCATTCCCTGGTCAATCGGCTGTTTCTGCACTTTTTTCTTGATGATATACATGGCTAAAAGAAGAGCCGTTCCCGAAACCATTGCTGATACGACGAAGATGATCGGGAAAAGAGCTGTATGCCATGCTGGTCTTGCTTTTACAACAGCGAAAATGGTTCCTGTTCCTCCGTGTACCCCGAGGATGGCCAGCGGAATCCCGATGGTGCCGAGGATTTTCATCCACATATGGTCACGCTTTTTCGTAGCTGCATTAATGGTTGCGTTTTTGAACGTAATCAATTTTGCGACAAAGCCTTTTAATGAATTCGTTTTTGCAGCGCGGACGAGGTCTTCCCTCATCGCGATGTAAAGCTCAACTGCCAGAAGTCCGATATAGACTAAATAAAAGTGGACTTCCCAGGCAAGGGGTGAAGTGACATTCCAGTAGATGATCGCATTGAGCATGCGCTCCGGACGTCCAAGGTCCATCAGGACGAAGGTCAGCGCGACGATCATACAGACAATCGCGGTGAAAAGCGCCGCCTTACCGACTCTCTCGTACTCTTCCATTCCGAAGACGTAGATCAAGGTTGATAGCAGGAACGATCCCGCACTCAAACCAACGAAGAAGATGTAAAAAGCGATCCATGCTCCCCACGGGGTGATACTTGATAGATTCGTAGCCGCCAGTCCGGTGATGAAGCGCTCTACGATAAAGTAACCGCCGATCAAAAAGGCAACAGTTAGGGCTGAAATCCATATTTTAAAAGCTTTCGATACGGTCACATTGATTTTTGATTTTGACGTGCTTTTCTCTTTTAAATCAACAGCAAGATTGGCCATCGCCAGTCCCTCCTATCTTAGATAAATGACATTCGGATGTGTTCCAAGCTCTTCCTTCAGCCGGAATGCTCTTGGACTTGCAGCAAGCTTCGATACCACACTGTTCGGATCGCTGATGTCACCGAAGAAGCGGGCATCGCCAATGCACGTTTCCACGCATGCCGGCTCTTCGCCTCTTTGCAGGCGGTGGAAGCAGAAGCTGCATTTACGGACTGTGCCGATCGGCGTCTTGCCTTTTTCACGAGTGCCGCGTTCCACGCCGTATTCAGGGCTTGTTACATCATTCGCACCTTGCATTTCCTGTTCATAGCTTTCGCCGAAATCGAAGGAGCGCGCGCCATAAGGGCAGGCAACGATGCAGTAACGGCAGCCGATGCAGCGGTCATTGTCGATTGCGACAATTCCGTTTTCCATTTTATAAGTCGCTCTTGTTGGACAAACCTGGGCACAAGCCGGTTTGTCACACTGCATGCACGGCCTTGGCAGGTTGACGGCCTTGATGTTCGGGAATTCTCCTTCAAGTGATTCCATGACGACATTGTAGGAAATTCCCGGCGGCGTCCTATTCTCAGCCTTGCAGCTGACCGTACAAGTATCGCACCCGACGCATTTCTTCAGGTCGATGACCATCGCCCATTTCGGACCGTCACCCTTCCTGATATCAGGTCCATCAGCTGAAGCGTAGTAGTTGCCGAATTCCTTTGTCAGTGATGAAGAATAGACTTTATGGAAGTCTTCAATTTTCAGTTTGCCGTTGATGACCTTTCTGGCATCGCGCGCCATGTTCAGGCCAAGCTCTGTATCATACTGTGATTCATCCATTTCCTTCTTAGCATCTGGAAGCATCTTGTCGACGATTTTATCGTAATCTACCTTTTTCTCATTTGAAAAAAGACCCATTTCCAATCACCTCTTTTTATGCGTTTAGATTTCTTTTTTGATTTCCTTGATGTCATCCGCGATATCATCGGTAATATCATTTGTCAGCTCTCGAGTCGATTTCTTGAATTCCTTCAGCGTCTGTCCGAACGCCCTGCCGATTTCAGGCAGCTTTTTCGGACCGAAGATGATCAGCGCAAGAGTGAGGATTAAAATCAAACCAGGAATCCCGATATTGGATAGCATAATGCCACTTCCTTTTTTAAAATTTTTTCTTTGCTTATTTATAATGCAAGCTGCGTGCCAACTTTTTTGGCATGGTGGATTTTTGGGATTACGGCATGGTGGAGTGCCTGCGGGAGTAAGGCGCGGGGGAATCGTGACACTTTTGTGAACGAGAAAAAACGGAGGAGATCGAATTTTTGGCTCGATCTCCTCCACTGGTTATGTGACATTTTGGCATGGTCCTGCAATTTTGGCATGTGACATTTTGGCATGGTGTGTGGAAATGGCATGGATGGGGATTGGACGCTTAATCCCATAACGGAAAACTTTTGCCAGGTTTGTAGACTCTGCCTTTTTTAGTGCCGATGCTATCCAGTTCCATTGATGAAAGCAGCCTTTTGGCTTGGTGTATAGAGGGGATGTTGAGGAAATCGCTGAATTGTCTGCTCGTAATAGCAGGACCATAAATGATAAAGAAGTCTCTAAGCGCATCAATATGAGCATCTTTTGATAAATGTCCGCATTTTTTGCAAATCCAGTTTCCATGAATCTTTTCCATGCCTATCCGTCTGCATTCCGGACATTGAACTCCTTTGTGGATTTGATCCATTGGTAAGTTCATTGAAAGAATATCCGGAATATACGGTTCATGACTTTTCAATAAAAGCTTGGTGATTTTTTTGATTTCTTTTGTTGATAAAACCTGGTTATGATATTTGTCATCAAAGGACTGAATTTTATAGGCAACAGCTGGAGTCTTAAAAACTCTCATTCTTACCTCCTGGCTGTTCCCTGGATTTCTGATGATAGCCTGTGAATTACTGATGGAAACCAGATATTCGATTGTGGGTGGAGAAAAATGGTTCTTTATTAGGAAGGATTTTAGTTGCGAAGCCTGGGTTCTTGTTTGCAGGATCGGGTCCGGGTAAACTCTTTCGATTCCATTCAACGTTTGAAGCAAATAATTGAATTCAGGATTGAAATCCAAAGTGCCAACGTAATTTTTTGAGTCAATGACAAGAATGAAGGTGTTTGATATTAGGAGAGAATCAATCTGGAAGTAGGTATTATTATGTGGGATCCTTAAATCATGTAAAATATAGAACCCTGTGTGGTCAAATTGCGATAAATGGTAGTCTAGTTCCTTTTCACCTTTGTAGCCTGCTAATTTTCTGGATAATTTGCTCTCAAGTTCTGATTGCAGCTGTGGATTTAAGGAGAACCTCCTTAATATTGTCTTCAAAACAATAATTTCTCTTGGAAAATCCCGTTTTTTTTCAATCAAGCACATCACTCCCTTTTATTTTTCCTCTATAATAATTCTCTTTTCATTCTTCAGATCCCTTTTACCAGGTCATTAAAAGTTTTATAGCGAAATTTTAGTTTTTATAGCGATTTTTTCCTTTTTATAGCGAAATTTTTATTTTTATAGCGATTTTTTCTTTTTTATAGCGAAAATAAAAATATTATAGCGAACTGGAAATTCCACGCGTTTTTTTCCAGTTCGCCGCCCACCTCAAGCTACTCTTTCAACCCATACTGATCAATCTTCCGATAAAGATTCCGCACGCTGATCCCCAGCACGTCCGCAGCCTTTGTTTTGTTCCATTTCATCTGTTTCAACGCGTTTTCGATGTGCACTTTTTCGACTTCTTCCAATGAGCAAAGCGGAGATAGCTGAACTTCTGTCTTAGCCTTTGTTTTTACAGACTGAGGCAAAAGCAAGTCATCACCTTGGATCATGCTTCCTTTCGATAGAAGTACGCCGCGTTCGATCAGATGGCTGAGCTCGCGGACATTGCCCGGAAAATCGTACTCTTCAAGCGCGGCCAGGGCTTCCTCCGATAGCCGCTTTGACGGGTCTTTCGTTCTCCCGATGAAATGGTCAATCAGCGCAGGCAAATCACCCTTCCGTTCTCGCAGCGGCGGAATCGTCAGCTTCACAACATTCAACCGGTAATACAAATCTTCGCGGAAACGCCCTTCAGCGACTTCTTTTTCCATGTCGCGGTTCGTGGCTGCGACGACGCGGACAGTAACATGCCTTTCCCTGACGTCGCCGACCCGGCGGAATTCTCCCGTTTCCAGGAAGCGCAGCAATTTTACCTGAAGTGCCAGCGGCATTTCGCCAAGTTCATCCAAAAACAGCGTGCCGCCCTTTGCCGCTTCAACAAGGCCTTTCTTGTCCTGGCTCGCTCCGGTAAAAGCACCGCGGGCATGCCCGAACAATTCACTTTCCAACAGATGCTCAGGGAGCGCACCGGAGTTCACCGGCACAAATGGTTCATCAGCACGGCTGCTCCAGTAATGAAGGGCCTTCGCGAACAACTCCTTCCCGGTGCCGCTTTCGCCCTCAATCAGGACAGGCACATCACTGTCGGCAATCCGCCGCGTCATCTCAAGCACTTCTTTAAAATTTCCACTGTCACCGATGATGTTGAACTCATTATGCTGGGCGATGATCTTTTTCATCGAAGCATTCTTCTCTTTGAGCGCCTTATTTTCTGCAGCCTTGCCAATCGTCAATTCCAATTCTGATAGATTATAAGGCTTGGTGATATAATCGAAGGCGCCCACCTTCATCGCTTCAATCGCGGTATCGATCGTCCCATGCCCTGTCAGGATCAGAACTTCGATATCAGGCTGGACCTTCTTGGTTTCTTTTAACAGCTCGATGCCATCCATACCTGGCAGGCGGATGTCATAAACACCGATGTCATATTCGTTCTTTTCCACAAGTTCAAGGGCATCCTCTGCCTTGCCTGCGCTGTCCACGTCAAATCCCTTACGCTTCAGCCTCCTCACCAAAAGCTCAAGCAAATCCTGTTCATCGTCAACGACTAGCAATCTTGTTGCTGGCATCACAGCCCACCTCCATTGTTTCTTGTTCCGGCGGCTCGCCGTTCTCTTCGCGCCCCACTGCTGTTCTTACTTCTGATACACGACTGCTGTTACTGTGGTCCACTTCTGATTCTTCACGACTGCCGATATTATAAACCATCTCTATTGGCTGATTCTCCACATCCCGTACTGCCTTCATCGAACGGCCTGCAGGCAGCTGGATTTCTACCGTCGTTCCTTCTGATGGTTTACTGTCAATGGTGATGCTTCCGCCGAATTGCTGGATGATGCCGTAGCATACTGACAAACCAAGTCCGGTTCCTTTTCCGACTGGCTTTGTCGTAAAGAATGGGTCAAATAGTTTATCCATTGCTTCGGCGGGAATTCCGTGGCCGCTGTCGGTCACTTTTATTGAAACTGCTTCCTGGCTGCTGAATGACGCGGAAACAATCAGTTTTCCTTCGCTTTCCATCGCATCAACCGCGTTATTGATCAGGTTGACGATGACCTGCATCAGCTTAAGCCCGTCACCATTAACAGCCGGCAGCCCTTCATCAACATGAATTTCAAGCTGGATCCGCTGCTTTTTCAGCTGGTGCTCAACCAGGCTGACACTATTTTCAATGATTTCTTTCACACGAATCCGGTCATCTGTCCAATCATTCTTCCGGGAAAAATTAAGCAGGTTTCCGGTAATCCGTTTGCAGCGCTCGGTATTTTCCTTGATTTTACGAAGATAATGCTCCATTTCCTTTTCATCCAGGTCCTCGTCACCACCCTGGATTCTGTCAATCAAATCTTCTGCGTAGACATTGATCGTCGCCAGCGGGTTATTGACCTCATGCGCGAAGCTCGAAGCCATGATCCCGAGCGCGCTCAGTTTATCTGTCTGGATCATCGTTTCTTCCATTTGTTTTTGCTCGGTGATGTCCTCGAGCACGACGAGGAACTCTCCCTCTTCTTCGATCGCGTGGTTTAGCGGAAATACTCTGTGCCTGAAAATCCGCTCGCCATTTGTGCCGTCCTTGAACTTCATGACTTCGTCGGCGATTTTATCAAGGTCCGGACAGGTAATCGGACAATTCAGGCAAGGCGTATTCTCACCGCCAATCACAGCATAACAAGGCAGCGTCAACCGGTCCTCCTTCAGCCATCCTTTTAAAATCGGGTTCATCCAGGTGATCCGGTATTCTTTTGTCACAAGTGCCAGCCCGGCACCAATCCCGTTGACAACCACATCAAGCCTTTCCTTCTCCTGCTCGAGCAGCCTTGACTTTTCAAGCAACTCCTTGCTCATATCATTGAAGGAATCAGCAAGCTTTCCCAGCTCATCGGTCCGTTTCATTTTCACCGGTTCGATTTTGCGGCCTTTCTTCAAATTGTTCATTTCCCTGTCAATTGAAACTATTGGCCTTGTAAAATAAAGCCCTGCCCAGACGCTGATTAAGCTCACAGTTAAAATCACCAAGGCGACTGCGCCTATGCCGCTTTGCAGCATCCTGTTGATTGGGGCAAAAGCTGTTGTTTTCGGCTGCTCCATCACCAGCACCCAGTTTAAGTCTGCAATTTCTGCCGTTACACCAATCTCGTCCTGGCTGCCAGATGTCTGTTTTTGCCAGAGCTTGCTGTAATCCTGATGGGCAATAACGCGGTCTTTATCATCTACTAAATAAATATATGAGGAATGATCCTGCCGCATCGAGGAGATTTTCCCGATGATCTTCTGCAGCTGGACAACGACTCCAATTGCTTTTTTCGACTCATCTTCGTAAAAAGGAATCGCTAGTTTCATGACAGGCTGGCCATACTGGTTGAACTCCACCTGGCCATACACCCTGTCGCGAGTTTGCAGCTGGAACCACATATCATCCGTGAACCAGCGCTCGTTATTCCCTGTAATATTGAGTTCGTAGCGGGACACCCTTTTTTCTACAAAGCCATGACCATCCACAATGATGACCTCCTCGATTGATTCGCTTTGCTGCAGGAGCTCATATAATGCGCTTTGTTTTTCATCTAAAAGATTAAGAGATGCAAGGACATGGATCCTCTGAAAGGTCTGGCTGAATTCATACTCGATTTCACGGGACAGATTCTCGAGCACCAGATGCTGTTTTTCCACGATTCTTGTTTCCAAATCCGCTTTTACAAAAGAATAGTAATATAAACTGATCAGCAGCAGCGGAATCGTCGACATCACTACTCCGAAAACAAGGACCTTGTTGCGAATCGTCTGCGAGTGCATGAAATCAATCAAAACTCTCATCGCTTCCTGCCTCCTTGAACTTCAGGATGGATCAGTTCGGCGATATGCAGCAAATCCTGATTAATGGAGACTCCAAGCGCGTCCTTCGTCTGCTGGTTGACAACAAAACGAATCCCATCTGGCAGTTCGACAGGCAACTCCCCCGGCTTGTTACCCTGAAGTATCAGGCTGACGAACCTTGAAGCCTGGTAGCCCTGGGAATAAAAGCTGGATCCGTAGCTTGCCAGCAGCCCTTTCTCTGCTTCAAAATCATACAATCCCATAGCCGGGATTTTTTTCTCCTCCGTCAGCTTCACAATCTCCTCTGTCAGAGATTCAATCCTGAAACTGGGAAGAACAAGGATCGCCTCTCCTTCACCCACTGTTTTCCATAGAGTATCCAGACATTGTTTTGAAGCATCGCATGGCGCGATGTCCACACCCAATTCCCTGGCTGCACTCTTCGTTTCTTCGAGGCTCAATTTGCTAACATCAATCTTGCTGTCATATATCACATGCACCCTGCCAATAGCGGGCACCAGTGAAGTAAGCATCTCGAGACGCTTGCCAGAGATACTGGCATGATAGTTATTAATTCCTGTAAAAAGGCCTCCTGGTGACTTGTAATCTTTGATCAAACCAAGTTCCTTCGGTGCCGCAAGTCCTGCAAAAACAACCGAAATCTCGATATTGGCCTCATCCATTTTTTCCTTTAGCCTAAGGGTTTCAATTCCACCGAGCGTAACGATCAGGTCGGGATTTTCTTTTAGAAGCTGATCAATTTGCTTGTCAATCAGCTCTTCATCGTCATGTGCATTTTTCACCGTAAAATGGACTTCTTTGGCGCTATATCCCAGATCCTTCAATCCCGATTCCAGCCCAGTGAATTTCTCATAGCGGTTTTCGCCGATCATCAGGACGCCAACTTCTGCCGGCTTATCTCCCCTGATTCCAAGAAAAGCATATAAAAGAGCCGAAATGGCTATCGTTGTCAGAAAGAAGAAATACCACTTTGTTTTCACAGTCTGCGCCCCCATTTCCAGTATTCCCTTCCACTATAACGGAAAAAGCAACGTAGCCATCTTGATAAAAAGGATAATTTTATGAACATAAAAAGGTTCCCCTCAAATAGAGGAGAACCTAGTTATTAATTTTCTTTTCTTTCAACCGCATGACCGCCAAACTCATTTCTTAGCGCGGCAACCACTTTTCCTGTAAAAGTATCTTCTTCCAGAGAGCGATATCTCATCATTAATGACAGTGCGATGACCGGCGCAGCGGTTTGAAGATCGAGTGCAGTTTCTACCGTCCACTTTCCTTCGCCTGATGAATGCATGACACCTTTGATGCTTTCAAGCTTAGGTTCTTTATCGAATGCGTTTTCCATTAATTCCATCAGCCAGCTGCGGATGACGGAACCATGGTTCCATACACGTGAAACTTCCTTATAGTCGTAATCGAATGGGCTTTTTTCAAGAATCTCAAAGCCTTCAGCGATTGCCTGCATCATTCCGTACTCGATTCCGTTATGCACCATTTTCAGGAAGTGGCCGCTTCCGACCTTTCCAGTGTAAAGGTAGCCTTTTTCAATCGAAATGTCCTTGAAGATTGGTTCAACATGGGCAAAAACTTCTGCGTCGCCGCCGATCATTGTGCAGGCACCATTGCGCGCGCCTTCCATTCCGCCGCTTGTTCCTACGTCCATAAACTGGATTCCTGAAGCAGAAAGCTTTTCAGCACGTCTTAACGTATCCTTATAGTTTGAGTTCCCTCCATCGATAAGGATATCGCCTTCCTCTAAGTATGGTGTGAACTTCTCGATCACCTGGTCGATCAATTCCCCTGCAGGAATCATCAGCCAGATAACACGCGGCTTTGGCAGCATGTCTGCCATTGTCTTATAATCAGCAGCAATTTCTGCACCCTCTGCTTTGATGTTCTGCATTGCTTCCTCATTTATATCATTCGCCACAACCTCATGGCCATTTTCCATTAAATTCAATACCAAGTTATAACCCATTTTTCCAAGTCCAACCATTCCTAGTTTCACTGCGATGCACTCCTTTTTGTCAGGCTCTTTTTTCGAATGAATTTCCAGACAAGTCTCTGTTATTCCGAAAAGAGCTTCGTTATAATTTGATAGTATCAAATATTTTTTCATATGTATATCTATTTTATGAAAATATTTTTCACCATTAATATCTCTTAATCGATATCGCTTCCCTAATTTTTTGCAGATTGCCTAGAGTTTGTTCCTGCCTGCGGACAGATACAGCGACATGAAGTACGTCAATCAGGCTCAACTGAACCAGTCTTGACGCCAAAGCTTCTGACCTGAAAAGCGTTTCTCGTGATGTGGTATACAGTACATAATCCGCTTCTTTCGACAAAGGCGACTTGTAATGGCCTGTGATCGCGATGGTCGCCGCCCCGTTAGCTTTTGCAATCTTCACTGCTTCTATGACATCTTTATTACTGCCGCTATGCGAAATGCCGATCGCCGCCTGCCCGGGCCCGAGCAGCGCTGCGGAAATAATTTGCTGGTGGCCATCACTGTGGGCATTGCAATGAATGCCTGTCCGGAGAAATTTATGGTAGGCATCAAGCGCAATGGCCGATGACCCTCCTGATCCGTAAAAATCGATTCTCGAAGCTTTACCAAGAACACCGATTATGCTTTCAAGCACGTTAGCATCCAATAGATTCAGCGTTTCTTTCATTGCTTCGATATGCCCTGCGAAAACTTTTTGCGCAAGGGTTACGACCTCATCTTCTTCCTTTATTTCTTCATGGATATTCTTGATCGGTTCCACAAGTTCACTAGCAAGGGCAATTTTGAAAGCCTGGTACCCTCTGAATCCAAGCCTTTTGCAAAAGCGGAAAATCGTTGCTTCGGCAACAGAGGCTTGCTCCGCAAATTCGGTGATCGATAGATGGATGATTTCCTGAGTATTATTTAATATATAATCTGCGACCATTTTCTCCTTTGAAGAAAGAGATGAGTAGATCGCATTTATTTTAACGATGACATTTTGTCCATTCAGTTCACTGGCCATATTTCCGCCCCCTTTTCTGACCATTTTATTTTACCAAATAATTTTCATCATTATTTACAAGTGATGAAAATTTTTTTCATATCGAATAAAATAATCGGGCCAAACTTGGTTCAGCCCGATGAAATAGTTAATCCTGTTTCTGTTAAAATGACCGGGCAAAACTTCGATTCAGTCCGATGCAGTTGGTTAATCCTGTTCTGTCAAAATGACAGGACCGTCCTTCGTAATTGCAATGGTATGCTCATACTGGGCAGACAGCTTTCCGTCCACTGTTCTTGCTGTCCAGCCATTATCGTCCATCTTTGTTTTCCACTCACCGATATTGACCATCGGCTCAATCGTGAACACCATGCCTTCCTTGAGCCTCGGCCCCTTGCCTGGAATGCCATAGTGCGGAATATCAGGCTTTTCATGGATCACAGAGCCTATGCCATGGCCGATGAATTCGCGCACAACAGAAAAGCCTTCACCTTCCACATATGACTGGATCGCATGGCCGATATCGCCGACCCGATTGCCTGGTACGGATGCAGCAATGCCGCGATATAATGCCTCTTTTGTTACCTCCAGCAGCCTTTGCGATTGTTCGCTGATATTGCCGACTGCATAGCTCCAGGCTGAATCAGCGAGGGCGCCATTCAAGTTGACGACCATGTCGATCGTGACGATATCTCCATCGTTCAACGCCTCTCTTCGAGGAAAGCCATGGCAAACCTCATCATTGATGCTGGCGCACGTTGCATATTGATAGTTACGGTAACCCTTCTGCTGAGGAGTGGCTCCATGCTTTTTCAAGTAATCCTCAACAAACTGGTCGATTTCCCAAGTGGTTATACCCGGCTTGATGAGTTTGCGCAATTCTTTATGCACGGAAGCGAGCAGCTTGCCCGCTGCCTTCATATTTTCAATCTCACGTGCTGATTTTAAAACAATCATTCCTTCATCTCCCTGATTCATTTCATCTTCTATATTATCTTATACGTATAATTTCGCAAAATGAACCAGTTTACCGAAGTGTAAAATGAAAATGGCCTTAGTTTACTGAATTAAATCATGCTTTCTTGGTATTACATCATAAACAAATCTCTGCAAAATTTTTTATAGCGATAATTTAAATTTTATAGCGACTTTTTCGTTTTTATAGCGAATTAGAAATTCCACAGGTTTTTTCCAGTTTCCACACACATTAAAAAACCCTCCTGCCTAAGCAAAAGGGTTCCTCACCAATATTATTCCAACACTTTTAGTGCTTCTCGATTGAACGCCGGGATATCCTTCGGCTCCCTGCTTGTCACGAGCTGATTGCAGCAGACGACGACTTCTTTGTCCATGTATTTTGCTCCGGCATATTCCATGTCAACGCGGATGGACTTGTAGCCTGTCGCGCCTCTGCCTTCGAGTGTTTTAGCTGTCAACAGCAGCTGCGGTCCATGGCAGATCGCGAAGACTGGCTTCTTCTCATCCATGAAGTACTTGGCGAATTCCACGAATCGCTCATCCTCGCGCAGCTGGTCCGGAGAGAAGCCGCCAGGAATAAATAATGCATCGAAATCTTCAGGCTTGACGTTGTCGATGCTCTCGTCAATCTTTACCTCGGCTTTGCCCTGCTTGCCTGTTACGGTCTTCCCTTTTTCTTTTTCGATTGTTACAACCTCATGCCCTGCTTCGGTAAAAGCTCGTGAAGGCTCCAGATATTCTACATCTTCAAATAAATCTGTTATGACACAGGCAATTTTTTTACCCATAGCTTCAACATCTCCTTTTAAAAAATTCTCCACTATCTAAAATTCCCTGTCCTCCAACTATGAAACATCCAGCTTAATTTCCACTTTTTTATATATTTCAGTGTAATTAGACCTATCTTATAGCAAAGATAAAAAAAAGATTTTATATTTCCGTTATTCAACTATAATTTAACTTAGGACATCAATAGGGAGAGAGGCACCATGAAATTTAGTTATGTCAATGTAATGGAAGAGGTCGTTTCGACTCTTGTCAATGTGCTGATGATGAGCCCGGATTACCAAACTTTCTGCAATTGCCAGAAGTGCCGGAACGATATCATCGCCATCAGTCTGAACACTCTTCCAAGTCACTATGTCACTACAGAAGACGGACGGAAGATGGTCTATGAACAGCTTAACACCCAGGAAAACAGAACCTGGATCAATAAAAGAATCATTAGCGCCATCCATCTTGTCGGGAAGTACCCGAAACATTAATCAGAAGAATGCATGGAGCAGGGCACGTCTCTATATTCTTACTAAAAAATAAAGCTGCCATTTGATTGCCTGGTTAATCCGGCATCAATGGCAGCTTCTTTTTTTCATAGAGTCTGGGTATCCATCCGTCTGGCAAAATCAACGAACCGGAACTTGTCGGGACGGTGTCTTGATTCTGTATATTGGAACAGGGTGGCATCATCAAAATAAATATAGTTTTTCACGATGACGATTGCCTGGAATCCTTCCATATCAAGAAGCTTCCGGTCCTCCTCGCTGGGTTCCTCCACCGTGAATTCTTTCTTCGCAAAGCTGATTTTCTTCTCAAGCTGAACTTCAATGTACTCAAAAATCGAGTTTTCGCATTTCTCGCGCGACAGTCCTGGCACATGTCTTTCTACGAGATAATCCTTATCGAGAATCACACGTTCTTCATCAATATGCCGGACTCTTTTTACCTTCCAAACTTTTTCATCATCGGCAACATTCAATTCCCTGGCAATTTCCCGGCCAGCCAGCTCGAGAGTGAATTCTTCCACAGAAGTTTTCGCTTTTCCGCCCATGTTCTCCGCCAGTTCTTTAAAGCTGATCAATCCGGTTATCGGAAACTGATGTCTTTTCAAATCCAGCACCAGTGAACCTTTGCCGCGGATTTTTTGGATGAATCCATTTTGAGCAAGCAGATTCAGTGCTTTGCGGATGGTTTCCCTGGAGGTTTGATACATATCTGCAAATTCATTTTCAGAAGGCAAGATCGTTTTAGGAGGATAAGCTCCTTCCTGGATCTGTTTCGAAATTTCTTCATAGATCAATAAATACTTTTTCTGCATAACACATCACCGTACCTTGTCTGATTGTTACCATTTTACCTTTTTTAGGCCAGTTTGAATACAATGGACAACTGTGTTTTATCGTTTTCATAGGCTCTGTTAATATAGCTGTTGATTTCCGTTCCAGTCGCTTCGCTTTCCGCGGGCAGTCTGGGATCCTCCTCGGCCCTTCAAGCGCCTGTGGGGTCTCCCATGACTCGCTAATCCCGCAGCAATCCTTGCACCTTCCACTACAATCAACAGGATGTAGTAACAAATTCAGCTTTAACAGAGCCTTTTCAAAAAATCTTCGAAAAATGAAGTACAACTGTTCACTGTAATGGCCGATATAAAAGCAACGAGTTTTTTCCCAATATGTTTTTTAAAAAAGCAGACCAAAAATACTTTGCGTTTGGTTATAATTGTTCTATAAGTTGTTCTCAATATGGAACTATTTTATCAGATTTGTTATGATATAACTATAAATTGATAAGGTGTGGATAACATTGATCGGTGAACGCGTCAAAAAACTTCGACAAGAGAAAAGAATGTCCCTATCCGAATTGGCCGAACAAGCTGGCGTGGCCAAATCATATTTGAGTTCCCTGGAGCGAAATCTCCAAACAAATCCTTCAATCCAATTCCTAGAAAAGATAGCTGGAGTACTGAATGTGCCGGTGGACCATCTCATTCATGAGCAGCCCGATAAAGAGAACATGGATTCAGACTGGGTCAATCTTGTAAAAGAGGCGATGGATTCAGGAATCACAAAGGACCAATTTCGTGATTTCCTGGAATTCAATAAATGGAGACTCAACAATAAATAATTTTAAGGACAGCTTTAATGGCTGTCCTTTTTCATGCAAAAAATAAAAAGCACCTCCATAAGAGCTGCTCGATCTCACTCATACTGTCTATGTATAATTCACTTAGCTATTTTTTGTCTTCATTAAAAATTCCCTGATTTCTTCTTTGTTAATTCCCATTTCTAATGCTTCCATTATAAGCTGCATCCATTCTGTATCCAGTTCTTCGAAAACTACCTGCTCTTTAATCAAGTTCTTCCCCCCAAAATACAGTTAGTATTCCAGGCAGTCCGGCCATCATAGTAGATTGCACCTTAGATCCGTGACTTTGCGTCCTAGTTTTTCAACAAGTTTGCCTTTTTCTGTATCTTTTTACTCACTTCTGAACTCCCAATGTCATTGTACCTTGTTCTATATATTTAACATGTAACTATTTGTCGCCAGCATTAAAAGGTTTTTTTCTTTTTTCTTCCAAACAATTACAAAATCATAGCTAGAAATAGTATTTTTCTGAAAATTGCAACCATTTAAACAATGTATTTTGTCAAATAATATCTTTAATTGTTGAACTCTTTTTATTTATTTACCCCCATAAACTTATGGGCGGGTAGATTTTTTGTACCTTTGCTTTTTCCAGTTTGATAAAATGGCCACTTTATCAAGAGTGATGGCATTAAAGAAAGGATACCTTGTTAAATCATTTCCGCAAATCGGGCACAGCCACTCTCCAACCTCGCTGCTGCTAAACGAAGGACGATTGCATCGATCACAATTTTTTCTGTACATTGCCATCCAGCCCCCTTTTTTAAGTGACTTGCTGTATTATTCCATTGAAGTATAGTTCATTTGTACCAATTTTGAAAAAGTCTAAAATATGGCTAATTTTCTTAAAAAAGAACAAAAATCGTTCTTTTTTAAGAAAATACTCCGTTTATCTCAGTTTCTTGTATTTTTAAAAGAACTGTTTTGTTCGTTATAATGAATTAATAGTTGATTAAAGGAGATTCCCATATGACCGTAGGCGAGAAAATTAAAAGCTTAAGGCTTGGAAAAAAGTATTCTATTAGCGAACTCTCAGAAAAAGCGAATGTTTCCAAATCCTATCTCAGTTACATCGAAAGGGGAATCCAGGGAAACCCCTCTCTACAGGTGCTTTCCAGACTGGCGGACAATCTTGATACCACGGTTGAGTATTTGATGGGACAGCAAGTAATGCCTGTTGATGAGGAATGGGCTGGACTCGTTGATGAGGCAATAAAAAATGGAATCAGCAAGGAAGACTTTGCTTACTATCTGGATTTCATAAAGTTTAAAAGCATGAATAAAAAGGATAAATAGTAAAGCTTTAATATAAATTACAATGGTAGCTCGCTCTTTAGACCATCTATTTTCACATTGATTTGTGCTTCACGAACATAACAGGATATGAAGTCCTTTTTGAACTTATAAATTACATAATTAGTCGTTAGCTACTGCGATCTGGCAAACCATAATACGAAGTTGGAATCATTGTCACAAAATAGTCATAAAAACAGTGAGCTTCTCACGTTTTCCTCATTGATTTTTCGCATTTTAATCACAACTCCTTGATAGGATTAAAATCGATCAAAGGAGGAGAATTAAATGAAGAAATTATTTGCTGTCATGATAGCATTCTTTTTAATGATAATTGTTTCTGCCTGCGGAGATGAAGTAGCTGAAAACGAGCAGAAAGACGGTCAGGAGACTGCGGCAACAGAAGTGAAACACGAGGATGATGATCATGGTGATGGCCCTCATGAACCCGGTGCCGATGATGTTTGTGCTTTCTGTAATATGAAGGTATACGAGGAAGCTGACCCAATGGGTGTTTTCACAGCTCAGGCCAAAACGAAAGACGGAGATTATGTATTCTTTGACGACTCGGGATGTCTGTTGAATATCACACGGCGTGATGATGTGGAAATTGAAGAAAAGTGGGTACGTGATTACATCACATCTGAGTGGATTGATGCTGGTTCCTCGATCCCTGTAAAAGCAGATCTGAAAACACCCATGAAATATGGCTATGCTTTTTTCAAGGACAATGAAAGCGCTGAGAAATTCATTTCAGAAAACGGCGACAAGAATCCCGCTACGGCAACATGGGAGCAAATCGACCAAATCGCTAACGAACGCTATATGAAAAAAATGAAGATGAATGGCGATAGCATGGATCAGGATCAAGACAATGATATGGATAGCGAAAGTGAAGAGGAAAGCGGCCATTAAGTTTGTGGAACCTCGAAAGGCCACAAAAAGCATTTTAAATAAAACCCCGGTGCAGAAATCAGCACCGGGATTTTTCTCATTGTATAAAAGATTTTCATAAATTAATGAAAGAATACTTTTTCAAGCGGCGTATAGACACCGTTATTTTCTACAAGTGATGTTACTGAATCACAATACTGCAGCCGCCCCTCCTGCATGAACGCAGCCCTGTCTGCCAATTCCTCAACGAGACTAAGGATGTGAGTAGTAAAAAGAATCGTCCTGCCCTGTTTTTTCTCTTCCAGGATAATTTCCTTGAAGCGGAACACCCACAATGGATCCAGTCCATTGGTAGGTTCATCGAGGACTCTAAGAGGAACATCCGGCAACAGCGCCTGCGCCAGTGAAAGACGTTGCTGCATTCCTTTAGAATATTGTTTAATCTGCAAATTCCGTACTTCAAATAAACCAACCTGGTTAAGAGCTTCCATAACTTTTTCATCACTTATTCCTCTTAACCTCGCAAAAAAGGTCAAAACCTCCAAACCTGTCAGCTGGCGGGGAAAGAGCATTTCATCCGGCATATATGAAAATAGTTTTTTGAATTCTTGTTTTTGCGGGTCGATTACCTTACCTTCCATCAGAATTTTTCCGGCAGTTGGTTTCATCATCCCTGTAAGCATTTTGATCAACGTACTTTTACCCGCTCCATTTCCGCCGCATAACGCAAAGACTTCAGGCTTGTTGATGGTCAAGTAAATGTCGGTAATCTTTTTCGTCTCACTATAATGTTTTGCCAGTCCTTCAATCCTGATCCATTCGCTGCTATTCATCACTAACCCCCCGTTTCGTCCTGTACACTGTGTATAGGACAGGCAGTACCGTCCAGAGCAAAACGGCAAGTACAAACAACGTTTTCCCAATCCATCCATCTGCCCAGATAGTTAGGTCATATAGGCGCGGCCCGAATACTGATGCTCCGTCCAGCGACAAAATTGACTGGACACGGATCAACTCCACCGGATTCAGAAAGATGGACACAGTCAGCATTGGCAGCAGCCACTGCTTCATCATGAACATGCTTAATCCCATAATGATAAATTCATAGAAAAGCACAAGGAAAGCCCAGACAATCAGACTTATCCCCAGTGCCTGGAATCGCGTATTGGCGATTATGCCAATCATCATTGCCAGCGACAGAAAGATAGCCGCCAACATGATTGAATACAGATAAAATAATATCAGCAAGGAAACAGAGACTCCTCCGCCAGCGAAGAAGATGACGAGCAAGGCTGCACCATATCCAAACGTCAAAACGGACCAGACGGAAACGAATAGTCCTGCATACTTCCCAAGGATAACTGCCCACGGCGAAATCGGATATGTCAGCAGCAGCATCAGCCCACGGTCTTCCTTTTCACCTGACAGGAACAGACTGCCGATCAGTAAAGACAGCAAGGGAATCAGCAGTAAGTTGATATTCAGCAAACTGGCCGTCATCCGGTTAAAACCATCAAACCCAGTCCCGCCGGTGTTGCCAAGAAATGCGACCATCACAGCCAGGGATGAGAACAATAAGCCAAAGCCGGCAAGCCAATGGCTTCTCATCATCAAGGTCATTTGCTGCCTCGCGATGTACCTCATTGCTCCCAACTCCACTCATGTTTCTTTAATGTCTCATAATCCAGCACTTCGCCCATTCCCTGTTCATTAACATAGTCTTCAGCGCCCTGTTTATCCTTGAAACTGACAACACCATTCGCCATTGGCGTCCAGAACTCAGGGTGGTACGCATGGAAGGCTTTTTCAAGCTCGACCCATTCCCCTGTGTCTACATCACGCACATATTGTTTTGCAGCATTTTCTTCCTTGAGATGTGCCTCCATCTCCATGAATTCATCCATACATCCTATATCATCGAATTTATACACTTCACCGTCAGCAGTGACGACCTCGGTAGCATAGTGCTCATGGGCAAGACCCATATTGCACACTTCGCATACATCAATCTCCGGGTTGATTTCCTCTGGTTCCATCGTGCTGTTATTGCAGCCCGATATTACCGCTGCCGACATTATCAATAAAACTCCAAGCTTTTTGTTCATCGCAGTTTCCTTCCTTTCACAATGACAAGTATCGAGAACAAAATAAACAGTATCCCTATAATTCCGGGGATTCTCCGGTCTATACTGTTCTGTTCGGTTTCCTGTAGCATGGTAACTGGTTCGATCAGCGGGCGGGAATCATACACATCTGCCGATCCAAACGAAGGAAACAAAGCTTCCGCCTTGGTCCACAGCTTGATCGATGGACTTTCAAAAAAGAATTGCCAGTAAGGCTGTTTGCCCAAAAGGCGATCGTATAGTGACCCTGCCTTGTATGCTTCTTCTCCCACACCATCACCTGAAAGGTCAAAACTGCTGTAATCATCCCAGTAATTACCCTTCACTCCATCATCGAGCCTCATATCTTCCCCAGAAATCTTTGATTGGACGACATTTCCGATAAAATTGTTTTCGGAAAAAGTGTTATTTTCATTCTTGCCCATGAATTCAAGGCCAACTTGATTGGCGGCAATCTGATTTCTGTTGATCAAGGTATCGACCCCATATTCCAGGGACAGTCCTGTGCTGTTCCGAAGAATTTCATTGCCCTCAACGAGGACATCTTTTGTTTCATAAATCAGGATTCCATAGCCGCGGAAGTGAAAGTGGTCGGTCACCTTGTTTTCAATAAAATCAATGCGTGCTGAGTCCATCACCATGAGGCCGGTCACATTTTTTTCCACATGGTTTCTTTCCGCCAGTATGCCTTCGCTGAACATAAAATGCATGCCATAGCGGGATTCACTAATGTGATTACCTTGCAGCTTGATGCCTTTCGTAAAATCAAAATATATTCCATCCTGAACCTTGGCAATCTCATTCTCTTTCAGCAAATGGCCGCCTCCCTTAAACATATGGATTCCGTTCCCACGCTCAGAGAAATGAGATTCATTGCTTGCAATACTATTACCAAGCAGCTTGTTTTCATTGCTGTTCGCTATATAAATTCCATTATGGACATTTTTCAATGTATTGTTATTGATGACATTGTGATGGGCTTTTTTAATGTAGATTCCGCTGTCTTCCTGACCAGTACCGCTATTCTGGATCGTGAGTCCTTCAAGAACCACATTTGAGGCTGTGATGGTGATGACATTCCCTTTTCCGCCGCCATCAATGATGGTCCCTTCTTCACCTTTTAACGAGACTTCCTTATTGATCAGCAGACTTTCTTTATATACTCCAGGAGAGACAAGGATGGTATCCCCACTCTCGGCATCTTGTACAGCTCTCTGGATCGATTCGCCGTCCTCCACTTTGAACTCTTCAGCAAAGGCACTAATAGGGATGAGCAAAAGAAGCAAAAAGAAATTGATTGTAAATAGCTTTTTCAGCCTCCACATACAGCTGCCTCCTCCCGGCATTATTCTCTTTTTAAAACTAGCAAATAAATGTGATGAAACCTTGAAATATTTGTTGGGAATCGTTGAAGTTAAAAACGAGATTTACAGTGAAAACAGGAGTTATCTCGTTAAATTCGTGAAGTTTTCAGAATAGTCAAAAGTAATTGTGTCTATTTTGTGACAAATACAATATAATGTTATTAATATGCAAACTTTATTAAGGTTAAGGGAGGACTTGGACATGACCATCGTTCATATTTTAAACTTCTCCATTCCGATTGCGATGATGCTCGTGATCGGTGTCGGTATCGATAAAATGTGCCAGCCGGATACACCAGAACAGGAAGCCGAGTAATGATATCGGCTTTTTTACAGAAAGATGGTAAATAAGACAGGTAATTACCATTTCGCTAAATAAAAGAATTTTTCGCTATATAAATAAAAAATTCGCTATATTACCGGGAAAATCGCTATATAATTGAAAAAGTCGCTATAAAAACTTTTTCCACTATAAAAACTACCCTTTCAACTTAATTTTTCAAGGCAATAATTCCTGAATTCAGGCTAATCTGCACCACAAAAAAGCAAGATTCCACAAGGAATCTTGCTTTTTATCATCCCTTAAAGACTGTTGCTGCTTTCACAAAAATCTTGTTCCCCTGAATGAAAAAGATGATACTTCCGAGGACTGCCAGGGCGATGAACGAGAATAAAACGGTTCCTCCTGCTTCATTCAATAAGTAACCTCCCGCAATCGGACCAAGGAAATGGCCGATTCTCCGGAACTGTGCTGCTCCGAAATAGGTTCCCCGAAGTTCATCTGTTGCGAGCTGATCGACAAGATAACTGCTTGAGGGGAAAATCAAGATTTCCCCTATTGTGATGAAGACAATTGCCAATATGCCTGTATACCAACCTGTTACAAACCCAAATGCCAGCATGCCCGCCGACAGGAAGACTGCTCCTGCCATCATCACCTGCATCGTCTTGAATTTTTCTGCAAAGTGGCTGATCGGCATCTGCAGCAACACGACCATGATCGCATTGATGGACAACATCACGGAATAAACGAATACTCCGTTCGCAATCGAAGACTCAAGATATTGAGGAACATTCGACTCCATTTGTGAATATCCAAAATTAATGATGATGGTTCCTAATATTAAATACCTTAACGCCTTATCTTTGCCAATGATCTTCAGGGAGCTGGCAATCGTGACTTTAGAGGCTCCTCCGCCTGCCGGATTTCCCAGATTGTATTTTTTCATCATCAGCGCCAGAATCAAAACATATATGAAATACATGATTCCTGTTACCATGAAAGCCGATTTTGCTGAAACCACTGCGAGATAGGCCCCCAGCAAGGGTCCGACCGAAGCTCCAATATTGATAGCCGTATACCTCAGAGAGAATGCTCTCATCCGCTTGCTTTTCTCCGTCAGGTCGGCAATCAGCGCCTGGCCGGTTGGTTCGAAAAATGACCCGCTCAAACCATTCAATGCATTAAGGATAATGAACCAGCCTGGTGTATCAGCAACCATGAAGCCAAAATAAACTAGCGACATTGAAAACAAGGAACCTATCATGACTGGCTTGCGGCCGTATCTGTCTGATAAGTGGCCGCCCAGAAAGCCGCCAATTACACCTGATAACGGACTGATACCAATCGTGATCCCGATCAATACAGGGTGCAAATCAAGATTCCTTGAAAGGTAGATAGCAAGGAACGGCAGTGTGGCAAACGCTGAACCCCTTGCGAGAACAGTCCCGCTCAGCAGCACCCAGACAATCGGGTGGAATTGCCGATAATAGTTATTAAGTTTATTCATCTCTTTTTACCTCGTAAATTTGGATTCCTAAATCATAGCAAATATCCAAATTTATGAAAATACCTTTTGAAAAATAAAAACCGCCGCCAAGTAACATGGCAGCGGTTCTTCGTCTTATTGTCCCGGATTATTGCTTGTCCGCGGAAGGATTAAAATTTCTACCCGTCTGTTTCTTGCTTTGCCTTCTGCTGTGTCATTCGTGGCGACTGGCTGGAACTCACCGAAACCCTTGGCGCTGAACCAGCGCGGGTCAAGCTGTTCATTTTTCAAAATGATCTTCATGAATTCGACAGCACGCATGACGCTGAGTTCCCAGTTCGATTCATATCTGGCTGTCCTGATTGGTACATTATCCGTGTGACCACTGATAATGATATTGCGTGGAGGCTCCATGACCAGCAAGTCCGCGATTTCGTTGGCGATATTTATGTCGGTAGTACGGACCTCTGCCCGTCCCGATTCAAACAGGACATTGTCACGGATCGTCAGCAGCAGTCCCTCATCTGTCAGCTTCGTATCCAATTTATCTGTCAGCCTTTTCTCTTTAATATAAGAGTTGACCTTCTGCTGGATGGCCAGAAGCTCCATTTGATCCTTGGCGATTTCATCCTGATCATTCTTTTCTACATCTTCCTTGCGCACGTCCGGCGATTCCATCTGACCTTCAGGCATCGGACTCTGGAACTCGAATACCCCTGTCCCCCCGGCGAATACATCATTGAATGCCTTTGACAGCTGCTGGAATTTGACGGCATCAACCGAGCTCATCGCAAACAAAACGATGAATAGTGCCAGAAGGAGGGTGAGCAAATCCGCATACGGAATCAGCCAGGACTCGTCCATATGCTCTTCGTGATGCTTTTTCTTCCTTTTCCTACTCATCCTTCGCCACGCCGCTTTCCTCAAGGATCAGTTTCCGTTCGCCTGCAGGCAAATAAGAAGCAAGTTTTTGTTCAATCACTCTGGGTGCTTCCCCTTCTAGGATTGAGAGGATTCCTTCTATCATCATGTATTTTACTTGAGCCTCTTGCTTTGATTTCCTCTTCAACTTATTGGCGAATGGATGCCATAAAACATAACCAGTGAAAATCCCCAATAATGTCGCAACGAAAGCCGCACTGATCGCTTTACCTAACTCTTCCGTATTGTCCATATGACTCAGCGCCGCAATCAAACCAACTACCGCTCCAAGAACACCTAGTGTCGGGGCATATGTGCCAGCCTGGGTAAAAATAGCCGCTCCTGAAAGGTGGCGTTCTTCCATCGCTTCCACTTCTTCTGTTAAAACATCCCTGATATAATCAGCGCTCTGGCCGTCTACCGCAAGTGAAAGGCCATTCTTGAGAAATTCATCATCAATTTCACTTGTTTTCGCTTCAAGTGCAAGCAAACCCTCTTTCCGTGCCAGCTGCGCCCATTCTGAAAATAAACGGATCAGTGATGGTAAATCAGCACTTTCCTGTTCTTTGAATAAAATCTTGAAAAGTTTGGGCACTTTCTTCAACTCTTTTGCAGGAAAGGCAATTGTTACCGCTGCGACAGTACCCACTATTATGATTAAGATCGCTGCTGGATTAGCAAGGGCGGTCACACTTACGCCTTTGAACACCATCCCGACTCCTACCGCAATGATCGCTAATATGACACCAATGATCGACGACTTATCCATGTACGACTCCCCTGTCTGCTTTACTTCTATTTCTGTCTTAAGCTCTTAAACTGTCATAATATCTCTTTTTATTTCGACATATTTCAAAAAATCTTAAGTGATGGCCTGTAAAAATAATTTTTTCATGAACAATAAAGATTCATATTTCTTATGCCGATATAGTATAAGAAAGAACTAAGAACATCTAAGGAGGCTTTTACGTGGAGGCTATTCAAAATCTCCGCAGGCAGGATACGAAAAAGAAGAACATCTTGATGCTCAGCACTTATTCGGTATCCTTGATTGCGACCGCAGCATACACCATTATCGAAAAAGAAATATTTTTAAAAACAGCGGTTTATGTAAGTGAATTAGTATTTTTCGTCTTGTTTTTCCTGATATTCCAGCTATGGCTTAAGAAGGAGTCCTTGTTCCCTTATGCCGCTTTTGCTGCGATCTTCATCCATCACTTCTTTTATATCGGAATGTTTGGAGGCAACGGTGCATTTTTGCTCGTCCTGCTGTTCCTGGCGGTCTTTTCAGCCATCCATTTTGATATAAAAATCTTTGTTACCGGATTCACCCTCGGCCTTGTTGCAGTTGTAATGAATACCATGCTGGCGACAGAAAACCAGGATTTTTTAAGCAGCACCTTCACGGCGATTTTACTTTGTTATATTTTGATTGGCGTCGTGCTGTTCGTCTTGATCCGCTTGAACAGGAATGCCTTTAAATCGTTGGAGACCTTCCTTGCTGATTCTGAAAACGAAAAGGTCCGTAAAGAACAGCACAGCGCTTTGCTCCATGGTGAACTTCTTGTCGTTACTGAAAGCCTTGGTAAGATTAATGAACAAATCCAGACCCATCTGTCTTCGCAAACAGAAATGAAAATCGCTGTAAATGAAATTTCTGCCGGAAGCCAGGTTCAGACGGAACAGATCAACCAAATTTCCGAAAATGCAGAACTGACAAAGCAAAGAATGGATGAAATGTCCGATATGTCCGTCCTGCTCTCTGACAATACTTTGCAGGCTGCTAAAGCATCCGAGAGCGGCTCCGTGAAACTCACCGAGCTCCAGGGCGACATGAAAGAGCTGGCTGCTTCAATCTCCGAACTCAGCCAGACATTCTCCATGCTCACGAAGAAGATAGAGGAAACGAACGGATTCATCGTCAACATCCGCAACATAACAGAGCAAACGAATCTGCTTGCGCTCAATGCATCGATTGAAGCTGCTCGCGCCGGTGAGGCAGGCAAAGGCTTCTCGGTTGTTGCCAACGAAATCCGCAAGCTGGCGGAAATGACGAAAGAAACAGCAATCCAGATTACCGAAAACCTTACTTCTGTTAATGAAACAAACTCAGCCGCTCTGGAAAAAATGAACGACAGCAGCGAAAAGCTGGCAGAGAGCCGTTCCGCAGTCGGAGAGGTTTCCGGTTTCTTCACAGAAGTCAGCAGCACCCTTCGTGAACTGACGAACCAATTCAGCCAATTTGAATTGACTGTCAGTGATGTTAAAAACCAGACAGGCGATGTCGAAGCCTCAACACGTGAACTTGCGGCCATCATCGAACAGGCAACAGCAGGCCTGGAAGAAATGAACGCAACAATTGAAACTTTGAACGACGATAATCAGACAATCGCTGCTTATGTCAGCCAAACAGCAACCGCTGCTGAAAAAATTAAATCACTAGGCGCCTAAGCGTCTTGTCCATTTCAACGGACACAGACGCCTAATAACAAAAGGGCCAGGCTGGATTTCTCCGCCTGGCCCCTTTTTTATAGTAATTTCTTTTCAATCTTCCGCTCGTAATTTTTAAACAGGGAGGAATTTGTTTTAGCTCCCCGGCTGGACATGATTTTATTGTACCTTAGAAGCTTCTGACTAAGTTCCTGGTTCAGTTTGTTTTTCTCATCAGGATTTTCACAGTTGCGAATCAGGTCCTCGATGGACATCACTTCCTGCCTGAGCCTCTGTTCTTCCGGAGAGAATCCGGCATTTTTCAGCATCTTGTAGGCCATTCTCAGATCCTCTGGCACAGCTGACATATCTTCCAGATTCAAAGGCTTGCCGAAACCAGGCAAGTTTTCAAACTCTCCGTCCTTATATGCACGCTTGATTCGATCCTCCGACACCACCATGGAAAAATCCACCTGAACCACTCCAGTACTCCAATTTTAGTATTTCTACTATCATTATATTATTTTAATCCATTTTTTTCTAATTTTAAAATTTGGTAAAAGAGATTATTTTATCACGCTAAAGGTTTAAAGAGTTAGCAAGCAGGTTATTTAGTATGTAAAATAATTACACATCAAGGGGTGTCGACAAGATGATTTTTGGGGGTATAGGATTTACTCTTATTACTGCCGCCTTTTTCATGGGGCTGGTCGCATGGTATTCATATGTAAAGACGAAAGGAGAAGTCAGCGATTCAGCTGGATATTTCCTTGCCGGCCGCGGTTTGACAGGCGGATTCATTGCCGGTTCCCTTCTTCTCACGAATCTTTCGGCAGAACAATTGGTCGGGCTGAATGGACAAGCCTACCGTACCAATCTTTCCAACATGGCATGGGAAGTGACAGCTGCTTTTGCCATCATCATCATGGCCATCTATTTGCTGCCAAAGTATCTTCGCGGCAATTTCACAACACTGCCGGAATTTCTGAGCAAGCGATATGATGAAGGTGTCCGACAGTACAGTGTTCTTCTGTTTATGCTTGGATACATTCTTGTTACCGCGCCTTCAATGCTCTATTCAGGAGCGCTTGCCGTATTGCAGCTTTTCAACTTTCCTGAGCTGTTCGGCATCTCTTATGAAGCATCTGTCTGGATTGTCATCTGGCTCATTGGGATTATCGGTGCCATCTATGCGATTTTCGGCGGACTCAAGGCTGTTGCGATTTCAGATACATTGAATGGGATTGGCCTGATTATCATTGGCCTTCTTGTCCCAATACTGGGCCTGATTGCACTTGGCGATGGCAATATCGGAGATGGGATGAAGCAAATCGCAACCACGAACCCTGAAAAAATGAACTCGATTGGAACAAAGCAGGATTCCGTTCCATTCGGCACCATTTTTACCGGGATGATTTTTGCTAACTTATTCTACTGGGCTTCAAACCAATATGTCATCCAGCGTACACTTGGGGCAAAAAACCTGGCAGAAGGCCAAAAAGGCGTTTTGATTTCCGGATTCTATAAACTGCTAGTGCCGCTGACGATGATGATTCCCGGGGTCATTGCCTTCCATATGTACGGAGATGGACTGAAGTCAGTAGACCTGGCTTATCCAGCGTTGATTTCTGATGTATTGCCAACCTGGATGTCCGGCTTCTTCCTGGCTGTCCTGCTTGGCGCAGTATTAAGTTCATTCAACTCATTATTAAACAGTGCAGCAACGATGTTCGCACTTGATATTTATAAAGCACGCTTCAACCCTGAAGCAGATGATCAAAAATTGATTTCTATCAGCAAAATCGCCGGTACACTTCTCGCAGTTGTTTCCCTATGTATCGCCCCGCTGCTGATGAACGCACCGGAAGGATTATGGGATTTAATCAGAAGGTTCACAGGCTTTTTCAATATACCAATCATCGTCATCTTGCTTGTCGGGATTTTCACAAAAAGAGTACCAGCACTTGCAGCCAAAGTCGTAATCATCTTCCATGTAATCACTTACTATATGCTCGTTTGGGGTACGCAGCATCTGTTCGATTTTGCTGTACCAATTCATTTTATCCACATTTACGCAATCTTGTTTGTCGTTGAAGTGGCAATCATGATCGCTATCGGATTGTGGAAACCAACAGCAAAGCCATATACTTTCCGCTCCGAGGCAGCAGTCGACATGGTACCATGGAAATATTCGTTGCCTGTATCTGTTGTCCTGCTGGCGCTTGTTGCAATCTTGTATGTCGTCTTCTCGCCAATTGGATTAGCGTACGATGGGGGTTATGTTTCTGCAGCATTTTGGCCAATCATCTCTGGTATACTTGCGATTACAGCCTTACTATCTTATCTGGCAATCAAAAAATGGAACAAAGCTTATGCCGGCTATCTCATGACAGAAAATCCGATTAAAGCAAACAAGGGAAAAGCATTGGACAGACCCAAGCTTAAACCGACCACCACAGAGTATTAATTTGTATTTTGAGACCTATCATTGTGCTGGTAGGTCTCTATTATTTAAGCAGGTCAATTCGTATTAAACCCGGGGAGAATAGCTAATAGACATTTCGTAGCCTTTCCTTACCTGAAATGTCCATTAAACCTCTTTTATTAGACATTTCGAGGCTGCTCCTTGCCTGAAATGTCTATTTAAATCCTTTCCAATAGACATTATAAGATCTCGAGGCTCTGGAAATGTCTATTATCCACTTCTTATTTGCCATCTTGAAACTCTCCCCGCTGGCAACCCGTTCCACATAATTAATAAGCGTCTGGTCACCCAGACGCCTTTCCTTATTGATATCCCTTTGCGCTTTCCTTTAATATTTTATCCTTGAAAAGTGTGTAGCTCCAGGACTGGTAGGCAATGATAATTGGCACGAAAATGACTGCAACGACGAACATAATGGTCAGGTTGAGCTTGCTGCCTGCAGCATCAAAAAGTGTCACGCTGTAGGCATTGTCTATTCTTGATGGCAGCATGTTCGGGAACATCCCTACGAAGCCGAAGGCCATTTTTGTGAAAATCGTCAAGCAGACAGCGGTAAAGGCATAGCCGATTTTCTTTTTAAAAATAAAGTAGACTGCCGCGAGCATCGCAGCCAGTGCGATTACCGGCACAGTCCAGAGGATCGGTTGCTGTGAGTAATTATCCAGCAATGGCGTCCTGTTCACTGTCGCCAGAAAGAACAGCGACAGCATCGCCGGAGCCATGCCAGCCATTATCCGTGATATTTTGTATGCTCGGACTGCGGTTTGCCCTGCTGTCTTCAGCTGAATCCATAATGAACCAGACAGAAGGAACAATGAGACAAACAGCAATCCTCCCAAAATGCCATAACCATTCAACAAGCTGAACAAATTGCCTTCATAGCCATTGGCACCGATCAATAATCCACGGTACAGATTGGCGAAGGTGACACCGAATAAGAAGGCGATCAAAAAGCTGCCGGTGAAGAAGCCCCATTTACACGCTGCCTGCCATAGCGGGTTGTCGTCCTTATGCATGAATTCAAGTCCGATGGCCCGAATGAACAAAGCAATCAGCACCAGGAACAACGGCGTATACAAAAAGCTGAACATGTCCGCGTAGACAGCCGGGAAGGCCGCAAATGTCGCTCCTCCAGCTGTTATCAGCCAGACCTCATTCCCGCCCCAGAAAGGTCCGACCGCCTCCTGGAGCTGGTTACGCTCCTGGCGGTTTTTAGCGATGAACGGGAACAGCATCCCGGTCCCAAGGGTGTATCCATCGAGGATAAAATAAACCGTCCAAATCAATCCCCACAAACCAAACCAAATGATTGCAAGTGTATCATGAGACATGTTTCACGCCTCCTCCAAGGCCATATTTAACCTCTGATTCCGGACCTTTTTTCGCATACTTGATGATCAAATAGACATCTGCTATCAATAAAACTGTGTAAAAAATGACGAGAGCTGCCAAGGAGAAGATCACCTGGGACAACGCGATTGGCGACACACCCTCAGATGTCTTCATCAATCCGTACACAACCCATGGCTGTCGTCCCGCCTCTGCTACCATCCAGCCGGCATTAATCGCCAGATACGGCAGCAGTACAGAATATAGGACCAGTTTCAAGTATTTTGGTGAGTTCTCCAGTTTGTTTTTCCGATAAAGGTACAAGCCGTACCAGGAAACAGCCAGGAAAAAGACTCCTAGAGCGACCATTACCCTGAACGCGTAAAAGACCAGTTCCACGTTAGGCCGTTCATCCTTGGGAATGTCTTTCAAACCAGTGACTTTCCCATCAAAGGAGTTGGTGTAGAAGAAGCTACCCAATTTCGGAATGCTGATTGCCTCAAAAGCATTGCGCTCGTTTTCCTGATCGGGAATCTGGATAAGATGGAATGGCATGTCCTTTTGTGTCTCCCAGACTGCCTCCATAGCCGCTCCTTTTGCCGGCTGCATTTTAGCAGCGAAAACACCGGACTGGTGCCCGATGATTGGTGTGAGAGTCGCAGAAAACAAGGCCATGGCAAGACCGTACTTGAATGACTTTTTATAAAATGCCGTTTCGTTTTTCCTGAGCAGGTGGTAAGCACTGATGGCCATCATGAAAAACGCCCCCACAATATAGGCACTTACAACAGTGTGTACAAACATATACCAGGCATAAGGATTAGTGACGAGCTCCCGGAAGCTGTTCAATTCGACTCGGCCATTGTTAAGGACATAGCCGACCGGGTTTTGCATGAAGCCATTGGCAGTAATGATCCAGAGAGCGGAAATATTCGTACCGAGAGCGACCATCCAGATCGAAAATGCCCGCAGTTTTGGTGTAAACTTATCCTTTCCGAACAGCCAGATGCCCATGAAGGTGGATTCAAGGAAAAAGGCGACCAGAGCTTCAATCGCGAGCGGCGACCCGAAAATATCGCCCATATACTTCGAGTATTCTGAACAGTTCGTGCCAAACTGAAATTCCATCGTAATGCCGGTAATCACACCAAGCACAAAGTTGATCGCGAACAGTTTTCCCCAATAATCCGCCATTCGCTTATATGTCTGGTCCAGGGTGCGTGCATACTTTGTCTCCATGATGGCAACGAGAATGACTAAACCAATCGTTAATGGGACAAATAAAAAATGATAAAAAACAGTCACAGCAAACTGGATCCGGCTTAATATCAGGACCTCATCCATCTTTGATACCTCCTTATTTATTGTTTGTGAATTTTTTAACATAATCTCAATTCTATTTTAAAAAAACTTTGTGAGTGATATCGAAGATTTTTGTTGAGAAATTGTGACATTTTTATCCATCAATTGTGATGCTGGTCACAGACAAACAAGAATAACGTATCGCCTTGGTCAGTCCCGACAAGCGCTGGAGCTTGACATAAAAACAGGCCCTGATTATCAGGACCTGCACGCATTAAATATTTCCTATATTTGATGGGTCTGTACTGACTCCTTGCTGGCCCGGCACCCAGTTCGCCGGCACACCTTTTCCTGTTTGTTTTGCATACTCGAAAGCCTGCAGCATCCTTACGTGCTCAGGAAGGTTGCGGCCGACATTTCCGGGATAAGTAAGCTTCGCTCTGATAATGCCACCGGGGTCGATGAAAACTGAAGTCCTGAAGCAGGCCCCTGTTGTTTCATCCAGGATTCTATATGCACGGCTGATTACCTGCGTCCTGTCGCTTACCATTGGATACGTAACATTTTTCAAAGAAGGAGAAGTCTCTTTAAAAGCCTTGTGTGAATAAACACTGTCAGTGCTGATTGCCAGCAATTCAGCACCCAGCGCTTTTATATAAGGGTATACAGCGGCGACCGCCGCCAGCTCTGTCGGTCAAACAAAGGTAAAATTACTTGGGTAGAAAAATAAGATGACCCACTTTCCCCGATAATCCTCAAGGTTAATCTTCTTTATGTCACCATTGATCAATGCATCAGCTGTAAAAAGCGGGGCCTGGTCATCCCGGTTCGCACAAAAAACAGTCGGACATTCAACCAAATCCTCAGCGTACAATTTTTCCTCCATTGCAGCCGCCCTCCTTTATTTAAATTTGTATCTATACAATCATATGCAGCTGATTTCTTATATTTCAGGTTCCAACAGGAAAAACTAGATTGAACAAGAAAGGAGGGTTCATGAATGAGCAGAGGCAAAGGGTTCAACCACAAGAAAAAAGGCCATCCAGGAGACCTGCCCTCAGGCGCCTTAAAACCAAAGCGTCCTGAAACAGAGGCGCAGGAAGATGAGGAATTCCTAGTCGTCCAGGAGGCGTTCAAAAACCGTGTAGAGGAAGACGAAGCATAAATAATGGCTGGACCTGGCAAATAATAGCCGGGTTCTTTTTTTATTGAAACTTTTTCCAGAGGGAATCGTATAAGTAGTTATTCACAGTTTTTTAACAGAAAAACAAGATTTGGAGGAGGAAATAATATGATCGTAACTACAACTTCGACTTTGCAGGACAGGGAAATTGAGAAATATCTAGGGATAGTTTCTGGGGAAGCAATTATGGGAGCCAATGTCGTGCGCGACTTCCTTGCAAGTGTTACCGATGTGATTGGCGGCAGAAGTTCGGCCTATGAGAACAAGCTTGCCGAGGGCCGCGAAATTGCGATTCGAGAAATGGAAGATAAAGCCCGCCGCCTGGGTGCAAACGCCATAATTGGTGTCGACCTCGATTTTGAAACATTGCGGGAAGGCATGATGATGTGCATCGCTACAGGTACTGCGGTTTATATTAAAGAATAAAAGGTTAAGGGCCAGGCAGAGTGCCAGGCCCTTCTTCATGCTTTGAATTAACCTTGTCGTTTTTTAAAATGGGCAAGTACAAGTCCGTTGCCTACAACTGAGTCATTCTGCCGCTTGAAGCCTAGTTTTTCATAAAGCTTTGTTGCCGGCTTGTTGTCTGCACCTGTTGAAACGAGCATCTCTGAGTATCCAATCTGTTCTAATTGAAAAATCAGCTTTTTGGCAATACCTCTGCGGAAAAAGTCAGGGTGAACCATCATCCGATGGATATCGATAACTTTCCCTTCTTTCTTAAAAGAGAGCGCCCCAGCAAGCCTGCCTTCCATATAATAGCCAATGAAGGTTTCTCCACAATCCTGAAGCTGCTCGAATGTTTCCTTTAACGGCGGGATTTCATCTGTGCCGATTAGATCTGCTTCTATTTTGTATGATTTTCTCTGCAGCTCCAGCACCTCGGCACACTCCATAATAACATTAAGATTGATATGCCTGAATTCAGGCAAGAATCCGCTGTCTTTTATTTTGTTTATAATCAGCTTTTGCCTTTCTGTTAACGAAGGCAGGCTGTTTAACGGGAAAAAGCGCAGGTCCTTGCTCTCCCCATCATTCATCTTCAGCTCGCCTTCCCAATACTCGCAGGCATACAAAGCGATCGCATTATATATCTCATCGCCATTAGGATATCGGAAATAGTATTCTTCCCCGGCAACCATTTCTAAAAATTTCAGCCTTTTTAAATGCAGACCTGTTTCCTCGAGTAATTCCCTGCGTGCCGTTTCCTGAAAGCTTTCTCCAGGCTCCATCGCCCCTCCCGGAATTCCCCACCTGCCTGTATCAGTCCTTAGCTGCAGCAATACTTCATATTCCCTATTGAAAACAAGCACAGCGGAACCGACCAGAATGAGAGGCCTGCTGCCAATAAGTGCGCGGATTTCTTTAATATAGTCGCTCATGGTCTCCCCCATTACAAAAAATCTCCTATTTCATTTATACTAAGTAAAGCATACGTAAAATTGTTGTGTTTTGAAAGGAGCAATCATGAAATCATTAGTACTTGCAGAAAAACCAAGTGTTGCCCGTGAACTCGCGCGTGTACTTGGCTGCAATAAAAGTCATAAAAGCTATTTCGAAGGAAATCAATATATCGTCACCTGGGCGCTCGGCCATTTGATTGAATTGAAAATGCCTGAGAATTACGACCCAAAATATAAGGTTTGGAAGCTTGAGGAGCTGCCGATCATCCCGGATAAAATGGGATTGAAGGTGATCAAGCAGACGAGCCACCAATACAAAGCCATTGAACACCTTGCTGAACGCAAGGATGTCGGTGAATTCATTATCGCAACCGACGCCGGTCGTGAGGGTGAGCTGGTCGCCAGGTGGATTCTCCAGCGCATCAACTGGAAGAAACCAATCAAGCGATTGTGGATTTCCTCACAGACGGACCGCGCCATCAAGGACGGTTTTAAAAACCTCAAGCCTGGCAAGCAGTATGAGGATTTGTATGAATCTGCTGTCTGCCGTGCAGAGGCTGACTGGCTGATTGGTTTGAATGTTTCAAGGGCATTGACAACGAAATTCAAGGACCCTTTATCTGCTGGCCGTGTCCAGACACCAACACTCGCCATGGTTCTGGAGCGCGAGGATGAAATCAATAAGTTCGTGCCTAAGGAATACTGGACACTCCAGGCGAAGGTCGGCTCTTTGAATGCTGAATGGGAGCATAATGGCGAAAAACGGATATTTTCAAAGGAAAAAGCAGAACAAATTCAAAAGAAGCTAACCAATAAGAAGGCTTTGCTGCAATCGCTGGACCGCAAACAAAAATCAGAACCTCAGCCGCTTCCTTATGACCTGACGGAACTGCAGCGTGACGCCAATAAGCGTTTTGGCTTTTCGGCAAAGAAAACATCCAATGTCCTGCAGGGATTGTATGAACAGCATAAGCTCGTCACCTATCCGCGTACGGACTCGCGCTATTTGACGACCGATATGGAAGCGACAATGGCGGACCGCCTGCAGGGAATCATGTCCGGCTATCGTGACGAAGCGAAGCCTGCCCTTGCCCAAAAAGGAAAAGTTCAGGCGCGCCGGGTATTCAATAATGAAAAAGTAACCGACCACCATGCGATCATTCCGACAGAGGAGCGGCTTCACCTTGCCGATTTATCACCGGATGAACGGAAGCTGTATGATTTGATCGTCCGCCGATTCCTGGCTTTATTTTACCCGGCTTATCAGTATGAAGTAATCCATGCTAATTTCGATGTCGAAGGGGAATCACTGTCAGCTCGGGAAACGAACATCATGGAAATCGGCTTTAAAAAGGTACTCGGGAAAGACGAGGATGATGCAGGTACACAATCTTTGGGCCATCTTGAAAAAGGCAAGAGCTACTCAGTTGGCCAGATTAGCATGAATAAAAAAATGACCGAACCGCCGCTTCGATTGTCAGAATCGGATATCCTGGCAAAAATGGAGAAATTCGGGCTCGGCACTCCGGCAACGCGTGCGGAGATCATTGAGCGTATCATATCGTCAGAGGTCGTGGAAAGACAGAACGGCCGCCTGTATCCAACGAAAAAAGGCAAGCAACTCATCGACCTGGTGAATGATGAACTGACTTCTCCTGAACTGACGGCAAAATGGGAAAAGGAGCTTGAAGAAATCGCCCGCGGAAAAGGCGATCCGAAGGCGTTCAAGAAACGGATCCGTGAACAGACGGCGCGCCTTGTTTCCGAAATCAAGACGAGCGATAAAACCTACCGCGCCCATAACCTGACAGGCTCGAAATGTCCTGAGTGCGGTGAATTCATGAAGGAACGCAAGACAAAGGAAGGACGCATCCTTGTCTGCTCAAGCCCCGAGTGCGGCTTCCGCAAGCATAAGGATCCAAAGCTTTCACAAAGACGCTGTCCTCAGTGCCATAAACGAATGGAAATCCACAACGGCAAGGCAGGCGCCTACTTCCAGTGCCGCCGCTGCAATGTCGTTGAAAAGGCAGAGGATAGAAAGAATAAAGGCGTATCCAAGCGTGAGGAACGCAAGCTGAAGGAAAAATACTCGCCATCCCAGGAAAACTTCGGCACCAGCCTCGGAGACTTGCTGAAGGCAGCAATGGAAGATAAAGATTAAAACTCTATAGTAATACCTAAAGCGGCCCTCGTGCCGCTTTTTTTAATCGATAGCATGTTAAACGCAAACTATTGAAGATTAAACTTGTAAAAAATTCCTTGGGAGTAGTATGATATTCGTTGGTTGTCATTCAAAGATATAGGCTCTTTTCGCAAACCTTGTTGCTCTCTCAACCAAAAGTAAAAACCGGCATCTGGTTTTTACGAGTACTAAAGCAATCTTGATTCAGAGGTCTCCTCGGAAAGAGCCCCGACACCTTTTTTAGCGAGATTTTAGTATATGTACGAAAAGCAACACTCAATGCGAAAACAGCTTTTAGATAAAAGGAGTAACATCATGAGGATTAGGGATTGGGATCGAAACTTGAAGATTCGCTTGTTTGGCGAGGCTTTAATGAATATAACATTTTGGATGTTTTTCCCGTTTTTAACGATTTATTTTGCGGAAAGTTTCGGGAAGGGCAACGCGGGCTTCCTGCTCGTCTTATCCCAGGTCTTTTCGGTATTCGCCAATTTGATGGGCGGGTATACCGCCGACCGGTTCGGGCGCAAACGGATGATGGTGATTTCAGCTTTTGGCCAGGGAATTGCCTTTCTTGTTTTTGCCTATGCGGTTTCACCATGGTTCACCTCGCCGCTGCTCGGGTTCATCTGCTTTACGCTCGTCGGGATGTTCGGCTCTATTTACTGGCCGGCCAGCCAGGCGATGGTTGCGGACGTGGTCCCTGAAAAAGACCGCAGCAGTGTATTCGCGATTTTTTATACGCAGATCAATATTGCTGTTGTTGTCGGCCCGATTCTCGGAGCCATTTTTTATGTCAAGTACCGGTTTGAATTGATGATAGCGGTCGCAATCATCTCCATCCTGCTTGCGCTAGTCCTCGCAAAATGGACGCGTGAAACAGTACCTGCTTCAGCAAGGCAGGCACGTGCGGAAAATGGGAAATGGTATGACTTCCTTAAAGAGCAGATCGCTGATTACAAGGTCATTATCCAGGATAAGGTTTTTCTCATGTTCATTATCGCAGGGATTTTAGCGGCGCAAACATTCATGCAGCTTGATTTGCTATTCCCTGTTTACACAAAGGATACAGTGCATAATCAAACCGTGCTTGAACTTGGCAGCAAGGTATTCACCGTCAATGGCGAGCAGGCTTTCGGATTGATTCTTTCTGAAAATGGCTTGCTGGTAGCCCTCTTTACTGTCGTTGTAACAAGATGGGTGACCCGTTTCCGCGAACGAAACGTGTTTGTATTGTCTTCGCTCATTTATGCTGTGGCGATTTTGATGTTCGGTGCGACAAATTGGATTTGGGGCTTAATTGCAGCAATGGCTGTGTTCACGTTGGCTGAGCTGATGACAGCCGGGCTGCAGCAAACCTTCATTTCCAACCTGGCACCTGAACAAATGCGCGGCCAGTATTTTGCCGCCGCTTCATTGCGATATACGATAGGCAGGACGATTGCACCGATCAGCATCCCGCTCACTGTCTGGATCGGTTACGGCTGGACGTTCACCATCCTCAGCATTCTCGCCATTTTGAGCGCGGTACTGTTCTGGGTGATGTTCCGGATGTATGACAGTAAGAAGGCTGCCGGTGTTTGAGCGAAATTATTAAATTGAAATACGGATTTTAGTATGAATGAATTAGTAAGTTGGTCGATATATTTCAAAATGTGGTCGATATATTTGGATTTTCGCTGATATATCGCAAAAAGTGGTCGATATATTTGGATTTTAGCCAATATATTAATTAGAAAGTACAAACATAGTATGATGAAGTCTATTAAAAATTCCAAACACATAAAAAATCCATGCAGAAGCGGATTCTGCATGGATTTTTATTTATTATTTCACCTTTGCCTCGCTATATTTAAAGGTCATGAACACAAATAGCAGGAAGCTGAGAAGCAAAGTTGATCCGCCGACGATATAAAACACCATGGTGAAAGTTTCTGGCAGCGGGAATGGTTTCACGTTATAAAGCCACATGCCCAGAGTCAAGCCGAAGCTCCCAATGATTGCTGTCCAGACATGAAATAATGCTAGTTTTGAAGTTCTGGGCACGACATAAGAACGGTAGTAACTTGAGAAAGCAAACAGACTAAGCCAGCCAACAACCAGTATATGTGCATGGACCGGGCGGATGGCATAACTGCCGGCACCAGCCATATGCGAACCGAGGAATGCCCCAATGAAAGCATAGATCGCTGATAACCGCAATAAAACTACATCAAATTTCATCTCTTAGTAACCTCCTATACCCCTTTTTATACCGCTCTATTTTACCCTACGCTGCTGCCTTGATGCTAGTTTGATAGGCTAGCAATTTTAGACAGGTAAAGAGCGTCCATTTCCGGCGCTATAATGTCTAGTTAAGTCGAATGACTTAAGTTTCTTTTTTCCTATAAAATAGTTACAATGTAAAAGAAGATTCAGAAAAGGAGCGAAATAAATGAGTGACTTTCAAACCAATTTAGAAAAATATGCGGACCTTGCTGTCAAGGTTGGCGTTAACATCCAGAAGGACCAAACGCTTGTCATCAATACAACGATTGACTCTGCAGAGTTTGTCCGTCTTGTTGTGAAAAAAGCGTACGAAGCCGGCGCTAAAAATGTTGTAGTAAACTGGAATGATGATGTTGTGAACAGGACGAAGTACGACCTTGCACCAGATGAGGCGTTTGCGGAATATCCTGAATGGCGCGCACGCGAAGTAGAAGACCTTGCAGAGAACGGCGCTGCTTTCATGTCAATCGTTTCTTCTAGTCCTGACTTATTGAAAGGTGTGAAGTCTGAGCGCATCGCCAACTTCCAAAAAGCCGCTGGTACCGCACTTTCAAAATACCGTAAATACATACAGTCCGATAAAGTAAGCTGGACAGTCATTGCCGCTCCTTCTGAAGGATGGGCAAAAATGGTGTTCCCTGAGGAAACTGCGGAAACAGCTGTGCAGAAGCTTTGGGATGCAATTTTCAAAGCAGTCCGTGTGGATACACAAGATCCGGTTGCTGCATGGAAAGATCATGATGCTTCTCTTCATAAAAAGGTTGATTACCTGAACAGCAAGCGTTACAAGAAGCTTCACTATAAAGCACCAGGTACAGACCTGACAGTCGAGCTTCCTGAGAAGCACATTTGGGTTGGCGCTGGCAGCGTGAACGAGCAAGGACACGAGTTCATGGCAAATATGCCGACTGAAGAAGTCTTCTCAGTTCCGTTGAAAACTGGCGTGAACGGGTATGTTTCAAGCACTAAGCCGCTTAGCTACGGGGGAAACATCATCGACAACTTTAAGCTCACTTTTGAAAATGGAAAAATCGTCGGCGTTGAAGCAGAAGAAGGCGAAGAAATCCTGAAGCAGCTCGTGGCGACTGATGAAGGTTCACACTATCTTGGTGAGGTTGCCCTTGTACCATTCAACTCGCCGATTTCTCAATCAAATGTATTATTCTTCAACACATTGTTTGATGAAAACGCGTCAAACCACTTCGCAATCGGAAGTGCTTACGCATTCTGCGTAGAAGGCGGCAAGACGATGTCTTCAGAAGAACTGGCTGAAAACGGCCTGAACGAAAGCATCACGCACGTAGACTTCATGATCGGTTCCGATAAAATGGACATCGACGGCATCACAGCAGATGGATCTGCTGAGCCAGTGTTCCGCAATGGAGACTGGGCTTTGTAAGATTGGAAATGTATAAGCAAACAGCCGGACATTTCACTCTGTTCGGCTGTTTTTTTACGTGTTCGGGAAATCTCAATTACAGAAGTGAGACCTGCTCCTGACAGTTCTTGCTCTTTTCCTCTCCAACCCGTCCGAACTTGGCTTTACTTCTGACAACTTTTACTCTAACCTCCTCAAACCTGTCTTAATTCAGGCGTTATTTTGACAGCTTTTCTGCTTTCGTACTCAAACCTGTCTTAATTCCTTCGTTTTCTTGACAGCTTTTCTGCTTTAGCAACCAAACCTGTTTTAGTCCAGAATTAACTCTGCCACCATGTCCACCCCTTCTCCTTACTTGCCCAGTTTCTGCTGCCTGCTAGTTCGTTTCGAAACTACATTAACCAAAATATAAACTTCCTTTTCCCTTATGCACCAGATATCACTGTGCTATAATGAAGTTACCAAGCAATCATTACATATAACATTAGATATATTGTTAACCTATTTGTTTATCTGGGGGCGACGTCTTGATCCAATTACAAATTATTGTGACGGGTGAGGTTCAGGGTGTGGGGTATCGGTATTATACTCAAATGAAGGCGATCCAGTTTGGCATTACTGGCTGGGTGAAGAACCTGCAAGAGGGCGGCGTTGAAATCCTTGCTTCTGGTTCAAGACCTGACCTTGAAAAGTTCATCGATGAAGTACGGAGGGGCAATCCTTTCTCCACTGTTGACCATATTGAAGTGAACGAAACAGAAAAAACCGAAACCTATAAGTCATTCGCAATAAAATATTAAAAAGGCAGAGGAGCCATCCTCTGCCTTTGCTGTGTGTAAAAGTTAGAAATCAATTATAGAACCATCAGGCTCTTTTAAAATAGCCTCCCTCATCTTCTTCAGCTGTTCTTCCTCGCTTGGCTTCAATCCGAGAAGTGACAGAAGTCCGAGAGAATCGAGAAGCCCTTCTGTCCATTTTTCAAGCTGATCTGTCAACGTTGCGTCTGTCGGGCATAATTCATCTAGCATTTTGTTTTCGGCCAGCGCCTTATCGATCAATTCCAGGGCCAGCTCTTTTGTGATCTCGCCATTTGCCTCCTCCAGCTTTTCGCACGCTGTTTTGGCTGTTTCATCCACGGTCTCCTTCACCGGCTCAGCCACAGGCTCTGTCACTTTTTTTGCCGTGTCCGTCGTATCCTTGGCGATCTCATTTACAGGTTCGGTCACTTTGCCGACTGTCTCTTCAACAGGAGTTACTACCTTATCAACTGTGTCTTTCAGTGGATCGCTCACCCCTTTTATCGGGTCTGTCACCTTTCCGATTGTATCCTTGAGGGGATCGGTCACTTTGCCAATTGTGTCATCAAGTGGATCCGTCACTTTGCCGATTAATCCATCAATCGGGTCCGTCACTTTCCCGATTGTTTCATCAAGCGGATCCGTTACTTCATCAAGCAAGTCATCGACTGGCTCGGTAACCCCCCCTATCATTTCCTCCACTTCATCCTCAGTAGCACCTTCGCAAGTTAGCGGAAGCTGGCCGCTGGTGATTTTCTCGATTTCCTTCTTCATCTGTCCAAAAGGCATTGCCCCAAGCTCCTGTAAAATTTCCAATTTGCCTGGCTTCTGTACTTCGCCATCACCATTTACTGTTTGGAGTTTTAACTGGTCGAGGCTGCTGTTTGCTGCATTCATGGAATGGGCGACCATCGTCACGCCTTCAAGAGCCGCATTCGGAATGATTTTTGCCGCGTGCACGCATGCTCCCTGGAATGAAATGGCGCTGGCATCGACCTGCATCCCTTTAATATGAACAGGGCCGCTTGCTTTCATTGTGAGGCTAACCGTCCCTCCCGAAGTCTTGAACTGTTTTGTCAGCCTCATGCCGTAAATCTTTGCTGAGTCGTAGGTGATCCGCAGCATTGGCCTGGCACTTGAGCCGGAGGTCTCGCCGACGATAATCATCGCTTTCATATTTTCGCCAACAACTCGGTCAGCCTGGATTATAAATCCCTCTGCATCAGTGCCTGCTGCATTCGTTTTTTCAATAAAAGGGAAGAAGGACAATGTAGCTAGCTGAAGGCACATCACTACTAAAAATATACGATTCTTCATTTCTTCTCCCCTTTATCCCGTTTTGGCTGGCTGCGCAGCGGCATTCGCGACAGGTGCTCCTGCCGACTCTTCCGCAGGCACCATCCGCCATGCTGTCAGCAAGGCCCCGCCGATGATACCGAATATCGTTCCAAAAAGGAAGCCGCCCAGAGCGCCGATGACCGATAGTATGGATAAAAAGATGACGATGATGCCCAGCGCTTTAGAGGCACTCGGCAAAAAGAAGGACATCAGTCCCATCAGTGTGATCAGGCCGCCAAACAACAAGCCGATGACGGCTACCGATCCTGGAAGAAAGGTGCTTAGATAAAGATTCAATGGTACCCATAAAATCATCAGTCCGCTTAACACGGTCAAAATTGCTCCAAAAAAAGGCCTCGTGTGCCTCCATTTTTTAAAAACCATGCCTGTCACCTCGATTATTTCTTATCGATTTTTTCCACCGTCAATTTCATGCCAGCCATATTGATCGTTTCCTGGAATAAGTAATGAGTCTTCAATTTGGCATTTTCCAGGATAATGGTGCTCGATGTTTGCTGGAATTGCTTTGTCCAGTCCGTGCTGTTATTTTCTTCTAGCACAAGGTTTTGGAACTTGGCATTTGCTTCAATCAAGCCAGCATCATGCTGAAGTCCTGAAATCTGTACAGGTTTCGATGCCTGGATTTTAACGCGGATCCAGTCTCCGCCAACCTGAAAATCCTTGTATAATTGCAGATTGTCGATAGTCAGGGTTTTAATGATATTTGTACCTTGTGGCGCGGCGTCTGAACTGCTCGTTTCACCAAGTTTTGGGTAGAACTTGTAGCCTTCACCTTCAAGCTTATCGAACTCAACATAAAAATCTCCTACACCCGCAATCGGGACTGCATATGCTACACCTGATACACCGAACGACACCAGTAAGATTCCAAGCGCAAGAAGTCCAGCTGCCAGCGCACCCCAAAAAACCTTCTTATTCGTCTTGCTTTCCATTACGACAGCTCCGTTCAAGGAAGCCACCTCCATTAAAATATTTTTAAAATTCAAAATTAATTCTTGTTAATAACATATCCCCGAAAAATCAAGCCTACAACTCCGAAAAAAATCGTTAACAACGTGGTAACCCCGTTAAGTGTCGGGGTATAAAGAAGCGACGGACATAATTCTGAATTTTTAAACGAATGTTATTTTACCAGAATTTGAGAGTGAGGTTGCCTGATGGAACATAAGATTGAGGATTTGGCCATTAGAGGTTTATTTCTTTTAAAAGAATGCGAGAAACCGTTTCTTAAAGAATGGCTACATTTAAAGAAGGACATGAAAGCCTGGCAAAATAATCTTGTATCTGAATTTGAGAGCATGATTGTCTATGGCTTCAACAACCTTTCACGGACCACTTTTGAATCTTCAAATGATTTCATCCAGTTATTAGTCCTAAGGTGGCAAAAACGCCACCCTGAATTCGTCGATGATTTTGACGCCATCTTTCTGATCAGCGCAGTTGAGAACTTATTTCATAAAGTCTTAAAGAAAAGGAATGCTGGATTCCTCGAGCACCAGGCGGTACAGGTCTTTTTTACGAGAATTCTCGACAAGGTCCTGCGGACGCAGCAGCTGGAATACCAGGATGATAAATGGCTGAAGATGATGTTGAGCCTGCGTGCAGTTCCTAGTAACTGGCTTGCGGTCATCCGCAATGAAAAATCCCAATGCAAAGTAAACAAAATCGTTTGCGCCGATGACCTTTTGGTAAATGAACAGCTGGTCACCATATGCGAGGGGCTTCAAGCTGAGCATGCATCAGACCTGTCAGTGGCGCTTTCCAGATTGTTGTCACCAGGAGAGGAACATCCTCAAATTATCACGGTACCATGCCTGACGGAAACACTGTTAATCTGCGTGAAAGATAAAGCGGAGACTGTGACAGAGGCGCAAAAGGAAACTTTTCGAAAAATGTATCTGAAACAAATGAAGCTGAATCACCTGGAAAGTGAACTTGAGTGGAAGGATGCTACCCTTCTGTTCCAGCAGCGGCTGATCCGTTCCCAAAGCGCTTCGGAAGCTGTTAAAATGATTACCCAGGGCTTGGTTGATTACCTGCCATTTTCACGCTGCGCCCTGTTCATCTATTCCCCCGGGGAGCACAGCGGAGTCGGCGTTCATGCCTATAACGTCAATACAGGCTCTGTGCAGCACATCAAGGAGAGTATTGCCGAATTTCCGCTGCTTACGAAATACTTGAAGCAGTTCAGCCATTCCAAACCAATTTTTATCGAAGATGCAGCTGAAATTTTGCCTGTAAAATACGTCCATGATTATTGCCTGAAATCATTGGTTGTCCTGCCAATCTATGTGCCTGCTGAAAATAAACTGATTGGTCTTGCACTGCTTGACCGCGGAGAACACAAATCATTTACCGTCAACAACCAGACCCTGACCGCTCTTATCAAATTCGGACAATATGGCGGTGAATTGTTGAACCAGTACTATGAGGATGCCGTCCAGCTTTTCGGCGTCCAGCGTGCCGTACTGACTATCCGTGAACGAGAGGTGCTCAAGCTGATTGCCGAAGGTGCTTCCATCAATGAAGCTGCTGACGCACTCCACCTCAGTTCCTACACTGTGCGTGACTATATTTCAGCCATCATCCAAAAACTCGATGCGAAAAACCGGACCGATGCAGCCGTCAAAGCGTTGAAAATGAGGTTGATTCAGTAAAACTCGGGCCTGCTCCCCTGATGGGAGCAGGCCCTATTGCTTTTTGCCTCACAATCTCGCAGAATATAAGAGATATAAACCTTAGGGGGAACATTAGGATGTGGAATGAATTCAAGAAATTCGCCTTTAAAGGCAATGTGCTGGATCTCGCTGTCGGAGTCATTATCGGGGCCGCATTTGGAAAAATCGTTTCATCGCTTGTCGATGACATTATCATGCCGATTGTAGGACTGGCTACTTTTGGCGCTGACTTTTCTGATCTTAAATACAAAGTAATAGCATATGGTTCGTTTCTTCAGGCCGTCGTCAACTTTTTCATCACCGCCTTTGCCATTTTCATCTTTGTGAGAATCATCAACCACTATCGAAAAAAAGAAGCGGCCAAGCCTGCAGCTCCTGTTCCTGATGTAAAAGAAGAGCTTTTAAAAGAAATCCGCGATCTTCTGAAGGAACAAAAACAAATCTAATCTTCCTATTATTGGATTTAATGCCAACTTTTAATTGAGTTTATTAAGTTTTCTGTGATTTCACGCGGGTATATGTATAGTGCAAGGCCAATACAAAACCTAGAAGGGACTGGTTAAAGTGCAAAACTTTACGGCGACTTCGGAATACGTCATTGGCTTAGCACCCGGAGGAAGATTTGCGTTGCTATCTCAAGGAACGCTGGTCTTGAATCGATGGACTTAACATCGATGGACCGCAATTTTTTGAATAGCTTGAGCAGGACACTCCTCTAAGTAAGTCCGCAGGATATGAGCAACGCCAATACTGGTTATGAAGGGACTGGTTAAGTTGAAAGACTTTACGGCGACTTCGGAATACGTCATTGGCTATGCAAGCGGAGGAAGATTCGCGCTGCTGTCTCAAGGCACGCTGGTCTTAAATCGATACATTTAAAATCGATTTACCCCAGAGCGCAAATTGAATAGCAACAACAGAATTACTCCTCCCATCGTCCGTATGTCGGACTCAAAAAAGGTGCAGGCCCAGCGGCCCGCACCTTTTTTGATTAAAGCTCTTTTCAACAAAAAATGAATTACAAAACAAAAAAAATTCGGCACCTGGAATTTTTTCTTTTTGATGTCTATTAAGATTAGTGAAAATTACTTTATCATAAGCGAAAAGAGCCCCAAAGTATCACCCCTCATCAGATATTCGCGCCAGGAAAAATTTATCTCTAGTATTTTCCCTTTTTTATCTAGTTCTGAATGTGCTCCTCCAGGTTTACTAGATTCGGCCATCAGGGTATTTAATATATATCTTTCACAAGGAGGTTTTTTACATGGAAAAAGACCATATGATTCATAAAGATGGCGAAGTCGATACTAGCAAGGTGGATGAGACCCTGGAACGGATGGATACGCAGCAGGCGGATGAGATCCTTGGGGATTTCAATGAGTTCAGGACTTATTTAAGCAAACGGATCAAGCTTGGCAAAACAGCGGGGCTTGATGAAGAGCAGCTTGCGAAAACGGCGGAAAAGGTTGCCGATTACCTTTCTGATAATGTCACACCGCGAAACAAAGAGGAGCAGCTGCTGCAGGAGCTTTGGAAGGTTGGCACAAAAGAACAACAGCATGCTCTTGCACATATGCTTGTAAAATTGGCTGAATAAAAGAATCGCCCGCTCTCCGGGCGATTTTTCTGTCCATGCTTTTATTTTTCTAAACACTAGGAAGCAGTTTATCGAACGTCATCCAAAGAATCTGTTCTTCTTTTTCACTTTCAGGATATCTCCAATCCAGCCTTTTTTCTTCAAATAATAGTATAGGCCTGCTGTTGTAGCGAATATTAACACACCGGCAAATACATAGCCGAATTTCCATTCAAGCTCCGGCATGAACTTGAAGTTCATTCCCCACACCGCTCCCCAAGCTGTTACTGGCGTAAACAGGATTGTTATGACAGTCAGGGTCTTAAAGATTTCATTTCCGCGATGGGTCGAGACGACTTCTTCTAATCTGATCATTGTATCGATTGCCTCCTGGTATTCTGTCAATAACATCCTGATGCGCTCTACACGGGTTTCAACGCGGTTGAATTCTGCCTGTTCGTGGACGCCTTTTCCATATGCCTCTTCTGCGATGAATTTTAACTCAACAATCGGAATAACTAGATTTTTCCATATCAGAAGCTCATGGCGATTTTCATAGATTCTCTCGAGGATTTCAAGGTTGTTCTGTTCCTTCATTTCCCATAATAATTCATGAAGTCGTTCTTCATAGGCATCGATCTTTTGCAAATAGCTCGCTAAAATTTTACCCAGGAGAATGAAAAAGCCTTCAACCGCATTTTCGGCCTGTTCCATCTGTTTGTGAACACCAATATCACTAACATCAAGTATGGAAAAGTCAAAATCCACCGTTATAAAGAAGTCTTCGCAGATGTAAAAATGAAAAATGTTTTTCTCTCCTTTCTCCTCGATATCCTGCTGATAAATAAGAGAGCCCCAAATGTACTCATCTCCCTTAGTCTCGGTATTCAGGTCAAGGAGATTTGCTTTGCGGTCTTTTATATTTTCTAACCATTCTCGTCTAGCGGGACTTTGTGAGATAAGCTCCTTTATCTTCTCCTCATCTTTCTGTTGGAAATCATACCATTTCCATCTTTTTTCATTAAATATATGTTTCAATGGTCTCAGACCTTTCATTATGTTTATCAACTAATTACTACTCTTCCCTTTATCAGCCAGCTTGAAACGATTCGTCTAATACTTGGCAAACCTACCATTTTAAAAATGTTTCTGAATTTTATAGAGAGGGTAAAAAAGAGTATAGACAAAAGCATAAACTAATCATTAATAGGAGGGGTAAATATGCAAGCAAAAGCAAAAAATGCAGTCATGTTAGGTGTAGGAGCCGCAGCATTATGGATGGCAATGAAGCCTGAAAATAAAGCAAAACTTACCGAGATGGCCACCCAGGTAAAAGAAAAAGTCATGCCATCCAAGACAGATGTGCTGCCAGTACAAAAAGCCGGCAACCCAGACCCAAATGATGTCGAAGACAACAAAATGGTCAGTGAAGGTTCTATGTACGGAGTGAACTATTACAACGAGAACTTACAAGAACAGCGATAAAAATGTCCGGGGAAAGCCTTCCCCGGTCTATTTTTGTTTAATTCACACCTCGTCGATCAATACTATATAGGGCGAGGGGGATGGAGGTTATGGGTATCCTATTCATTTTCATCTATCTGTTCATTGTTTTTACAGTGATTGAGATTAACACATCCATATTTGTGGCAACCGGCCTTGACCGGAAAATCGCCCGGTTCCAGGTCATTTCGATGCTAACGGGCACTGGATTCACGACCGGTGAATCCGAATTGATCATTGATCATCCTGTCAGAAGAAAACTGGGGGCTTTCCTGATTTTGTTTGGGGCATTCTCGCTGGCAGTCATCATCTCTGCTATAAGTAAGCTTTTATCTGATAGCTTTTATACCATGGAAATAGCCTATGTTGCTGTCGGACTTTTAGCATTGTTATTTATTTTAAAGGCGCCGACAGTACAAAAGAAGATCGGCCAAAAGATGAAAAGTGAATTAAAAGAGAATTACGAGTTAGCAGATTTGCCAATCAGTGATGTCCTTTTGATGGACGATGATGATGAGGTCAGGGAAATTGCTCTAAAAGAAGACTCCCGATATGCGGATAGGACGTTCGATGAAATTGTGGACAAAGAGGATGATGTCATGCTCCTATTCATCAAGAGAGGCGCAATCAATATCCGCAACAAAGCATATGATACCAAACTGGAGCCTGGCGATAAACTTATTTTATATGGCAACAACCCCCGGATAGAAGAAATATTTGAAGATGCCTGACCCGATGGTTTGGTTCATCCACCGCGAGTCAGGCATTTTTTGTTTTCTCTGAGCTTGGCAATTCCTTCTTTGCACACTCCGTATTGCAGCCATGAACAGTTTTTGCAAAGCATATCAAGGTCATCTGGTTCAACCTTTTCCGCCGTCCACTGGACAAGCTCAGATTTTAGATAATGTTCTCCCGGTACCAGCCCCAGATGACGAATGACATTCCCGTCCATCGTCAGCACATGTTCATTCGAACCCTCACTCGCCTCACAAATCTCAAGCCCCCTATGCGGACAAGACATGCATGCGTCATCAAACGCAGCGACCACCTTTATGTAAAAATCATGCTCAGGGTCGCGTATATCTTTTACGATACTCTCCATCTTTTTCACAAATTCAGGGCTGTAGCCCATCCCCCGGAAACCATGCACACAGAGGAGATGGTGCCCGCGCAATACTTTTTCCACTTCATCACTCCTGAAAAATTAAGCTGTATAATTAATTCTGCGAAAGTTCTTTGTTTTCCTGTTAAAATCTCGAATCTTTAATCGGGCTCTTAGCCAGCCAGGTAATGCCGATTTTTTTGCAAATCGTCAGGTAGTGCAGCAGTAAGATGACCATACTCCCCGTATTCATTCCGACGATGACCCCTTCCATCCTCCATTCGGGTCTCGAGCCCAAGAGGTAAATAAGGGAAAAGGTAACAATCGTAGCATAAACAGAGTGAATAAAGGCGTCCTTCACCAATCCAAGTCCGATCAGATAAGCCTGCATCGGTATAGTAAAGTAGTGGAACAGGAAGTATGGCGCAAGCAGCTGCAAAAATACTGCTGCCTGCTTAGAATGAAAAAAAGTATTGGTCAGAGGCTCTGCCAGAAAGTAAAAAGCCGTTACAGCTGGCAATCCATAAAGCAATGTCAGCAGCATTACTTGCTGAAGCAGTTTTTGCAGCTTGAAGAACTCTTTTTCCGCATAAGCCTTCGATACAGTCGGAATCAGGATGATCAGGAACGAATGGGCTATAAACGCCGGGAAAAATCCAATCGTCATTGCGATTCCCGCCATCATCCCGAATTGTTCCGTTGCCATTTCGGATGATAACCCTGCACTGACAATCGCAAATTTTATCAAAAACGGCTGAACAGCATGTGTCAGCGAATGAAAAATTCTCAAGCCGGTCGTCGGCACGGAAACCTCCACCAGACTCTTTCTCACCTCTCGCCCGCTTACATGCTTACCCGGAACACTTTTAATCCTTTGGTAAGACATAACAAAGTAATGTAATAGATAAAGGAAGACAACGAGTTCGCTTCCCGCCAGTGTGCAAAAGGCAACAAGGAGAGCTGTTTCGCTCCCAAACTCAAAAAACTGAAAAACCGCTGAGAGCAGCAGGAGCTGCACAGCTCTTCTGATAAAATGGGAAATTGCGATTTTTCCCATATCCTGTTTTCCCATGAAAAATCCCCTGGCGATAGCGGATATTGTCATAACCGGTATCAGTGACAGGACGACCCATTTAAGCAGTGGGTGATAATCCTTGAACACAGGAATGATTGGAAGCACAAAAGCAGCCGCAATCAGCAAAACCGCAGTGAATACTACCGCCAGCCTGATGGCATGCTTGATCATGCTCCGGTGGTAAGACTCATCCCTCTCCGCGATCATTTTTGAAATCGACACCGGCAGCTCAAAGCTCGCGAGCATCATGATCAGGAAAATCGTCGGCAATATCGTCATGTAATGCCCCATCCCGCTTTCCCCAAGCTCCCTTGCGAGAATCATATTGACGAGGAACTCCACCACTTCTCCAAGAAAAGTAGCAACCACAAGGATAGACATCCCTTTTAAAAAAGTATTCATAGCTTCTCTCCCAATCCTGTCTCATTTACTCCTATAAACATATGAGACAAGTCCGGACAATATGAAAGGGTAAATTTTGAGGTGTATGCGTGAGTCATCTTCCACTGTTTGGCGAGTTTTCATAACAAGGATTACATTTCAATAGCGGAAAGTTTTATTTTTATAGCGATATTCTTATTATTTATACAGAGTTTCATTTTTTTATAGCGGTATTCTTATTCTTTATAGCTAATTTCTTATTTTAATAACGAGTTCCTTTTAAATATAGTGGAATTCTTATTTTTATAGCGAGTTTTCATTTTTTATAGCGGCTTTTTGTTTTTTATAGCGACTTTTCACTTTTTATAGCGACTTTCTCCTTTTTATAGCGAATTGGAAATTCCAGCATGTTTTTTCCAGTAAAATAAAGGAAGAACTGCTAATATAAGCAGTTCTTCAACTATCATGATATTTCCTCAAGCTTTGAATACAGCTGGTTTCGTTTTGACTCTAAAACTTCTTTTTCAGCATGAAGCTCCTGGAGCTTTGCGAGATCGGTCATTATGGCCATTTGCTGTTCAAGCTCGCCAATTGATTTTTCATGACTCTCGATTTCCTCAAACAGAGCTTCTTCATCTATAACAGCTTCCTTGACTGTTTCTTGCCTGATTGAATGCTTTACAGATTCCGCATGTGCAGGTGCTGCAGCCTCCCACAGCTTCCTCTTCTCCGCCATTTTCACTCTCGCCCGGTCATAATTGCCTTCTATTTCCGTCAGCTCTCCGCCCTCCAGCCAGTAAACCTTATCAAATAGCTTATTCAAGAAATAGCGATCATGGGAGACGGCCAGGAGCGTACCCTCGAACCCTGCCAGCGCTTCTTCCAGTACTTCTCGTGAATCGATATCCAGATGATTGGTTGGCTCATCTAGAATCAGGAAATTGAGATCCTGGTGCATCAACTGCGCGAGACGAAGCCTCATTCGTTCGCCGCCGCTCAGCTGGGAAACTTTCTTAAAGACATCCTGACCATAGAACAGGAAACCGGCGAGCACATTCCGGGCCTCTCCCTCATTCATGACTACCTCATTCCGGAACGCATCTAGCACGGTGCCGTCCTGGCTGGAAAGCTCCATATGCTGTGATAGGTAACCGATTTTGACATTGCTTCCGTTTCGGACTTCTCCTTGGTCAGGTGCAAGTTCACCCTGGACGAACTTCAGCAGCGTTGTTTTACCCGAACCATTTTCGCCGACAATCGCCGCACGGTCCTGATAGTGAAGCTGAAGATTAACCTTCGAGAAAAGTTGTCGATCTCCAAATGATTTATGCACATCTTTAAAAACGAGTACGTCCTTCCCGCTTCGCGCACCTGTATCCAGTTCGAAATTCATTTTCTTCCTGTTTAAAATCGGCCGGTCCAGCTTCTCCATCCTGGCGAGCGCTCTCTCCATGTTCGTCGCCCTTTTATGGAGAGCCGCACTTGGCGGGTTCGATCTATTCGCCCAGTCACGCAATCGCTTGATTGCCTCTTTCATTTTCTTGATTTTTCGCTGTTGCTCTTCAAATGCCTGGAATTCCCGCAGTAATTTCGCTTCTTTTTCCTTGATGAACCCGGAGTAATTGGCATGATAGAGGTCAATTTCTCCATCTTCAAGGTCGAGGATTTTTGTCGCTGTTTCATCAAGGAAATAACGGTCATGCGAGATAATCACAACGGTACCATCATATTCTTTCAGAAACTCAGCCAGCCACTCAGCCGCCATGATATCAAGGTGGTTTGTCGGCTCATCGAGAAGCAATAAATCTGGATTCTTCAGCAAACTCAGCCCCAGACCGACCTTCGTTTTCTCACCGCCGCTAAGGCTGTTAAAATTCGAATCAAGCATGCCCTCAATCTTCAAGCCGTTGGCAATGCGGTCAATATTTGCTTCCATTTCATAACCGCCTCCGAGAGTAAACTTCTCCTGGAGAACTCCGTATTTCGCCAGCAGCCTTTCAAGCTTATGCGAATCCTCGCCGGCTTCTGCCATCTTGGTTTCAAGCTGCTTCATCTCCGCCTGAACTTCAAGTAACTCGTCAAAGGCTGTTTCCAGAACTCCCCTGGCGGTTATCCTCTCCTCATAAACAGGAATCTGGGCCAGGTAGCCGATGTTCAAATCTTTTTTCCAATGTATCTTTCCTTGATCCGCTTCTTCCATGCCCGCGATCAGCTTCATCAACGTTGTCTTGCCGCAACCGTTGGGTCCGACCAGCCCAACCCTGTCCTTCTCGTTTATTTCAAAAGACAAATCTTCAAAAATCAGATTGCCTCCGTACATTTTGCTTATATGGTTAATACTGCAAGCTATCATCATTTTTCCCTCCTATTAACGATCCCCCTTTTCAGCTGACGCCGCCCGGTTTGTTTTAAAAGCACAAAAAAGCCAGGGGCAGATGGCTCTGCTCCTGGCTTCTGGATTCCTTGAATGCAAAGAGAGACTTAGCCTGCCTCCACATTCACCGAAACATATTCCTAAGCGGGAAAAGAGATGATCCTACCGTTTGTATTTGATATTGAGCTGTTAAAAAAGGACATACGTATCCCGTTAGCAGCTGCAACAGCAAATTTTGCACGACAAAAATAAAGGAATTCATTCCAAAATCCGCGTACAAAAACAGTCTTGATCATCTCTCCTCACCTCCGTTCAATAATAGTTAGTTTTATTTTACAATTCCATTATTATTTTAGCAAGTTTTTCCTAATTTGTTCCCGGTCTTATGATGAAATCGTAAAACCGGTAACATAAACAACGGATATGTACCCGGTCTCATGATGGACCAGTAAAACCGGGCATATAAACAAAGGATATGTTCCCGGTTTTGGCGAGGAAAGGAACAACGGGCCACATATGTAAATGGCAGACTTCTTTCGCAAATCCCCTTGTTTCTGCTGATCACAACCCAATTGCCATATCCTATTTCAGCCACAATTTCTCCCCGTTAAAACCAACCAGCGCCAGCCACTGTTCCTGAGCGTTACTGCCTCATTTAATAACTTATCTCTGTTAATCACAGGTTTGATTAATTCCATGTCTGGTCTCTCACACTGACTTTTTTCAATTTTTCCCAGAACAATAATGTTGTATATAAAGCGTTTAAGCTAGCTTGGCTCACGGGTAAGGGATAACTAATGAAGGAGTGGGTGACAAATGCTGAGACAACTGGAACTTTCTGATTACCAGCTCTGGATGTGTAAAAAGATAAAGGAAAAGTTAGCTGAAAAGCATGACTATATAAATAGCGCTTCCCGTTATCCAAATGAGTTTGAGGAACGGGAAGTCATATCCATAGCGCTAAGCGAAATGCTTATGAAATTAGATGTAATCGACAAAAAAGCGAATTAGATTAGCGGGGGCCATTGGCCTCTTTTTTGTTGGCTGTTTTCGGAAAGATTTTTGTTGAAATCCTAAAGCCGATTTCAACGTAATATATGGCCATTTTGCAGGTCGGTATTAAGTTTGCACGCTCTTTTCTCACAAAAGAGTCAACTTTGCGAAGAAAAATAGGTCATTCCATCCTATTTTGTAGACAATAGCAACAAAGTTTGAGAAAAGAGCCTTTTTGTTTTATTGATCAAAATGATCCTGAGTTGAATTCTTCCTTCTCAACTCCGTGAGGATCTCCGTCAACAATGCTTCCTGTCTTTTTGTGCTGGTGACCAGCATGACAAAAAGGACTATTAAAACGATAGGCAGACCGATTGAAAGCAATATCCCAAACAGGCCAAACAAACCAAAAAACGGCTCCATACAGTGCACCTCCCTTTTTTATTTTACGATAGAATGCCTGAATGCATAAATGACTGCCTGGGTTCTGTCCTGGACCTGGAGCTTGCTTAAGATATTGCTGACATGTGTCTTCACCGTTTTCAAAGCGATAAACAGTTCATCGGCAATTTCCTGGTTGGTCTTTCCCTCGGCAATCAGCTTCAAGACTTCCATTTCCCGCTCTGTCAGCTCTTCATGCAGCTCGACGTTGTTCTTCTGGCGCATTTTCATCATCATCTTTCCCGTCACTTCTGGCTCGAGCACTGGCTGGCCTGAGTATGTAACTCTTACCGCATTAGCAATTTCACTGGCTTTCGAGGTTTTCAGCATATAACTCGTTGCCCCGGCTTCGAGCGCGGGGTATACTTTTTCATCATCAAGGAAGCTGGTCACGATGATGATTTTCGCTTCGGGCCATTGCTCGATAATCTGCTTTGTCGCCTCGATACCATCCATTTCCTTCATGACCAGATCCATGAGGATGATATCAGGCCGCAGCTCGAGCGCCATCTCGACACCCTTCTTCCCGTTATCCGCCTCGCCGATTACCTCAATATCCGGCTGGGCCGATAAATACGACGAAACGCCAATCCGCACCATTTCATGGTCATCTACAAACACAACTTTAATCATTCTTCTCACCCGCCACCACTAAAATTGGAACCTTGACTTCAAGCCTGGTCCCTTTGTTCTCGACACTCACTATCTTCAATGTCCCGCCGATTTCCCCCGCACGTTCGTGCATATTCTGGAGGCCATATGATCCTGCTTTTGCTTCTTCTACGTTAAAACCAATACCATCATCGACAATACGCATGATCACTTTATCATCGCGCTTGATCAACAATACTTCGAGCTCTTCCGCCTTTGCATGGCGAAGCGTATTCGAAACAGACTCCTGGAGAATGCGGAATAAATGGTCTTCGACTCCCTTATCCAACGGGAATGGCTCGACCTTCCACTTGATATCCATAGTGACTTTCTGCCTTAATTCGATCAATAATTCTTCGATTCCTTCTTGCAGGCATTTGCCCTTCAAGGCAACGGGACGCAAGTGCAGAAGCAGCGCCCTCATTTCGAGCTGCGATTGATGGATCATTTCCTCGACCATCTTCAGCTGTTTTGTTTCCCGGTCTTCGGAAGGGCCCTTTGTCTCATTGATCGCAGACATCAACATCGATGCCGCAAAAAGCTGCTGGCTGACAGAGTCATGCAGTTCACGCGCCAGCCTGTTACGTTCCTGTGAAATGATCTCCTGGATCCGCGACTCTTGTTCCTCTGCTTTTTCAGTCGCCAGCCGCTGTGACAGCATCGCTTTTTCAGAGATTTGCTTATGAAGCTTCCCTACTCTTTTTGAAATCGAGGAAATTTCTGCGTATGTCTGATTCGATTCAATTTCGGGCTCCTGTCCTTCTTCCAGCTGAAAAAGCCAGTTATCAACCGTCCCAAATTGTTTTCGCCAGTATGTCCCAGACGCCATACCAAACGCGACACCCAACACAACACTAATGCTGAAGGTAAAAATGATGAAAGGAATATCCATCAGCTCACGGTTCCATAAATCAGAAAGCTTTGCTATAGGGAAAACAAGCACAAAAGACAAAGTCACGGCGATGAATAAAATAATTCCTAGAGTCAATCCCCATAAGATTTGGCGCATCGCTGTCGTCATATGCGTTTCACCTCGATATTACCGACAAGCATCGAGGTGAAAATTTTCACTTTCTGCTCAGCGTCGTCATAGCCAGGAGTTTGCACATACAGGCTCTGGTTCAGCACCTTTCCTTCCTCATGCTCAAACACTTCAGCAGAGCCAATGACTGACGAATGCCTGAGGGTGACTTCCAAATCATATGGCACATACACTTTTACATTGCCAATGACATTACGGATGAAAACCACTGTTTCTCCCTTCGGCAGCACCGTCAGGCTCAGGTCGATGACACTGTCGCCAATCCCTGTCTGGATATTGACATCGTTCCACTCATACACATGGGAAGGCGTTTCCTGATGTCCAAACAAACGATTTTTAAAAAGAGGAGGCTTTTCGACCAGCATTTCCTTCCTGTTTTCTTTTTCAGGCTTCTGTAAAACTGGCGTGATCACTTCCGGCTTCTTTTTCGACTGTGCAAATTGATAGGCAAGATAGATCAGTACCGCTAATAGAAAAAACCTGAACGTCATCATGCTGAAAACACTGCTCAGCAAAAAGAACAAACCTGCCCAGAATAGCAGTTTCCCAGGTTTCTTCGGCATCAAGGAGCGTCCGAAGTAGACCATCGCTCCGCTTGCCAGAAGGGAGAAAATCAGTCCTTCGTTAAAAAATGACACTTCTAGCAAAAGCAATATAAGTCCAGTAATCACAATCCAGCTGACATAATCATTTTTCATGTTGTTCAACATGCTGTTTTCCTCCCTTCCCCTAGATTTATTTTAAAAATGGAATATATGATAGAGGATTTTTATTATGAAGTCTTTTCGAGGTAATATCCGAAAAGGCGCAGCTGCCTGCGCCTCTATAGAATACCATGTTTTGCCTATCAAATAGTATGTGTTTCTTTATTTTTGAACTCTTTTTCGAGCTGGGCAATCCTGCTGTCAATTGTATTGCGATTATAGTTGTTGTTCACTTTCTCCTCGAGTTGGTCAAGGTAGTTTTCCATGTCTGCGAACCTTGAATAAGCTTGGTCAGAATATGGATTGTTATCGAGCACCTGGTCCATTCTATGGTGGGCGCGTGTTACATTTTCCCGGCCCATCAGTTCAAGCCTGCGGATGTGCATGTCTTTTAACTTATGCTTCATTTCTTCATACTTCCGCTCAAGCTCGAGCTGCTGCTTGACCGCATTTTCCTTTGCTTCCTTCAGCCTGGCTCCGCGCTCTTCATACTGCACCTGTTCCTGCTGTGCAAACTCCTGGAGGTCCGTTTCACCGGCTCTCATCGCCACCTCTGATTGATACTTCCGTTTTTCGGCCATTTCAAGTGCTTGCTGATGTTCACGGGCAAACTGTTCCTTCAACTGTCCTTGGCGCTCGAGCAGCTTTCTGACCTTTTCTGTTTCCGCTTCACATTCGCGAAGATACTGATTCAACAACGCTATCGGATTTTTCTTTTCCTTCTGGTCAAGTGCCTCGTGAAGATCTGCCATTACCGTGTTTTTGATTCTTGTTAATAGATTTGCCATTTACTATCTCTCCTTTTGATATTGATGATTTTATTTGTTATTCAATTGTGCCCACTGCTTTTCAAAGTTGACGAAAGGATCGTTATCTTCGCGAATCACATCTTCTTTTTTATCCCAGTTCTTGTATACAAGGTACAGGACATAAGCAGCTGCGATTCCCAGGATAGCCGGGACGTTAGAAGCTGTCGCCATCAAGATGACGAAGCCGGCGACTCCCCAGCCGATCTTTGCGGCAGTTGAATCTGTCTTTAAAAATTGTTTGACGACGAAGTAGAGCACCAGCAGGCTGACCCCAAGTCCGACGAGCGGGCCAAGGTTTGAAATCAGCACCATGGCTGCAATGGAACCGGCAACCAGTAAACCAAATTTTTTCATGTTCAATTCCTCCTTATCTCTTATGATTACATCTTACCTTTCTGGCAAAACTTCAATAACGTGCCTGAGCTTGATTTTGCACTAGGACCTGAGGCTTAGCTTGATACCGGACCATTCAATTCTGGGGCAACCAAAAAAATAACCCGGTCTCCATTAACCGGGTTATTTCCATTCGTACTATTTATTTTGCAATAAACATTTGCGTCCAATAGTGACCATAGTTGCCGCCGGTTACATGCCCGACACCAATATGGGTGTACGCAGGGCTAAGGATGTTCTTCCGGTGCCCAGGACTGTTCATCCATGATTGGACCACTTCATTTGGTGTTCTTTGGCCGGCTGCAATGTTTTCGGCAGCACTTCGGTAATTGATTCCGAAGCTCTTCATCATCGTGAAGGGACTGCCGTATGTGGGACTGGTATGGGAGAAATAATTTTTGTCTCTCATATCTGCTGATTTATATCTGGCGACCCTGGAGAGCTGCCAGTCAGCAGCAAGTGGCTTCAGGCCATTCTTGGCGCGCTCCTGGTTTGTAAGCTGGATTACCTGGCTTTCGATACTCTTTGTTGCTCTTATTGTAGGGATATTCACCCTCTGGCCAGGATAAATCAAATTTGGATTTTTAAACTGCGGGTTGGCGGCGATGATTTCGGAAAGTCCAACCTGGTACCTGACTGAAATTTTCCATAGAGTGTCCCCGGGCCGTACTGTGTGGACTTGCTGGGCAAACGAAACAGTCGGGATGGCTATTACCATTAAAAGCAGAGCTAATATTATTTTCTTGAACATTTTCCATCCTCCTCACCTGATAGGATGAGAATAATCCAAGAAATTATACTTTATTATTTTTTTATAAGAAAACATCACAAGCACGTTGCATATAGATTAATCAAGGGAGGAATGCGAATTATGGGCTATCTTTGGGTGATGACCATTGGTTTTGTCATTTGTCTCGGTATAATCGGCGGCATGTTGATGTTCTTCATCACATCCGCTTTCAATTACGATGACGCCAGTCGGATCGATTTATTGGATACGGAGAGAAAGAGTAAGTCGTAGGATGCCAAAAGGCTGCCAGAATGATCTGGCAGCCTTTTTATATGGCATGGTTATTAAAAGTCGCGTGTGTTATCAAAACGAGTGTTGGCAGGGTTGTCCGAAGTCAGCGGTGCATCAACTGGGTTTCCAGTCCTAGTGCCATCAATCGCTGTAGTACGATCATTCAGGCCAACTCTGTTTTCGTCGCGCTCGACAACAACGAGAATCTTACCTTCTTTTACATAGCCTTCGTAGCGTTCTGCTTCATCTTCCGGAATACCCATTCCGATCAGTGCTCCAGCCAAACCGCCTGCACCTGCGCCTACTGCAGCGCCAGTAAGTGTCGCAGCGATTGGGCCCGCAGCTACGATTGGACCGATTCCAGGGATCGCAAGTGCGCCGATGCCTGCCAATAATCCAGTAAGGCCGCCTAATACGCCGCCTGTTGCCGCTCCTGCAGCAAGACCTTCCTCAGTCTTTGTACCGGTAGCTTCGTTTACATCGTGAACCTCATCTTCGTTTTTACTGATTACAGAAATGTCATCGGTTGAGTATCCCTGTCTTTTCAGGTCCTCAACAGCCTGGATTGCGTCTTGCTCGTTATCATATACTCCAACAAGATGTTTTTCATGTTCAAACATATTAAAAGCCTCCTTTAGACGAGTAGTCCCTATAAAAATACCCACACACAGGAGGCGTAAACCTTATGTCGAACGATTAACTGCTGATATGATAAACCAAAGAGACTTTTTTAGTTAAATTCGAAGCAACCCGAAATTTTTTAATTTCCAGCCTCAGTCAGTGCAGCTTCAAATTGCTCGATTATATCCTGGCTATTCTCGATTCCCACTGAAATCCTGACTAGTCGATACGTAATGCCAAGCTCTGCCTGAGCCTTTGGAGGCAGCGCGCGATGGGAGGTTTTCAGCGGATGGGAGACAGTCGTTTCAACTCCCGCAAGTGTAGGCACAATCTTTATCCAACCAAGCGATTTCAAAAACCTGTCTGTATCCACGTGTTCTGCCAGTTCAATTGTTACGATGGCACCAAAACCTTTTTCACCTTCTGAAAATGGATAATATACCTTTGAAACATTCTGATGTTCCTTCAGACTGTCAGCCAGCAACCTGGCATTTTCCGATTGAGCTTTCATTCTTAAAGCAAGGGTCTTCAACCCTCTGCAAGTCAGCCACGCTTCAAACGGGCTGAGGTTCGCACCAAGATTCACGATTCTTGCGCGCGCTTCTGCTATCAATACCTTCTTGCCAACGATAACACCAGAGGTAACATCACTGTGGCCTCCGATGTATTTCGTGGCACTGTGGACGACAAGATCGGCTCCTAGCAATAACGGGCGGACATAAAGCGGTGTAGCGAACGTATTATCAACTAATACAGTAAGATTTCTTTTCTTAGCCAGCGCAATGACGTCCTCCAATTTTTCAACACGGAGGAGCGGATTTGTGATGGACTCTGTGTAAAGAAGTTTCGTATTGGATTTGATGGCCTGCTCTACATTTTCTAGGTCTGCAAACGAGACAAACGTTGTTTCGATTCCAAAGCGCTCCAATTCAGCTTTCAGCATATGAAAACTGCCGCCGTAAACATCATCAGCCGCAACAATATGATCGCCATTCTTCACCACTGCCAGGACACCAGCTAAAATCGCAGCCAAACCAGAGGAAGCTGCTGCCCCGTCTTCCGCAAGTTCAAGTGCCGCTAAGGATTGACCAAGTTCATCCGTATTTGGATTTCCAACTCTTGAATATAAATAATTTCCCTCTCCCTGATAAAAGCCCTCAAGCTCATCAAGGTCATTAAAGGTAAATGCTGATGTCTGATAAATCGGTGTCGCCTTGCTCTTAATTCCTGTTTGCTTCTTATGTATGGAATGAAGTACTTCCGTTTCAAATTTTTTCGCCATTTGGTCACCTGCTTTTAGAATTTGTAGTATGGAAAAAATAATCATAAAAAACCTCTCCAAATAAGGAGAGGTTACAGTCAGCCTCACTTATCTTCAGACTGCAATCTTCAGGAATTAGCACCTTTCATTTTAAACGATGGTTGCCGGGCTTCACAGGGCCTGTCCCTCCGCCGCTCTTGATAAGAGTTATTTCGGTTTTAAAAATAGTTTAGATAGCTGAAGTATATCAGCATCCCTGGTTTATCGTCAATGACAGTTCACACACTGAAAACACTGGATTCACGCTGGAGACAGCTGGAAGATTGGCTGCTCAATCTTCCGGATCGCTGTCAAGCAAGTCCCACGGCGTTATCACTCCAATTGGCTTACCGTGGCGGTCTCCCGTTTCCGTAATGATGACTGCCTGCAGTTTCTTGCCTCTTGTATGGTATCGCTCGAATAATTCTTCAATATGATAAAGTGATGCAGCCTCATCCACAAAGGTCACAAAGTAATTTTTCCCCTTCGTCAAAAGCTCTTTTACACGGACGTCCTCGAAATGGACCACACTGTCGGAAAAATGCTTCGCCAGCCACTGGATGATTTCCGTTGAAGTCAGCAAGGCAACATACTTATCATCCTTGTCGTAGACAGGGAATCGTGTAAAATCAAACTTATTGATCACCTTTAGAACATCTTTAAGATAGGCATCCTCGTAATAGTAAAACACCGGGCTGGTCGCGATTGATAGTGCCGTCTGCGGCTTCTCAAACTCCCTTGCGATCTCCTCAATCCGTTCGACCACCTCGATATGCGGCTCGGCAATATAATAATCTGCGTTCACCCGCTCATGGACAATCGCATTGCGAAGCTTCGCAAACTGATGCAGCTCACTTTTATATTTACGAACCAATGAATGATTTTTATACCCAGAGTACAGCAGTTCCACGAACGCATCGCTGTCCGTTCCCTTTACCATTTCTTTCAGCGCTTTGTGAATCCTGTTAAAGGCCGTCTCGAACTTGCCGGATTGCTCTTTATGCTTTACTTCTTGATCTTCTGAAGTTTTCGCTCCTGAATCAGGATTTTTGTTTGATGAATTCTTGCCGCCTTCATTCCCACCCTTATTCCCATTGCCGTTTATCGATTGATTTGAGGCTAGTTTACCATTTTCTTTACCATTCTTGGATTGATTGGAAGATGCCTTTCCATTGCCATTGCCGGCCTGTTGGGTGGAAGACCTGCTTTTATCGTTTTTTGAATGATTTGAAGAAGAGTTGCCCTTTTCTTTTTTTGATTGATGTGATGGCTTCCCATTTTCGCTTCCTTTATTGCCATCATGCTTTTGATTCCTTTCATCAGCCCGCTTCAGTCTGTTTTCCTCATTCTCCTGCGGCTTAGGGTTAGTTCTCATATATGACTTTCTCTTATTTTTACCAGTCTGATGATTCTTCTTATTTTTTGAATCTGACTGATTATTTGATTTATGTTTAGCTTGAGTATTGTTAGCCAAAAAAAGCCCCTCCGTAATTTCAAATAACTTCCCCCTTCTCATTACCCCATTTACCGGTTTTACTAATCATGGATATATAATGAAAAAATACCAGCTAGCTTTAATGTTTGATACAATAAGTATAGTACATACATTACTTATTAATAGTAGAGTTTTTATAGAGTCTCTTTTCGTAAACTTTGTTGCTTTCATAGTCAAACGTAAAAATCAGGTTATGAATTTTTACGTTTTCTTATGCATTTCAGTTAAGGATCTGCTAGAAAAGGGCCCCTTGAAGCTAGCCAAAATGCGGTTGATAGATTAATAACGAAAATTAACAATCAATGCGAAAACATTCTTAATAGAAAAGGGTTTGATCTTTAGTGGCAACAACGAAGAAAAAAAGAATAATCAAAGAGGTCACACAGCTTGTGACGATCACAATCGGCGCGGTTATCGCGGCATTCGGGCTCGATCTGTTCCTGGTTCCTAACGCGATCCTTGACGGAGGGGTCATCGGGCTGTCAATCATCGCAGCGGAACTGACGAACATCTCAATGAGTATATTCCTGTTAGTGTTTAACCTTCCTTTCCTATATATCGGATATCGGAGAATGGGATTGAAATTTACGCTCCGCACCTTATATGGAGTCATTATTTTATCCGGCGCGACTGCTTATTTACACCATTTTGAACCTGTGACGGATGATTTATTTTTAGCAACGATCATCGGAGCGGTAATCCTTGGCACAGGGGTTGGTCTGGTCATCCGGGCAGGCGGCGCACTGGATGGAACCGAAATCATCGCCATCCTTGTCAGCAAAAAGCGCACCGTCTCTGTCGGTCAGATTGTCATGGTCATGAACTTATTCATCTTCATTTTAGCCGCCCTGCTCGTGTTCAGCTGGGAAACGGCCATGTACTCCATCATCACCTATTTCATTGCCTTCAAGATGATCGACGTCGTCGTCGAAGGGATGGAGGAGCTAAAATCCGTCACAATCATTTCCGATGTTCCTGAAGAAATCGCCGAAGCATTGCTAAAACAATTAGGCCGGGGCATGACCTACATCCAGGGTCAGGGTGTTTTTTCAAGTGAACCAAAGAAAATCATCTACACCATCGTCAGCCGGATCGAATTGTCCACACTGCGCTCAGTTGTCAACGAAATCGATCCAAATGCGCTTGTCGCCATTGAAAATGTCGCCGACGTTTCAGGAAGCAACTTTGATAGGAGCAGCGGACATTAATAAGGCGGCATCAGCCTTGTGAATGAGGACAATTTTTAAAAAGTGCCCTGGCGAAGAATCGCCGGGGCACTTTGCTGTCAATCAATCGGATTGTTGAATTTCTTTTCTTTCTGGCCTGTTGTGAATTCGACTAGTTCTTCGGGTGTGTTGTTGCCCTTCTTCTTGTTGTTGTTGCGCTGGGCGTTTCCGTTGCCAAGCTTTTGTCTACCCATTCTACCTCGCTCCTTTTGATGGATTCATGAAGTAGTATGGATTTTTTCTCCGGCGTTTATTCTAAGTTCAGGCGCCTGGCGCACCTTAGTTGCCTGCTCGTATGCATAGGCAAGCCTGATCAGCAATGGTTCGCTGAAGGCAGTACCCGAGAAGGTGATGCCGACTGGCTCTCCATCTTCAGTAAAAGCAGTCGGGACCGTAACGGATGGGTACCCTGCTTTTGAGCCGATTGTTGAGCCATCCATCGGGAACAGCACCGCATCCGCTCCATATTCTTTCAATGCATAGTCAATTCCCTGCTCCCTTGCCATATAAAGATTGTATTCGAGCTCTTCGAGGTACTCAGCCTCGGTCAGTGTCCCGCTTGTCGCATCCGATTCGAGCAGCACTTCCTGCCCGTATTTCAGCATTTTCTCGCCATGCTCATAATTGAAAGCAATCACGTCAGCAAGCGTCCTGACTGGAACATTCGGTGCCAGACCGTTCAGATAAGCATTCAAATCCGCTTTGAATTCATAGCTCAAAACTTTGTACCCCCAGGTTGCTTTCGCCGCCGGGATTTCTGCTTCAACGATCTCTGCGCCAAGCTCTTCCAGTTTTTCAACCGCTTTTTGAAAAATATGCTCCTGCTCCTGGGTCCACTTGCCAATATACTCTTCCCTGACAACAGCGATTTTGGCTCCTTTTAATGCATGTTCATCGAAAAGAGAGCCGTGACTGAATTCCGGAAAGCTGACCATCGTTGCCGGGTCTTGCGGATCCTGGCCGACAATCGCTTCCAAAAGGTAAACCGCGTCTTTTACAGTTCTCGCCATCGGGCCAGCTGTATCCTGAGTGTGGGCAATCGGGATGATGCCGCTGCGGCTGACAAGTCCGACTGTCGGCTTGATGCCCACCAATGAATTTTTGGAAGAAGGATTTAAAATCGAGCCATCTGTTTCTGTTCCAACCGCAACCGCAGCCAAATTAGCGGCAATTGCGGCGCCGGAACCAGCACTCGAGCCGCCGACATCAAACTTCCCTGGACCGTACGGATTCAGCACCTGGCCACCGCGGGAGCTGTATCCGCTCTTCATGCCATTCGCCATGAAGTTTGCCCACTCTGTCATATTTGTCTTGCCAAGAATGACGGCGCCTGCTTCCCTTAGCTTTGCAGCGACAAGGGAATCTTTCTGCGCAAAGGAGTCCTTTAATGCCAGCGATCCAGCACTAGTATGCATTTTATCGTTTGTATCAATATTATCTTTTACAAGGATCGGAATACCGTGCAAAGGGCCTCTGGGACCTTTCTGTTTTCGTTCAGCATCCAGTGAAGCCGCAATCTGTAATGCATCCGGATTCACCTCAAGCACTGATTTGGTTGTTTCATCAAAAGCCGCGATTCGGGCCTGATACATCAGAACAAGATCATGGGAAGACAGCTCGCCCTTCTCCATTTTCTCCTGCATCTCATCAATCGTCGCTTCCGGCAGCCACTCTGCCATCAATGTATTCAAATGTGGACTTTTCACGTTCAACATTTCCTTTCAAAAAGGCTATGTGAATTCGGCTGGTGATTACAGCCGCTTTTTCATAGCCTTCAAAAATAATCTACGGAATATATATTCTGACTCTTTTTCAAAAAAACCTTTGTTTGCAGTAAAAAAGCTATAGAAGTAGATCCTATAGCTTCGTAACTCATTATTCTGGGTCGACAATTTTACCGCCGTAAAATTCTTTTTGCACCGGCGTAATATTAAGTGCCTTGCAGAACCTTTTCAAATCGCGTTCTTCACGTTCATTAACGATCGAGATTACGGTTCCCTCCGCGCCAAATCGGCCTGTGCGTCCGGAGCGGTGGATGTATTGGTCCTGCTCTCTCGGGAAATCATAGTGGACAACGTGAGTGACACCTTTAATATCCAAACCACGCGCTGCAACTTCGGTGACTAGCAGCATTTCTCTGTTGCCGTCCCGGAACTTATTCAAATAACGCTGACGGTCCTGCTTGTCCAAATCACTGTGCAGCTGGCCGACATGAATGTCCTTAAACTTCAGTTTTTCAGCAGCGATAGTCAGGTTCGCGATGTCCTTGATGAAAACAAGTGACTTCGTTCCATCCAGGCGAGCAATCTTCTCAAGGACTTTGATCTTGTCACGCTGCTCGCTGAGAAAATAAATATGCTCAACTTTGGCAGCATCGATCGTTTCGTCCTTTTTGACATTGATGATCTCTGGATCCTTCGCCAATCTCTTGATTGATTTTTCGACAGTCTCTGGAAGAGTGGCTGAAAATAGCAGAAGCTGTCTTTGATCAGCAAGTGTCGACTTGACAATGCTTTTTACCGTTTCATTATGCTCGGGGGTCAGAAGCTGATCGCCTTCATCTAGGACGACTGTATGGACTTTATGCATTTTCAGTTTCTTCTGTTTGATCAGTTCATTCGTCCGCCCTGGAGTTCCGACGATGATGTGCGGGCTCTTTTTCAGCTTGTCAATCTGGCGCTTCAGGTTCGCACCGCCGATCAAGCTTGCCGATTTGATTCCGCTGCCTTCGCCCCATTTCTGGATTTCGGACAGGATCTGCATAACAAGCTCCTGCGACGAAGCAAGGATGACTGCCTGTGTATTCTGCATTTTAGGATCGATTTTATTTAAAACAGGAAGCAGGTACGCCAAAGTTTTACCAGTACCAGTCGGTGACTCTCCGACAACATCTTTTCCTTCTATTATTAGCGGAATTGCTGTCGTCTGGACAGAAGTCATCGTCTCGAATCCGGCCTTCTCCCAGGCCTGCTGCAGGAACGGTTGTAGTTGTGCGATAATTTGTTGAGTTTCTGACATGATTTTCTCCTTCAGTTAAACATTCTAGTATTGATACTAGCTAAAACACGATTATAAGTCCAGTATTCCCCTAAAAATTGGCGTTTTGCACTTTTTATTATAGATTGTTTTTTGCCTGATTGCGTTTTATTCGCGATTTCACAACTTTATTGGCGAAAATTTTTATTATATTGGCGAAATTCCTATTTTATTGGCGAGTTGGAAATTCTGAGCGATTTTTTCCAATTCATAAAAAGACATCGAGCGTGTGCTGTCTCCGAATATCATAAAAAGACATCGAGCGAGAATTCGCCCGATGTCTTCAAAACCTAAATCTTATTTATGGATCCAAACTGCACCAGCTGAGTTATCCTTCGCTTCGCCGATGACCTGGAACTTCAATCCGTAGTTAGGCAGCTTTTTGCCTGCATCCGGGATCAGTTCGTTGATGTACTTGTGTGAGTCATCAAATGTTGCCACACCTGGAAGGCCTTCATAATCGAACACTCCGCGTGATGGAGAATCAACTGTCCAGGCAGGTGCCTTATCAAGTGAGAATGCTGCGTCAGAGATTTGGTAGCGTGTGCTGCTCTTTACAGAATCCTGTCCATTGAGCGTGCCGACGATTGCTTCTGGATGAGAGTCAACAACCCCGATGAAGCCTTCGCCCGGGTGGACGCCAACCCAGTTGTCTGTGAAGCTGTCGTCACCATACCAGACAACCAAACCAGTGTTGTACTTCACGCCGCGGCCTTCAATCAAGCCTTTGTCAGCGCCAGCGTAGTTTCTCCACTCAAGATAGTAGTAGTGGTCTTTATCAAACAAACCGTTTGAAGAGATAAAACCATCAAGAGTCACTTGTTGAGTGCCTTCTGCATCGTCAGAGAAAGCAACTTCGCCGTCAACAGTCAGGCTAAGGTTATCTATTGCGAAACCTTCAGGAGCAAGTCCTCCGTCTGTTACATAATCAAACACAAGCTTCACTTTCTGTCCTGCGAACTGGCTTAAGTCATAAGACTTGTCTTCCCACTGCCCTTGAGTTGTTTCCATGCCGCCAGCAGTGTTTTCGTCGCCGATAAGATCCAATTGAACTTCCGTGCCGTCTTCAGTCACAGCATTTACATATACATAGTCATAATCGAATTCCACTTCGTACCATGCTTTGTAGTCGAAAGTTGCTGTCGTTGCAGCTGTCAGGTCAAATACAGGTGTTTCCAATGCAGTGTGCAGGTCATCACCTTTTTTGCTGTAGTAGTACTTTTCACCGAAAGCAGGCTCAATGCCCTTTACCTTCTTCTTAGGAAGATTAACTTTTACAATACCGTTATTCTTCGACTTCGTTACACTCTGGTCGATAACAGCAGTTAAACCATTTTCGTCTATTTCATCGTAATTCACTTCCGTGATGTTAGCCCAGTTGCCGCCCATGATCTTTTGGAAGTACTCCTTGTTCTGCGGAGAGAAGCTTGTCGGCTCTGTGCCTGCTACTGCTCCATTCCAGCTGCCGCCGCTCATGATCGACCATGATGCAACCGGCTCACCTTGTCCAGTGTACTGTGTATCGTACTCATCTGGAAGACCCAGGTCATGTCCGAATTCGTGTGCGAATACACCAACTGCTCCATCTTCAGGCTCGATTGTGTAGTCGTAGGCAGCCATTGATCCGCCCCAGTATGGTACTTGAGCAGTTCCTTCAGTGCCAGGGACTCTATGAACGCCATTCAATACCCAGCGGTGTGACCAAATAGCATTGTCACCAAGCTTGCCGCCTCCAGCTTCCTGGCCAACACCAGCGTGAAGGACCATCAAGTGGTCAACGAGTCCATCCGGCTCGTTCTGGTTTCCGTCGCCGTCTAAATCATAAAGATCGAATTCATCAAACTGAGAAAGATCAAGGCCGCTTTCAACAGCAGCATTCAATGCATCCTTTACAAAGTCACGCGGTCCTTTAGGATTCAGGTTATCATGTCCGCCCTCTGGATTGTCGTCACCATAATCTGCTGCATTTCCAGGTACCGTCACCCAGTCCGTAACATGTCCGTCAACTGTGTAGCTGCCGCCAGACTGTTCTTCATAATATTGCTTGAACGTTTGAACCTTTTCACCATTGAATAATGTGAACTCTTCGTCACCGAACAGCATTTTTTCATAATGCTCGCGGCTGAAGTCGTCTGAATACATATAGCCTTCTTCTTGCTCAATGTTATTGTGCTTGAAGTCTGCAAATTCAGCCAGAAGAACAAGAACCTTATCTTCCCTGACTGTACCATTGTAAGCAGCTTGTTTCGCAGGATCTACTTTCGCATATCCAGTTGGCTTGCCCGTTTTGTAGTTGTCATGCCCTTTTTCAAGCTGCTTAGTCAGCTTGTCCTTTTGCTTTGTCAAAAAGTCCTTGGACTTCTTTGCCATTTCATGTTCAGCAGCGTGATTATCTGTCTTGCCTGCTTTTGCTCCCTGCTTCTGTTTAATATATTCTGTTACCGCTTTATTGACTTCCTCAGGTGAAGCACCTTTCGCAATCAGGCCTCGCTCCTGCAAAGCCTTTGCCAGGCGATCCTGGTCAACAATGTTCAAGTCTATTGGTGCAGATTCAGGAGCTGTCGCAGCTGCCACACTCTTGGGTGCTGCAGTTGGCCCAGCAAACGAACCCGCAAATAATGTTGATGCGAAGACAGCACTTGCCGCGACGCTGGATAGAACCTTCAACGAACTTTTCTTCTTCAAAAAGATAACCCCCTGCTATTTTCCAAGTTTCGATTTTTCATATTTTCAGAAGAATCTGATTGAAATTGTAGCAAGGTTTTGAAATATTGTAAATTTTTATAAAATAATAATATTTACCTATAAAATTACTCGTTTTTAATAAAAAACCTCACTTTTAAAATAAAACTGAGCCTATCATCCTGTTTCCATCTCAAAAAGAAGTGTCAATAAAACTATTTTAATAAAGCGTTATATTGGGAAATTTTCTTCGTGTATCTAAATTTGATTCAAATGGACTATCAGGAAAATAGTGGTTTACGCAAAAAAAGGAGAGCAAATATTGCCCTCCCCTTCTAAACTATTAATTTAATTTCGTTACACGACCCTCAATTTGCGGATTAACTTCACCGTGAGCCTTGATATAGTTGACCAATGCATCCAAATCGACTACATCGATTGTCTTGTCAGTAATGGTCGCAAGGATTGCATATCCATCCCCGCCTCCAGCCATGTAGTTGTTGACTGTGATTGAATAGGTTTGATCCATTTCAACTGGTGTTCCATCATTCTTCGTTATCGACACAATACGGTCTCCGGCAGCTCTTGAATCATCGTAAGTTACCTTCAAGCCTGAAATTGGCATGATACGGACTTTACTGCCCCATTGCTGCTCTAGCAATGTCTTGATGACTTCACCAGTCACATTCATTTTTACAAGATCATTACCGAATGGCTGAACGGTGAAAGCTTCTTTCCACGTGATTTCACCTGCATCAATGTCAGCACGGACCCCGCCTGAGTTCATGAAGGCAAAATCAGTTCCTGTCTCCCAACGCATTGCATCTGCCACGAGGTTACCCATTGCAGATTCACCAGAAGCACTTGTATCACGGCTGATGTAAGAAAGAGATGTCCCGATTACTTCATTCAGAATTGGTGCAACATCCGCTACATAGGTGTCAAGCATCGCTTTAATTTCAGCATCTGGCTCAATTTGATCACGGTATGTTGTGACGATTTCTGATTTGCCAACCATGACATCCTTCGTTACAGGGTTGATCAATAAATCTACATCTGAAAAAGCTGTACCAGAAGAATAGGACTGAACGACAATTTTGCCGTCAACTTTTGTGTTAGTGTAAGCGTGATTATGTCCGCCTAATAACACATCTACTTCATCATCCACATTTCGAGCGATCTCAACAAGCTCTTCACCTGCGTCAGAACCATCCATTTTTGAAAAAGATGGGTTATGCGCTAAAACAACAATTGTTTCAACACCTTGCGCCTTTAACTCCTCAGTATAGAGGTTGATCGCTTCAGTTTCGTCGGTGAATTGCACATCCTGAACTGCACTTGGAATGACAATGTTTGGTGTATCAGATAAAGCTACACCGATGACACCGACTGGTATTCCATTTACGTCGATTACTGTATATGGCTCTAAAATGTTCTCACCTGTAACTTTGTCAACAACATTAGCCGCGACATAAGGGAAGTTGGCACCTTCAAATACACCATACTTGTCCACTGTTTTCGGATGGGCTCCACCATCGATCAAGCGCATCATTTCCTCTACACCTTCATCAAACTCGTGGTTTCCGACAGTACCTGCGTCAAAACCAAGCTCGTTCAAAATTTTGATTGTAGGCTCGTCCTGAAGCAAAGCGGATACCGGGGAGCTAGCTCCTACAGCATCGCCTGCATGAAGCATCAATGTATTAGGATTTTCAGCTTCGCGTTCTTTCAAATATGCAGCAAGGTATTCAACACCGCCTGCATTGATTTTTGAGTTATAAGTGTCCAGCTGGCCATGGAAATCATTGATTCCCAAAAGCTGAAGGCCGATTGGCAGGTGCAGCTGGTACTTTGCAAAACCATCTGCAGCATTTCCAGCATAATTAATCAGACCTGTCTCCGGAAGCGCTTCTTGTGCAGAAGGTGAAGAAGTAAATGTTACATTCAGCTCTTTTTCTACTCCTGCAAAGCTCCAGTTGTTATCAGCAGATGGGTCAATTGTTTCCAGTTCACTGATATAATCGATGATTACCTGGCGATTTTCATCCGGATACATTTCCACTGCCGTTTTATTCCTGACACCCGGGAAGGTGCCGTTTGCACGATAGTTATTCGTTACAACAAGGAATTCCTGATCAAGATCGATTGGCTGTCCATTATATTGGAGGTTTTTAATCCGGTTTGCATTAGAATTAATCTCAATTCCATCCTTATCATATTTTGCTGGTTCGGTAACATCAATTTCGTAAGTTACGCCATCGATGACATCATAGTTATAAGTTGGGAAGCTAGTGTTGATTAACTCTTGTTCATCCGTTTTATTTTCGTTGATTTGGTTGAACTGTCCTGCAGACATTTCAAGCCATTCCTTAACATCCGCACCTGTCACCTTGATTGTAGCCACTGTGTTTGGATACAGATAAAGGTCTGCTACGTTCTTGATTGCAATTGTTCCCTCAGGGATATACGTATAGTATTCTGAACCATTGCGTCCGCCTGCTTTAAAAGGAGCTCCCGCTGAAAGGATTGGCAGATTCTCGTCTGCAGTACCTTTTACTTTTTGCTCAGCATACCATTTTTGTGCGTTCGTAACGATTTGGATAGATGGATCATCCTGGACTAAAGCAAAATAGCTGTGGATATCGGCAGTCGTTTTGCCTACCGGCTGGTTTACATACTCCACCGTACCTTCATGATCTTCTTTTACCGCTTCTAAAATTTCTGAATCGGGTTTCGCCAACTCTGTCTTAGTCGTTTTATCATAGACAGCTCTTAATTGAGCCTTGGAACTCTTCACATTCCATTTACCTTTTTCTTTTACAATGGTAAGGTCCATGACACCAAGCTGATTTCCCCAGCTTCCTGGCATGACAACCGGAACTCCATTGATTGTGCCGTTTTCAGCATCAACGCCTGGCAATCCAATGAAGTTGCCTGGGAAGTTCAGGTGATTATGGCCGGAGATGATGGCATCGATTCCTTCGACTTTTGTCAGATCGTAGGCAGCGTTTTCTTCCATCTCAACTACTTTTTCGTCGCCGATACCAGAGTGGGCAAGTGCAATGATAATATCAGCGCCCTCTTCTTTCATTTTAGGAATTTGGGATTCTACTGATTTTACAATATCTTTCGTAATCACTTTCCCGTCAAGATTCGCTTTGTCCCACTGAACGATTTGCGGTGTCACCGCACCGACAACCCCAATTTTAATCACCTGGGTTTTGCCATTTGCATCCGTTACCTTTTTATTAAAGACAGTATAAGGCTTAAAATAGTTTTCATCATTGTCAGGATTGTCATCGCCATCATACTTGTAAACATTCGCATTTACATATGGCATTGGTGCGTCATCCAGCACTTCGTCAAGGTAGTCCAATCCATAGTTAAACTCATGGTTTCCAACTGTCGCAGCATCATAGTCCAGTAGTTCCATAGCTTCAAAAACAGGGTGCATTTCCCCATCTTCAAGTACATCTACCTTGGCTTTATAATCGCCGAGCGGATTCCCCTGAATCAAGTCACCATTATCGAATAACAAGCTGTTTTTCCCAGCTTCTTCTTCTCTTGCTTCTTTAATTAAAGTAGCTGTTTTAGCCAGGCCGAAGTCCGGAACCGCCACTCCTTTATAGTAATCGTAGTTATATAAATTTGTATGAATATCTGTTGTTCCCATAATACGCAGCTGCACTTCATGCTTCCCTGCCTGATCAGGCTTCCCAGCTGCAAATGATTTATAAGAAACTGGGCCCGCTAACACAGACAATGCCATTGTTGTTGCGACAACAGTTTTTCCTATCTTGCGCAAAGGCTTCTTCAAGAAATCCATCTCCTTAATGATTAAATTGGTAGATACGTGTTTAATTATAGTAGGATTCACGAAATCGGAAATGGACTGATAGACCTGACTTTTCTAAACATTTCGTCATAAAAACGCTTGCATTTGGGCCTATTTCACCCTATTTTATATACACACCCTTATAACTAAATTCCCATTCGAATGATTTAAAATAAGTATCTCCTGATAGGCTCTTCTGCCATATATTATTGAGATTGAAAATGAACTAGAGTGGTATTGTATTGTAGAACCTTTTCAAGGAGTGTTTAAATTATGAAGGAATTATTGAAAGAATTGATCCTGATTGACAGCTCCACGAAGGAAGGTGCCAATCAGGCGGTGGAATTTTGCAAGCAGTGGCTTATCGAGCATGAATTGCAGCCGAGTTTGATTGAGAATAATGGATATAAAATGCTGGTCTGCGAGATTGGCGAGGGAGATAAAACGATTGTATTCAACGGACATGTTGATGTCGTCAGCGGCAAAAAAGAGCAATTCGTTCCCGTTGAAAAGAATGGCCGGATCTACGCAAGAGGCGCGGCTGATATGAAAGCTGGCGTTGCCGCGATGATGGTCGCGATGAAAGAGTTGCGCAGCCAAAAAATCGGAGTGAAAATCCAGCTGCAGATTGTTTCGGACGAAGAGATTGGCGGGATGAATTGTACTGGCTACCTTGTAGAAAATGATTACCGCGGAGATTTTGTCATCTCTTCTGAACCAACACAGCTGGGGATCGCCCTGCAGGCCAAAGGTGTATTGAGGCTCGAAGTCGAAGTCACCGGAAAATCCGCCCACGGCAGCCGGCCGTGGGAAGGCGATAATGCCATTGTCAAGGCGTATCGAGTTTACGAAAAACTGCAGGAACTGCCTTTTACAAAAGAAAGCTCGGAGTTTTATCCTTCACCATCTGTTAACCTTGCCATCATATCCGGTGGTGAAGTTTTTAACAAGGTACCAGATCATTGTGTGATGTCCCTTGATATACGCTATCTCCCTGGACAAGATCCTGATTCGATGGTGCAGCAAATCGAGGGGATTTCAGACGGCAAAGTTACCGTAGGGTTGAAGGGAATCCCTGTGGCGACAAAACACGATGACCCATTCATTACTCAGCTGAAACCCGTTTTGGAAAAACACATTGCCGGCGAAGCAGTAATTTTCGGCCAGCACGGGGCAGCAGATACCCAGTATTTCGCAGCACACGGAATCCCGGCAATCGAGTTTGGTCCAAGCGGAGCGAACTGGCATGGGGATGACGAGTTTATCGAGCTGGAATCGCTGGAAAAGTATAAAGAGATTTTGATGGATTACGTTAAAAGCTATTAAGAAAAGCGCAAGCGCCTTGTTCAGCCCCGACCAGCGTTGGAGGGCCGACCGGTGAAGTCGCTCTTTGACTTCATCGGGCGGACCGAACTCGAAAAGTATAGAGACTGTCCAGAAACGCAGAAACTGGAGACTCCGACAAAGAAGCGCACTTTGCTTCTGCCGGCGGAGTCGAAGTTTCGGAGTTTCTAGGAGGCGACACT